>NZ_CP014301.1:3937500-4537500 GCF_001562255.1 Bosea sp. PAMC 26642 | reverse complement strand
ACCGCAACAAGAAGACGGTCGAGCTACTCTGGCACGGGATCTGGGCCTATATCCGCCATCACCGCATCGACGCGATGTTCGGCTGCGCCAGTTTCGACGGCGTCGATCCCGAGGCGCTGGCGCTGCCGCTGTCCTTCCTCCACCATCATGCCCGCTCGCAGGACGAATGGGCGGCCAGCGCCCGCCCCGAGCGCCATGTCGCGATGGACCGGTTGCCGTCCGAAATGGTTGATATGAAGCTTGCGCTGAAAGAGATGCCGCCCTTGATCAAGGGCTATCTGCGGCTGGGCGCCCGCTTCGGCTCCGGCGCGGTAATCGACCGGCAATTCGGTACCACGGACGTGCTGGTGATCCTGCCGGTTGCGGCGATCGACCGCCGCTATGTCGCCTATTACGGCGATGAGGGACAGCGCTACGCGGCTTGAGGGTGAACGGGGCTTCAGAAGCCGGATGATTTCGTGAAAGCACCACCGTCATTCCGGGGCTTCGCGAAGCGAAGAGCCTGGAACCCAGAACCACTGCGCGCTTCGAAAATAAGCCGCACCGTGTCGAGCCCACTCTCGACCACCTGTGTGCGTATGGGTTCCGGGCTCGACCCTGCGGGTCGCCCCGGAATGACGGGGGAGTTGCCCGTTCTACGCCTCCGCCACCAACGCCCGCAGCGCCTCCCGATAGGTCGGATAGCTGAACTCGTAGCCGAGCTCCCGCTTCACCAAAGCGTTCGAGACGCGCTTGTTCTCGCCGTAGAAGCTCGCCGCCATGGGCGACAGCTTTGCCGAGTCGAACGGGATTTCGGGCGGGGGTTCGACGTCGATCAGGTCGGCTGCGAAGGCGACCACGTCCTGCGGCGGCGCCGGCTCGTCGTCGGTGACGTTGTAGACGGCGCCGTTGCGAGGGCGGTCGAGCGAGGCCAGCAGGATGCCGGCGATGTCGTCGACATGGATGCGGTTGAAGACCTGGCCGGGCTTGACCAGCCGGCGCGCCATGCCCGCCCGCAGATTGACGATGGCATTGCGGCCCGGTCCGTAGATGCCGGAGAGCCGGAATATCTGCACGGCCTTCCCCGCTCTTTCGCCGAAGGCGAGCCAGGCCTCGTCGGTGGCGAGCCGGAGCCGTGACCGGGCGCTGCCCGGCCGGCATTGCGTACTCTCGTCGATCCAGGCGCCGCCATGGTCGCCATAGACGCCGATGGTCGAGAGATAGCCGATCCATCGCAGATTCGGCGCAGCCGCTAGTTGGCTAGAGAGCGCCACCAAAACCGGGTCGCCGTCCTCGCCCGGCTGGATCGAGACCAGCACTGCGTCCGCCTCGGCTATCGCTGCAGCCACGCGCGAGGAGACCGCAAAACCGCCGAAGACGAGGGTCGGGATGCCCTCGCGGCTGAGGGCGCCGGCTCTTTCGGCCGAGCGCACGGTGCCGACCACCTCCCAGCCTTTGGCGAGGGCGGCGCGCGCGAAAAAGCCGGCCGAGTAGCCGAGGCCGAGGATGACGAGCTTCATGCGGCAAGGTCCGGTTGCGGCGGGAGAAGAGCGCGCCATTCGCGGCGGACGTCCGCGTCCGGTTCGCACGCGAGAGCCTTCGCCGCAAGCGCAGCGGCGCGGCCCGGAACGAGCCGGCCAAGCGCCCAGGCGGCCATGGCGCGCACCAGCGGCGAGGCATCAGCGATCAGGGCCTCGGCGCTTGCAGCGAGTTCGGGACGGCCGCTGTTGCCGATCGCGATCAACACGTTGCGAACGAAGCGGTCACGGCCGGTGCGCTTGATCGGCGTGCCGGCAAACAGCGTCCGGAAGGCAGCGTCGTCAAGTCCGGCGAGCATCGCCAGCGGCAGCGCTTCGAGATCGTCCTTGAGCGCGAGGCGGGTTTCCTGCGCGGCCTGGGCGAACTTGTTCCAGGGGCAGACGGCTAGGCAGTCGTCGCAGCCGAAGACGCGGTTGCCGATGCCCGGACGAAGCGCCGCATCGATATGGCCTTGATGCTCGATCGTCAGATAGGCGATGCAGCGGCGGGCATCGAGCTGGTAGGGCCGCGGGAAGGCGTCGGTCGGGCAGATGTCGAGGCAGCGCCGGCAGGTGCCGCAATGGTCGATCTCGGGCGCGTCCGCCGGAAGTTCGGCGCTGGTGTAGATCGCTCCGAGAAACAGCCAGGAGCCGTGCTCGCGCGAGACAAGAACGGTGTGCTTGCCCTGCCAGCCGAGTCCGGCGGCCTGTGCGAGCGGCTTTTCCATCACCGGGGCTGTATCGACGAAAACCTTGACGTCGGCCCCGCCGCGCGCCGCCAGCAGGCCGGCGACGCTTTTGAGCTTGCCCTTGATCACGTCGTGATAGTCGCGTCTGCGGGCGTAGAGCGAGATCGCGGCACGATCGGGGTGGTCGAGGATCGCGAGCGGGTCGCTTTCGGGGGCGTAGCTCATGCCGAGCATCACGACCGAACGCGTTTGATCCCACAGTGTCGCCGGATCGGCACGCTGCGCGGTGCGCTCCTCCATCCAGGCCATGTCGCCGTGATGGCCGGCGGCGAGCCAGTCCTTCAGCCGCGCCGGTGCGTCGGGAATGCTGTCGGCGCGCGCGATGCGCGCGACGGTGAACCCCTCGGCACGGGCGCGCTCGACGACGGCCTGCTTCAGGCGCTCGCCGCTCAAAAATCCAGATTGTCGTAATGCGCGCTCGGGGCCATGCCCGGCACCCGGTCGTTCAGCAGCGGCCGGAAGCTCGGCCTCGACTTGATCCTCGCATACCATGCGCGCGCCGCCTCGTCCTCGTCCCAGGGCACGTCGCCGAGATAGTCGACGCAAGAGAGATGCGCCGCCGCGGCGAGATCGGCATAGCTCAGTTCGCTGCCGGCGAGCCAGTTCCGCTTCGCCGTCAGCCAGGCGATGTAACGCAGATGATAGCGCACATTGCTGCGCGCCGCGCGGATGGCGCTCATCTCCGGCGAGCCGCCGCCCTCCTCGCGGCCCATGAAGCGCTTCATCACCTTTTCCAGCACGAGCGGGCCGGTGATCTCCTCGTGGAATTTCAGGTTGAACCAGTCGAGCAGGCGCCGCACCTCGACGCGCTCGGCCGTTCCTTCCGGCAAAAGCCGGCGCTCGGCCAAAGCGAGCCCGCGCGTCTCGTCGAGATATTCGGCGATCACGCCGGCGCCGGGCACGGCGAAGCCGTGGTCCTCGCGGAAGACCGGCGTCGTGCCGGCCGTGTTGAGTTCGAGAAATTCGCGCCGGCGCTCCCAGACGCGCTCCTCGACCAGAGCAGTTTCAAGCCCGTACTCGCTCAGAACCAGACGGATGAAGCGCGAATGCGGACACAACGGATAATGATGGAGGGTCGCCATGGCACTCTTGAATCAGGGATGTGAGGCGCAAACAGGGCCGTGCGGCAGGCTGCGAAGGCGATCAGGCGAGGCCCCTGCTATAATCCCGGGCTGCGGGTGCCACAACCCGAGGCGCGAGAAACCGCCTCAATCGTGCGGATCAAGTTGCGGAACTGGTAACCAATTGGCAAAGAGCTTGGGCGCAGTGCAGCAATCGACCGTATCGGTCGATGCGGATGAATGATCTGCCTGAAGGGACTGTCGATGGAAAACTGGGTTGAAGCACTGGTCCTGGGCCTCGTCGAGGGCCTGACCGAGTTCCTGCCCGTCTCCTCGACCGGCCATTTGCTGCTGCTCGGGCATTTCCTCGGCTTTGAATCCAACGGCAAGAGCTTCGAGGTGCTGGTGCAGCTCGGCGCGATCCTGGCGATTACGCTGGTCTATTTCCGCCGCTTGCTCGACATCGCGCTGCGCCTGCGCACCGACCCGACGGCGCGGCGCTTCCTCATCGGCGTTCTGGTCGCCTTCCTACCGGCGGCGCTGATCGGCGCCGTCCTGCACGGCTTCATCAAGGGCGTGCTGTTCAACCCCTTCCTGGTCTGCTGCGCGCTGATCGCCGGCGGGCTTGTGCTGCTGGTGGTCGACGAACTGGAACTCGAGGTGAAGCACACCGACGCCACCACCTTCCCGCTGCCGATGTATCTCAAGATCGGCTTCATCCAGTGCCTGGCGATGATTCCCGGCGTCTCGCGCTCGGGCTCGACCATCGTCGGCGCGATGCTGTTGGGCGCCAGCAAAAGAGCGGCGGCCGAGTTCTCCTTCTTCTTGGCCATGCCGACCATGGCCGGCGCCTTCGCCTACGACCTGCTCAAGAACTACAAGGTCCTGACCTTCGACGACACGATCCTGATCGTGATCGGCTTCGTCGCGGCCTTCTGCTCGGCGCTCGTCGTGGTCCGCGTGTTTCTGGACTACGTCTCAAAGCGCGGCTTCTCGCTCTTCGCCTGGTGGCGGATCGTGGTCGGGCTGGTTGGCCTGGCGGGGCTCTGGATCGTCGGGTAAGGCTTTTAAAAGTCGCTACGCCGAGCGCGCATCGGTCAGCGGCGCCGCCAGCGTTTGCGCGCTGATCGTCGCGACCGTGGGCAGGGAGCCGGGCTGGCGCTCGACCATGCGATGCACGACGGGCGGATGCGGCCCCTTGTGAAGCGCGCGGACGCGGTCGCCGATTTCGGCATCGGCCTGGGTGACACGCTGGTTCTGGCGGACATATTCGACCCAGGTCGGGCTGTCATAGCGCTCGACCCAGAGTTCGGCATCGGTGAGATCACGCAGCAGCGCCCAGTGGCGCGCGCCGTCGCGGCGGCGGATGCGGCGGCGCTCGGCCATCGCATTGAGAAAAGCGACGACATCGGCTTCGGCGATCCGATATTCGATCGTCACGATCACGGGTCCGCTGCGCGGCTCGATGTCTACGGCGACAGTGGGCTCGCGCCAGCGGCTGAGGGGATCCAGGTTGAGCGCCTCCAGCGGCGGCAGCGCATAGCGCAGCCCAATCGCGGCGCCCGCCAGCAGGGCGAGCCCCGCCAGCAGCAGGGCCTGTTCGGGGCCGAAATGGACCGTAGCCTTGCCCCAGACCCAGCTGCCGATCGCCATGCCGCCGAACGCGCCCATCTGGTAGAGCGCCAGTGCTCGCCCGACGACCCAGCGCGGAGCGGAAAGCTGGACGGTGGCGTTGAAGGTCGAGAGGGTCATGACCCAGCAGGCGCCGGCCACGCCGAGCGCCGGCATGGTGAACCACAGCGTCCTACTGATCGCGATGATCGCGACCGCAACCGCGAAGGCCGTGAAGGTCAGGCGAACCAGCGCCTCCGTGCTCAACAGGCGCCGCAGCCGCGCGCTTGCGAACGCGCCGCAGACTGCGCCGGCGCCGAAGGCGCCGAGCAGGATGCCGAAGGTAAGCGGCCCGCCGACGACGAGGTCGCGCGCGACCAGCGGCAGCAGGGCCAGCGCCACGATGCCGCCGAATCCGAAGGCAAAACTGCGCAGGATGACGCTGCGGATATTGGGCGACATCGCGACATAGCGCAGCCCCGCCCCCATCGCGATCCAGAGCGTCTCGCGCGGCAAAAGCCGCTCGACCTTGGGCGGGCGCCAGCGAAACAGCACGACCATCAGCGAGATGTAGCTGAAGGCGTTGATCACGAAGGCGGCGACGGCGCCCGCGGCCGCCACGATCGCGCCGCCGATCGCAGGACCTACGCTGCGGGCGATGTTGAAGGCGACGCTGTTCAGTGTCACCGCGGCCGGCAGGTCGCGGCGCGGCACCATGTCGCCGACCGAGGACTGCCAGGCCGGATTGTTCAGCGCCGTGCCGCAGCCGATCAGGAAGGTGAAGCCCAGGAGCAGCCAGGGCGTTATCAGCCCGAACCAGGCGAAAGCGGCCAGAGCCACGGACACGCAGAGCATGAAGGCCTGCGCGACCAGCATGATCTTCCGGCGGTCGAAATTGTCCGAGACCGCGCCAGCGGCCAGCGAGAACAGCATTACCGGCAAGGTAGTGGAGGCCTGGACCAACGCGACCATGTCGGGAGAGGTCGAAATCGAGGTCATCATCCAGGACGCACCGACCGCCTGGATCAGCCCGCCGAAATTGGAGGAGAGGCTGGCCAGCCACACGGCGCGAAAAATTGGCTGGCGCAGCGGCAGAAAGGGCGAACTGCGCTCGTCGGGCGCTACCAGACCTTCGGCGGCGAGATCGGCAGCGGCGACGTCGGCGACCGGCTGGGCATGTTCATCGGTTGGCATATCACAGGGTTAAAGGCTGGGGCCCGGACTGCCAACCATGAAAGGCGGTTCCGGCGTCACGAGCCCGCCTGCACCGGCGCCGGATTGCGGGCACCCCTCGGCTGTCTTGCGGCCGGCGCGCGCCAGGCGTGAGCCACCGCCACGACGAGTCCCGCCAGCGCGACCCAATGTCCCGGCCGCAGGAATGCCGGATCCTGATAGGTGACGACATCGAAATTGGCCTGGAACACCATCCAGGCCGAGACGCCGGTCGTCAGGGCATACCAGACCGTCTCGCACAAGGCGGTCGCGAGTCCTGTCGCCAGCGCGGCAGCGACGAGAACAGGCGTGGAGAACCAGATCTTGAATCGGTTCAGTCCGCGATACACGAGGAGCAGCGCGAACAGCCCGTTCAGCAAGGCCGGCTGCGTCACGTCGATCTTCGACTGCAGCGCGAAATGCAGCAGGCCGAGACCGGTGATGAGATAAACGAGATTGTGCAGACGCTGCCAGTTCTTCGCGCCCATGCGTTTGATCATGCCGTCCGTAGAGGTAACGCCGAGCGCGACGAGCCCGATCAGCGCGACGAAGCCGACCGTCAGGTAAAAGCGCTTCACGATCTCCGAGACGATCAGCCCCCAGTCGAAGGAAAGGTCGATGCAGTAGAGCAGCAAATGCGCAACGGCATAGGCCAGGACGGAGAGCCCCAGCATCCGGCGGATGCCGATGAGCTTGCCCCAGTCGAGCAGCTTGCGGAATGGCGAGACCGCGAGCGTGACCAGAAGCAGTCGGATCGCCCAGGTGCCGGTGTCGTGCACCGCGCGCGTCCAGGGCTTTGAGCCGAGCTGCCCGGTCCAGGCCTCGTAGGCCAGGATCAGCGCCGGCACCAGCACCAGCGCGAAGGCCACGGCACGGAAGGCCGAGAAACGGCCTTGCCGGTCCAGCCATGGCATGTATCCGCGCAACCCTGCTGCCGTCATTCGATCCTCACCGTTTCGTCGTCGATGTCGCATGAGATACGCGACACGTGTTGCTTGTGTCCTGCACGTCTGCACACAAGGCTGTGAGCATGACACTGGCCGTAGCTACAACGCGAGACCGCGCGGGCATTCGGCTTACAGGCGATCCATTTCGAATCGGTCGATCTCAGGGCATGCACCATGCAGGCTCGGCGTCGCGATCTGACGGGCGTCTTGCCGAACGCCGATCCCGGTGCCATTGCAGGACCAGCCATCCTCCGAGAGACGGGTTCCCCATGACCAAGCTGATCGTCACCGCCGGCCCCTTCACCTTCGAGGGGCAGCTCGAGCTCGAAGCCGCGCCCAAGACCTGCGCCGCCTTCCTCCGGCACCTGCCGTTCGAGAGCAAGATCGTGCATGTGCGCTGGAGCGGCGAAGGCGTCTGGATGCCGCTGGGCGAGCTCGATTTCGGCGTCGGCTACGAGAACCACACCAGCTATCCCGCGCCCGGACAGATCATCCTCTATCCCGGCGGGATCAGCGAGACCGAGATCCTTCTCGCCTATGGCGGCGTGCACTTTGCCAGCAAGATGGGCCAGCTCGCCGGCAACCACTTCATCACCCTGACTTCGGGGCTGGAGAACCTCTACACGCTCGGCCGCAAGACGCTCTGGGAAGGCGCCCAGGAGATCAAGTTCACGCTGGCCTGAGCAGGATATCGCTCAGGAGCGGGTTCCCCGCTCCGCTACTTCCCCATCACCAGATTGGGCAGCCAGGTCGTCAGCGGCGGCCAGAGCGTGATCGCGACCAGGACGGCCAGCAGCGGCAGCAGCCAGGGGATGATCGCCCGCGACATCGCCTCGAAGCTGATCCCGGCGATCTTCGAGGTGACGAAGAGCACGACGCCGACCGGCGGGGTGATCGTCCCGATCATCAGATTGAGTACGAAGATCAGCCCGAACTGGATCGGGTCGATGCCGAACTGAGCCGCCGCCGGCACCAGGATCGGGATCAGGATCAGCATCGCCGCCAGCGCCTCCATGAAGCAGCCGACGAAGAGCAACAGCAGATTGACGATCAGCAGGAACATCAGCGGATTGCCGGCCAGATCGACCAGCATGGGCCCCATCGTCTGCGGAATCCGTGAGATCGACAGGCACCAGCCGAGCGCGGCCGCCGTCATTACCAGCGCCAGCACGACGCCCGTGGTCTCGACGGTCTGGACCACGAGCTCCGGCAGATCGTCGAGATCGAAGCTGCGATAGACGAAAAGCCCAAGTACAAGCGCGTAAGCCGTGGCGACGGCCGCAGCCTCGGTCGGCGTGAAGATGCCGGCCATCATCCCGCCGAACAGGATGACCGGCGTCATCAGCGCCCAATGCGCTTCCTTGTAGGCGACCCAGAGCTGCGCCGCGCCGGGAAATGGATGGCGCGGCAGGTCGCGCTTGCGGGCGACATGCACCACCATCGCCATCAGCGCGCCGGCCATCAGCAGGCCGGGAATGACACCGGCCAGGAACAGTCCGCCGATCGAGACATCGGCCGAGACGCCATAGATCACCATCGGCAGCGAGGGCGGGATGATCGGGCCGATCGTCGCCGAGGCTGCCGTGATCGCAGCCGCCGTCTCGGCATCGTAGCCCTCGTCCTTCATCGCCTTGATCTCGAGCGTGCCGACGCCGCCGGCATCCGCCACCGCCGAGCCCGACATGCCCGCGAAGATCACGCTGGCGAGGATGTTGGCGTGGCACAGCCCGCCGCGCAGCCAGCCTACGCAGGCGGTGGCGAAGGCGAAGATCCGGTCGGTGATCCCGGCCGAGTTCATGATGTTGCCCATCAGGATGAACAAAGGCGCCGCCAGCAGCGGGAAGGAATTGGCCGATTGCGCGATCTTCTGCGGCACGATGCCGAGCGGAAAGCCGCCGAGGAAGGCAAAGGCGATCGCCGCCAGCCCCATCGAGACGAACAAGGGAACGCCGATCAAAAGCGAGGCGAACCAGACCGGGAGGATCTGCAGCATGATGGCGGTCATAGCGGCTGGCTCCCGGGTTCCGGCGCAGCGAATTTGCGGCCCGCCACCACGTCGGCAATCTCGGCTACGGCCTGCAGGATCAGAGCGAGGCCGGCCAGCGGCATGACGATGTAGAGCGCCGCGCTGGACACCGGCAGGGCGATCGACTCGACATCCCAGTTGCGCTCGATCAAGGCGAAGGAATAGCGGATCAGCACGGCGGCGAAGACGATGATCAAGGCTTGAGTGACGATCTCCAGCACGCGTCCCGCGCCCTCGGGCAGCTTCTCGGCGAAGACCGTAATGCGGATATGCGAGCGCCGCCGCGCGGCGATGATCCAGCCGACGAAGCCGGTCCAGACCAGTAGGTACTGCGCGAGTTCGTCCGTCCAAGCCAGCGGCGCATTGAGCTGGCGAGACAGCACGCCGAGCAGCACGGCCGTCAGCAGCGCCAGCAGCAGCACCACGGCGGACCAGCGCACGATGCGGTCTGAGAGGTGGAGGAGGGATTTCAAAGCATCAGCACCATTGACGACGATCACGATGAAACACGCCGGGTCATCCCGGGCGCAGCGAAGCGGAGATCCGGGATCCATGCCGGAACGGTTCAGGCATGGATCCCGGATCTGCGCCGCTACGCGGCTTGTCCGGGATGACCCGGAGAGTGGCGGGCCCGCCTCAGCTCACAGCGCCGCGAGCGCGTCCCAGGTGCCCTTGCCCCATTTGCCCTCGAACTGCTTGGGCAGGGTGGCCAGAACCGGCTTGGAGAAGCTTTCGAGATCGGGCTCGGTCACGGTCATGCCGGCGGCCTTCAGCGTTGCGACGAGGCTGCCCTCCTGACTCGACAGTTCCGCATCCTGCCAGGTGACGCCCTCGGCGATAGCCGCCTCCAGCAGGCTCCGGTCGGCATCCTTCAGCCCTTTCCAGAAATCGGCGTTCACGATGACGAGGCGCGGCGTGATGATGTGGCCGGTCAGGATCAGGTGCTTCTGCACCTCCTGCAGCTTGGCGCTGTGGATCGTCGGCAGCGGGTTCTCCTGCCCATCGACGGCGCCCTGGCTCAGCGCCAGATACAGCTCGTTGAAGTTGACCGGCGTCGCCTTGGCGCCCCAGGCCTCGACCATGGCTCGGAAGGTATCGACCGGCGGCACCCGGAGCTTGAGGCCGACGACGTCGGCTGCGCTCTTCACCACCTTGGAACCCGTGGTCAGGTGGCGCTTGCCATAATAGGTCACAGCGGCCATGCGCATGCCGCGCTTCTTCTCCAGCTCGGCGTTCATCTGGGTGAAGACCGGCGCGGTGGCGACCTTCGACATATGGGCGGCGTCGCGCCAGAGATAGGGCGCCTCCACCACCGAAAGCTGCGGCAGAAACGAGCCGAGCGCGGCCGCCCCGTCGGTCGTCATGGTCAGCGCGCCCGAAGCCACCGACTCCATCATGTCCTTGCCGGAGCCAAGCTGGCCGGCGGGGAAGGTCTGGATATCGACGCGGCCGGAGGTCTTCTCCTTCACCGCCTTGCTGATGCGCTCGACCATCTGCACCTGCGGGTGAGTCGCAGGCAGCATCTCGCCCCAGCGCAGAACGGTTGCCTGCGCGCGTAGGACGGCGGGCATGAACAGCGCGACACCGCCGGCGGCGGAGCCCTTGAGAAGCGTGCGTTTCGTCAGTCTGGTCATCGTGGTCTCCTCCCAATGCGGCCGGTTATCCAGCTCGATCTCGTTTCCGGCCTCGTTCGAGAGCCGGCTATCCCTTAGCGATCCCAAGTGCCCCATCATTCCGGGCGCAGCGAAGTTGAGACCCGGAATCCATCGTCGAGGACCGGCGGTATCTTATGATGGATTCCGGATCGGCACCGCTGTGCGGCTTGTCTGGAATGACGGAGTGGTTCCCTTTCAATTCCTCGTCAGTAGCTCATCGCCCGGTTTCGGGCGTTGCCGATATGGACCGCCATTTCAGCGGCGGCGGCGTCTGGGTCGCGCGTCTCGATCGCCGCTATGATCTTGAGATGGTCCTGCATCACCGGCACCAGGATGTGGTTCTGTATCCGGGTTTCGTATTGCCGGATCAGCCTGATCTTCAGCCAGGTGACACGGAAGGCCTTCGAGACGATGTCGTTGTCGAGATGGTCGATGATCGCCTCGTGCATCAGGCGGTCGACGTCCTCGGCATCCTCGATCAGCGCCTCGTCGCCGCCGGCCTGCGCGCGGGCGACGATCGCCTCGTGCCGAGCGCGCTGCTGCGCGATCTCATCGTCGGTCGCGTTCAACGTATAGAGCGCCGTCGCCTCCTTTTCGAGGAAGAGCCGAAACTGGAAGGCGTTGCGGATCAGATCGAGATCGACATGGGCGACCTGCATGCCGCGCTGCGGCACGGTCTTGATCAGCCCCTCGGCCTCGAGTCGCGGGATCAGCTCGCGGATCGCTCCGAGCGGGAAGCCCGTCATGGCCACGAGTTCGCGCTGGGTGACGAATTGGCCGGGCTTGATCTCGCGCGCCAGCAGTCGCTCGGTGAAGGAAGCATAAGCCCGCTCCCGCAGTTTCAGCGGTTCGGCCTCGGGTGCGTCCTCCTCCGACTGGCTCAACGCCGCCTCCTCAGGCTGCCTTGGCGCGGGTGATCGTGTCGAAGGCGGCGATGAGGCGCTTGCGTTGAGCCTCGTCGAGGGCCGCGAGCGGCGGCGCCATCGCGCCGTAGCCGGCGTCGCCATGCACATGGCCGACCAGCGCTTTCACCGCCGCCATGACGGGGTAGGAGCAGATTTCGTCGACGAGCGCATTGATGACGGGGCTGTCGGTGCCTTCATAGACCAACGGGCGCACGAGATGCGGCACGATATTGGAGACGCCGCAGATCGAGCCCTGCGCGCCTGCGCGCACGGCGCGGGCGAGCTGGCGCTCGTCGCCGACGAGGATCGCCAACTCGCCATGGGCCTTGAGGAAGGCCTCGGTCGAGGCATAGTCGCCGGAGGAATCCTTGACGCCGGTGACGACGCCGGGGAACGCCTTCTTGAGACGGTCGACCAGCGCGACGCTGATGGAAACCGCCGTGACCGAGGGGATATGGTACAGGATGGTGCTGCGGGCGGATGTGCCCAATGCCTCGAAGAACTGCGAGAACCAAGCATAAAGCGCCTCGTCACCGATGCCCTTGAAATAGAAGGGCGGGGCCAGCAGCAGGCCCTTCACGCCGGCGTTCACGGCGATGCGGGCCTGGGCCAGCGCATCCTCCAGCGAGGAGGCGGCGATGCCGGCATAGATCCGTGACGGTTCGACGCCGGCACCCAGCAGGGCGCCCATCATCTGGTCGCGGGCGGAAAGGCCGAGCCCCGCACCCTCACCCGTCGTGCCGTAGAGCGTCAACGAATCGCAGCCCTCCGCCAGGACATGTTTGGCGTGGCGGACGAGGCGCGGCAGATCGACGGCCCCGCCCGGATGCATCGGCGTCGTCATGGCGCAGGAAAGGCCGAAGCGGTTGGGATCGAGGGCCATGGTCGGGTCTTTCTCCAGATGAATGTCAGGCTGACAGGTTCTTATGCGTATTCGGAACGTCGGCAGGGACGCCTGCGGAAGCGATCTCAGCCATCCTTCAGCCCTCCCGCCGAGAGGCCGGCGACGATCTGGCGCTGGGCGATGACGGTGACGAGCAGGACGGGCAGCGTGACCAGCAGCGCGGCGGCCGCCAGCGGCCCCCACGAAATCTGCTCGAAGGTCAGCGAGTTGTAGACCGCCGAGGGCAGGGTGCGACTGTTCTTGCCGCCGAGCACGACCGAGAAGATGAAGTTGTTCCACGAGAAGATGAAGGCGAGGATGCCGCCGACGACGATGCCGGGCAGCGCCAGCGGCAGGGCGACATGGCGGAAAGCCTGCCAGGTGGTGGCGCCGTCGATGCGCGCGGCGTCCTCCAGCTCCATCGGCACGTTCTCGAAATAGCCGATCATGATCCAGACGATGATCGGGATGGTGATGACGAGATGGGTGATGACGAGTGCTGTGATCGTGCCGACGAGGCCGGTGATCTGGAAGAGAAGGAACAGCGGGATCAGATAGGACAAAGCCGGCGTCATGCGGGCGATCAGGATCAGGATGGCGAACTTCGCCGCTTTGCCGCGCGCGATCCCGTAGCCCGCCGGGACGCCGACGAGCAGCCCGATCAGCACCGCCCCGCCGGTGACCAGGATCGAGTTCCAGAGATACAGCGCGAAATTGTTCTGCGCGAAGACGTCGATGTAGTTCTTCAGCGTCGGCGGATTGGGGATGAAGACCGGGGGGAAGGCCGTGTTGTCGAGTTCGTTCTTGAACGACAGCGACAGCATCCAGAGGAAAACGAGCACGGCCGGCGAGACCAGCACGAAGACGGAGGCATAGAAGCCGAGCTTTGTGGCGAGGCGCTTCATGAAATGGTCCTCCACCAGCTCTTGACGCTGACCTTTCCGTCATTCCGGGCGGAGCGAAGCGCAGACCCGGAATCCTTGCCTGGACCTCCCGAGACCAGCGTTCCGGCATGGATTCCGGGTCGACCTGCGGTCGCCCGGAATGACGGCGTATTTCCTCGCGAAACTACCATCACGCGTTCCACTTCGACTTCTGGCGCGCATAGAGCAGCAGCAGGGAGAGCATGATCACGATGATGAAGAAAATCACCACCACGGCCGAGGCGTAGCCGATCTTGTAGAACTGGAAGGCTTGCAGATAGAGGAAGATGTTGAGCGTTTCCGACGCCGTTCCCGGTCCGCCCTGGGTGATCACGAAGATCGTGTCGAAGGCTTTCAGCGCATCGATGGTGCGGATCACGATCGCGACCATGATGAAGGGCCAGACCAGCGGCAGCGTGATGTGGCGGAACATGTGCCAGGCATTGGCGCCGTCGATCAGCGCGGATTCGTAGGGTTCGCGCGGCAGTCCGGCGAGGCCGCCGAGCACGATCAGCATGACCAGCGGCGTCCAGTGCCAGACCTCGACCAGGATCAGCGTCGGGATCACCGTTGCGGGATCGTAGACCCAGTTCTGCGGGCCGATGCCGACCAGCGAGAGCAGATAATTCAGCACGCCGAGCTGCGGGTGGAACATCATCGTCCAGACCAGCGCGACCGCGACAGGCGTCGCCATCATCGGCATGATGAACACGGCACGCAGCAGGCCGCGGAAGGGGAATTCGCGGTGAAAGACGAGCGCCGCCGCTGTGCCGAACAGGATCGGCAGCACGACCGCCAGCACCGTGAAGTAGAACGTATGCCCCATCGATTCGACGAAGCGCGCATCGCGGAACAGGTCGACGAAATTCTGCATGCCGACGAATTCCGGCCCGGCGCCGATCTTCCAGTCCTGCGTCGACATGTAGAGCGTGAACAGCCAGGGAAACACGATCACGCCGAAGACGATCAGCACCGCCGGCAGCGAGAACAGCCAGTAGCGCGGCGTGAAATCAGCCGAATGCTTGAACGGCACGGACTGCGGGACGGCAAGTCCGGCGGCCGGGAGGCTTGAAGTGGTCATCGTCATATCCGCTCCGATGATGAGCTAAGCCGTCATGCCCACCCGGGTGGCGAGCATCCACGTCTTCACGCGACGATGGCCGGCGAAGATGGGGATGGTCGGGGCGAGCCCGACCATGACGGGAGCAAGCTCAAGCCTGTTCGCTTTTTTCGAGGATCGGCTTGAAGGTCTCGGTCGCCTTCTTCAGCTCCGTGGCCGAATCCCCGCCAGTCAGCGTGTTGGTGATCGCCACGCCAAAGACGTCGCGGAACTCCGTCACGGGAATGATCTGAGGCAGGCCGGCGCGGGCAATCTTGCCGGATTCCGCCAAACACTCGAAATACTGCTTGGGGAAGCGCGAGCCGGCCGAGGCTTCCGGGCTGCTCAGCGCCGAAAGGCGCCCGGGCGCGCCGGCGCCGGCCTTGATCATGGCGAGCTGATTGCCCTTGTTGCACATGTACTGGAGATAGAGCCAGGCGGCCTGCTTGTTCTTCGAGGAGCGCGCGATGCCGAGGCCGTCGCCAAACAGGGCCGAGTGATGCGCCTTGGGACCAGCCGGCGTCACGCCATAGCCGACCTTGCCGACGATGCGCGACTTGGTGGCATCCTCGAGCGGCGTGGCGAAGCCGATGCCGTCGAGCCACATCGCGGCACGGCCCTGCATGAAGGTCGTCTGGCACTCGTTCCAGTTGAAGCCGACGACGCCGGCCGGGCCGTAATCCTTGTTGAGCTTGCGGTACATGTCCGCCGCCCAGATCGCCTCTGGCCCGTCGGTCTGCAGCTTGCCGGTGGCCGAGACCGTCTCCAGGCCCTGGCCGAGCAGCCACGAGGTCCAGACCGGAATGTTGGCGTTCTTTAGGCCGCGCGAGACGAAGCCCGCGACGCCCTTGGCCGGATCGTGCAGTTTGCCGGCGGCGACGACCAGCTCGTCCATGGTCTTGGGATATTCGATCCCCTTCTGGGCGAACATCTCCTTGTTGTAATAGACCATCCAGAAATCGATGAAGTGCGGCAGGGTGTCGATCGAGCCGTCGGCCTGCTTGCCGAAATCGACCGCACCCGGCGCGAAGTCGGCATAGTCGAAATCAGGCGAGGTCAGCGAGGCGTCGGCCATGTAGGGCCGCAGGTCCTCCATCCACTTGCCCTTGGCCGAGAGCCGCTTCTGGACATGGAGCGCGAGCATCGTCACGTCGAAGGCCGGCTTGCCGGCGGAGAACTCGATCATCGCCTTCTGGCGCTGCTGTTGCTCCGGCACCTGCTCGGAGGAGACCTCGATGCCGGTGAGCGCGGTAAAGGCCTTCTCCTCGGACTGCATCAGATCGGAACGTGGGTTCTTGACCATCATCACGTCGAGCTTGGTGCCGGCAAAGCGCTTCCAGTTGAAGCTGGACTGGGCGTTCGCCTCGCGAATGATCGCAGGGGCGGCAATCGTACTCAGCGCACCGAGCATTGCGGCGTTGCGCAACAAGACGCGACGGGTCGGCTTGAGAATCTCAGATGACATCGGCGTCCTCCCTATGGACATGGCACAGCCCGTTGTCGGGCCTGTTGGTTGTGCGACCAGCCGCAGTGGCTTCACTTCGTCATGGTCGATCCGGCAACGAGGCTAGCGCCGTTCGTTCTCGGTTGCAAGCTAACATGTTGGCGTGCACATAGTGCTGGAGATGATCATGGAAACGCCGACCGTGCCCGCTATAAAAGCTCTCGCGAAGCGACTTCTCGGCCGCACGGGGCTGCCCGTCTCGACACTCGGCTTCGGCGGCGCCCCGCTCGGCGATCTGTATTCCAGGCTGGATGAGGCCGAGGCCGTCGCGACCGTAGAGGCTGCGCTCGCGGGCAGCGTGACCCTGATCGATACCTCGCCGCTCTATGGGCATGGCCTCTCCGAACACCGCATCGGCGCGGCGCTCCGGCGTGGCGCCGGCAGCGGCGTTGTCCTCTCGACCAAGGTCGGGCGAGTGGCGCAGCCCTTCGCAGGGCGTGGCGACGGGTCGGGCTATCTCGGCGGCCTGCCCCATGGAATGAGGTTCGACTATTCCTATGACGGCGCGATGCGCTCGCTGGAACAGTCGGCGCTGCGACTCGGCGTCGACCGGCTCGACGTCGTCCTGATCCATGACGTCGATATCTGGACGCATGGTGCCGATGCCATCGAGGCGCGTTTCAAGGAGGCCATGGACGGCGCCTATCGCGCGCTCGAAAGCCTGCGCGCAGCTGGCGCGGTCAAGGCGATCGGCGTCGGCGTCAACGAAGCACAGATGTGCGAGCGCTTCGCCCGCGCAGGCGATTTCGACACGATGCTGCTGGCGGGGCGCTATTCGCTGCTGGAGCAGCCGGCGCTCGCCTCCTTCATGCCGCTGGCGCTCGAGAAGGGCATCGGGCTGATGCTCGGCGGCGTGTTCAACTCCGGCATCCTCGCCACCGGCCCGGTGCCGGGCGCGAAGTACAACTACAAGCCGGCTCCGCCCGATATCCTCGCTCGCGTCGCAGCAATCGAAACCGTCTGCGCCCGTCATGGCGTGCCGCTCAGGCGGGCAGCGCTGCATTTCGCGCTCGGGCATCCGGCGGTGGTGAGCCTCGTCATGGGCGCGGTTTCGCCGGCCGAGGTCGAAGACCAGATCGCCGAACTCTCGGCAGCCGTACCGCCCGCGCTTTGGGTTGCACTCAAGACCGAGGGCCTGCTCGGACCCAATGTTCCGGTGCCGGGCTGAGCCGATGCGGATCGACGCCCATCAGCATGTCTGGACTCTCGCGCGCGGCGACTATGACTGGCTGACGCCGGCACTCGGCGTCATTCATCGCGATTTCGGCCCGAACGATCTGCAGTCGCTGCTGGCCACCCACCGCATCGACCGCACAATCCTCGTCCAGGCCGCGCCGACCGAGGCCGAGACGGCCTTTATGCTGGAGATGGCGGCGCGCACGCCCTTCGTGGCCGGTGTCGTCGGCTGGTGCGATTTCGAGGCGGCCGATGTCACGGAGCGTATCGCGCGGCTGGCCGGCAATCCACTTCTCATGGGCCTGCGGCCGATGGTGCACGATATCCCCGATCCGGACTGGCTGGCTCGGCCGACGCTGGCCCCAGCCTTCGCCGCGATGGTCGCGCATGGCCTCGTCTTCGACGCGCTGATCAAGCCCGCCCATATCGCGGCGACGCTAGCGATGGCCGGGCGCCATCCCGACCTGACTATTGTGATCGACCACGGCGCCAAGCCTGCTCTCATCGACTGCGATCTCGCGCATTGGCGGCGGGGCATCGCGGCGCTTGCTGCGCGTCCTAACGTGGTCTGCAAGCTATCGGGACTCGTCACGGAAGCAGCACCGGACTGGACGGTCGAGACGCTGCGCCCGGCGGTCGATCATCTGTTGGCAAGCTTCGGGCCGGAGCGCCTGATCTGGGGCAGCGACTGGCCGGTGGTGACGCTGCGCGCAAGCTATGGCCGGTGGGTCGAAACCGTCGAAGCCCTGCTCGCCGCAGTAGGCGAGACCGAGCGGGCCGCGATCATGGGTGAAAACGCCCGCCGGGTTTATCTGACGCAAAGGGGGCGGGGGTGAGCGCGCGCTCAATGGAAAGCATGATACCGCCGTCATTCCGGGCGCAGCGCAGCGGAGACCCGGAATCCATTATAGAGCATTGAGCTTTACGATGGATTCCGGATCGGCGCCGCTTTGCGCCTTGTCCGGAATGACGGCGCGCTCGACCGACGGATCGACACACAGGACACGACCAATGCTCAAGGGCCTCGACCCCATTTTGTCCGCCGACCTGCTCTGGATTCTCGCCGCGATGGGGCATGGCGACGATCTGGCGCTGGTCGATGCCAACCATCCCGCCGAGACGATCGCGAGCGCGACGACCAGCGGGCGGCTGGTGCGGCTGCCAGGACTGACCATGGGGCGTGCCGCCCGCGCCATCCTCTCCGTGCTGCCGATCGACGATTTCGAGCCGGATCCGGCGCGCCGCATGCAGGTGGTGGGAGATGCGGAGACGGTCCCGGCCGTGCAAGCCGAGGTCCAGCGGGAGCTCGATCGCGCGCTGGGCCATGCGCTGCCGCTTTCAGGCATCGAGCGCTTCGCCTTCTACGAGGCGGCCAAGGAGAGCTTTGCGGTCGTTCAGGTCGGCGATCCGCGACCCTATGGCTGCTTCCTGTTCCGCAAGGGCGTGATCGCGGGTTTGCCTGACCTCGCCGACTGAACATGCCGATCGGTAAGGATCGAAGGCGATGTCCTCCAACCTTTCATAGCGGGCGTTCGACCCGCGCACGCCACGGCGCTGTCGAGGGGGCGCGGGCATAGCGCGGTGGAAACGTTCACGAACCATTCACTTCAAGTTCATTCCGATGCGGCTAAGCATTTTCAAGATCCGTTCGCGGTCACGGGCATCGCCTGACGCAATCGGCATCTCGGTCCGGGGGGAACCGCAAGCTTGCAGCCGTCGAGCGATCCAGACGCAGGTGACGGCCTGCCGAATGACAGGCAGGTCGCCTGCCGATTCGCGCGGCTGACCGGCGGTTTCTGGCGCGGCAAAAGCGCGAGAAAAGCCTGGTTCTGGTCCCTTTCGCTCGCCGGGGCCATCGTCGTCTCCGTCTTCGCCAACGTTACCGTCAACCGCTGGAATGGCTGGTTCTTCGACGCGCTGGAGAAGAAAGACGGCGAGAGCGCACTGGTCGCGATGGCCGTCTTCCCGGTCCTTTGCCTGATCGTGGCGGGCATCGGCGTCGTCATCCTGATCTCGCGCGAGACTTTTCAGGTCCACTGGCGCGAGTGGGTGACGGGCAAGCTCACCGATGGCTGGGTCGGCGAACGCCGCTTCTTTCGGCTGTCGGCCTCGGGCTACGAGCCCGCCAACCCCGAATACCGCATCGCCGACGATATCCGCTGGGCGACGGAGCCGGTGGTCGATTTCGCCATCGGGCTGCTCTCCTCGATCATTACCGCGATCACCTTCATCGGCATCCTGTGGAGCATCGGCGGCAGCCTCACGCTCCATGCCGACAGCGGCCCAATCGAGATCCCGGCCTATATGGTGCTGGCGGCTATCGTTTACGCGGTCCTCGTCTCAGCTCTGATCAGCATCGTCGGGCGGCGCCTGCCGCGGCTGATCGCGGCGCGCAACGAGGGCGAGGCCCGGTTGCGCTTCGCGCTGATGCGCATTCGCGACCATGGCGAGACCATCGCGCTCGCCCGCGCCGAGACGGGCGAGCGCCGCGCCGTCGCGCAGACCTATGACGGCTTGGTGCAGCGCTGGCTCGCGATGATCCGCCAGCGCGGCCGGCTGACCTGGATCACCAACGGGTCCGGCGCGCTTGTGCCGGTGGTGCCGCTGCTGCTGGCCGCGCCGAAATACCTTGCGAGCGAGATGTCGCTGGGCGAGGTCGTCCAGGTCGCGGCCGCTTTTGTGGCCGTCCAGAACGCCTTCAACTGGCTGATGGATAATTTCATGCGTATCGCCGAATGGCTCGCCGCCGCGCGGCGCGTCAACGAACTTTCCGACGCGCTGGAGCGGGTCGACGGCCCGCCGCCCGGCGACCACCTCGCGGTGAAACCGAGCCGCGACGGGCTGCTGCGGCTCGACGAGGTCACGCTGATCGATCGCGACGGCCGCACGCTGGTCGCCGATGTGGCGTTCGCGCTGCCGCCGGGCGCGACGCTGCATCTTTCGGGCGAACTCGGCCTCGGCAAGGCCGCCCTGATCCAGGCGATGGCGGGGCTGTGGCCCTGGGGCCGGGGCGAAATCGCGCTGCCGGCCGGCGCGCTCGTCACCGTGGTGCCGCAGAAACTGCATCTTTCGACCGGGAGCCTGCGCGACGCGCTCGACACAAGCGTATCGTTGCCCCACCACGCGCTGGCGACGGCCTTGCAGCGCTACGGCCTGTCGCATCTGGTCCCGGCGCTCGACGAGAGCCGCGACTGGGACAAGGAACTCGCCACGGGCGACAGGCAGCGCCTGGCGCTGGCTCGGGCCGAACTGGAGCGGCCCGACGTCGTCCTGCTCGACGAGGCGACCAATGCGCTCGACACCGATACGGCGCTCGAACTCCTGGCCGCGCTGCGCGAGATGCGACCCGATGCGATGATCCTCGCCTTCGGCCACAGCGCCGGCTTTACGGAGGCCGCGACGCACCGACTGGCGATGAAGCGGGCCGGCGGTGTCGTGCGGATGGTCACCCAAGACCTGCCGCCGCAGGCCAAAAGCCGTATCGAACTCGCCGAGCAGTCGCCCTGATGCCACCCGGTGTTCAGCCGAAGTTCAGCCAAGTCGCGCCTTCTGGACGACAACCGCCCCACCCTAACCGACACCGGACGCAAGGCCGGCCTAGCCGATGGAGCCGACGAGCATGAACGCCGCGCCGATGAACATCTGGGACGTCTATTGGGGCCTGCGCGTCGAACAATGCCCTTGCGACGTGCATTTCGTCGAATGGATCGAAGAGCAGGGCCTGACCGGCAAACGCATCTACCATTTCGGCACCGGCGGGCATCACTATGTCGGCATCCGCTGCGCCGAGCCGGAGCTGAACAACACCGTGCTGGGCATCACAGCTTCGCCGAAGGAGTACGATGCCTTCGTCAAGCTGGCGACCGGCAACCCGACGATCACCAAGACCTACAGCGCCTATTTCGGCGACATCTACACCAGCAACGCCAAACTGCTGCCGCGCTTCGACGTCGTCACGCTGTTCCACTCCTGCGAATTCCGCACCGAGGCCAACGATGCCTATGGGGCGCTGACCGACCACGAGGTGATCGATCTCTTCACCGCCCAGACCGATGCCGGCGGGCATCTCCTGTTCTATACCGGCTCGTTCGCCTATGCCTCGGCGGAGCCGATCATCGCGGATTGGGCGAAGACCGCGCCGGTCGAAGAGGTCACGGCATTCAAGTCGCTGCGGGTCTTCAGAAAAACGGCCTGAGGGTGCCGGACCGTCGATCGGTCTGCGCCATGGCCGATGTCCCATCTGCTCCAATATCGCCGAAAAAGTTCACCTCACCCTCGGCATGAGCCCGGCGGATTCGCCGCGCCCTCCCGGCTTGTGCATTGCCGACAAGGCGCTATGTCTCACGTCCGGCGTGTGTCATGCGCGTCCTCGTTCCAACAGGGGTCTTGCGCGGCTGCGCCCGGCCACACCAGTCTTTCGAAAGTTCGCGTATGTCGTTTGGCCCGCAGGAGCCCGGGATGCCGCTGCGCAAGCGCAGCCGCTGGTGGTGGCTCGGCCCTCTCGCAAGCGCACTGATATTCTGCGCCTCGCTGGTGGTGCTCTGGTTCATCGTCAAGGAGATCGAGCCCGGCGAGTTGACGGCGGCGTTTCGCAATGCAAGCGCCCGGCAGGTCGGCTTGGCGCTCGGCTTCACCGCGCTGAGTTACCTGCTGCTGACCGGCTATGATGCGCTCGCCCTGAAGCGGCTGGGCCTGTCGATCCCCTATCGCACCACGGCGCTCGCCTCGTTCACCAGCTATTCGGTCTCCTTCACGCTGGGCTTCCCAATCGTGACCGGCGGCACGGTGCGCTACTGGATCTATTCGCCTAAGGGCGTGCGGGCCTCCGAGGTCGCCAGCCTCACCGTGATCGCAGGCCTGACCTTCTGGCTGGGCTTGGGTGCGATCCTGTGTGCCTGCATGTTCTACGACCCTGAGGGCGTCGCGCGCCTCGCCCGCGTCTCGCCGCTGGTGGTGCAGGGTGTCGGCGCCGCCGTGGGACTGGGGACGCTCGGCTATCTGGTCTGGATCGCGACCGGCGAGCGCACCGTGCGTGTCCGTGGCTGGAATCTGCCCTTGCCGGGCTTGGGCATCACGCTCGGCCAAATGGCGCTGGGCGCCTGCGAAGTCTGCGCTGCCGCCGCCGTACTCTTCGTGCTGCTGCCGGGCGGGCATAATCTCGACTATCCGAGCTTCCTGGCGGCCTATGTCTTCGCCTGCCTGATCGGCATCGCCAGCCATGCGCCCGGCGGCCTCGGCGTCTTCGAGGCGACGATGCTGATCGCGCTGAGCCAACTGCCCTATGAGGGCGTGCTCGGCGCGCTGCTGCTGTTCCGGATCGCCTATTATCTGCTGCCCTTCATCCTGGCGCTGGTCCTGCTCGCCCTGAACGAGATGGTCCGGCGGATCAGGCGACGGGAACGGTGAGCGATACCTCTCAACGCTCGCCGCCCTTGTCCAGATAATCCTCCGCGCTCAGCATGATCTTACGGTCGATCTCGCCAAGCGCCGCCTCGTCCTTGCCGGCATAGGGGATCGCGTCCAGCACGAGACGGATCGCGCTCAGCCGGGCGCGGAGCTTGTCGTTGGCCCGCAACACATGCCAGGGCGCCCAGTCGCTCGAGGTCTTGGCCAGCATCTGCTCGAACGCCTGCGAATAGGCGTCGTAGCGCGGGATCGCCTCGAAATCGATTGGCGAGAGCTTCCAGCGCTTCAGCGGGTCGTGCCAGCGGGCGTGCAGCCGCGTCATCTGCATCTCACGGCCGATCGTCAGGAACAGCTTGATCAGGCGGATGCCGTCGCGGGCCAGCATACCCTCGAAGGCGGGAGCCTCGCGCAGCAGCGCGTCCGTCTGCTGTGGCGTGCAGAAGCCCATGACGGCTTCCACGCCGGCGCGGTTGTACCAGGAGCGGTCGAAGAAGACGATCTCGCCGGCAGTCGGCATCTGCGCGGCATAGCGCTGGAAATACCATTGCCCCTGCTCGATGTCGGAGGGCTTGGACAGCGCCACGACGCGGGCCTGGCGCGGATTGAGATGCTGGGTGAAGCGGCCGATCGTGCCGCCCTTGCCGGCGCCGTCGCGCCCCTCGAAGACGATCACGATCCGTTCGCCGGTCTCGCGGACCCAGCTCAACAGCTTTTGCAACTCGATCTGGAGCGGCTCCAGTTCCCTGTCGTAGCGCTTGCGCTTCATGCGTTTGCCATAGGGATAGTCGCCGCTGTGGTAGGACGCATCGACGATCGCCTGCGGCAGAACCTCGGCCTCGATGTCGAAGACCGGTGCGGCAGGCATCGTCTTCGTGGAGCTTTTGGCAGCGCGCTTGGCGGCAGGCGGGGGGCGCTTTTCCTTCGGCGCCACGTCGATCATCCCTTTGAGCTTTGCTCCCGAAAATGCTTTCGCCATCGCCTTGCTCCCTGTTTCAGTCAGCAATCTAGACGCCCTCCCCGGTGAAGGGAATTGACGCTTGCGGGCGTTCCGATCAGGAAGGAGCATTCGGCGCTTCCCTGCCTGCCGCCTGCGCAAGGTTCTCGTGTCCCGATGCTCGATACGGTCGACCCCAATACCGGTCCAACGCTCGCTCTGATCGAGGCGCTGGGCGCCGCCGTCGTCCTGCTTGATCCGCAGGGCCTGGCCCAGGCGTTGAGCCCGGCGTTGCGCGCACTGGTGCCGGGCCTCGATATCGGCAAGCCGCTGACCGTGGTGATGCGCGATCCCGACCTGCTCGGGGCGGTCGACCAGGTCTCGCGCGAGGGCGGGCGGCGCGTCATCGAGCTGATCGAGCGCGTGCCGGTCGAGCGCACCTTCCGCATCCACATCGCCGCGCTGAAAGGCGCCGGCTGGCGGCGGCCCGTGCTGCTGACCTTCGAGGATCTCAGCGAGCAGCGCGTGACCGAGCGAATGCGCGTCGATTTCGTCGCCAATGCCAGCCACGAACTGCGCACGCCGCTGGCCTCGCTGCTCGGCTTCGTCGAGACTCTGCAGGGTCCGGCCCGCAACGATGCCGGCGCGCGCGACCGGTTCCTGGCGATCATGCGCGAGCAGGGGCTGCGCATGGCCCGCCTCGTCGACGACCTGCTCTCGCTCTCGCGCATCGAACTGCGCGCGCATCTGGCGCCCGACAGCCCGGTCGATCTCGCCGGCATCTCGCGCGAGATCGTCGACTCTTTGACGCTGATGGCGCGCGAGCGCAACGTCACGCTCCGGCTCGAGGTGCCACCCGAACCGGTCAAGGTCGCAGGAGATCGCGACGAATTGTTGCGGCTGATGGAAAACCTGGTCGAGAACGCGATCAAATACGGCAAGGCAAACGGCGAGGTCGCGATCGAGGTGCTCGGCGGGCCCGCAGAGGCCAGCGTCAGCGTGCGGGACGATGGGCCGGGCATCGCACCCGAGCATCTGCCGCGCCTGACCGAGCGCTTCTACAGGGTCGATACCGCCGCCAGCCGCGAGGCGGGCGGCACGGGGCTGGGGCTCGCCATCGTCAAGCACATCGTCCTGCGCCATCGCGGACGACTGACGATCGAGAGTTCGCTGGGGCAAGGCGCGACATTCCGTGCGATTTTGCCGCGCTTCGGGACGCAGCCCCGCAACACCGCATAACGGTTTGTGACAGCTTTGATGACGGAATGTCATGCACCTGTCATACTGAGGGTGTTCTGACGGGGCGCTGAAACTTGCGACCCAACGAGGACCCCTCAATGCGCAAAATTCTCATTCTCGCGGCGGCGACCGTCGGCCTGTCGGGCATCGCCCAGGCCGCCGACATCACCGGCGCCGGTGCGACCTTCCCCTTCCCGATCTATGCCAAGTGGGCCGAGGCCTTCAAGAAAGAGACCAATATCGGTCTCAACTATCAGTCGATCGGCTCTGGCGGCGGTATTCGCCAGATCAAGGCCAAGACCGTCGCCTTCGGTGCGACCGACGCCCCGCTCAAGGGCGAGGACCTGACCAAGGACGGCCTGATCCAGTTCCCGACCGTGATGGGCGGCGTCGTCCCCGCGATCAACGTCGCCGGCGTCGAAGCCGGCAAGCTCAAGCTGACCGGCCCGATCGTCGCCGCGATCTATCTCGGCGACATCAAGAAGTGGAACGACCCCAAGATCGTCGCGCTCAATGCCGGCGTGACCCTGCCCGACGCCAACATCAACCCCGTCTACCGTTCGGACGGCTCGGGCACGACCTATGTCTTCACCGACTACCTCTCCAAGGTTTCGGCCGAGTGGAAGTCCAAGGTCGGCGCCAACCAGTCGGTCCAGTGGGCTGTCGGCATCGGCGGCAAGGGCAATGAAGGCGTCTCGGCTTCGGTCAAGCAGGTCGCCAATTCGATCGGCTATGTCGAGTACGCCTATGCCAAGCAGAACAAGCTCAACTACGCGCTGCTCCAGAACGCGGACGGCAACTTCCCGGCGCCCGACGACAAGGCTTTCCAGGCCGCCGCCGCCAACGCCAACTGGAACGAGGCTCCCGGTTTCGGCATCTCGCTGAACAACCAGAAGGGCGCCGAGGCCTGGCCGATCACAGCCGCGACCTTCATCCTCGTCCACGCCAAGCCGGAGAAGCCGGAAGAAGTGCAGGCCGCGCTGAAGTTCGTCGACTGGGCCTTCAAGAACGGCGACAAGCTCGCTCTCGACCTCGACTACGTGCCGCTTCCGGCCGCCGTCAAGGATCAGGTCCGCAACGCCTGGAAGGGCGTCACCGACCCGGCCGGCAAGCCGATCTTCTGATCGTCGATCCAAGGGCGAAGCGGGATTCATCCCGCTTCGCCTCTCTCGACCCTCATCCCGAGGAGCGGTTTATTTCATACCCGCTCTTCGGGATGAGGGTTCGATCCAGAGATAACGATCGCTTTCGCCTCTCCCCGCCTCGCTTCTTCTTGCCTCGATTTGTTTTGCTTTGACCGGAGTTCCACGGATGACAGCCGTGACAAACCAAATGGACATCCCGGCTGCGCCGATCCAGCGCAAGACGCCCAAGGGCACCTTCGACATCATCTTCCGCAATGCGAGCTTCCTCTCGGCACTCTTTGTGCTCGTGCTGCTCGCCGGCATCATGTTCTCGATGGTGGTCGGCGGCTGGCCTGCCTTCCGCGAGATGGGCATCGGCTTCATCACCTCGAGCGTCTGGGACACCCAGAACGACCAGTACGGCGCCTGGCCTGCCATCGTCGGCACGCTGTCGACCGCTTTCCTGGCGCTGGTGATCGGCGTGCCGCTGTCCCTGGGCATCGCGGTCTACCTGACGCAGCTCGCGCCGCCCTGGTTCAAGCAGCCGGTCTCCACCGCGATCGAACTGCTCGCCGCCGTGCCCTCGATCATCTACGGCATGTGGGGCCTGTTCGTCTTCGTGCCGCTGTTCGCGGCCTATGTGCAAATTCCGCTCTCCAACATCGTCGAGGGACTACCGATCGTCGGCACGGTTTTGTATTCGCGCTCGCCCTCGGGGCTCGGCATCCTGACGGCGGGCATCATCCTCGCCTTCATGATCATCCCCTTCATCGCCTCGATCACCCGCGACATGCTCGACCAGATCCCCTCCGTGCTGCGCGAGAGCGCCTATGGCATCGGCGCGACGACCTGGGAGGTCGTGCGCCACGTGCTTGTCCCGCAGGCCGGCGTCTCGATCATCGGCGCGGTCATGCTGGGGCTGGGCCGCGCGCTCGGCGAGACCATGGCCGTGACCTTCGTCGTCGGAAATGCGAACCGCCTCTCGGCCTCGATCATGGATCCGGGCTCGACGATCGCCTCGCGTATCGCCAATGAATTCAACGAGGCCATGGGCCTGCAGCTCAACGCGCTGATCGCGCTCGGCTGCATCCTGTTCTTCGTCACCTTTGTCGTCCTCGTCATTGCGCGCATCCTCGTGTCGCGCGTCAAAGCCTACTGAGCGAGCTGGTCATGAGCCTGACGACACCGTCCACCGTCCGCGCCCTTCCCCATGCCGAATGGGGCCGCGTCCGCCAGTCGCGCCGCACCGCCGACAAGCTGATGCGCGTCATCGCCACCGGCTTCACCTTCCTGGCGATCTTCGTGCTGTTCTGGATCCTCGGAATGCTGATCGTGAAGGGCATCGGCGGGTTGTCCGTCGCGACCTTCACCCAGGTCACGCCCGGCCCCGGCTCCGAGGGCGGCGGTCTCGCCAACGCCATCGTCGGCTCGATCGTGCTGACCTTCCTCGGCATCGTCGTGGCGACGCCGATCGGCGTTCTGGCAGGGACCTATCTCGCCGAATACGGCAAGGGCTCGAAGCTCGCCGACCTGATTCGCTTCATCAACGACATCCTGCTCTCGGCACCGTCGATCCTGATCGGCCTGTTCGTCTACGTCATCATGGTCGAGCCGCTGGGCGGCTATTCCGGCTGGGCCGGCGGCGTGGCGCTCGGCATCATCGCGATCCCGGTGATCGTGCGCACCACCGAGGACATGCTGCGGCTCGTGCCCGGTCCGCTGCGCGAGGCAGGCTCGGCGCTCGGCGCGCCGCCCTCTGTCGTGATCACCTCGATCACCTGGCGGGCGGCGAAATCCGGCATGGTCACCGGCATCCTGCTGGCACTCGCCCGCATCGCCGGCGAAACCGCGCCGCTGATCTTCACCGCGCTGAACAACAATTTTTGGTTCTCGCCCACGCTCAAGGGCGGCGTCTCCAACCTGCCCGTGACGATCTACCAGTTCGCCTCTGCTCCTTATGAGAACTGGCAGGAGCTCGCCTGGGCCGGTTCGCTGATCATCACGGTCTCGATCCTGCTGCTTTCGATCATCGCCCGCCGCATCGTGCGCGGCTCCAAGTAAAAGCCGACGCCAAGACCCGTCGCGTCCGATCTGAAGGAACCTGTCGATGCTTTCGACTCTTGAACTGAGCCCGCAATCGCTCGACGCCGATGCCCCCGTCCGGATCGCGGTCAAGAACCTCGATTTCTACTATGGCGAGCACAAGGCTCTGAAGAGCATCAACCTCGACTTCCGCGACCGCCATGTCACGGCGCTGATCGGCCCCTCGGGCTGCGGCAAGTCGACCCTGCTGCGCATCTTCAACCGCATCTACTCGCTCTATCCGGAGCAACGCGCGACGGGCGAGATCATGCTCGACGGCCGCAACGTCATCTCCAACGACATCGACGTCAACGAGTTGCGCTCGCGCATCGGCATGGTCTTCCAGAAGCCCACACCCTTCCCGATGTCGATCTACGACAACGTCGCCTTCGGCATCCGCCTGTATGAGAAGCCGCCGAAATCCGAGCTCGACGACCGCATCGAGGGCGCCCTGCGCCGCGCCGCGCTCTGGGATGAGGTCAAGGACAAGCTCAAGGCGTCGGGCATGGGCCTTTCTGGCGGCCAGCAGCAGCGCCTGTGCATCGCGCGCACCATTGCGCAGAAGCCCGAGGTGATCCTGTTCGACGAGCCGACCTCGGCGCTGGACCCGATCTCGACCGGCAAGATCGAGGATCTGCTGGAGCAGCTGAAGACCGACTTCACCATCGTCATCGTCACCCACAACATGCAGCAGGCGGCGCGCATCTCGCAGTACACCGCTTTCATGTATCTCGGCGAGGTGATCGAGTTCGCTCCGACCAACACCATCTTCATGAACCCCGCCAAGAAGCAGACGCAGGACTACGTCACCGGCCGCTTCGGCTGAATCGAACTCCGCTCTGCACAGGGACACACGCCGATGACCGACCATATCGTCCGCTCCTACGACGCCGAACTTGAAGCGCTGCGCCGCAGCCTTGCCGAGATGGGCGGGATGTCCGAGCGTATGCTCGGCGATTCCACCGTGGCGCTGGTGCGCCGCGATACCGCGCTGGCCCAGAAGGTGATCAGCGCCGACCAGCGCCTCGACAACCTGCAGCGCGATGTCGAAGAACGCGCCGTGCTGACCATCGCGCGCCGCCAGCCGCTCGCCAACGATCTGCGCGAACTGATCTCGGCGATCCGCATCGCCTCCGACATCGAGCGCGTCGGCGATCTCGCCAAGAACATCGCCAAGCGCGCCGTGGCCATCTCCGGCCAGTTCCAGCCGCCGCACCGCGCCGTGGTCGGGCTGGAGCATATGAGCCGCCTCGTCCAGGCCCAGCTCAAGGACGTGCTCGACGCCTATGCCGCTGGGAACGAGCAGAAGGCGATGGAAGTCTGGCACCGCGACGGCGAGATCGACGCGCTCTACACCTCGCTCTTCCGCGAGTTGCTGACCTACATGATGGAAGATCCGCGCAACATCACCTTCTGCACGCATCTGCTGTTCTGCGCCAAGAACGTCGAGCGTATCGGCGACCACACCACCAACATCGCCGAGACGATCCATTATCTCGTCACCGGCGAGTCGCTGGACCTGAACCGGCCCAAGCTCGACACGACCGATATCAGCGTCGAGGCAGTGCTCGGGAGCTGACACCCGTCGCGTCATGGTCGGGCTTGACCCGACCATCTCGGACACCAGAGGGTTCTGGTGTGAGGGATTCTCGGGTCAATCCCGAGAATGACGCGCAGGGAACCGCCCAACATCTGGAAACCCGCCATGCCCGCACGCATCCTGATCGTCGAGGACGAGGAGCCGCTAACGCTGCTCCTGCGCTACAATCTCGAAGCCGAGGGCTTCGAGGTCGACAGCGTTGCGCGCGGGGACGATGCGGAGCTGCACCTGCGCGACAACACGCCCGATCTCGTGCTGCTCGACTGGATGCTGCCCGGCCTGTCGGGCATCGAGCTCTGCCGCCGCCTGCGGGCGCGGCGCGACACCGAGCGCGTGCCGATCATCATGCTGACGGCTCGCGGCGAGGAGACCGAGCGGGTGCGCGGTCTCGCCACCGGGGCCGACGACTATGTCGTCAAGCCGTTCTCTCTGCCCGAGCTGATCGCGCGCATTCAGGCGCTGCTGCGCCGGGCCAAGCCGGGCCACGTCGCGGGGCTGCTGGCAGCCGGCGATCTCGAACTCGACCGCACGACGCGGCGCGTGCGCCGCTCGGGTTCCGAGCTGCATCTGGGACCGACCGAGTTCCGGCTGCTCGAATTCCTGATGCAGGCGCCGGGCCGGGTCTATTCGCGCGCTCAGCTGCTCGACGCCGTCTGGGGCCGCGACGTCTATATCGACGAGCGCACTGTCGACGTCCATGTCGGACGCCTGCGCAAGGCGATCACGCCGGATAATACGAAAGACCCGCTGCGCACCGTGCGCGGCGCCGGCTACGCCTTCGACGAGACATTCGCTCGGGGGTGAGGCGTTCGCGTCGCGCGGCGGCCCTGCGTCCATGGCGATTGCGAACGGCGTCCGGGTCTGGTCCCTTGCATCATTCGCCATGAAGGACGCTTTCCCATGCTCACCCGCAATCTCGGTCGCTCCGGCCTTCGCGTTTCGCTCGTCGGCCTCGGCTGCAATAATTTCGGCGGCCGGATCGATGACGACGCGGCACGCAAGGTCGTCGATGCGGCGATCGAGAACGGCATCACTTTGTTCGATACCGCCGATGTCTACGGCAATCGCGGCGGCTCCGAGACCGTGCTCGGCCAGTTGCTCGGCGCGCGCCGCAAGGACATCGTGCTGGCGACGAAGTTCGGCATGGACATGAACGAAGCCGGCACGATGAAGGGCGGCTCGCGGCACTACATCATGAACGCGGTCGAGGCTTCGCTGAAGCGGCTGAAGACCGACTGGATCGACCTCTACCAGATTCATCGGCCCGACTCGCTGACCCCGATCGAGGAGACGCTGCGGACGCTCGAAGACCTGATCCGTCAGGGCAAGGTGCGCTATATCGGCTGCTCGAATTTCGCGCCTTGGCAGGTGGCGGATGCCGCCTGGACGGCGCGCGATCTGGGCGTTACCGGCTTCGCCTCGTGCCAGGACGAGTACAGCCTGCTCAAGCGTGGGGCCGAGAGCTACCTGCTGCCCGCCACCCGTCACTACGGCATGGGGCTCCTGCCGTATTTTCCGCTGGCCAACGGCCTTCTCACCGGCAAGTACAAGCGCAACGCCCCACTGCCGGAGGGCGCGCGCATGACGCGCGAGGCGCCGCGCGCTGCGGAAGTCCTGACCGACGCCAACTGGGACAAGACCGAGAAGCTGGCGGATTTCTGCGAGTCGCGGGGCCGGACGCTGGTCGAGCTCGCCTTCTCCTGGCTGGCGGCCCAGCCGGTGGTCTCCAGCGTGATCGCAGGCGCGACCAGGCCAGAGCAGATCGCGGCGAATGTGAAAGCAGCTGACTGGGTGCTGTCGCCCGAGGATCTGGCCGAGATCGATACGATCACGAAATAGGGCGCTACCGTCATTCTCGGGCGACGCGAAGCGCAGACCCGAGAATCTCAGGACGAGAAGGCACTGTCGAAGAGATGCTCGGGTCAAGCCCGAGCAGGACGCCATGGCCACTCCTGACAGCTTCTTGCGGATCGCGCCGCCTCTGCGATAGACCGCCCGGCGCCGGTTGCTTATGGTCCGCGCCATGAGCGAGACAGCCCCGAACGCCGCCGCCCCGGACCTCAAGCCCGGCGACCATCTCTTCCTGGTCGACGGCTCGAATTTCATCTTTCGGGCCTATTTCCAGTCGATCAACCAGGACCGGAAATACAATGCCCGCTCGGACGGGCTGCCCTCGGGCGCGGTGCGGCTGTTTGCCACCAAGCTCTTCCAGTTCGTCAAGGACGGCGTGCTCGGGGTGAAACCGACGCATCTCGCCATCATCTTCGACAAGTCGGAGAACTCGTTCCGCAAGGAGATCTACCCGGCCTATAAGGGTAACCGCTCCGAGCCGCCGCCGGACCTGATCCCGCAATTCCCGCTGATGCGCGCGGCGGTGCGGGCTTTCGGCCTGATCCCGGTCGAGCAGGATGTCTACGAGGCCGATGATCTGATCGCGACCTATGCAAGGCAGGCGCGCGAGGCCGGGGCCGACGTGCTGATCGTCTCGGCCGACAAGGATCTGATGCAGCTCGTGGGTCCGGGCGTGGCGATGTACGACCCCGCCTCCGGCGACGCTAAGAAGGGTGCCGGCTTCAGGCCCGAGCGCAAGATCGGCGAGCCGGAGGTGGTCGAGTATTTCGGCGTGATGCCCAACCGCGTGGTCGATGTGCAGTCGCTCGCAGGCGATGCGACCGACAATGTGCCCGGCGCACCCGGCATCGGCATCAAGACGGCAGCCCAGCTGATCGGCGAATATGGCGATCTCGATACGCTGCTGGCGCGCGCCGGCGAGATCAAGCAGCCCAAGCGGCGCGAGACGCTGACCAATCCCGAGATCGTCGAGAAGGTGCTGATGTCGCGCCGGCTCGTCAGCCTGGTCGATGACGTCAAGGTCGAGACGCCGCTGTCACATCTGACGCTGAGCCAGCCCGACCCGGCGCCGCTGATCGCTTTCCTCAAGGCGATGGAATTCACCACCATCACCAAGCGGGTGGGCGAGGCTTACGAGGCCGATGTCTCGGCGATCGAGGCCGATGCGGATTTGGCGCCCGGAGGCTCCCGTGCGGCCGAACTCAAGGCGCTTTATGTCGGCGCCGATGCGGCGGGCACCGGGCCGTCGCTCTCGCTGGCCGCCAGTGCGGCGGTGACGCAGCCCGGTGCGGCCACACCCGCGACCGACGGCGCGTCGACCCCAGCCGACCTCGCCGCCGCGCGCAAGAACCAGGCGCTGGCGCAGAAGATCGACCGCGCGAGCTATGAATGCGTGCGGACGCTTGCCGATCTGGAACGCTGGATCGGCTGGGCTTTTGAGGCTGGGGTCGTTGCGCTCGATACCGAGACCAGTGCGCTCGACGCGATGCAGGCCGATCTCGTCGGGATTTCGCTCGCGGTGGCGCCCGACAAGGCCTGCTACATCCCGCTGCAGCATCGCGGCGGCACGGATCTGTTCGGCGGCGGCATGCTGGAAGGGCAGATTCCGCTCGACGATGCGATCGCGGCGCTGAAGCCCCTGCTCGCCGATCCCGGCGTGCTCAAGGTCGGCCAAAACATCAAATACGACCTCGTGCTGCTGCAGCGCTACGGGTTCGTGGTGGCGCCGATCGACGACACGATGCTGATTTCCTACGCGCTCGATGCCGGCAGCAATTCGCATGGCATGGACAGGCTGTCGGAGCTGCATCTCGGCCATGAGACAATTACCTATGGCCAGGTTGCCGGCACCGGCAAGGCGCAGGTGAGCTTCGACAAAGTCGCGCTCGACAAGGCGACGGACTATGCCGCCGAGGATGCCGACGTGACGCTCCGGCTCTGGAGGGCGCTGAAGCCCCGGCTTGCGGCCGAGGGCAGGACCACCGTCTACGAGACGCTGGAGCGGCCTTTGATCGGCGTGCTTGCCCGCATGGAGGCGCGCGGCATTGCAATCGATCGGCAGATCCTGTCGCGGCTGTCGGGCGAGTTCGCGCAGTCTCTGGCGCGGCTCGAAGACGAAATCTACGAGATCGCAGGCGAGAAATTCACGATCGGCTCACCCAAGCAGCTTGGCGACATCCTGTTCGGCAAGATGGGGCTCGCCGGCGCCAAGAAGACCGCGACCGGCCAGTGGGCAACGGGTGCGGGCGTGCTCGAGGACCTCGCCGAGCAGGGCCATCCGCTGCCCTCGAAGATCCTGGAATGGCGCCAGCTCGCCAAGCTGAAATCGACCTACACCGACTCCCTGCCGGCCTATGTGAACCCGCAGACCCGGCGGGTGCACACCTCCTTCGCCCTGGCCGCGACGACGACCGGCCGGCTCTCCTCCTCAGAGCCGAACCTGCAGAACATCCCGATCCGCACCGAAGCCGGCCGCAAGATCAGGACGGCCTTCATTGCCGAAAAAGGCCACAAGCTGATCTCGGCCGACTACAGCCAGATCGAATTGCGCCTGCTCGCCCATATCGCCGAGATCCCGCAGCTGCGTCAGGCCTTCGCCGACGGGATCGACATCCATGCGATGACGGCGTCCGAAATGTTCGGCGTGCCGGTCGCCGGGATGCCGAGCGAGGTGCGCCGGCGCGCCAAGGCAATCAATTTCGGCATCATCTACGGCATTTCGGCCTTTGGCCTGGCCAACCAGCTCGGCATCGGGCGCGAAGAGGCGAGCGCCTATATCCGCAAATATTTCGAGCGCTTCCCCGGCATCCGCGACTACATGGACGCGACCAAGACCTTCGTGCGCGCCAACGGGCATGTCGAAACGATTTTCGGGCGTATCTGCCATTTCCCGGCGGTGGCCTCCAAGAATCCCTCCGAGCGGGCCTTCGTCGAGCGGCAGGCGATCAACGCGCCGATCCAGGGCTCGGCCGCCGACATCATCCGCCGGGCCATGATCCGGATGGAGGGCGCGCTGGCGGCGGCGAAGCTCGATGCCCGCATGTTGCTGCAGGTGCATGACGAACTGGTCTTCGAGGTCCCCGACGCCCAGGTCGAGGCGGCCCTGCCGGTCATCACCAGGGTGATGGTCGATGCACCGCATCCGGCGCTGCAGTTGCGCGTGCCGCTGCAGGTCGATGCAAGGGCTGCCGGCAACTGGGACGAGGCCCATTGACGGCATGGCCGGTGCCGGAAGCCGCGCGCGTTCCGGCAACCATACCGGCCGATTTCTGCTCTCGGCGAGTTGTCTTGCCTCGGAAACGGTGGCTCTGTTAAGTCACCTTCAGACATTCATGCCCAAGACGTGGCTCTTTCAGCAGGTGCTGGCAGGATATGGACACCGTTCGCAGCGCGGATGCCAATAATCTGGGACTGCTGCTGGCCGTGCTGGCGCCGGTCGCCGTGCTGTCGACCGCGATCGGGATTTTCGATCTCCAAGCAGGGCTGATCATCTTCGGGGCGATGGTCGTCCCGTTCCTGACCTATGCCGGCTACAAGGGTATTCTCGGCGAGACGAGCTTCGGTACCGTGCTGGCGGTCGCCCTGATCTTCGTCCTGTGCGCCAATTTTCGCTATCGCGAATATGGCGAGAAGAGCATCGATTTTCAGGTTGCGCTCAAGCTCTTGGCCATCATGGCCGTGATGGCCATATCGGCGTTTTCCTTCAAGCAGATCGTCAACAGGCTGTATCTGTACGGATTGTTCTACTGGTATCTGTTTCTGGGCTTTCTGGTCATCTCGTCTTTGTATTCGATGGCCCCGGCGCACTCCCTGACCTCGACGGTTTCGCTGATCGGGGGGTTCACCTTCCTGTGCTATTGCTGCGTCAAGTTCGGCTCCGAGCAGACGATCAAGATCGTGGTCTGGTCGGGAATGGTGATGGCCGTAGTTTCGCTGGTCGTCTACATCCTCTTCCCGTCCTTCGGGCGCATGAGCGACTGGTACGGCAACGAGTTCGTCGTGACGTCGCGGCTCCAGGGCATCTATGGTTCCTCGAACGGCGCGGGCTCCTCGGCAGCGACCGGGGCGTTCCTTGCGATGACGTTCTACGCCAAGCAGAAATCGGCGTCCCGGCTGGTCCTTTACGGCGGAACCTTGGCGATGCTGCTGTGCATGGTGCTCAGCAACAACCGCATGGCGGTGATCGCGCTGGGCGTATCCGTCGGACTGAACTACATCTTAGCCAAGGATTTCGGCAAACGGCTGCTCGTTTCTCTCGCCTTCCTGATGGTCGCCGTGTGCCTGCTCATCCTCTTCCAGGAGGAAATCTTTTCGCTGGTCTCGCGTTCGGGCGATAGCGAGGAGATCACCAGCGCGACCGGTCGGACGCGGATCTGGCCGGTGGTCATCGACCTTTGGTACCGTTCTCCCATCATCGGATGGGGCTTTTCCTCGGCACAGCATATCCTGCCGATCCACCCGGATCTGTTCCTGGCCGCGGCCCATGCCCATAATGTCTATCTTGAAATCCTGTTCAGCACCGGCATCATCGGCTTCGGCCTGTTCATCTGGTGCATCCTGACGACGATCGTCCTGTGCATCCGGATCGGCGCCCGCAGAGAGCTGTCTCTCTTTGCGTTCTTCATGGTCTACGGACTGACCGAACCTCTTTTGAACGGCCCGATCAGTTATCCGATCTTCGCCTGGTTCCTGATCGTCGTATTGCTGTTCCACAAGGCCAAGACCGTCATGGACGGCGCCGAAGAGCCGACGATCGATCTGCCACGGCTGCCGCATCTGCGGCTGCTGCGCCCGAACTAGAGCGATGCTGGTCGAGCCGCCGCTGCTGTCTCCAGCCTTCGACATATCGCCCTGACGCACCGGGCGGATCGACTGTCGAAGGTGCGGCCAGATTTCGAATTGTCACGCCAGCGTTGCAGGTCGAAATCTTCGATCGCGCCCAGCTATTCGACCTCTGCGGCCATGTCCGTGATTAACTAACAACTTATAAACGACTAGAATTCGACTGATTATGTGCGCCTATTCGCCACTCATGCAGCCTAAGAAGGCGGCAGAGGAAGATCGATCGTTCTCGACGGAACACGGTCTGCGAGGGACGCCATCATGACGCTCACACGGAAAACGTTTCTGCGGTCGCTCCTGGCCGGGGTCGTCACACCAGCCAGCACGCTGATCGAATTGTCGTCGGCCACGGCGGTCGCCGCCAATGTGCCGCGTCCGGCTATCGGCGTGTATACCGGTTATGGACTGTCGCCCGCAACCGCGGAAACCAGTGTCAAGAATTTCGAAAAGATTATCGGTCGCACGGTCGACTTCATCTCCGACTACGGCTCGGACAGGGACTGGGTCGACGCCAGGACATCTCCGGCGCATTCGATCCGGACGTGGCGTGAGGTCACGGTCGGCAGTCCGCGCAAGCTTCTCTGGAACCAGCCGCTGACAGTCGCGGGAACGCCGTTGGCCGCCGTCGCTTCAGGCAAGTACGATGCGATATTCCGGGAAAACGCGACCGCCTTGCGCATCAATGGGTTCTACGACGCCGTGGTGCGACTCGGCTGGGACATGAATGCGAGCTGGGTCAGCTGGGCGGCGAAAGCCGACACGGCCAAGGACTACATTGCAGCTTTCCGGCGTGTCGCCACGATCTTCAGAGAGGTGTCGCCGTCGTTCCGGATCTGCTGGAGCCCGGCGCGAGACGAGCAGGTCATCACGCCCGAAAAGGTCTATCCCGGCGACGACGCCGTCGATTTTATCGGCCTGTCAGTCGTGATCAAGGCCATCCCCAGCGACGTCGCTGCCGAGGAGTTCTTCCAGAAGACCGTCATCGGTCACGGGGTCGAGCCCAAGGAGGGTATGCAGGCATACTCCCTCGCCTGGCTCGCAGAGTTCTCGAAGAGCCATTCGAAAGGCATGATCATTCCCGATTACGGAATCGGCATCGACACGACGTCGGGTCCACTCACGCCAAAGCAGATCGATGCGCAGCAAACCTTCGTCAGGCTGATGTCGGAATGGATCGTGGCCAACCAGGTCGCCTTGCATTGCTGGCGCGATACTCCGGAAACCGACTGGAATCCGGTCAACACCCGCATTTCGCTGGCGTCGCCGATCGCAGGGCAGACGCCGTCGAACCCCGCCGATGAGAAGCCAAACCTCGCAATCGCCTTCAGGAATGCCTGGCGGGTGAAGTAGCCCGCGCCTGCGGGTCGCAAGCCGACCCGCAGTAGCGCACCCTGGCGGGAATCTGGCTTCTCGCCGCGCCAAGTGGCGCTCAGCATGGATCCAATGGCAAGCACCGGTGCTGTGAACCTGTCATGCCAAGCCCGCTTTGCAGAGCGACGCCGATAAGGCGTTGCTCAGATGCCCCTGTTGGGCACGCCGCCGGTTGCCGGTCTTATCCATTGCAGTTGCGCTCGTCGCGGAAATGGTCGAAGTGGCAGCGTACCGTTGGGTCAATGTCCCCGCGAAGATCGCCTGCGGAGAAAAACGTCCCCGAAGTAAACAAATTGTGACGAAAACTTGGCGATGACGGACAGATTTATCACCAGATCATCTTTACCAGTTGCAGCGAAGCAACTTCGCTATCGCAGCACGATGGTCTATCATTGCTCTCGATCGACGGCGTTCCGCGTCAGCGCCGCCACGGACGATACGACGGGCCTTCTGGATATCTCCAAAGGGGCCACTAAGCTGTTTTGGAGGTTCTGTTGATACACCAGCGCGGGATACAGCCAGTAAAAGCGCGAGAGGAGCAGGGCGAAGGCATCGAACTCAACTTCGATGAGGTCTTCGCCATCATGCGCGCTCGCTGGCGGCTGATCGCCATTTGCGTGTTCATGTCCGTTGCCTTCGCTGTTGCATACCTCATGGTGACGGTGCCGCAATATACGTCGGTCACCTCGATTCTGATCGACACCAAGACGAATGTGCTGCCGTCCCAGCAGGTTCGAGCCAGCGATGCGAACAGCGAATCGGCGAACGTCGAAACGCAGGCCGAAATCCTTCGCTCCGAGCGCATTGCCCGCGCCGTGATCAAGGAACAGAAGCTCGCGGAGCACCCGGATTTCGCCAAGTCCGACAAGTTCAATCCGATCTCGTTCTTACGGTCGTTCCTGAAGACCCCGACTGAAGAGACCGGCGCCGACGGCGACGTCTCGGCCTCGGCCGTCAAGGAGTACAAGTCGCGCATCGACGTGAAGCGCAGCACCTCGACCTACATCATCGAAATCAGCTTCAAATCGTCCGATCCGAAGACTGCCGCCGATACGGCGAACGCCGTCGCGAAGGCGTATCTCAGCGATCAGTTGAACCAGCGCGAAGAACTGATCAGAAGCACCAGCCAATGGCTCAACCAGCGCTCGATCGAGCTTCGCGCCGCAGCCCATGCGGCCGAGACGGCACTGGACCAGTTCAGGAACACGCAGGCGCAAACCGCCGGGAATGCGCTCGGACGTGTGGCATTGCGCGATCTCGAGTCGACCGCGCAGACCTACAGGGTCATCAGCGACAGCTTCCAGAAGCGCTTCCTTGAGACATCCCAAGGCCAGACCTTCGCCCTCCCCGACGCACGCATCGTCTCCGAGGCCTATCCTCCCCTGGACAAGAGCCACCCGAAATCGCTGCTGACGCTCGCGGTCGGCTTCGCAGTCGGTCTGTCGATCGGCTTCCTGGCGGCGCTTGCGAGAGGCTTCTCCCCGGGCTCCCGGCAGCCTCGCCCCGCAAAGCGAACGGCCTGAGTCGACACGCAGCATTCATCCGCCGGACCCAACCGACGAGCGATTTAAAGTGAAACTCCATGCGGATTGCCTACGTCCTGCAGACGTTCAGAGCCCTTGATCAGATTCGGAAGCTGGTTTCGGCTCTCAAGCGAGATCGGACCGACAATGTCATCGTGGTGAGCCATAACGGCCCCCCCGATGAACTGGCCGCTCTTCGCGCCATGGTGGGAGTCGATCACGTCATCCCGTCGCCTGGCGGGCGGGCGCGTTTCACGGTCATCGACGGGCTGATCAGCACCATGAGGTGGCTCGAGAACTCGGAGGCCGGCTTCGACTGGCTCGTCGTCCTGAGCGGTCAGGACTATCCGATCCGACCTCTGCCGGAGCTGGCAACTAGGCTCGGCGAGACCGAGTACGACGCGCACTTTTATCATTTCGACGCGCTGGACCCTGTGCAGGCCCGGTCCGGCCCGATGTCCTGGCCGCCGCGCGAGGTGAAGAACCGCTATCTGTTCCGCTATGCGCTACTGAAGCCGTTCACCTCGCCAACCGAGCGCATGATCTACAAGATCCCGCGCCACTTGCTGGAACTGACCGACAATTACAGGCTGGAATCGGGCTACGGTCTGTGCTGGGGGCGCAAGCCTGACAAGACGCCGTTCGGCCCAGACTTCTCTTTGATCGGCGGCAGCTATTGGATGACGATCAACCGCCGCTGCGTCAAAGCGCTGCTGGACTTCGTCGACGAACGGCCCGATATCACCGCCTATTTCCGGGACCTGATCGCGCCCGAGGAAGCGTTCATCCAGAGCGTTCTGGTCAATGACAAGCGCTTGAACATTTCCCCAACCGAACTGCGCTATTTCGACTTCATGAACAGCGAGCATGGCCGCCCGAAAACGTTCGGCGGCGACGACATCGAGATGCTGCGTGAGAGCGGTTGTTATTTCGCTCGGAAATTCGACGAGACGGAAAACCCAGGAATCCTGGAACTGGTCGACAGCAAGCTGCTGTGACGATCGAGACCAGGCTCGCCAACTCGTCGCCAAGCGTCCTGTTCTCCAGCTAAAAAAAATAAGGCCCCGGATCTAGATACGATCCGGGGCCTTATTTTCACTTCGGCCGAGGCAGAGGCGAATTCAGCGCCCGCTCAAACCGGGAAAGCCTGGTTCTGCTTGCTGCGCAGCGCATCGATCACGCGACCTGGCGGCAGCTCGACATCGGCATAGGTCAGGACCTGATCCTTCTTGACGTCGCGCACCAGCTTGCAGCCCTCGGCGATGCCCATCGGCAGCAACTTTTCCGCCGACGAGATCTTGTAGGTCTCGCACTGACCATAGGTCTGGTAGCCGCCGATGCCATCGATCTCGCCGCCAGCGACGAGGTCGATCTTCGCCGTCGCGACGACGTCGACCAGGGGCTCGGAAATCGGCTGGAGAACCGCATCGCCGCAGAGCACGACGCGGGCGACCGAAAGCGGCACCTCGAAATGGCAGAGATGGTAAGGCGTATAGAACGAGTAGAGCGGCCCCTCGCCAAGCTTGTAGAGGTTGAGGTAGTGGCGCTGCTTGGGATCGTCATGGGTGGCGAGCACATAGACGCCCGGACCCGGCTTGGAGCCGACGACATAGTCGACGACGCCGCCGAGACTGCGCAACTGCTCGACATCGTACATCTTCGTCAGTTCGTCGACATGGCCGAGATGGTCAAGACCGACCATGCCGCGCTTGGCAATAGTCATGCCGGTGGCGTTGGCCACGATCGCCTGCTCGAAATTGATCTTCGTGCCGTCGGCGAAGCTTGTGACCATGTAGGGGTTCTGCCCCCATTTTTCGGCAAAACCCTTCTGGGTCGTCGGGTTCCGGTAGGGGTCCTGCAGGCCCTTTACGTTGCCGCAGACGAGCGGCGTCAGGCCGATCGACTTGACGAAGCGAAAGAGATTCATCTCGACGCCGGGCTGGTCGCCGTCGCTGCCGGTCAGGATGATGCCGGCGGCCTCGGCCTTCCGGCGCAGGATCGAGCCGACGGTGCCGTCGAGTTCGGCGTTCATCGAGACGATGTGCTTGCCGGCCGCGATGGCCGCCAGGGTGACGACCGCGCCGTATTCGATTGCTCCTGTCGCATCGATGACGCATTCGACGATCTTCGAGTCGGTGAGCACCGCCGGATCGTCGGTGATCGCGTAGGTACCCTCCGCGATGCAGGCATCGAGTTCGGTGCCGCTGGCGATCTGCTTGATCCCGGCAACGCCGGCGTTCTCATAGGCGAAGCGGGCCCGCTCGACATTGCGGTTGCAGATGGCGACGAGCCGCAATCCCGGCACGGAATTGACAATCTGGTTGGCGATGCCTTGCGCCATGAAGCCGGCGCCGAACATCGCGACATTGACCGGCCGGCCGGCCTTGGCGCGCTCGGCCAGCTTGGTATCGACGATAATCATGCGAAAGCCTTTCCGATCAGGTCGATGCCGTGGAAGTCCTTGTCGAACAGGGGCCAGTTACGGTCCTTGTCCGACACCTCGACCGGCTCGCGCGGCCAGACGATGCCGTGCCAGGGATCGTCATAGCGCATACCGCGCTCCGACTTCGGGTCGTAGGTGTCGCTGACGAGGTAGAGCGCCTCGGCATCGTCGCTTAGCGTGATGAAGCCATGCGCGAAACCGCGCGGGACATACATCATGGTGCGGTTCTCGGCGTTGAGCTCGGCACCGAACCATTTGCCGAAGCTGGGCGATTGCGGGCGCAGATCGACGATGACATCCCAGAGGCTGCCGCGAATGCAGCGCACGACCTTGACCTCCGCCGAGGGCGGAAGCTGGTAATGCATGCCGCGCAGCGTCCCGGCACGGGCGCTCAGCGAGGTGTTGATCTGCTTGAAGCGTGTCTCGAGGCCGGCCTGGGCGAATTCGTCCTCGCAGAAATAGCGTGCGAAGAAGCCCCGATCGTCGCCGCGCTTCTCAAGCTCGATCGTGAAGGCGCCCGAAAGCGGTGTTGGCAGAAACTGCATCGAAACCTTCCTTTTGCCATCTCAGATCGTCGGTCAACATCTTCTCGTCGAGCATGCATTCGAGCATCTTGAGACGGATCATGTAGGACTGACGGAAATTCTTGTTGTCGAAACCGAGCTGATTCAAACCGTCGCGAAGGCCCGCGATCGAGCTTTCCAGCGTCTGGAGCGGCTGGTGGTCGGGCGCCAGACGGCGGAACTGCTCGAAATCGACCTTGTAGGAGCGCTTGTCCGGCGGGGCCGAGGTGTTGATCGAGACCTTGGTGCCGGGCACGGCGTCCTTCACAGCGTTCGCCAGCTGATGAACCTGATAGTTCCAATCCTCGGAGCCGACATTGATGCAGAGATAGTTGCCGCTTTCGGCCGTATCGCGGATCAGCGCCCATTCAATGGCACGCGCCATGTCGCGGACATGGATCAGCGGGCGCCAGGGCGTCCCGTCGCTGAGCACGGTGATCTCGCCCGAGGACAGGGCGCAGGCGACGAAATCGTTGATCACCAGATCCAGCCGAAGCCTCGGCGACATGCCACAGGCGGTGGCGAAGCGCAGGCAGCTGATTGCCATGCCGGAGTTGGAGAGCGAGAGCAGGCCCTTCTCGGTGTCGATCTTGGAGCGCGCATAGGCGGTGAGCGGATTGACCGGGTCGGTCTCGGAGCGGGCCCGACCGTCCTCGGCAAAGCCGTAGACGCTGCAGCTCGAGGCGAAGACGAAGCTCTTGACGCCGGCACTCGCTGCCATCCGTCCGAGATTCACGCTCGCCTGATGGTTGATGTCGTCGGTGACCTGCTCGAATTTGCCACCCATCGGATCGTTCGAGACGGCGGCGAGATGGACCACCGCGTCGAAGCCGGTGAGATAGTCCTCGGTGATGTCCCGGACATCGCCGAAATCCTGCTGATCCAGAGCTCGCTCGGGCATCGGATTGTAGGTCGTAAGGCACTGGGCGAACCAGGCGCTGTCATAGCCGGTCAGGTGGGCCTGCGGAAACACGCTGCGCAGATGGCCGCACACGACGGGGCCGACATAGCCCATATTGCCGGTAATCAGGATCTTCATGTCAGTTGTCCCACATCTTCCAGGGCGCCTTGCCGCTGGCCCAGAGTGCTTCGAGCTTGTTCTTGTCGCTCAACGTGTCCATCGGCTGCCAGTAGCCGGGATGGTGATAGACGCTGAGTTGCCCGTCATCGGCGAGCTTCTCCAGCGGCTCCTGCTCCCAGACCGTCGTATCGCCTTCGATATACGAACCGACCTTGGGGTTGAGAACGAAGAAGCCGCCATTGACCCAGTTGCCGTCGCCATCGGGCTTTTCACGAAATGCGGCGACCTTGTTGCCCTCGATGCGCATCGCGCCGAAGCGGCCGGGAGGCTGGACGGCGGTGACGGTCGCCAGGCGGCCGCCTTTTTCATGGGTTTCGATGACGGCCTTCAGGTCGACATTGCCGACACCGTCGCCATAGGTCAGGCAGAACGCCTGATCGTCACCGACAAAGGGCAGGATCCGCTTGATGCGGCCGCCGACCATCGTGGTCGGTCCGGTGTCGATCAGCGTCACACGCCAGGGCTCGGCCTTCGATTTGATGACCGTGGTGTTGCCCGTCGCCAAATCGATAGTGAAATCAGACAAGGCCATCTGGTATCTGAGGAAATAGTCGCGAATATAATCGCCCTTGTATCCAAGGCATATGATGAAATCATTGATCCCATGATGACTGTACATCTTCAAGATATGCCACAGAATTGGGCGGCCGCCGACTTCGACCATTGGCTTTGGTCTGACGGACGTTTCTTCAGCAAGTCTTGTTCCAAGTCCACCAGCCAGAATAACGGCCTTCATGAGATAGCCCCCTATTGGTCCAGATCCGATGCCCTCAATATGTGACATCGGCTACGAAAGCCACTGCGTTCGGACGGTTACCTTAACGCCTCACACCCTATTTCATCGCGACGCAGACATAGTCGTCGCACCGCATCAAAACAGGCCACGACTGTCGCATTATAGAAAGCAACGGCCCTCGTCACGAAGGGTGCCGTAGCGTCCGCCTGCGCACGCCGATGGTTCGCGATTGCAGCGGCACGCGCAAGCCTGAGGAGAGCAGCAAATTGGTTGTCATGCTCCGGGGCTCAGCGTCAAGCCGGCAACCCGGCGTGTCCACCCTACGGAGAACTGCGCCTGAAGGCACTCCGTCGTCGCGAAAAACAGCGAAGCGGAGATCGAAACGGCTTTCAGCGAAGACGCAATGATTCCACAGAAAAGTCATCTCACCCTCGTAGCTCGTTAATCATGAACTCCATCAAACTGTCGCGATGGCCATATGCCGCTATTCATTTTTAACTTGCCCCGGATACATCTGGAGGAAAGGACCAAATTCGATATCTCGCGACTCGCGGGGCTCGCGGCAGGGTGATGTTCGTGGCGCGACAAGCGCCTCGCAGAACGACAGGCAAGACGGTGTTGGACAAGGTTTTTGGCGTTCCGATCTCCGAGCAATCGATCGTCCAGATCGCTCGGCAATTGACGGCAGAGCCTGTGCCGACCAATGCGGGACTGCGCCTCGTCTGTACGATCAATCTCGACCATGTCGTCAATCTGAGACGCAGCGCGCGGTTTCGAGACGCTTATGCCAAGGCGTGGATGGTCACCGTGGATGGAACGCCCGTGTTCCTCTATGCCAAGATGATCGGCGCCCATCCGATCGAACGCGTCACCGGATCGGACCTGTTCATCCAGATCCTGAACCTCCTGCCGAGGCGGGAGTGCCGGCTTTTCTTCGTCGTCTCCAGCCACCAGACTGAGGCGGGAATTGTGAGGAAATTGCTGTCACAGGGCTTCGAGCGGGACCGCGTCGCTTTCGACATACCTGAATTCGGCTTCGAGAAGAGCGAAGCCCAGTCGGAGCGACTGGCGCAGCGGATCCGGGAGTTCCAGCCCACACATATCTTTTTCGGCGTCGGCTCGCCCAAATCGGAGGTCTGGCTGGCGGAAAGAGTGGACCAGCTCGGCGACGCCTATGCCTTCGGCTTCGGAGCCGGCCTGGATTTCTATGCGGGAACGGCACGCCGCGCGCCTCTCGTGTTCCGCAATCTCGGCCTGGAGTGGTTCTGGCGGTTCACGCTACAGCCCAAGCGGCTCTTCAGGCGCTACTTCATCGATTCACGATATTTCGTCGGAGCTGTTATCGACGACTGGCGCAGCCGCCACTGAGCCGTATCCGGAAGCTTTGGCGAGTTCCGGGCTCTGCGCCACGCAGGGCTATCGCGTCTTCTTCCAGGGATTGAAGAGCAATGTCCTGGCCGAATAGGCGAATGCCTCGGTGAATTTGGCCAGACTCAATCGGCCCTGGACGACCAGCACGACGCCGATCATGACCTTCCGCACCATTTCATACATCAGTCGGCCATGCTGCCGCGCGAAGCGCGCCAGAACGTAGAGCCCGCCGCGGTAGTATTTCGCGACGCTTTCAAGGTCCGACTGCTTATGCCCGACGAGTTCCAGATCGATGAAGGCGCTCCGTTTGGCCGACAGAGCCGATCGCAGCGCGAAATCCGTATCTTCGCCGCCCTGGTTCGGGGTGCCCAGGCCCAGCACGGGATCGAAGCTCTTCACCTCCGCGGCGACCGCCGACCTGACGAAGATCGAATTCGACGTCGAACGCCGGATGATAGTCCGGAAATTCGCACCCTCGAAGGGCAGCGGCGCCGGCGCCTCGACCGGCGACAGTGATATCCTGCAGATCGCGAGCCCGATGTCGCCGTCGGATGCGAAAAGGCCGGACATGCCGGCGAGCAGGTGCTGCGGATACCAGCAATCGTCGTCGGGAAACGCGACCACGCCGTCAGCGGAAAAAGCGCCATCCTTCAGGGCGAGTTCCAGCATCTCGTTACGCGCGGCCGAGAGAGAGACCCGGTCGGCCCGCCAGATCACGGATGCGTCATAGGTGAATTTCGCGGATATCTCGCCGCATTCGACTTCGGTGCTCCGCTGCAGCAGGACGTAATGCTTGACGTCCAGTCCGGGGGCCATATTCCGCTCGACCGACCGAACCATCGTCCAGAAGTCGGCGCTGCGTCCCGACTGCATGTCGGTCGTGGTGAACAGGACGACGCGCATGATCCTCAAACTATCCGATTCGCGGCCATCATTTGGAACGGCCAGCTTCCACGTCGTATTCGTTCTGTAGCGAGATTTCGACAGTGTCACCCGGAAGCAGGGCCGAATCCTCGTTGCCCGCGATCTCCTGCTTCTGGTCGATCAGCGAGCGGAAGATCGTGATCTTGACCTTGGCCCCGGGGCCCCTCACCAAGCGGGATTTGAGCAGGCTGGTGTGCTCCAGCTTGTCGGCGTTGGCTGCGATCCGCGCCTGCAGGCTGCCGTAGCCCACGACCTGATCCTGCCTCTCGTTGACGAGCGCGAGGCGATAATTATTGTCGAAACGGTCCAGATTTCGCTCCGCATCGGAGAGATCGCGAACGGCCTGGTCGAGTTGCACCTTCGTCTGCAAAAGGCGGGTCGAGGAGGTCAGCTGAATGCGGCGGATTTCCATAAGACGCGACAACGGAACGGTGCCGCGCTTGTTGAATTCGAGCATCTGCTCGTATTCCTTGGTGTCGGCCTGAGAGCCCTCCTCCTCAGCGGAGGTCAACTGCGTCAGGGTCCTGACCTTGTCCTTGTACTGCTTCACCAGCGCCAGGATGTGCTTCTGCTCTTTCTGGTAGTCGTCCTGCCGGCGACGCAGCGTCTCCGTCTCGGCCCTGACGATCCCGTCAATGTAGTCGCGCTGCAGCGGGATATCCTTGGTATCGATCGCGCCGATCTGGGCCTTGCCCTCGATCTCCGCATCGAGACGGGCCAGACGCGCCCGAACGCGGGTGGCCTCGGCCCAAAGCGATTCGTAGAGCCCCTTGAAGTCAGCCGATTCCGTGAAGGGGTTCACGAGACGGTAGCGCATGATGTCGAAACCACCGGCAAGGGCGACCGCCTGACGGACGCTCATCCCGGGCCTGTAGATCAGTTCGCCGGGCCTGCCGACATCGCCCGAGACATAGACGGGGCGGAATTCGGCGATGGTGACGTTCACGTCGTCGGCAGCCAGCGCGACGTAACCCTCGCGGCCGTCGGGAAAGCGCTGCTGGAGCGGGCGGCTGATCACCAGATCCCGGATGATCGCCTTCGCATCGGCGATCGGCATTCCGATGACGCGCACGCGCCCCGCCAGCGGCAGAGCGACCTCACCGTCCATCTCGACGATGGCCTTCTGGCGCAGTTCGGGGAAACCCCGGACCGACAGTTCAAGAACATCGCCCACGTTCAGGTTGTATTGCACAGGCGTGGCGGCCAGCAGCGACGCGGCCGGCTTCTGAGCCGGCAAAGGCGCCTGAGCCATCGCTTGCGGCGACATTGCGAGAACCAACGAAACGGCGGACAGAAAAATCTTCGGCAGCAAGATAACGTCTCCCTGAAGCGCCATTGCGCTCAAATCTGGTTCCGGCAGCCCGCCTTTGCCGTACACTAAGCCCGTGCCGAAACTAGAAAAAAAAGCGAAACGAAGCAAGCGGCGGGCCATGAAACCTCAATTTTGGTTAAGTTAACCCATTCGCTCATCACGGGTCCGTGACAGCGTCGCCGATACGGACAGTATACAGTTCGATGAACCAACAACTTGATCCGGGATGCACTCGCAGGGAATTCTCATATCCGAGCCGTCGCCTGGCTTTGGCCGAGAGTGAGCTTGGCCGGATACTCCATCTGCCCGACCATGACCGATCTGGATGCAGCCTCCCTCGATCATTCCGCCAGAACGACCCTAACATGCGAGCACGCCGCGCCGGTGTGCGCCGCCCTTCAAGGCGAACTCACATCAGCTTGCGAAGGAACTGATCGACCCGCAGCGCGGATGGGGCGAAACGACAAAGGATCAGCACCTGAAGCGCTCCGAAGACCGCCCCCATCGAGATGACGGCGAGCATCCAGGGCAAAAGATCGAGCGCGCCGATCCAATGGGTCGAGATCAGGATCGCGCTTAGTGCTGCCAAAGGCGTGAACAGGACCAGCACGGTGAACCTGCCACCGACATGGAAGCGGCGGGCGCAGTAGAACAGGAAGGTGCCGGCGCCGATCGCCTCGACCAGGGTCAGGATGCCGAGGAACAATTCCACCGTGCCCGGCATCGTCATCAATGTCAGCGAGGCCGGAATAAGCGCGAGCGTCGCGACGACGGAACCCAGCGAGACCAGTTTCGTGCGGCCGGTCGAATAGGCCGAGGGAATCGGGATCAGCATCATGATCTTCACGGTGACGTTGATCGCCGCGATGCAGATCAGGACGCGGCTGGGTTCATAGGCGGCACCGAAGATGATGGCGATCGCGGTGGGGCCGGCCGCGACGATCGCGATCGCATAGGCATAGGCCACCAGCGAAATCAGCACGGCCCAGACCCGATACGCCTCGACGAGCCCTGATCCCCGGACGTTGAGATTGGTGAAATGGGCGGCGATGCTCGTCGTCGAAATGCGCCAGAGCACCGTGCGAGGCAGCTGGATGATGCTCATGATCACGCTGTAATGCGCGACCGCCACGGCTCCCAGCGTGGCGCCGACGACGAGGCGGTCGAGAACGCTCATCGACGATGCAATGCCGTTGGGAACGAGCGGCAGGCCGAAGCGGAGAACCTCGGCGCTCGCAGCCCTGTCGAAGCCGAGTCGCCATCGGGCTGGTGCCATGACCTGCGATAGCAGCGTTGTCCAGATCACGGAAACCAGCGAGCCCCACAGCACGCAGCTGTAATCCCTGAGATAGAACGCCAACGCGATCGTCGAAGCGGTCAAAACGATCTGGGTGCTGATGATGATCGTCGCCTCGACCCCGTATTTATACAACCGCAACAGGCGCTTGACGCTAAGATTTTCGAAGCTTCTAATAAATATTATCAAAATTACGAGCAAATACGTCTGATAGTTATGCTCGAATGATAGCATAGAAAATTGGGTGTATACAGCAAGCGGCATGATAACCGCGACCAACAGCGCCTTTATCATGTTGATCGCGTGAACCGTTTGCAGGAACGATTTGTAGCGCTTGCCCGTCCCGCCTCGATACGCCGTCTGCGGCAAACCAAGATCCGTCATCATGTCGCCGATCGCCAGCGTCACCTGCAACGTCACGGCGAACCCGAACTGCTCCTGCGGCAGAATCCGCGCCAGGGCCACATTCCGCATCAAGGGCAAGAGGACCTCGACGACGTTGGCCCCCAGCATGCCAAAACCTGATCGCATCAATTTTCCAGTCGGAGAGCGGGTAGTCGCGGCGTTTCAACCACCACTTGGATGACCTGAATATGAACCGCGGACTCTTAACGGTCGGTGGGCTCTTCGAGATCACTGTCGAGTGCCCGCTCCGAGGATGATAGGCAACCCTGTCTGGTGGTGATCGGGCATGACGAATCTGATGAGCGAGAGATAGCTCAGAAACGAAGTTGGCGTAGCGGAAATCCGCCGTGCAACGAGCTTGCCAATCGCATATATCGCAGCTTGAATCGCCCAGTTGTCATCAGAGCGCGACCAGTTTTCATGCGAGCCGTGACCACAACAGCGTCGGCGAACGCGGCGTTTGGCGCTGCCGCACCGTTGCGGTTCCGGCCGCCGATGACGAACGTTAGATGCGGCAGGAGCCTCGATTTTCGCGGGCGAACCGGGATGAACCAATCCGGCCGGCTGGCGGAGTTCGCCGCAAAAACCGAGCGCAGGGCGTGAATCTGTGCGAGGCTGAGCATTGCAACCGCACGTGACCGACCCCACGCAAACCAAGGTGTTCAATGAGTGATACGACAGCTTTCCGAACCGGGCGCCGCTGGAGGTCGAAAGCATTTCGCGATCTGGCGCCTAATTTGGCCAGCATTGCTGTTGCGCTTCTTGTCATTCTCGCAAGCCTGACATTCGCGAACCATGCCGGGGCGCAGGCGACAGGCTTCAAGGATCGTCTGTCGCGCGGAATCAATCTGGCGCATTGGTTCGCTCAGACCTTCTCCGAATTCTCCTATGATGCAGCGGAGAAGTATATCACTCCGGCTCAGGTCGATGCGCTGGCGTCTGCCGGTTTCACCCATGTCAGACTTCCGGTCGTCATGGGTCGAGCCTTTGCCGAAACCGAAGACGGCGCGAAGTTCAGATCGATCCTGATCGACAAGATCAATCTCCTCAACGATCGGCAGCTCGCGGTCGTGCTCGACATCCATCCGACCGATGAAGAGAAGGGACGGATCGACGGCAATCCCGCGAGCGGCGCGCTGGCAAAGGGCTGGGCGCTGCTGGCCAGAGAGCTGTCGGTCATCAAGCCGGACCGCCTCGCTTTCGAGGTGATGAACGAGCCCTTCCCGATGAAGGGTGCGAAATGGGCCGCGCTGCAGGAAGAGGCCGCGCGGGCGATCCGCGCGGCAGCGCCGGAGCATGCGATCATCGTCAATCCGGGCAGCTGGAGTTCGATGGACGACTACAAGGACTTCAAGCGGATCGACCTGCCCAACCTGATCTACACGGTCCATATCTACGACCCTAATCTGTTCACGCATCAGGGGGCCGCCTGGGGCTGGACCGCCTTCGCCCAGGTCCAGGCCCTCGACTGGCCGATCGCCCCCGGTTCCGCGCAGAGCGCGACGGATGCCGCAGCTCAAGGCGAGGCGCGTGGAATTCTGACCGACCAGATCCGTCGAGGGATGTATACCGAGGGGTGGCTCAGGGAGCGGATCGGCCAGCTGAAGGCGTGGCAGAACGCCAATGGCGGCGTGCCGATCTGGGTCGGCGAGTTTGGGGTCTATCGCAAATTCGCCCCGCGCGAGGCCCGGCTGCGCTGGCACAAATTCATGCGCGAGGAGTTCGATAGGAACGGCTGGGGCTGGGCGGTTTGGGATTATCTTGGCGATTTCGGCGTCCTCAAGGCCGGGGCACCGAACCGGCAATTCGATGATGAACTCATCGGGAGCCTCGGACTTCGCACCAGCGCCAAATAGCGCCGGCATCACTCACAGAGCCGGGCTTCGGGGCGTGCCGCGCCTGACCCCGATCTTCGTTAGGCGCCGCCTGACGGTCTCGCCATTCCTCGCCTTTGTCGGCTCTGGGGGGCCGATCAGGGGGGTGCTCTCGACTCCGATCCTGCTCATCGCCATGGTGGCGCGGAAGGAATTCTCGCGCTATCGCAAGACTCACGAGACGGTCGAGCAGACCCAGCTCAAGGCAGCCTGAGACGGGCGAAAAGGGAACACAACCGGCCCGCGCGCGTTTGCCGAGGAAATGCGTCGTTACCGGCGCACATTGATCTTCCGACATCAATTCACCGAGAAACAGGGGACCATCCGCCATGGCCACCACCACATCCGCAAAACGCGAGGCCACCGCGGCCGCCAAGAGCATCAAGGACGACGTCGTCGATGGCGCGGCGGACGTCGCAGCCGAGGCCAAGACGGCCGGACGGCGCATCAAGCGTGAAACCGGAGAGATCGAAGCCAGCCTGACGCGCAGTGCCGAGGAGCTTGCCGCAACCGTGACCAGCACGCTGCGTTCGGTCGGGGTCGATACCGACAAGATGGTCGATGTCGCAAAGGAACAGGCGACCGACCTGCAACGCCTGATCGTTCAGGAGATTCAGGACAGGCCGCTCCGGGCCCTTGGCCTTGCGGCCGCGGTCGGCTTGTTCGTCGGCTTCCTGTCGGCGCGATAGGTCATGTTCGGGGGGCTGGGAGCCTATATCGCGTCGGAGGTGTCCGGCGCTGTCAGGCGCAATCTGATCGTCTACGGACTTTACGGCTTTGCCGGATTGCTGGTGCTTTGTGCCGGTGGGTATGCCCTGAATGCGCTGCACAGCGTGCTGCTGTTTCGCTACGGTGCTGTCGCCGCCAGCCTTTGGATTGCCGGCGGGCTGCTGGTTGCTGGGCTGATCAGTTTCGGCATCGCCATCTCCGTCAAGAATCGCAAACGTCCTTCACGACCGATGGCGACGACGGCGCTGATGGCGGCGCCCGTCGCGGCGAAGCTGCTTGGTTCGAAGATGAGTTGGCGGACGGTCCTGGTTGGAGGAGTGATCGTGCTGGGCGCCGTGCTCGGCAGGCAGTTCTTCAGCGGTGGTGGCGGTGAAGACGAAGGCGATGCGTGACGCAGGCCCCGGCCTTGCGCTGCTTGTCTTTTGACATAGGGTTTGTCGATTTCGTCCTGTATCACGGTATTCATGTCGTCCCAGGTGAGACCCCGCCGCTTTGCGCTGCCCACCATTCCGGCTCTCGGTTCCCGTGTCAGATCCGCGACCACAACTATCGTCGCCATCAGCGTCGTCGGAGTGGCGATCATTCTGGCGGCCTGGATCAATTCCCAGGCGAAGGTCACGGCCGATCGCGTCTCGCATTCGATCGCGGTGCGTGAGGGGGCGGAACGCTTTCTCGGCCACGCCCGTGACGCCGAAACAGGCCAGCGCGGCTATCTTCTGACCGGCGACACCACTTACCTCGCTCCCTTCACCAGCGGGCGCGCTGCGGCGCTGCCGGAGCTCGATGCCCTCGACAAGCTTGTCGAAGACGATCCTCAGCAAAGGGATCGAATCAGCAAGGCCCGAACCGAGATTCGCCTGAAATTCGCCGAGCTGGATGCCACGGTCGCGCTGGCTCGTGCGGGTCAGCTCGCCGAAGCGATGGCTCGCGTTCGAGAAGGTCTCGGCGTATCGGCAATGGAGGCGTTACGCACGACCGTGCAGCAGATTCAGCTGACGGAGAACGTGCGGCTGGTAGCGCTGAACCGCCGGGAAGAGCAGCGGCGCCTCCTGGCAAGCATAGGGATTGTCATCGCTCTGGCAGGCCTGGCCTTTACAGCCTGGCTGCAGTTGCGAACACGGCAACGCCGGACCGCGCAGTTGGCAGTCAATAACGCTCAATTGGAGCGCATGGTCAGCGAACGCACCACCCAGCTCGAGAATGAACGCCTCCGGATCGAGGCTCTGCTGCGCGACGTCAACCACCGGGTCGGCAACAACCTGGCCATGGTTTCGGCACTCCTAAACGTCCAGAGCCGACAGACCCGCGAACCGACCGTCCGCAACGCCCTCGGGCAGGCCCAGTCACGGATCCAGGCGATCGCGGCTGGGCAGCGCCGGCTGCGCCTCGACATCGAGACAGACGAGATCGATGCCCGGCCCTATATGGAGGATCTGCTGGCCGAGATCGGTAAGGCTGCGGAGGGACGGCCGATCACGATCGATCTCGTCATGGATTCGATCAGACTGCCGGGGCGTGACGCGGTTTCCTATGTCGTTATCGTCAACGAACTGGTTACCAACGCGATCAAACACGCCTTTCCCGACGGCATGGCCGGCACGATCAGCGTGCGCTTCACCGAAGAGACCCATGAGGGTCAAGCGGTGCTGGCGCTCATCGTCGAGGATGATGGTGTCGGCGTCGCCAAGGGTACGGAGGCCAGGGGCCTCGGCCAAACGGTCATCGCGAGCCTGATGCGCAGTATGCGGGCGACGATGACATCCGACATGAAAAACCCGGGCGCGGAACGCCCGGGTTGCAAAATGGTCCTGACTTTTCCCAAGCGGACCTGATCCGACCTCACCTGACAACTGTCAGGCATTTTCCAAGGCATTCGCCACGAAGCTGACGATCTCGTTCGTCGAAAACGGCTTGCGCACGAAACGTACGTCGCGCAACGGGGTCGGAACCTCATCGGGCGTCGAGCCGGAGACGAAGGCAAAGGGCGTACCCTTGTGCAGCAGGCTGGCGGCGATATCGAAGGTCTTGCCACCGACAACGTCGATATCGAGCAACGCGCAGGAAACCTTCAGTTGGGCGGCCTTGCGCGCTTCTGCAACCGATTCGACGATGATGAGTTCGGCGCGACCACCAAGCTTTTCCATGACCGCGTACTCGATATCCATGGCGATGAAGGGATCATCTTCCACGATCAGGATGCGGATATCAGACATGAATCCAGCCTCCCTTTCCAAGTTGAACTTCTAGTGACCCATGGCAAACGTTATAATTGTAACGATGTTCCTTGAGGGGCACAGTTCAATGCAGGGATGTCGGCCAATTCGACCGAATTCGCCCTGACATGGTTAGCGAAGCGTAGCGGAACTGCGCCCTACGCCTCGCCATCCTTTGCGAATTCAGCGCCGCCCGCGCGGGCGCGCCAGGGATAATTCGAAGCCGGTCACGCCAATCGCGACATTGATGCCACGCGAACTCTGCAGCGAAAGCGGCTGGAGCGTCACTTCATTATTATTGCCGCCCATGAGCAGGTTTCCAGACCCGCCGACGCCGGCCGATGCTCCCGCAGTCGCTCCGCCATACCGCCCGTTGAGAATACCGAGCGGCGCGCGCGCATAGGGGCCATAAACGGTCCAGCTCATGGTGCTGCTGCGGATCGTACCGAGGTCGAGGCCGAAATTACGGACGACTCCGACATAGCGCTGCGCAGGGCCGCGACGCGGGGAGAAGCGGCAGTCCATGGGCCGCTGCGAGGTGACCACGAGCCCGATACCCGCACCGACATTGCAGCTCAATCGCCCGGCAGGCGCGCCAGTCTGAGCAGACGCTGCCGAGGCAAAACCGAAGGACGCGGCGATGAGAGTCGCAGCGGCGAGACTGCCCGCAAGCCTGGTGGTCATGGTGATACTCCTGATGACATCAACCTCGGAAACGCCGCAAAGGCTCCGCAGTTCCTGTTTAACACGGAACTAAGTTCGGGAGATTGCGTTTCAACGCGGCCACCAATGGGTGAGACGATGATCATCGATGTATGCGGCGAACAGCCGGCACATGATGCGCGTGAGCGGAGGGAAACCCTGTCGATGCCGCCCTTCTGGGAGCTGGAACAGTTGATCGCTGGCGGCTGCGACCTCGAAACCGCGCTTTCGCTGATGTCCGCCCGTAGAAGCTGCGGCTCCATCGCTTCACGCTGGCTCTCGGCCGGAACGGACTCATTTCCCCTGCTGATGCGCCTCGCATCCTGATCGAAGGCGCGCGACGCTACTGACAGAAGCGTGTCGCACGCGAACGGCGCTCCTGAATGTCGACATGCAGGTGGTTGGCATGGGCGGCATCGGCACCCGGCCCCAAGCTGGTGTTGAAGGCTCCGCAGGCCGATTGCCGGATTGCGGTCAGGAAACGGTCCTGCACAAGCCCTCCCGGCTTCTCGACCACGACGGTGACGGTTTCCTGCTTGGTCTTGCCGAGCTGGAAGGCAAAGATATCCAGGGCCTGTCCCGTCGAATGCTCGCTCAGCGGCCCGGCCGTGCCCCGGTTCCTGCGACGGCACTCGTGCCCGCCGCCGACGCGCAACGCGGCTATATCACGTTCGAAATGGCCTTGGGCCAGCGGCTGGACGCTGGTATCCAGCCACTCGGAGACGCGTAGCGCCATGGCGCAGCCGATCGTGACCGGCGGCTCGAACGCGACCTCGCCCGCGCCCGCCTCCTTGCGCAATGCCAGCGCCGTAACGACGACAGGATCGACGACGGCACATCCCGGGTCGGCCGGCATCCTCGCGGTCGAAACCTTGACGCGGTCGCCATGAACGGCACGCAAGGTGCGCAGGCAGGCCGATTCGCCAGGTTGCGCCGGATCGCCCGCGGGTTGCTTCGCCTCGACGGCCGGAGGCTGGCTGTTGGCGGCCGGGGGCGACGCCTTCGGTGGTGCCGGCGGCGCGGGATCGACCTTCGGCCCGATATCGGGAGGGCGGGGTGGCGGCAAGGTTCCGGCACTGCTGCGACCGGCAGCTTGAGCAAGGGCCTGCGGAGCAGGACTCAGCAAGCCTGCACCCAGGACCATCAGCCAGACAATAAGGACAGCGACCAAGCGGAAAAGAGCCAATCTAGCCAGAGGCTCGCATGTCAACTGTCGAGAGCTGACGCGCCAGCGACGGCGACGCCCGTCGCGATGGCAAGCGCCACAGCCATCATGTCTGCAACGAGTGGACCGGCGCTCACCAGGCCCCCGAACAAGGCCGACGCAATCGCCGCAGCCGCCATCAGGGCAGCAAGAAACATCATCGCCATCGGCCGTCTCCCGCTTGCTCCGCGTGAAAAGCTGTACGCGGAATACGATTTGTTAACCTTGTCGCGCAACGCAGGCAGGGCAGAGTTGTTCCGGACTCATGCTCGCAATGAGTCGTCACGGTTGCAGGAACATCGCAGGGTTGAGGCGGTTCAATTGAGACGACATCTACAAACCCGAATCGAGCCAAGCTATGACCGCCTGGGCCACGGCTTTCCTGATCGTCGCGCTCGTATCGGCAACATTGGCCTTCGGCGGGGTGCCGGGGCTGGCCGTCTCGATCGCGAAACTGATCTTCGTCGCCGCCGTGGCGGCCGCCGCGATCACGTGGCTGCTGGCGAAGCTGCGTAGACGGGCCAGAGATCGGCTTGCGTATGGGTCGACGGCTCCCCGGGCAGAGCGTGAGGAGTAACCCATGCGCTGGATCGCGCCACTGATCATGATCGTGCCCTTTCCCGTCCTGCTGGTGATCTACTTCCTCGGCTGGTGAGGGTTGTCGCCGAACAGCAAAAAGCCCGGGGCAAACCCGGGCTTTCAGCAAAGCTGAACGATCGAAGCTGTGTTTGCGTTATGCCGCCTTGCGGCCGGCCCGCCTGTCAAAGAACAGCGCCTGGCTGATAGCGGCCTTGACCGCCTCGGGCTGGAACGGCTTGGTGATGAGGAATGCAGGCTCTGGCCGATCGCCGGTCAGCAGGCGCTCGGGATAGGCGGTGATGAAGATCACGGGCACGTCGATGGCGCTCAGGATCTCGTTGACGGCATCGAGGCCGGAACTGCCATCCGCGAGCTGGATATCGGCCAAAACAAGACCCGGACGCTTCTTGGCGACGAGTGCGATAGCCTCGCGATGGGTGCGAGCGACACCGGTGACGGTGTGGCCCAACTCCTCGACCATCGTCTCGATGTCGAGCGCGATGATGGGCTCGTCCTCGATGATCAACACGTCGGTCGCGACCTGTTCAGCGATCTCCTGGCCGGCGGTCTGTACGAGATGGGCGGCGTCTGGCGCCGATACATCCATGATCGAGGCGACCTCCTCCAGCGAGAAGCCTTCGACCGTGCGCAGCAGGAAGGCCTGACGCGGACGCGGGGTCAGGGCCTCGAGATTGCGTTCCGCCGAGGACCGATCCAGTTCGACCGGTCCGGAGTTGACGTTGAGACCGACCGACGACCACAGCTTCAGGAAGATGCGATAGAGCCCGATGCGTGGATTGACATCGCGTGGAAAGGCAGTCGGATCGAGAACGAGCGCCTCGAGCATCGTCACGACATAGGCGTCGCCGCTCGCCTGCGTGCCGCTCAGTGCCCGTGCAAACCGGCGCAGATAGGGCAAATGAGGGGCAATTTCTTTCGCAATCGACATGAATGTGTCCTCTTAAACGTGCGGGAAATGAGCACCGACGCGCTGTTTCTGACAAGCGATTTATTTTTGGGATGCGCCGGAACCTTTCGGGGTAACCCCCGTTCTCATGTCGCATGAGTGTAAGCTTGCCTCATCGGCGCAAAAGCCATCAACGAAATGCCAAGGCTTGTGGACGAGATTTAGGATCGTGGTGGGACATGCTGGAAGAGCGAGCCCGCCCGGTATGTGGGGCTGACATGAATGGCACTGAAACGACAATGACAAATCAAGGCGGGGCAGGTGAATACGAACCCGAGATGGTGCTCGATCCGCGCGTGCAGGAATCGATCGGGCGCTCGCTGAAGGCGCATTACGACGATCTGATCAATGCGCCGATCCCGGACAAATTTCTGGTTCTGCTCGCCCAGCTCGAAGCCAAGGAACATAGCGCCTCCGCCGGAGATTTGTCCGATGAGCGGCACTGATTTCAAGGACGGCCTGATCAAGGAAATCCCGAACCTGCGCGCCTTTGCGGCCTCGCTCTCGGGATCGATGCAACTCGCCGACGATCTGGTCCAGGATACGCTGCTCAAGGCATGGGGCAACTCGGAAAAATTCGAGCCGGGCACGAGCCTGCGCGCCTGGCTCTTCACCATCCTGCGCAACACCTACTATTCGCTTTACCGCAAGCGCGGACGCGAGGTGCAGGACAGTGAGGGCACCTATGCCGAGCGCATGGCCGTGCATGGCAACCAGGAAAGCCATCTCGATCTCGCCGATTTTCGCAAGGCGCTGGCAAAACTGCCCGAGGAGCAGCGCGAGGTTCTGATCATGGTCGGGGCGACGGGGCTCTCCTATGAAGAGACGGCCGAGATCTGCGGTGTCGCTATCGGCACGATCAAGAGCCGCGTCAATCGTGCCCGAACCAAGCTCGCCGAGTTGCTTTCAATCGGAGGGATCGATGATCTCGGGCCCGATCGCAAAAGTGCCGCAGCCGTACAGAGGGTCGGCTCCGAAATCGTCGGTTTCTGATGCGGCTGACGGCCTTCAAAACCGTCCGCGGCCGCCTGCTGGCGCTGCTGGTGGCGATCGCACTTCCGATCGCCTGCGTCACGGCGATCGCGGCGATCACCACTTATCGCACCGTCATCGCGGCAATCGAAGCGTCGCAGGCGCGGGCGGCGGATGATTTCGCCATCCGCACCCGCGTTTGGTATCGCGGTGCGCTGCGCTCGTTGCTGGCATCGACCGCGACGATCTCGGTGGATCGCGCCAGCCTGGATGGGTGTGAACGCATCGCTAGAACCATGCTGACCAGAGTTCAGGGTTACCGTGCGTTGCATATGGTGCTGCGCGATGGACGGACGTGCGACGTCTCCCTCGACAGTAGTGTTTCAACCGCCGATCTGGCGGCGGGGGCGGCGATGTTGAGGACACGACCGCCGATTGTTCCCTGGGGCGGAGCCGAGTTGTCCAAAACTCGCTACGACACGCTCACCGTGTCTGACAAGCGCTACCTTGCCGTCTATGCCCGCAACGAAAACACCGAACAGGATGTCCAGGAAGCCTTGCTGCTGGTCGATCCATTGCTGCTCGATCAGGTCTTCGACCTTGGCGAAGACAGCGACAGCCTGCTGGTCGCGCTTGTGACGCATGGCGGCGATATCGTCACGGCGCGCGGCCTTGCCGATCGGGATGCGAACTGGCTTCCGGCGATCGAGCGTGCTCCGCAGGAGCGGGCCCGCTGGGAGGCGCAAAGCCGTGATGGCAGGAAGCGGGCCTATGCCGCGCGGATGGTGGCGGAACCGGATTTCTACGTCATCGCAAGCTTCGACGATGCGCCCGCGCTGGCGGCGCGCACCCAGTTCCTGGCCCTGCTGATCGCACCTCTGCTGACGCTGGTTCTGCTCTGCGTCGTATATATGCGTGCCATCGACAACCATTGCATCCGCTGGTTGCGCGAAATCGAAACGGCGGCGCGGGCGCGAGCGGGGCAGAAGCCTGTCCGCGCGGCCGTCGCAGACGACATGCCGTCGGATATCCGCAGCGTCGCCGATGCCTTCAATCACATGGTCGAAGACCAGGAGGTCCGGCAGCGGCGGCTGCAGACCGCGCTCGACGATAACCGCTTTCTGGTGCGCGAACTGCACCACCGGGTGAAGAACAGCTTGCAGGTGGTGCAAAGCTATATCGGCCTGACCAAGCGCGACTATCGGGGCGAAGCGCGGCTGGCGCTGTCGGATGCGGAATGTCGCGTGCATGTGCTCTCGGCCGCGTATCGCTTCACGCTCGCCGATGGCGAAATGCAGCCGGTGCGGATCGACCTCTTCCTCGACGACGTCGTGACGATGATGTCGAACCTGATGCGCCGGCGCGACCAGTGGATCACCAGTCGCATCGAAACCCGGGCCCTGCTCACCGTCGATCGGATCATCCCGCTCGGCTTCCTGATCGTCGACGTGGTATCGCGCGCCCTGCGCGACACGCCGGGAGTCAGCATCTCCATCCATGTCGGCGACATCGACGCCTCGACGATCGAGATCGCGCTGAACGCCGATCGCGACATCGCCCATACCGCGCCGCCGAAGCTGTTCGCGGGGCTCGTGGCGCAGATCGAGGCGACGCAAACGACGGCGCCGCAGGGCGCAATGCTCGGCGTCTGGCGCGTCAGCCATGCCGCCTGAGCTGCCTGCCTACCGGAACGGCGGCTCGTCGAAGCTGCGCAGCTTGCGCGAATGGATCGTCGACCCGGCATCCTTGAGCTTTTCCAACGCCGCAAGCCCGATCCGAAGGTGTTCGCTCACCGCCCGCTCATAGAAAGCGTTGGCGGCGCCCGGCAGCTTGATCTCGCCATGGAGCGGCTTGTCGGAAACGCAGAGCAGCGTGCCATAGGGTACCCGGAGCCTGTAGCCCTGGGCGGCGATCGTGCCCGATTCCATGTCGACCGCGATGGCGCGCGACAGGTTGATGCGCTTGCGTTCCTTGGTCCAGCGCAGCTCCCAGTTGCGGTCGTCCTGCGTCACGACGGTACCTGTGCGCAGCCGGTTCTTGAGCTGGTCGCCCTGCTCGCCGGTGACCTCGGCCGCAGCCTCCTGCAAGGCGACCTGCACTTCGGCCAGCGCCGGGATCGGGATATCGGGCGGCACGAGTTCGTCGAGAATGCCGTCCTGCCGCAGATAGGCATGGGCCAGCACGTAGTCGCCGATGATCTGGGTCTGGCGCAGGCCGCCGCAATGGCCGACCATCAGCCAGCAATTGGGCCTGAGCACCGCGAGATGGTCGGTGATGTTCTTGGCGTTGGACGGGCCGACGCCGATATTGACCAGCGTCACGCCATCGCCCTCAGCCCGGATCAAATGATAGGCCGGCATCTGGAAGCGGTGCCAGGGCGCCGCCATCACGCGCTCGGCGGCGCTGACGTCGATGCCGTCGCGCTCGATCCGGACTCCGCCCGGCGTCACCAGCGCCAGAGCCGTGCCGGCCTCGATCTCGGCAAGGCCGAGCCTGACGAACTGATCGACATAGCGGTGGTAATTGGTCAGCAGCACCCAGGGCTGCACGGCGCGCCAGTCGGTGCCGGTGTAGTGCACCAGCCGGCGCAGCGAGTAATCGACGCGCACCGCGTCGAACAGCGCAAGCGGCCGTGGCTCGCCCTCCACAATGTCGAAGGTGCCGTCGGCGATCTCGTCGCCGACCAGCGAGAGCAGCGGCGTCGGGAAATACCGGGCAAGTTCGGCGGCCGTCGCCTTGCCGCGCCCAAGCTCGTCACCGCCGTCGAGCGCATAGGGATAGGGGATTTCCTGCGGGCTGATCCCGGTCTCGATCGTCGCGCCGTAATCGGCGACCAGCGGCTGGAGCTGGTCGAGCAGATAGGCCCGGAATTCGGCCGGCTGCGTCACAGTGGTCGAGTAAACGCCGGGCGCCGCGAATTTCGCATAGCCTCGCCGCGTCGCTGCCGGCAGGGCCGAGGGCGCGTAGGTTACGCGCAGCTGCGGATAACGGTAGCGCGAGCGCTCGTCGGCGCTGGGCGGTTGGCCGGTCTCGAAGAAGCGCTGCAGGTCTCCGCGCAGGGCCGCCTTCGCCTCTCCATAGAGCCGTTCGAGCCGGTCGACGGCGGCGTCTGGCGTGGCGGCGGTCTCGAACGTCATGGGCGAATACGTCCTCTCGTTCGGTCGAGCTTCTAGCCGCGCAACGACGCTCCTGACAACAGCCGGTATGCCGAGGTGATCGCATTCGACTGTCTAACCCTTATCCTGAGGAGCCGGCGATGGCTGGTCAGGATGGGGCCTATGGGTGGAGGGTCACCGAGGATCGGTCGGGAGCGGTTGACAGGTCCGGCCGGCGGCATTACTGAACCATCTAGTTAAGTATCCGAGTATCATCTACTGGCTCCGTCCAAATTCGGTCCCTGCGAGGATAGGCCCATGCTGAAGACGATCCTTCTGTCGATCGCGGGCTTGCTGGCCACCGGCATCGTCGTGGTCCTGATCCTGGCGGCGATGCGACCCGACAGCTTCAGCGTGCAGCGTGCGACCACCATCAACGCGCCGGCCGAGCGGATCTTTCCGCTGATCGCCGACTTCAGGCAGTGGGGCGCATGGTCGCCCTGGGAGAAGAAGGATCCCAATCTGACGCGCAGCTTCAGCGGGGCGCAGAGCGGCGTCGGTGCCCGCTATGCCTGGGCGGGCGACAAGAATGTCGGCGAGGGCGGCATGGAGATCGTCGAGGCGACGGTGCCCAGCCGGATCGGGCTCAAGCTCGATTTCCTCAAGCCCTTCGAGGCCCATAACGACGTCGTCTTCGCGCTGGTGCCGCAAGGCACCGCGACCACGGTGACCTGGACGATGACGGGACCGACGCCGTTTTTCTTCAAGATTGTTCATGTCGTCATGAACATGGACAAGATGGTCGGCGGCGATTTCGAGAATGGGCTCGCCGCTCTGAAGGCTCAGGCCGAGCGCTGAGCGCAAGGCCGAAGAATCGCGCGGCCGCAGAGCCGCGTCTCTCAGAACCCGAACCCAAGGAGGATGCCCGATGCATGCCGAACCACAGAAGGAACACGCCTGGCTCCAGCAATTCGTCGGCGAATGGATCTCGGAGATGGACTGCTCGATGGGGCCCGACAAGCCGCGCCATAAATCGCAGGGCACCGAAAGCGTCCATTCGCTCGGCGGGTTGTGGACGATCGGCGAGGGCACGGGCGAGATGCCCGACGGCAATCAGGGCTTCACGCAGATCACGCTCGGCTTCGATCCTGCCAGAGGCCGGTTCGTCGGAACCTTTGCCGGCTCGATGATGACGCATCTGTGGATCTACGAGGGCACGCTCGACGAGAGCGGCAATGTGCTGACGCTGGACACCGAGGGACCGAGCATGGCGGGCGACGGCACGATGGCGAAGTATCGCGACGTCGTCACGCGGGTCAGCGCCGACCACCGCATCCTGACATCGAGCATGCCGGGCCCGGACGGGACCTGGATTGATTTCATGACCGCCCATTACCGCCGCAAGGCCTGAGAGCCACTCAACGACGAGGAGGATGCCATGAAACTCTCGACCTATCTGATGTTCGACGGCAACTGCCGAGAAGCCTTCACCCGCTACAACGAAGTCCTGGGCGGCAAGATCACCGCCATGATGGACCACCGGGGCACGCCCGCCGAGGCGCATGTTCCACCGCAATGGCACGACAAGATCATGCATGCCTGTCTGGAGATCGACGGCCAGATGCTGATGGCGTCGGACGCCCCGCCCGAGCGCAGCGACGGGCCGATGCGCTCGGTCTCGGTCAATGTCACCGTCGCGACGCCCGAGGAGGCGGAGCGCGTCTTCGCAGCCCTGGCCGAAGGCGGGACGGTGACGATGCCGATCGCCGAGACCTTCTGGTCGCCGCGTTTCGGCATGGCAAAGGACCGTTTCGGCACGAACTGGATGGTCAACGCCGAGCAACCGGCCGAACTGGCGAATTGCGGGTAGGATCGATGTCGCGCTTGACCCGCGATCTTGCCCGCTGCAAGCCCTGCCGATGCAAAACAGAACCATCGCGATCGTCGGCGCGGGACCGTCGGGGTTGATCGCGGCCGAGCGGCTGGCGCAGGCAGGCCACGCCGTGACGCTCTACGACCGCATGCCCTCGCCGGCGCGGAAATTCCTGCTGGCGGGGCGGGGCGGGCTGAACCTGACGCATTCCGAACCGCTCGACATGTTCCTGACGCGCTATCGCGCCGCGCAGCCCTGGTTGGAGCCGGCCCTGCGGGCCTTCCCGCCGAAGGCGCTGCGCGACTGGGCCGACGCGCTCGGCGCCGACAGCTTCGTCGGCACGAGCGGCCGGGTCTTTCCGCGTGCGATGAAGGCCTCGCCCTTGCTGCGGGCCTGGCTGCGCCGGCTCGACGGCCTCGGCGTGAAACTGGAGACGGGGAAGTTCTGGACAGGCTGGAGCGCCGACGGCGCCCTCACCTTCCGGGATGGCGCGGGCGAGACCAGCGAAATCCGCCCCGATGCAACGCTGCTGGCGTTGGGCGGCGCGAGTTGGCCGCGTCTGGGTTCCGATGGCGGCTGGGTGCCGATGCTCGCCGCGCGCGGGGTCGCGGTCGTGCCGCTGCTGCCGGCCAATGGCGGTTTCACGATCGGCTGGTCGGCGACGATGCGCGAGCGCTTTTCGGGCGCACCGCTGAAGCGCATCGTGATCCGCTGCGGCGACCGTCAGGCGACCGGAGAGGCGATGATCGACGGCAATGGCATCGAGGGCGGGGCCGTCTATGCCCTGTCGGGCAGCTTGCGCGAGGCGGTCCTGCGAGACGGCCGGGCTGCGATCACGCTCGACCTGCGCCCCGACATCGAGACCGGCCGGCTCGCCGAGCGCCTCGGACAACGCCGCAAGGGCGAGACGCTGAGCAACCATCTGCGCAAGGCGGCGGGGCTTTCGCCGGCCGCCATCGCGATCCTGCGCGAAAGCGCGGGTCCGGCCCTGCCGCAGGAGCCGGCGGCGCTGGCCGCCCTTATCAAGGCCGCGCCACTCACCTTGACCGGGCTTGCCCCGATCGACCGCGCGATCTCGACCGCCGGCGGCATCGCCGCAACCGAGATCGACGCGGGCTTCATGCTGAAATCCCTGCCCGGAATCTTCGTCGCCGGCGAGATGCTCGACTGGGAAGCGCCGACCGGCGGCTATCTGCTGCAGGGCTGCTTCGCGACCGGCGTGGCGGCGGCGAGCGGGATGGAGGCTTGGCTGGCCGCCTGACGCCCGGCGCGGATTACTTCGCTTCCGCCCTGCCGATCGCCTCGGCAAGATCCTGCCATTCATGGCAGCGGCCACAGAGTGTCGCCAGCCGGGCGAGATTAGCCTTGGCCGAAACCATGTCGCCGGTCTCGATGAACCACTCGCCCTGATATTCGAGCGCCGGCAGAAATGTCGGGTCGCGCCGCAGCGCGGCGTCGTAGAACTGCTTCGAGACCGGATAGTTCTTCAACTTGCGGTGCGAATAGGCGATCCAGTTCAGCAGTTCCGGCGAGTCGGGCTTGGTGACCAGCAGCTTCATCAGGGTCTCGATCGCGGGTGCGTAGTTCTTCTCCTCGATCCAGCGCCTGGCCTGGCGGTATTCGGGATCGGTATCGAGATAGGTCCAGTCCGGCCCGACGGCGAAGGCGGGCGTGGCGGCGAGCATGAGCGCCACGAACCCAGGATACAGCAAACGCCGGATCATCATGATGGCCTCCCCGTTCGGCCATCAATCACAGCATGGCGGCAGCCCTCGCGCCATGCCGATCCGGGGGGCCCGTCGTCACGACCCTGCGATTGTCGCCGGCGTGGCCGGAGAGCTGGGGTGATCCATAGCCGTCGCTTCAGCGTTTCATCACGATCGATCGCAACGGAGCTGCATCATGACCAAGGCGCTGGAACCCGGAACGGATGTCACCTGGCGCTGGGGCGCCCATGTCGCTCGTGGCCGAGTAGAGCAGGTCTTCACCACGCCGGTGAGCCGCACGATCAAGGGCACGGAGGTCCGCCGCAACGCGATGCCTGAGAACCCCGCCTATCTGGTGACGCAGGCGCGGGGCGGCTACGCGCTGAAATCGCATAGTGAGGTCGAGGTGGAGGGGTAGGGGTAGGTAGGGGCCATCGGCGGCTCCCACTAGCCCGCCGCCGTGAGGCGCCTCGCGAAGCTGCGGCCGCCGTCGCCGGTGGCGATCTCGCCGACGCGGGCGAGCGAGACGAGGATGTCGCGGATGGCGCGTTCGACCTTGCGGCCCTGCCTGAAGCGCAATGCGATCTCGGTGGCGTCTAGTGCGCCGGAGGCCGTCGCGAGCGCAGCCAGGACGGCGGCGACGCGCTCGACCGGCTCGGTCGGGAAGTTCGCCTTGGCGAGCGCGACCAAGGCCGGCGACAGAACCTCGTCTGCCGCGAGTTGTTCGCCGCCGCTGCCATCCCTGGCAAATCGCGGGCGCTGATAGTCCGGCCGCAGCCAGCGCACCTGTCCACGCGCCTCCTCGCGCGACCGCTGCGCGTTCAGGGCCACGAGCCGCGTGAGGATGTCTTCACCGGAGAGATCGGCCGGCCAGCCATAAGCGGTGGCGACGGCTGAATCGATCGCGTCGTGATGCTCGTTCAGGATCAGGACAAGCCCCTTGTCGCGGATCATCTCTTCTTCGGCAGTCAGCGCCTGCCCCGCAAGGATGGCCTCGCGGACATTGTAGAGTCTCGTCAGCGTCAGTTCGGGATGCTCGTCGAGCACCTGCTTGCGAAGCGCGTCGAGTGCCTCCGCGGGACGACGGATCGCCTCCTTCCGCTGTTCGTCCGTTTCCGGAAAGGGAAACGGGTCGAAGCAGCGCGATTTCACATAGACCGCGTCGCGCTCGTAGACACCCAGTTTGCCGGCGCTCCCGAGATACCAGACATCATGGATTCGCGACGACAGCACTCCGAGATGGAAGGCGTCCGACAGCCCGACGGCAATGAGCTTGTTGTCCGGCAGGATCGAGGCGTCGAGAAACTGAAAGACGCGGTGCTTTGCGGTCTCGACGGTGGCGATGTAGCGCTGGAGATGGATAAGCGCCGGACGAAGCTCGCGGCGCGGTTCGCCGAAAATCCACCATTCGTTGCGGTAGCTTTCGCGGTTGTTGGCGTCGCGTCCGATCGACCTGCCGTCCTTGTCGACCGCCTCCTTCACCGTGCGCTTGACGTGCTGATAGACCTCCGGGAAGCGCTCGCGCACCTCGTCAACGCCCAGGCCGAACAGATCGATCACCATCTTGCCGCGCGATCGCGCCATCAGGTCGCGGCCATTGCGGTAGGGCCGGATATGGGCTTCCAGCCCCGGCCGCCGGCCGAGCCCCAGCGCCTCCGCCTCGGCTGGCGTCACGATGAAGCCGGCGCCGTGAAGCTTGACGCCCGGTGAGCAGAGACCGTCATTGGCCATGAGGCCGAGCGCCTGCGTGACATCGACGCCAATCGTCAGGTCGGCATTGATATGTCCGGCCGTCTCGCTCATCCCGATCAGCGGCTGGTCTGTGTCGAGGGCGCTCTCGGAAACCACCTCGCGCAGCCGGCCCTCATGTGCGCCGGCCTCGACCACGGTCATCGCGATGCGCACCGCCGCCGTGTCCCGCCCAGCCTTGGTCCAGGGATGGTCCGGGATCGCCATCAGCAGCGAAACCGGCTTACGGCCCGCAAGGTGGCGCGCCACGACACGGCGCTGGAAGAGCTGCGTGATCGAATTGGTGGTGACGAGGCCGAAGCGCCTGAGCGCCGTGCCCTTGCGCGTCAGCAGTTCGGCGGCGCGGTCCCACCAGTACATCACGAAATCGGCGCTCTGGTTCATCTGCGGATGTGCCGCCCAGAGTGCCTCGACATAGGCGTCGCCAAGCCGCGCCCGCAGATCCTTGCCGCCGATGAAGGGCGGGTTGCCGACGATGAACTCGGCTTCGGGCCACTCCGGCCGGCGCGGACTTGGCAGGCTCTCGCTTCCAGCGACGACCGCCGGCAGCGGCCAGCCATCCCAGGCGAGGACGGCGTCGCGGCGGTGGATATGGTCGAGCTTTTCGAGGATGGGCTCGCGGGGCGCGAAGCCGCGCGTGCGGAAGTGCCATTGCAGATGGCCGATCCAGAGCACGAGATCGGCGATCGCCACCGCGCGCCGGTTGAGCTCCATGCCGAGGAACTGGTGCGGCCCGACATGGCGGTCGCCGAAGCCGCCGAGCTTCTCGGCGCTGCCGAGTTCGCCCGCCGCCTCCAGCACCTCGCCTTCGAGCTTTTTCATTAGCTCCTGCGCGACGTGCAGGAAATTTCCGGTGCCGCAGGCCGGGTCGAGCACGCGCGTGGCGCACAGGCTCGTGTGAAATCCCTCGATCAGCGCCAGCGCGGCCTTGCGGTCGCCGGCGTCGCGCGCCCGCTGGGCCGCGCCCAGAACGGCGCGCCAATCCTCGCGCAAGGGCGCGATCACGGTCTCGACCACCAGCCGCTCGACATAGGCGCGCGGCGTGTAATGCGCGCCGAGTTTTGCGCGCTCCCTGGGGTCGAGCGCCTGCTCCAGCAGCGTCCCGAAGATCGCCGGCTCGACTTCCGTCCAGTCGTGCTCCGCGGCGGCGAGCAATTCGCCGATCTCCTCACGGCCAAGCGCGAACACCTTGGCGTGCTCGAAGAGCTTGCCGTTGAAGTGCTTGACCTGTTCGCGCAGCGACACCGAGAAGGCGCCCTTGTCCATCGCCTGCCACAGCTCGCCGACCAACGGCACGAAGGAGGTGGGGTTCCCGAGACAGTCGCGCAGCAGCGCCTTGAAGCCGTCCTTGCGGATCAGCCCGACATCCTCGGCGAACATCGTGAACAGGCAGCGCATCAGGAACAGCGCGACATCCTCGGGATCGTTCGCCCGTTCGAGCGATTTCGAGACCGCGGCCAGCCGCTGCGCGATCGCCCGCGTCACGCGGGCGGCGTGGCGACGGGGGTCGAGAGCCTGGGGATCCTCCCAGATCGCGGCGATGCGCTCGCGGATGGCGGGCTCGCGCAGATCGTCGAGGAAAACGCGAAAACCCTGACGGTCGGGAAACTGGACGTAGTTCTTCCCCTGCCCGGTGAAGTCGGCATAGAACTCGAAGCAGTGCCCGACATCGCAGAGGATCAGGAAGGGCGGCCAGCCATGGCTTGCCGGCAGCGCGCGGGCATAGTCCTGCGCCTGGCGGCGCGCATTCAGCATCAGCACGTCCCAGGCGCGGTCGGCGCCGCGGCGCCCGCGCGGGCCGGGCGTCGGCAGGTCCAGCCCCGGCAGGGCGCCCTGCGCCGGCAGCAACTCCTTGGCCTGCCCCTTCAGCCGGCTCTGCTTGGCCTCCAGCACGAAGGCGGATTTCTTGTAGAGGTCGATCCGCCCGGTCGAGCCGCCACCATCGGCCTCGCGGAATTTGACGGGGTACTCGAAGCGATAGGTCACCGCCTCGGCGTCGCTCATCGGCGGCTGCGGCTTCTCGACGCCGAGCAGGTCGCAGAACTCGTTCAGGAACGGTGCATAGGCGGCGCGCTCCGCTCCCTCGGAAACACGCCAGCGCGCGATGAAGCGCTCGATGCGGGCGGCATCGGCCTGCGATTGTTGATCCGGCAATGATGCAACTCCAGATTGTGTATCTGAAGAATTGCAACTCTATCTAAACAAGATGCCCGATGATGCAATCTTGGGTTGTATCGATTCGAATCAGATCGATCGACGTACCGCTCGTCATTCCGGGGCAGGCCGAAGGCCCGAGCCCGGAACCGATAATTACGGGTCGAGGCAGATAGGCGCGACGACGACGGCGCCCTTTTCCGGCGACTTCGGTGGATATGGGTTCCGGGCTCGGCCCTTCGGGTCGCCCCGGAATGACAAGGGGGCTGAAGCCGCCTCTCCTGACAGCTCCTGTCACCAATCCGCCCCGCCATGCGCCCTGCCCCCTCGCGCGCGGGCCGCTTCCGCCCCATATTGGCGCCATGTCGAAAAGCCCCGATGCTCCCGCCAAGCCAAAGCCTGCGAAAAAGCCGGCCAGCGCCCGCACGCCCAATTCCAAGGCCTCGCGCCAGGAACTGAAGCCGCTGGAGGGCTATCTCGCCGATCTGCTCAACCCGGCGATCAATCGCGGCAATGCGGTGCCAGGCGGCGCGGCCGGCTTCTCCGACAAGCCGCAGGCCGGATACGAGGCGAAGCCGAGCTACGCCACGGAGCGGCCAGGCGGCGAGGAGAGGCCCAAGCGCAAGCTCACGAAAAGGGCCGATTCCGCCTTCGACGGGATCGAGGGCGAGACCGCGGCGAGCCTGACGGCGCAGTCGCTGCAGAGCCTGCTGGAGACCGGCAGCCCGTTCATCGACCCCGGCAAGGCCTGGACGCCGCATCGGCCGCCGCGCCCCGACAAATCCGAGGGCGGCATCCGCTTCCGCATGCAGGCCGAGTTCGAGCCGGCCGGCGACCAGCCGGTCGCGATCGCCGATCTCGTCGATGGCATCCGCCGGCAGGAGCGCGACCAGGTGCTGCTCGGCGTCACCGGCTCCGGAAAAACCTTCACCATGGCGCAGGTGATCGAGAAGACGCAGCGCCCGGCGCTGATCCTGGCGCCGAACAAGACGCTGGCGGCGCAGCTCTATGGCGAGTTCAAGAGCTTCTTTCCCGACAACGCGGTCGAGTATTTCGTCTCCTATTACGACTACTACCAGCCCGAGGCCTATGTGCCGCGCTCGGACACCTTCATCGAGAAGGAATCGTCCATCAACGAGCAGATCGACCGGATGCGCCATTCCGCCACGCGCTCGCTGCTGGAGCGCGACGACGTCATCATCGTGGCCTCGGTCTCCTGCATCTACGGCATCGGCTCGGTCGAGACCTATACGGCGATGACTTTTGGCATCAAGCTCGGCGAGCGCATCGAGCAGCGCCAGCTCATCGCCGATCTGGTGGCGCTGCAATACAAGCGCACCCAGCACGATTTTACGCGCGGCAGCTTCAGGGTCCGGGGCGACAACATCGAGCTGTTCCCGGCCCACTATGAAGACCGCGCCTGGCGCATCGGGCTGTTCGGCGACGAGGTCGAGAGCATCGCCGAGTTCGACCCGCTGACCGGGCAGAAGACGGCCGACCTGGAATTCGTGAAGGTCTACGGCAATTCGCACTACACCACGCCGCGCCCGACGCTGACTCAAGCCGTCAAGTCGATCAAGGAGGAGTTGCGCGGCCGGCTCGACGAGCTCAACCGCATGGGCCGCTTCCTGGAGGCGCAGCGGCTCGACCAGCGCTGCACCTTCGACATCGAGATGATCGAGGCGACCGGCTCCTGCAACGGCATCGAGAACTATTCGCGCTATCTGACCGGCCGCAAGCCGGGCGAGCCGCCGCCGACTTTGTTCGAATATCTTCCCGACAATGCTCTCGTTTTCACCGACGAAAGCCATGTCACCGTCCCGCAGATCGGCGGCATGTATCGCGGCGACTTTCGGCGCAAGGCGACGCTGGCCGAATACGGCTTCCGCCTGCCCTCCTGCATGGACAACCGGCCGCTGCGCTTCGAGGAATGGGACGCGATGCGCCCGCAATCGGTGCATGTCTCGGCCACGCCCGGCTCCTGGGAGATGGAGCGCACCGGCGGCGTCTTCACCGAGCAGGTCATCCGCCCCACGGGGCTGATCGACCCGCCCGTCGAGATCAGGCCGGCCAAGCACCAGGTCGCCGACCTGCTCGACGAGATCAAGGAGGTCACCGCCAAGGGCTATCGCTCGCTGGTCACGGTGCTGACCAAGCGCATGGCCGAGGACCTGACCGAGTATCTCCACGAGAACGGCACGCGGGTGCGCTACATGCACTCGGACATCGACACGATCGAGCGCATCGAGATTCTTCGCGACCTGCGGCTCGGCGCCTTCGACGTGCTGGTCGGCATCAACCTGCTGCGCGAGGGCCTCGACATCCCCGAATGCGGCTTCGTCGCCATTCTCGACGCCGACAAGGAGGGGTTCCTGCGCTCAGAAACCTCGCTGATCCAGACCATCGGCCGCGCCGCGCGCAATGTCGACGGCAAGGTCATCCTCTATGCCGACCACATCACCGGTTCGATGGAGCGGGCGATGGCCGAGACCTCGCGCCGCCGCGAGAAGCAGGAGGCCTACAACGCCGCCCACGGCATCACGCCGCAGACGATCAAGCGCGCCATCGGCGACATTCTCGGCTCGGTCTATGAGCGCGACCACGTCACGGTCGATGCCGGGCTGAGCACGCCGGCCGCCGGCCACAACTTCAAGGCGGCGCTGGCCGACCTCGAAAAGCGCATGCGCGAAGCCGCCGCCGACCTCGAATTCGAGACCGCCGCGCGCCTGCGCGACGAGATCAAGCGCCTGCAGGCGACCGAGCTGGCGATCTCCGACGACCCGCTGGCGCGGCAGGGCGACGTCGAGGCGTCGGCCGGGCGCTACAAGGGCGAGCGCGCCTATGGCGCCAGCGCCAACCTGCCGACGCGGGCGCGCAAGCCGACCGACGCGGATATGGGGCCGCATAATTTCGGTGGGGGGGAGGGCCGGCCGGTGGCGAAGGGCGCGCGGCCGAAGAAGCCGGGGCTGGATGAGATGGGGCCGCGGGTGGAGGCAAGGCCGGTGGGGGCTGGGGAGGAGCGGGGGAAGCGGCGGGGGAGGAGGTAGCGGCAGGGAGAAGGTTAAGCGCGACCATCCGATACCGATCTAAGCGCCGTTCTTTGCCCATTTTGCAATTATCTGATCGACTGGCCTGTCATAAGAAAATCTGCTTATAAAGACCCTCCGCTCATCTCGAGGAAAATCATGCATACAGAATAAGAATGACATCTTCAGCCACTTATCCATTCCCTCAAAATCTTCTTTCATTTCCCTGAGCCAGTCGATTGCTTCGTTTTGTTTTGCTGCCAAAACTATTTCCCTTTTGGCGAATGAACTAGACGAGTTGTACATTTTGGCTATTTTATTGAAATGATTTATATATCTATTTTTTGAGAACAAATTTAATATAGACATTTTAAAATATTCGTTTTCAATAATTTCATCCTTTTTAAGCAATTCTATTAGCTTTGAACCAATATCTTTCCATTGAGATTGCTCAATGGATTGCACTGATCCAAGATATGAGCAGATTCCTGCAAAGCATGGTGTCAGTCTATCAATGTTATCGAGGGTGGCAGATATAGCCCCTGGATGGCCGATTTGAGAAATTCGCCTATAAAACCAGCGGAGCCTTATATAATCTACTTCATCTTGATTTAGGTATTCATATATTATATTTGTAAGCGTTTCCTCAGATATTGACGCCCAGTCACTCTCGCTGATCGAATTAAACGTTATTATTGCATATGGATTACCACGTGAATATTTTGATATTATTTTCAATAACCCATCTTCGTCTGAATTTATAGGCCTGTCTTCAATCATTTCATTTGAAAATTCAATAAATTTTTCGTACTCATATATTTTTGTCTTGTGTCTTTGCAATGTAAGTCTTTGCTGTTTATCTAGTATTTGCGCCACAGTTCCTATAGCCCTTTGAGCCGACTTACTATCTTTACAGAAGATTATTATATCATCAGCGTATCTTATAAATTCCAACCCCGACGTAAGCATGCTGTTATCTACCGGAATCAGTGAGGCTTCCGCTATCAAATGAGCAGCGTGCGGCCCGATCGGCACCCCCCTTGATACGCCTGCTGTGGTTGATTCTAGTAGATTAATCACCCACTTAATAGCTTGATTGGGCAGGCCCGAGGCTATAAGTTGATTTTCTACGGCGTGATGATATATTTGATTATAGAAATCCGATATATCGCAATATAGAATAAATCTATTATCGAATGAACGCCTTTGCGATTGCGTCCAGAAATCATTCCAAGCAGATCCTGATCTATATAATCCGAAATCCGACGTTGGTAAAAATCTATAACTAAATACAATTCCTTCGCGAAGCCGCCTCGCTTCAATATTATTTCCATATTGGAATATCAATGCAGATAGTATTATCGTATCCTGAAGATCAAGTTGGGTTGCTTGCCGATAGGAGATTTCGTCTTTTGGGACAATAAATCTCCGATGCGCGCCGGTTGCAAGTTGCGCGAGCGGTTTATTTGCGATCTCGTTAGCAAGTTCTCTCTTATTTGCTAAAAGAGCGGACATTTCTGCGATTCGAGGGAAAAGATCGCCGTCAGAATGATCTGCGACGAATTGAATCGCCCATTCGAGTGACTGAACGGTCAACGTCAACGTTGTGCCCCCAAAATAAAAACTGTGCGCCCTCCGAAGCTAGGTTGCGTAGGCGGCAAACGCAATTCGCCATAGCAGGGTTAGACGCGGCAACTGAACCAGCGAGACGCTGAGCTCTCCACAGCGCGCCGTAAGCCCTCAGCGCCTCATGCGGACAACGTTCATCCCCTCCCCCTTGTAAGAGAGGGGGCCCCGCGCTTCCTCTTCGAGCGGACGGATGACATTAATCCCCGGCATCCACACTGCATCCATAATCCCACCACCTCATCCCCGAGGGGCAGCCATCCGGAGGTGTGCCGTTGGTGGGGGTGGGGGCGGCGCCTGCGGGTGGAGTCACGATCCACTTCCGGGAGGCTTCGGGGCACCGCCCTGGGGGTACTACGGCCCCTGTGCGAGGAGCTCGCTATAAGGATGACGGGACGACGAACTGCCGGCAAAGGTCGCGACAAGCCTCAGGCGAACTGGCGCCCGAGCTTTCAGATCGAAACCCCGAAATCCCGATAAGCGCGGCCCGGAGTCGTCAAATCGCCGACGAGCGGAGCGCCACGGGGCGTGCGGAGGGTGGCTCAATCCCTCCGCGCCGCTTCTGGTTCAACGAAGCGGCCCTATAACCCCGCGCCTCGCGGCGCTCCGCTCGCCCCTCATGATCAACCGACGCGCAGCAGCGCGGGCGGGGGTTCTGGCGCGCTCTCCCCCGAGCCGAGGAAGATCAGCACCAGCACGATCTGCTTGAGGCTCCAGTTCAGCCGGCCGAGCGCCTCGGCGACCGTCTCCGCCGGGTCCTCGGGCGCAGGCGGCGCGACCGGGGCGGGCGGCGTGGTGGAACGATACGCTCTCCCTCTGGTTCATCATGACCAGGTGGAGCGCTGCCGGGTCCCGGACTCGCTCCCGCGTTAGCATCTCAGCTTTTGCTGCGCTTCACGTCTGGTCGGATCACCTGATTTTAGGAGACACTGATGCAGCTACCACATGGTGCCGTTGTCGCGCTGATCGACGGGAAGCATTTCGAGCTTCATCGGAACAGCGGGGACGAAGCGAGCCCGGTTCTCTCTTCGATACCGACGCCCAATCTGGACGAGAGCAACAAGGGAGGCGGAGCGGGACGAGACTCCAGTTCCGCGAATCCAACAGGACATCAGATCGATGAAGATGCCCACGCCGCCGCGGCGACCGAATGGCTCAATCAGCAGGTGCTCGGGCACAAAATCGAGAAGCTGGTGATCGTGGCCTCGCCTCGGACACTGGGCGAGATGCGTCTGCATTATCACAAACAGCTTGAAGTCGCGCTTGTGGCGGACCTGTCCAAGGATCTTATCGGGACAAGTGGCCCGGATCTGGTCGCGGCTCTGCAAGCCGCATAACAGGCGACGAACGGCGTCGGCGCGACATTTCGATCGCGTCGACGCTCACCCGAACAGCTCCTGCTCGTCATAGCGCTTCGAGGGTGCGCACCGCAGTTCGGATCGCTTCCTTCTCCGATCTCAAGACACCGGCCATGGGAGCTCGCGGGTGACCGGACGGGATACCCTGAACCGACTGAGCGACCTTCACGCGAGCGGGCAGGTTTTTGGCAGACAGATGACTCCAGAGTTCGCAAAGCGCCGCATTGATCGCAAGCGCGCGGGAGCGGTCTCCCTCTTTGACGCTGCGCCACAATTTGACGTTCGCGCCGGGCGCTGCGCTCGCAATCGCGGCAATCGAGCCCGCGACCTGAAGGTCGTAGCAGCTCATCAATGAGCCATCGATCGCACCGAACACGCGCTCCGCGCCCACCAGGCGCACGAGGTCCGCGAACCCGCCGAGATCCTTGTCGCTCTGCTTGACGGCGCGAACGCTGGGGACGGAGGTCATGATCCGTGCCGCCAGGTCAGGCCGAATTTGAGCCCAGGCGATCACGTTGTAGACGACGATCGGCAGGTGGGTCGCGGCGGCGACATCAGCGTAGAAGGAAACCATGCCGTCGTCGTCGGGCGCGAAGATGTAGTGGGGCGGCGCGACCTGAAGTCCGGCAAGCGGCAGTTCGGACAACAGGCGGGCGCGCTGCGTCGCGGCACGACTGCTGTCGGCCATGATGCTCGTCATGACCGGCACGCGGCCAGCGGTGATGTCGAGAGCCAGTGCGGACAGGTCCAGGACTTCGCGCTCGTCCAGGGCGAAGCCTTCTCCGGTGCTGCCGCCGACGACCAGCCCGTCGACGCCCTCATCGAGCATCCATTCGACCTGTCGGACGAAAGCCGGGCGGTCGATCTCGCCGGCGGCGTCGAAAGGCGTCGTCAACGGGACGACGATGCCCCGCACATCGAAAGGCGTCACCGAGACCTCCCGACTGCCGTGGGTTCGTAGCCGAGCTGACGCGACAGCTGGACCGCCGTCGCAGTCACGAGTTCGGCTAGCGCCGGCACGCGTTGACGTGTGACGCGATCCATCGGCCCCGTCACGCTGACCGCCGCGAAGACGTGGCCCGACGCATTGCGAATCGGCGCAGCGACACAGCGCACCGTCGGCTGGTGCTCGCCTTCGTCGATCGAGTAGCCGCGCTGGCGCGTGTCGGCGAGGTCCTTCCGCAGCGCATCGGGGTCGGTCAGCGTGTTGGGCGTATAGGGCAGAAGCCCCTGCCTGATGACTTTTTCGATCGTCGTGGTCTCCTGGAACGCCAGCGCTGCCTTGCCCACTCCGGTGCAGTAGGACGGCGAGATCGACAGCGTCGTGGTCCAGTTCACACTGTTCCCGCCCGGCTCGCGATGCTCGACGATGACCATGTTGGTGCCGTCGAAAATGCACAGATGCGCGGATTCCCCGCTGATGTCGCCGAGCCGGTCGACGAGTGAGCGAGCCTCGCGGTGCAGGTCGAGATTGGCGAGCACGATACTGCCGAGCTCGAACAGGCGAATGCCCATCCGGTAGCGGTCGCGACCCTTATCCTGCTCCAGCAGCTTGACCTCGCGCAGGCTCGTCACCAGCCGATGCACGGTCGTCTTGGGCATTCGACAGCGTTCGGAAATTTCGCTGAGGCTGAGCGAGCGATCGTAGCGCGAGAAGCAGTCCAGCACCGCCATGGCCTTGTGCATCGATTTCAGCGAGCCGCGTGTGTCGGCGCTCTCCGAGGAGGCGCCAGCGTCCTCGTCGCTAATGGCCGCTTGGGCTTTCATTCGGTCTCCCTCGCCATGCACCGGACGCGTCGGACGGCACCATAATCGCTGGCCCCCGAAATGAGAATCAGAATTGACATCCGCATTCCGGAACAGCTAATTTGGATCAAATTCCGGAATACGGAATAATAATCCGATTTGGAAACGCCTTCTTGATGACCATCAGCTGGATTGGCCCTGCGGCCCGTCCGTGCCCGACTGCGCGGACCTGGCACGGCGGAGGCATGCGATGACCTCGGTGCTCTGCGTCGGCATTGCCGTCTATGACGAGATCTTCGCGCTGCCGGCCTTCCCGACCAGGCCGACCAAGATCTTCGCCTCCGACTTTGCCTCGGCCGCCGGCGGCCCGGCCGCGAATGCGGCGATCACCATAGCCAGGCAAGGCGGAACCGCAGCGCTCTGGGCCCGTATCGGCAACGACATGCAGGGCGAGCGCATCGTCGCGGATCTGATCCGCAGCGATGTCGACGTCTCCCGGATCCGGCGCGTCGACGATGCGCGCTCCGGCATTTCGGCGGTGGGCGTGACGCAGGACGGCGAGCGCATGCTGCTCGTCTTCGCCGATCCCAATCTCGATACGGACGCCTCCTGGCTGCCCTTCGACGACATCAAAGGCTATGACGCCGTCCTCGCCGATGTGCGCTGGCCGATGGCGGCACTTGCCGTGATCGAGCGCGCCAACGCGCTGGGCAAGCCGACGATCCTCGATGCCGACCTGACATCCGATCCCGCAGCACTCGCCGGCCTTGTGCCGCTGGCCTCTCACGTCGTGTTTTCCGAGCCCGCTCTCGCCCAAATGACGGGCGGCGGTGCTGACACGGAGGCCGCGCTACGCGGTCTTTATAGTGCCGGCGGCCATGTGCTGGTCGGCGTCACGCTCGGCGAAGGCGGTGCCTGCTGGATCGACGCCAACGGCTTCCAGCATGAACCTGGCCTGCCGATCCGTGCCATCGACACATTGGCGGCGGGGGATGTCTTTCACGGCGCCTTTGCACTTGCGATCGCCCGTGCGCTCCCGGCCCGCGAGGCCATGCGCTTCGCCAATCTCGTAGCCGCTGTGAAATGCACGCGATGGGGCGGGGGAGCGAGCATTCCGACCGCAGCCGAAGTCGCGAGCTTCGTCGCCACGCAAACCTCATCCATCACTCCCACCAAGGATTTCGCATGACCAGTTCCCTGTCGGCGGGCAAATATCGCTCGCTTCGCCGCCTCTCCGATGCGCAGGGTCGCTTCAAGATGATGGCGGCCGATCAGCGCCCGCCGATCATCAAGGCGATCGACCAGAAACTCGGCGCCGGCTCCGCCAGCTATGAGCGTGTCGGCGGCGTCAAGCGCGCCCTCGTCAAGGCGCTCGCGCCGACGAGCACCGCCGTGCTGATCGACCCCGACTATGGCTACAGCCTGGCCTTCGATGCCCTGCCTTCGGCGCCCGGCCTGCTGCTGACGCTCGAAAACTTCGCCTTCGAGGAAAGTCCCGGCGGCCGCAAGACCTTCGTGATGAAGGATTGGGGCGTCGACAAGATCAAACGGGCCGGCGCCGACGGCGTGAAGCTGCTGCTCTGGTACCGGCCCGACTGCGCGGCGGATGTGCGCGAGCATCAGCACAATCTCGTCCGTGAGGTTGGCGCGGCCTGCAAGGCCTATGATCTCGCCTTCCTGCTCGAGTTGCTGGTCTTCCCCTTCGCCGGAGCCGCCGACCACACCACCGACTACATCGAGCACAAGGACAAGCGTCCTGAACTCGTGTTGCAGAGCGTCCGCGATTTCGCTTCGCCGGACTATGGAGTCGACATCTACAAGCTCGAAAGCCCGCTGGCGGCCAGCAACCTCCCCGACCCGACCAGTGGCGGCACCGATGTTGCCGAAGCGCAGCGCTGGTTCGACGACATGGGCAAGCTGATCGACAAGCCCTGGGTCATGCTTTCAGCGGGCGCGGGCATGGAGGAATTCCGCCGCGTGTTGCACTATGCGTTCAAGGCGGGCGCCAATGGCTTCCTCGCGGGCCGCGCGATCTGGTGGCAGGCTTTCCTGCAGCATTATCCCGACCTCGCGGCGATGGAACATGCGCTCGCGACTGAGGGCGCGGGCTATCTCGCCGAGATCAACAAGATGACCGACGCCATGGCGCGTCCCTGGATGCAGAGCCCCGCCTTCGCGAAGGGGGCCACGCTCGACGATGCCGGGCAGACTTTCCCGAGCCGTTATCCCGCTTTCGCGTGAACGCGCACCACACAAGGAAAATACGATGATCAACGACCTCAAGGGCAAGCGCATTCTGGTGACGGGATCGAGCACCGGCATCGGCGCGGCCGTCGCGAAAGCCTATGCCGAACGCGGCGCGCATGTGGCGGTGCACTACAACCAGAGCAAGGATCCTGCCGAGGCTCTCATAGCCGAGATCAAGTCGGCCGGCGGCACTGCCATCCTCATCGGCGGCGACGTCTCCAGCTCAAAGGAGGCGATCCGAGTCGTCGAGGAGGCAGCTGCCGGGCTGGGCGGACTCGACGTGCTCGTCAACAATGCCGGTGCGCTGGTGAAGCGTGCGCCGCTCGACGAGCTCGACGACGAACTTTACGATCGTGTGCTCGATCTCAATGTCCGCTCGGTCGTCTTCGCTTCGCAGGCGGCAGCGCGGCATATGCGCAAGGCCGGCAAGGGCAGCATCATCAACACGAGCTCGGTTGCGGCCCGCAACGGCGGTGGCCCCGGGGCGCTGCTCTACGCCAGCGCCAAGGCCTTCGTCCTGAATGCGACCCGCAACCTCGCCAAGGAACTCGCCGGCGCGCATATCCGCGTCAACGGCGTCTCTCCCGGCGTCATCTCGACCCCGTTCCACGAACGCTATTCGACCCCGGAGCTCCTCGAGGGCATGCGCAAGACCATTCCGATGGCGGTGATCGGCACGCCGGAAGACTGCGTCGGGGCCTATCTCTTCTTCGCCTCGGACGCGCTCAGCGGCTACGTCACGGGCCAAGTGCTGGAAGTGAATGGCGGACAGTTCATGGCCTAGACCGCAATGCGCCTGAGGAAACCCAAGGACAGAGGGCAAAGCCCCGGACCATGAACTACGTTTTCGACTTCTCGTTCCTGCGCGACTATTGGCCGATGCTGGTGGAGGGCATGCTGCTCACCGTCCAGCTTGCGCTGATGGCGACAGTGTCGGGCTTCCTTCTCGGCACCGCCTGCGCGGTGGCCAGCACCAGCCGCTCGCGCATCCTGCGCGGGCTTGTCGGCCTCTATGTCGAGATCATCCGCAATACGCCGCTGCTCGTGCAGCTCTTCGTCGTCTTCTTCGGCCTGTCCTCGCTCGGGTTGAAGCTGTCGGCCACGACCTCGGCCGTGATCGGGCTGACGATCAATATCGGCGCCTATTCCAGCGAAATCATCCGCGCAGGCATCGAGTCGATCCATCGCGGCCAGATTGAGGCCGGCGACTGCCTGGCGCTGTCGCGCTGGCAGGTCCTCGCCGCGATCGTGCTGCCGACCGCGATCGAGAAGGTCTATCCGGCGCTGGCGAGCCAGTATGTCCTCTTGATGCTGGGCACCAGCATTGCCTCCCAGATCTCGGCCGAGGAGCTGACGGCTGCCGCCAGCCGCGTCCAGTCGGACACCTTCCGCCCGTTCGAGGTCTTCCTCGTCATCGCAGGCCTCTATCTTGGTCTGTCGTTCCTGATGCGCGGCCTGTTCTGGGCCGTGGGCCAGTTCGCTTTCGCGCGGCGCCGGCGGCTGGGAACACCGCTGTGATGGCCGCGCTGCTTGGCCTTTCTCCTGCGCACTGGAACGCGCTGCTCGACGGCCTGAGCTGGACGGTCTTCCTGTCGCTCGTCGGCTTCCTGGCCGGAGGCATCGTCGGTTTCGGCGTCGCGCTGGCGCGCATCTCGGACAATGCGATCATTCGCTGGGTCGCACTGATCTATGTCAATCTGATCCAGGGCACGCCCCTGCTTGTGCTCATGTTCGTGCTCTATTTCGGGCTGCCGATCCTGGGGCTGGAAATGCCGCCGCTCGCCGCGGCCTGCATCGCGATGACGCTGTTCTCGGCAGCTTATCTCGGCGAAATCTGGCGCGGCTGTCTTGAATCGGTGCCGCGCACGCAATGGGAGGCGGCGGACTGTCTGGCGCTGGCCCGCTGGGAGCGCATGCTGCTGGTCATCCTGCCGCAGGCTCTGCGCATCGCCACCCCGCCGACCGTCGGCTTCATGGTGCAGATCGTCAAGAACACGTCGATCGCTTCGGTCATCGGCATGGCCGAGATGACCTATATCGGCAAGCTCATCAACAACGCCACCTTCCAGCCCTTCCGGACCTATCTGGTGATCGCGGCACTCTATTTCGCGCTTTGCTATCCCTTGTCCTGGCTGAGCCGGCGGCTCGAGAGAAAACTCAATGTCGCCCATCGTTAGCTTTCGCGACGTCCACAAGAGCTTCGGCAGCGTTCCGGTGCTGAAGGGCGTCACCTTCGACATCGCCAAGGGCGAGGTCGTGGCCCTGATCGGGCGCAGCGGCTCGGGCAAGTCGACGGCGTTGCGCTGCATCGACCATCTGGAGACGATCAGCCAGGGCGAGATCACCGTCTGCGGCCACCGCGTCAGCGACCCGCGCATCGACCTGCGCAAGCTGCGCCAGGATGTCGGTATCGTCTTCCAGAGTTACAATCTCTTCCCGCATCTGACGGTCGAGCAGAACATCACGCTGGCGCCGCGCTGGGTAAAGAAGGCCGACAAGGCGAGCGCCCGCACGCTGGCCATGGAAGTGCTTGAACAGGTCGGTCTGGTCGAGAAGATCGACGCCTACCCCGAGCAGCTCTCGGGCGGCCAGCAGCAGCGCGTCGCCATTGCCCGTTCGCTCGCCATGCGCCCGCAGGTGATGCTCTTCGACGAGGTCACCTCTGCGCTCGATCCTGAACTGACCGGCGAGGTGCTGAAGGTCATCGAGGATCTGGCTCGAAAGGGCATGACGATGCTGCTGGTGACCCATGAAATGGCCTTCGCTGCGCGCATCGCCGACCGGATCATCTTCATGCATCAGGGCCAGATCCACGAAAGCGGCTCGCGCGAAATCCTGCGCGCGCCGACCACGCCGGAACTGAGGAATTTCGTCGGAGGGGGCCTTTAGCACCTCCAGCCGACCAAGGCCGCGCAACGACGGCTGTGTCCAACGATCCACAACAACAAACCGAGGAAACGCACGACCATGAACCGCCGCACAGCTAATTTTCTGTTTTCGGGCCTCGTCGGCCTGTCGCTCGCCGGCCTTGCCGTCGGCCCCGCTTTTGCCGATGGGCTCGACACGATCATGCAGCGCAAGAAGCTGATGGTCGCGATCGACCTCGGCAACCCACCGCACGGCATGATGGACAAGGACTTCAAGCCGACAGGCTCCGATGTCGAGACAGCCCATCTGCTCGCCAAGGATCTGGGCGTCGAGCTCGAGATCGTCCAGGTCTCGACCCCCAACCGCGTGCAGTTCCTGCTGACGAACAAGGCCGATGTCGTGATTTCCGCGCTCTCGATCACGGAAGAGCGCAAGAAGGTCATCGATTTCTCGACCGCCTATGCCGAGCTGCAATGCGTCGTCGCGGCGCCCAAGGCGATGAACATCGCCGCCTATGCCGATCTCGGCGGCAAGGGCGCGATCGCCGTCACGCGCGGCACGGTCAACGATCAGGAGCTGACGCGCGGCACCGCCAGCGTCAAGGACGTCAAGATCACGCGCTTCGAAGACGATCCGACCTCGACCGTCGGCATCACCTCGGGACAGCTCCAGATCTATGCCACCTCGCTGCCGCTGCTGAACCAGTTGCGCAAGGACAACCCATCGCTCGATCTGGACACCAAATTCGTGATGAAGGGGTTTCCGCTCGGTATCGCCTTCCGCAAGAACGAGCCCAAGCTCGCAGCAAAGCTGAACGAGTGGGTCACCGCCAATCTCAAGAACGGCAAGCTGGTCGAAATCTACGGGCGGTATCACGGCGTCAAACTGGTGCCCGAGGAACTGGCCGCGAAATCCTAACAATAATCAAAACATGCTGATCGCCCCGAGCCCAAAGCTCGGGGCAGACATGTTCTTGCCGACACAACAAAGCGTTGCCTACGCAAGGCAGTCGCGTTCAGCTTGGTGGCGCTTGGAAGTCATTCTCCTGGAGCTGGTCCGGCTGCGCCTGCGCGATCTCGTCCAGCATGTCGAGAAGGGCAAGAAGGCGATCGTCTATTCGGACTTCACTGATGAGATCGGCGAGGGTTCGAGCTTGAGCTGCCCCAGGTCGGCGAGGCCGACTTCGCGCGCTTCAAGGCCAAGGCGCGCCACGTCCTCAGGAAGCACGAGGACCACATCGTGCTGCAAAAGGTCCGCCATGGTCGCCCGCTGACGCCGACCGACCTGGCGGAGCTGGAGAAGATGCTGCTCGACGCCGGGATCGACGATGCAGTCGACATCACGCGCGCCAGGGAAACAAGCCAGGGCTTCGGCCGCTTCGTGCGCTCGCTGGTCGGGCTCGACCCGCAAGCCGTCAGTGCCGCCTTCAGCGAGTTCCTGGCGCCCGGCACCGCGACCACGGCGCAGATTAGAGTTCATCGGCATGATCATCGAGCACCTGACCTATCAGGGCACGATGGACCCCGGCCTGCTCTACGAGCGGCCCTTCATCGACCTCGCGCCGACCAAGCAGGTCTTTGAAGAACCGCGAATCGGCGGGATCTTTTCCGTGATCCGGGAGCTGAACGAGAGTGCTGTCGCGTAATGAGCCACAACCGCGGCGCGCCCGACACGATTCGAACGTGCGACCTGTGCCGCATTGGGCATGGCTCCCTCGAAAATCCCTCGTTGCCGATGGCCCGGCAATCGGCTATCCCACCTTCTGCGCAAGCGCCCGTAGCTCAGCTGGATAGAGCGTTGCCCTCCGAAGCTGGGTTATCGCCGCAGCCGCCTCTAAAATAGCCCTACATTTACAAGAACTTGAGCTTCGAATTCGCACGTGAAGTCCGATCACAACTCGGTCGGCACGACCGCGCCACGCTCAGCCTTGATCGCGGGCTCGAAAGGGCGAGAAAATCGGACGCAGCCGATCATCACGTGTCGGCTAAGTCATACCCGATCAGAGAACCTCGCGGACCCGCAGCAAGGTCGCATCCATGTGGAGCCCGATGATACGGCTCAGCTCAGCCCCATCGCGCTTCAGTAGCGCCGCCATCATCTCTTCGTGCTCGGCCACGGCGCCGGCCCATTTCACTGGCCCCTCGTTCCCGACAAAGCGGAGCCGCTTGATCCGCGATTGCAGGGTAGTGTGCATCTCCATCAGCGCGGCGTTGTCGGAAGCCGCCACGATGGCACTGTGGATGGCCTGGTTGAGCTTGAAGTATTCCAGCCGGTTGCGGCTCTCGTAGAGTGTCAGCATCTCCTTGTGGAGGGTGTGGATCGCCTCGATCGTCGCGTCGCTGGCCTCTGCGCAGGCGATTCGGCCGCCGAGCTGTTCCAGCGCCTTGAGGACTTCCAAGATGTCGGCCAAATCGCGAGCCGAGAAGCGACGCACGATCGCGCCCTTGGCCGGCAGGATCTCGACCAGCCCCTCGCTCGCGAGCGTCTTAATCGCCTCGCGCAGCGGCGTCCGCGAAACGCCAAGCTGCGCACCGACCACGCCCTCGTTGATGCGTTGCGTGGGGGCAAGCCGCCCCTCGATAATCATGTCGCGCAGGCGCTCCAGCACCTCGTCATGGAGGGTGCGGCGCATGATCCGGGGATAATCGATCGCAGGTTCGCTCATCGAAGTTCCATACGCCTATCGATGCGCCGGTTACGACACGCACACCTGGCACTGTCAAACCGCACGCGCCATTTCGGTGGCAAAAATCGCATCCTGCCGGTGGCGCATCGCCAACAGGCCGGAATCGCTGTTGATCTCGACATCGCCGAGGCTGACGGCGTCGCCAGCCCGCACGGCCCGCACGAGAGTTCGGTCGGCCACAAGATAGAAGGGAGCGGCGCGGTCGGGCGCGAGAGCTGAGGCTGGCCGGACTTCAGCACCGACATCGACGATGCTGTGATGATGACCGCCCATCGTCAGCACCGTGCCGGCGGCGAGGTCGCGCTGAGCCACGGCGACGAGATCTTGCCTGGGCCGATAATCATCGCCATAGCCGGAGCGGCCGAGCCCGACGGCATCGAGTATGGAGGTCGCGACTTCGACGCCAAGCAGATGGCGCGGGAGATAGAGCATCGCGGTCCTGGCCGATCGCCCGACGACGTGACCCTTGCCGGCCAGCATCTCCCAGGTCTCCGCATTGTCGCAGGCCACGACGATGAAAACACCCCCGGCGAAGCTCGCCTCCTCAGCGAGCCGCAGATGGTGGAACACGTCGATCCGTCGGCTGCCGGATATCAGTCCGCCTTCATGCGTAGCCGCGAACAGGTCGGCCAACTCCGGAATGCGCGCTGGTGGCGCGTGAAAGGTCGCGACATCGGCCGACAAGTCGAGCGCATTGGCGACCAGCGTCATCTCGCAGAGATCGGGCACGGCGCGCAGCGGAAAGACATGGCCCAGAATGCGAGCGCGCTCGGCGGCAGTGCCGACGACGGCGGATGGCTCGCCCCCAAGCCAATGCTGTCGCAGCTCAGGCAAGGTGTTGGTCACGCCGTTACAGGCGACGGAGCCCGTCGCGGGGTCGAAGACGAAGTCGTATTCGCTGGATTTGCCCGCGGCGATGATTTCGAGGCCGAGCACCTCGGCCCAACTTGCGAGAGCGATCAGCAAGCTGGGTTGGTCTCCGTCAACGGGCGTGAGCACAACGCCCTTCTCACGGGCAAGCCAGGCGAGGCCCGGACCGACGACGCTGTCGGCCTCCTTGGAGACGAGCGCGACATGGCGTCCGGCCTCGATCGCCATAAGGCTGTGCCGGGTCGCCGCTTCCGGGCTGCCTGTCGCCTCAGCCAGAAGCTGGAAGGGCAAAGCGATGACAGTCTCGAGCCGCCCCGAAGCGACGCATTTTCCGCTGTCCCAGGCGGCCCGCGCCTGAGCGGGCGTCTCACACAGAGAGATATCGGCCTTGCCGAATCCGGCTAACGCGAACGCATTCGCTGCTGCTTCCGCAGTGATATCGACGGCGATGCGCGCATTCACCAAAGGGATTTTCCGGGCCTGGGCGAGATAGCTGCGGCCGAAGCCGCCACTGCCAACGAGGCAGGTTTCAACAGGCTGCGCGATGCTCGCGTAATGCGCGTGAAAGTTCATCCTGTCCTCCGAAGCGGCGTTGTGACCCGGCGACTCTGCGCCTTGACCCATCTCTACACCACCCTGATTATGCTGCATACAGCATACTTGTGACGATCGAAGGCCTATGCTAACCAAAAGGTCTTGCGAGACGTCGAGGCGAGAACTCGGGACGCAATCTCGGGGCAAAAAGCGAGCAGGGCTATGGACAAGAGGACGCAAAGCGGATTGCCGGTGATTGCCGTCGCGATGGGCGATCCCTCGGGCATCAGCCCGGAATTAACCGCGCGCATCCTTGCCGAACCGGATCTGCGGCAGGCCGCCCGCTATGTCGTTTTCGGCGACGCGCGCCTGCTGGAATTGGGCATTGAGGACGGGGCAGTTGATCCGCTGGTTCGCGTCGTCCGCGATGGCGATGCGCTGCCGCTCGGCGACCAGCCCGTTTTCATCGATCTCGGCAATCATGATCCGGCCGATCTGCAGCGCGGCAAGGCGACATTCGCAGGCGGCAAGGCCGCAACCGAGAATTTCCGTCGTGCCCTGCAGTTCGCGGCTGCGGGCCAAGCCGATGCCGTCTTCTTTACGCCGTTCAACAAGGCGGCAATGCGCTTCGCCTATCCCGGCTATGACGACGAGATCCGCTTCGTGCGTGACGCCATAGGCTTCGAGGGCGCGGCAAGCGAGTTCAATATCCTCGACAAGCTCTGGAATGCGCGGGTGACCTCGCATATCCCGCTCTCCGAGGTGGCCGCCAACATCACACAGGAGCGCATTCTGCGGGCGCTGACGCTGGCCGACGCCAATCTGCGTCTCGCCGGCTTCAACCCGCCGCGCATCGCGGTTGCCGGCATCAATCCCCATGCCGGCGACGGCGGCAATTTCGGGCGCGACGAGATCGAGACCATCGAGCCGGCGGTCAGGGAGGCCAAGGCGAAGGGCTTTACGGTCGAGGGGCCGTTTCCGTCTGATACCGTGTTTCTGCGGGCCCGAAACGGCGATTTCGATGCCGTTCTGACGATGTATCATGATCAGGGCCAGATCGCCATGAAGCTGATCGGCTTCGACAGCGGCGTGACGCTAATCGGCGGCTTCCCGTTCCCGATCTGCACGCCTGCCCACGGCACGGCCTATGAGATCGCAGGCAAGGGAGTCGCCAATCTCGGTGCGACACGCGCCGCTCTCGCGCTAGCTATTAAGATGGCGCAGGACGGCAAGGCGAAGGCAAAAGCCGCCGCCTGACGCAGGGTTTCTTTCAAAGATCGCCAATCAAGAGCGGCTGCGAAATATCGATCATCCAGGGAGAAAAAGCATGAAGACCATCAGCATCACAGCCGCGCTCGCTGGAGCTCTCGCCATCGGCGGTGCCGGCAGCGCACAGGCCTGGCAGCCGACCAAGCCGGTCGAATTCGTCGTCACCTCCGGCGCCGGTGGCGGCACCGACAACTTTGCCCGCATGATCCAGTCGATCATCAGCAAGCACAAGCTGATCGACCAGCCGATCGTCGTCGTGAACAAGGGCGGCGGCTCGGGCGCGGAGGGCTATGTCTACGGCAAGGGCGCCAAGGGCGATCCCAACCGCGTCATCTTCGGCACCAACAACGCCTATCTGCTGCCCTATGTCGCCAAGCTCGGCTACAAGTATACCGACCTGACCCCAGTCGCTGGGTTGGCGCTCGATGAGTTCCTGCTGTGGGTCAAGGGCGATGCGCCCTTTACGGATGCCAAGAGCTATCTCGAGGCTGTGAAGGCTAAGCCAATGGGCTTCAAGATGGGTGGCAGCCAGTCGAAGGACACCGACCAGACGCTTACTTCGATGATCCAGGACGCGGCCGGCGTGAAATGGATCTATATCCCGTTCCAGGGCGGTAGCGCGGCGGCCGTGCAGCTCGCCGGGGGTCATATCGACTCCAACGTCAACAACCCCAACGAAAACATCGGCCAGTGGAAGGCCGGGCAGGTCAAGCCGCTCTGCGTCTTTTCGCCGGTGCGCCTCGCCAAGAGCGATCCGGTCTTCGAGGGCAAGGGCTGGGGCGACATCCCGACCTGCAAGGAGGCCGGCCTGCCGCTCGAAACCTTCCAGATGCCGCGCACCGTCTGGCTGCCGGCCGAGGTGCCCACTGACGCGGTCGCCTTCTACGCCGATGTGCTGGAGAAGGTCTCGAAGACGCCGGAATGGCAGGAGTTCGTCGCACGCACCGCGCAGACGGCGAAGTTCATGAAGGGCCAGGAACTTGCCGATTTCGTCGCCAAAGACGACGCCGCCAATAAGAAGGTCTTTGAGAACGAAGGCTGGGTCGCGAAGTAGACCCTTCATGCGCTGCGTCATTCCAGACAAGCTGCGAAGCGAAACCGAACCGAAATCCATCGGACGCCGGTCCTGGGAAGGATTGCTCCGTGATGGAACCCGGATTTCCGCTGCGCTGCGTCCGGGATGACGTTGTGTTTCAACGGCAATGCGACAACGAGGAATTGGGTCGATGATCACCCGCTTCTGGGCCGAGATCGTCACTGCACTGGCGACGCTGGCCTTCGGACTTGTCATCGTCAAGGGCGCGCTCGAATTCGGCATCGGCTGGGATTCGGCCGGCCCGCAGCCGGGCGCCTTTCCGTTCTACACGGGAGGGCTGGTCGCGCTAGCGAGTCTCGGAACGCTGGCTTTTACTGCAGCAAGGCGCCTTGCCGACGCCGAGTGGCTTACCGAGGCTTTCCTCGACCGCGAGCGCGGCATGCGGGTGCTTTCCTTCCTGCTGCCGCTCACAGCCTTCGTCGTGCTCAGCGCCACGCTTGGCATGTATGTCGCGACGATCCTCTATCTTGTTTTCACGATGCGCTTTCAAGGTCATTACGGCTGGCTCGGCACGCTGGCGACAGCGCTTGGAACGGCAGCCTTCTTCTATCTCGCGCTCGAGAAATTCTTTCAGATCAGCCTGCTCAAGGGGCCGCTCGAGCCTCTTCTTGGCCTGTGACCGGACTGCAACGCGAAACGGTGCCGTAGGCCATGGATAACATCGCCAATCTAATGCACGGCTTTTCAGTCGCCCTGACTACGCATCATATAATATTGATGATGGCGGGCGTGCTGCTGGGAGTGCTCGTCGGCGTGCTGCCGGGCCTCGGCGCGCCCAACGGTGTTTCGCTGTTGCTGCCGCTAACCTTCAGCATGGACCCGGTCTCGGCCATCATCCTGCTGACGTCTCTCTACTGGGGCGCGCTCTTCGGCGGCTCGACCACCTCGATTCTGTTCAACATCCCCGGCGAGCCTTCTTCGGTCGCGACGACATTCGATGGCCACCCCATGGCCAAGCAGGGCCGAGCCACGGAAGCACTGTCCTTCGCCTTCCTCTCTGCCGGCTTCGGGGCGCTTGCTGGCGTCATCCTGATCACGCTGCTCTCCGGCTGGGTCGCGAAGTTCGCACTTAAATTCTCCTCGCCTGAATATTTCGCGGTTTATTTCATGACCTTCGCCAGCTTCATCGGGCTCGGCGGGACCTCGCCACTCAAGACGGTCGTCTCCATGGGCGTCGGCTTTACCCTGGCCTCTATCGGCATGGACTCGGTCTCCGGCAATGTCCGCCTAACCTATGAGTTCGACGTGCTGCTCGCCGGCGTCTCGTTCCTGATCGCGGTTATCGGCCTGTTCGGCATCGGTGAATTGCTTCTGACGATGGAGGAGGGCCTCAAATTCGAGGGCGTCGCCGCTAAGGTCCGCATCCGCGACGTTCTGCTCACGGCGGCCAAGCTGCCGCGCTATTGGGTGGCCCTGCTGCGCTCCAGCGCGATCGGGATCTGGATGGGCATTACGCCCGGTGGGCCGACGGCAGCCTCCTTCATGAGCTATGCCATGGCGAAGCGCTCGTCTCGCAATCCGGACAAGTTCGGCAAGGGCGAGCCTGAGGGCGTGATCGCGCCGGAGACAGCGGACCATGCCGCCGGCTCCGCCGCGATGCTGCCGATGCTGGCGCTGGGCATTCCGGGGTCAGCGACGGCCGCCGTGATGATGGGCGGCCTGATGATCTGGGGGCTGAACCCCGGCCCCACGCTGTTCACAGACCGTCCCGACTTCGTCTGGGGCCTGATCGCCTCGATGTATCTCGGCAATGTCGTCGCGGTCGTGGTCGTGCTGGCGACGGTTCCCTTGTTCGCATCGATCCTACGCATCCCGTTCTCCATCATCGGGCCTGTGATCGTAGTGATCTGCTTCATCGGCGCCTTCACCGCTGCCAGCAAGGAGTTCGACATCTGGCTGGCGCTGGCCTTCGGCCTCGTCGGCTATGTTTTTAAGAAGCTCGATTATCCTATCGCGCCGCTGGTGCTGGCCATGGTCATCGGTGACAAGGCCGAGGACGCCTTCCGCCAATCGATGATCTTCAGCCAAGGCTCGTTGAGGATCTTTTGGTCCAACCCGCTGGTCTCGACACTCATGGCGATCGGCCTGACCCTGCTGGTGCTGCCGGTAATCGGACACGTCAGCCATTACTTGCGTCGGCGAAACGCAGCGCGCATCGCGCGTTGAACATCTCTGCAGAAAACGCCGCCATAACGAACCTAAAACGAGCATCCCGAGACGTGCCGCCGGCGTCGTCACGCGCTTCGAAGACGATCCGACCTCGACCGTCGGCATCACCTCGGGACAGCTCCAGATCTGTGCCACCTCGCTGCCGCTGCTGAACCAGTTGCGCAAGGACAACCCATCGCTCGATCTGGACACCAAATTCGTGATGAAGGGGTTTCCGCTCGGCATCGCCTTCCGCAAGAACGAGCCCAAGCTCGCAGCAAAGCTGAACGAGTGGGTCACTGCCAATCTCAAGAACGGCAAGCTGGTCGAAATCTACGGGCGGTATCACGGCGTCAAACTGGTGCCCGAGGAACTGGCCGCGAAATCCTCGGCGCGCCTGGCCACGCTCGCTACTTGCTCAGCAGAATTTCGACGAAGCGCGATGCGAGCCGTGACAAGGGCCGGCTCCGCACTGTCATCAGACAAATGGTGATCGGGATTTTCGGCGTCACCAAAAGTCGCGTTAGACCGTCGAAACGTTGCGCTTCGATCAGAAGGCTGTCGATCAAGGTCACATCGCCGTGCTGCGCCATTAGATGGGCCGCCGAGATGCTGTAGGGCACGGTCATGAACGGCGCATAGTTGAGCCCCGCGTCTTCGTGTGCGCGGGCAATTAGCCAGCCCAACGGCGACTTTTCCCGGTCGAAACAGATTAGTCGCCGGCTCTTGAGATCGTTGAGGCTGACGGAGCGGCCGAGCGCGAGAGGATCATCGTCGCGAACTAGAGCGATGATCATAGCCTGCGTCAAAGGCGTCAGTGCGATGTCGTCGGTGACCCGCGGCGAGAACATAACGCCGATATCGGCGTTCCCCTGTGACAGCTCCTTCGGTGCGTCGCCCATGATCAGTTCGATCCGCGCCTGTGGATACTCGGTCACGAGTCGTCGAAGCGCCTGCGCAATCAGGCCCTGGCCGATGCTGGGCGTAGAGGCAATCCGCAGTGGCAGGGCTCGTCCAGACCGGAGTTCGTCCACAGCCTGGCGCAGATCGTGCCATTCATCCTCGACAGCGCCGAGAGCACGCATCAGGGCGTGCGCCTGCGGACGAAGCATAAGGCGGCCGTCTCGGCGCTCGAACACAGCGACACCCAAGCCTACCTCGCTGCGCGCAATGATCTTGCTAACGGCCGATTGCGTCAGGTTAAGTTGCCTAGCTGCTTCGACGGTGGTCCCGCAGCGATCAACCGCTCGCAGCACACGCGCATGGAAAGGCGTCAGCCCGCTCATGTTGCGGCTTCGGCCAGACGGTCCAGCAGGATCCGCGCGGAGCGGTCGAGCGGCGTGCCATCGCGGTGATGCGCATAGGCGGTCACGAGCGGGCTGGCCGCAAGCGGTCGGATGGAGAGATCTTCGGTCAATCCGCTGCTGATTACGAAGCCATCGACAACGGCAATCCCGACGCCCTCGCGCGCAAGATGGCAGGCGGTGTCGGTATGGCGAACTGTGATCGCGACACGGCCGGCAAGGCCGCTTTGGGCAAGAGCGGCCTGGAAGCTGTCCGAGCGGCTGACACCATCCGGTCCATAGCTGATCAACCGCTGGTTATCGAGATCGGCATGCGCAAGTGTCTCGCGGCTCGCGAGCGGATGCTCTTGTCCAAGCACGCAGACGAGCGAGCTGCGGCGCAGTTCGATGTCAAGCAACCCGTCGATCGCCATGGGACCGTAGGAGATGGCGAGATCGACGTCGTCGGCGACGAGATGATCGCGAACATGATCGAAGACGACCTCGACGGCCGCACTGTCAGCCAGGGCAATCCGTGCACTGGCGATCGCAGGCGGGAGGATGCTATGCGCGAGCCCCGGCACGGTCGCGATGCGCAGCCGGTCCGCCATGCCGACGTGGATCATGTCCGCCTCGTGTAGCGCGCGGCGAAGTGAGCCAAGGGCTGGTCGCGCCAATCGCGTCAGCTCGATTGCCTCTGGCGTTGGCGTTAACCTACCCTGGACTGATGCGACGAGGCTTAGATCAAGTTCCTGCTCGGTCTGATGCAGCGACTTGATGACTGCGGACTGGCTGATGCCGAGTCCCTGCGCCGCCTCACCGGTTCCACCCAACCTAACGAACGCGTTGATCACATGCAGGGCGTTGAGCTTCATCGCCCCTATTCCATTCGGTTGATGATCTTGCCGAATCTTTCATTGGCGAGACTAGGCCCGACCGTGTGAGGGTGCAACATGCCGCGGGACAGCGGCCAAGATCAGGGGATCTGCATGACCACATTACGCTCCATGGTATCTGCCGCCGCGCTTAGCCTAGCGATTTTTGCTCCATCGCTGACCGTCGCGCCGTCTCCCGCTTTCGCCAAGGGCATTCTGAAGCTCGCGCAGACCCAGGATCTGGTCTCACTCGACCCAATCGCGACCAGCGACAATGCCTCGATCTTCGCGCAGCTCCTCGTGTTCGACACGCTGCTACGCCCGAGCAAGGACGCGACCAAGCTCGAACCTGGCCTGGCGGAAAGCTGGCAAGTCAGCGCCGACGGTCTCACATACAGCTTCAAGCTGCGTGAGGCGAAGTTCTCGGACGGCACGCCGGTCACGGCCGGCGACGTTGCCTTCTCCCTGAAGCGGGCTGGCAGCGACGCCAGCAACTGGAAACGCTTCTTCGCCGGTATCGATCAGATCGAGACGCCCGACGATCGCACAGTGGTTCTGAAGCTCAAGAAGGTCTTCACGCCCCTTCTCAACAACCTCGCCCTGTTTTCGTCGGCGATCCTGCCGCAGAAGGCGTTCGAGGCAGCATCTGGCACGTTCTTCGAGAAGCCAATCGGCTCGGGGCCATTCACGGTCGCCGCTTGGAACAAAGGGCAGGGTCTGTCGCTAAAGAAGAACGCAAATTACTGGCAGGCCGGCAAACCCGACCTCGACGGGGCCGAGCTGATGGTCATTCCCGAGGGCAACAGCCGCGTGCTCAAGCTGCAGGCCGGCGAGATCGATGCCGCGCTCGAAATCCCTCTGAACCAGATGCAGGGCCTCAGCCGGGCTGGCACAATCAAGACCGCTGTCGCCAACGTGCTGCGCAGCGACTTCGTCCTCATGAACACAAAGAAGAAGCCCTTCGACGATGTCCGCGTTCGACAGGCTCTCAACTACGCCATCGATAAGGAAGGGCTCGTCAAGGCACTGCTATACGGGGCGGGTAAAGTGTCGAATTCACCGATGCCACCGATGGCCTATGCGGATCCTGATCTCAAGCCCTATGCCCACGACATCGCCAAGGCCAAGGCCCTGCTCAAGGAGGCGGGCTATGCCGACGGCTTCAAGACATCGCTGTTGGTGCATTCGGGCCGGCCGCTCCATCGCCAGCTCGGCCAGGCCTTGCAGAGCGCGCTTGCACAGATCGGCGTCACCGCCGAAATCCGGCTCGTCGAGGGCGGCACACACTGGTCCACGACCAAGGCCGGCGACTACGAGATGGCCGTCTCCTACGCGTCGAGCGACACGATCGACCCCGACCAGATGGCCGGGTTTCTGATCGTCAATCCCGAGCGCGCCAACGCCTACCACACCGAATGGAAGAGCGAGCGCGTCAACGAGCTCTACGAGAAGGAGCGCGCCACCAATGACGGGCCGGAGCGCGGCGCGATGTTCAAGGAGATGGTCAAGCTTGCCCATGAGGGCTCGCCGTCAATTTTCCTGTTCTATCCGGGCACGTCCTATGCCTATCGCAGCAATGTCGAAGGTTTCGAGGTGCTGCCGACCTCCAATTTCCGGCTGGAGGACGTCAAGCTGAAGTGAGGCTCGGGGCGGCCCCCGGGGCCGCCCCACTCTTCAGTCGCGCATCATGCTCAATTACATCCTTAAGCGGCTGGTCCAGCTCGTGCCGGTGCTGTTTGGCATTACGCTGGCCTGCTTCTTTCTTCTGCGGGCACTGCCGGGAGACCCGGCGACGCTGCTGCTCGGCGCGCGTGGCGGGCCCGACGAGATCGCGCTGATGAAGCAGCGGCTTGGGCTCGACCTGCCGCTTTGGCGACAATATCTGCTCTTTCTGGGAGATATCTTGTCGGGCAGCCTCGGCCGCTCAGTCGTTTACGGCCAGTCCGTCACAACCCTAGTGCTGGAGCGCCTGCCGGCGACGCTGTCGCTCGTGGCCTACTCCACGATCATCGCCGTGGCGCTGACGATCCCGCTGGCGTTGTTGTCGGCCGTCAAGCGCGACCGGGCGGCGGACGTCCTGATCAAGCTCGTTTTCACGGTCCTCCTCGCGATCCCGTCCTTCTGGCTGGGTCTCGTGCTGGTCGTCGTCCTGGCGATCTGGGTGCCGTTGTTCCCGACCTCGGGTTATGGCACGGGCATCTTCTCGCGCCTGCACCACCTCACACTTCCAGCCTTCGTCATTGCACTAGCGACGGCATCTCTGACCATACGCAGCCTGCGCAGCGGCATACTCAACGTGCTTGGCTCCGACTACGTCACCACCGCCCGTGCCAAAGGTAATGCGACGGGTCGCATGATGCGCGTGCATGTGCTGCCGAATGCGCTGATCAGTTCGATCTCAGTGCTCGGCGCCCATACCAGCTGGGTAATCGGCGGCACGGTTGTGATCGAGACCGTCTTCGCCCTACCAGGGCTCGGCTCGCTGTTCGTCGAGTCAATCTTCGCCCGCGACTACCCGCTGATCCAGGGTTTGACGATCGTCTTCGCCGTGCTGGTCGTCCTGATCAATCTTGCGACGGACATCGCCTATGCGCTGGCCGATCCGCGCATCCGGCTGGAATGACGCATGAGCAAGCGCCGCCTCGACCCGACGCTCCTCGTCGGCCTTGCCATGCTCCTGCTGCTCTGCCTGTTCGTCGGCCTCGGACAGGTCTGGACGCCGCACGATCCCTTCTTCGTGGATTACGGCAACACCCTGCAGCCGCCCTCTGCAACGCATTGGTTCGGCACCGACGACCTCGGCCGCGACGTCGCGTCACGCGTGATGGTCGGCGGCCTGGTCGACCTGCGGGTCGCGCTAGTCTGCGTCATGGCCCCCGCCATCCTCGGCATCGCGATCGGCGCGCTGTCGGGCTTTATCGGCGGGCGTGTCGACACGGTGATTATGCGCATCACCGACATCTTCTGGGCCTTTCCTTTCCATGTGCTGGTGATCGCCATCGTCGGCGTTCTTGGGCCCGGCGAGTCCAACCTGTATCTCGCCTTCCTGCTGGTGAACTGGATCTCGTTTGCTCGGATCACGCGCGGCGAGGTGCTAGTGCTGCGCGAGCTTGAATTCGTTCAGGCAGCGCGCAGTTTCGGTTCTACCAACACACGTATCGTGACACTGCACATCCTGCCCAACGCCGTGACGCCGGCGATCGTGTTCGCTATGGCCGACATTGTTTTAACGATCCTTGCCGTGACCTCGCTGTCGTTCCTTGGCCTCGGCATTCAGCCGCCGACGCCCGAATGGGGGCTGATGATTTCCGACGGCCGGCAGTTCCTCTTCGACGCTTGGTGGATAGCGACCTGCCCAGGCCTCGCCATCGTCTTCACCGGTGTAACCTTCGCCTTGATCGGCGAGGGTCTCGATACGGCGCTCAGGCCAAGGGGCTGAGGCGCTTCCGATTTCTCCGCTACGCAATGCGAGACGATCATGAGCTTCTTCACCGAGAGTTCCAAGCTGCAGCGGATTGGCGCGCTGATCGAGGGACATGCGGCACCGATCTATGCTGCGCGCGGCATCCCTTTCGAGCAGTTCGCATATGTTTTGACACAGCCAGGCGAGGATGGCGGCAAACCTCAAGGCGCGGCCTTGCGAGCCGATTGGCGATGCTATCCCTGCTCGCTGGTGAAGGTGTTCCACCTCGTCGCTGCCCAGATGCGACTGGAGGACGGCCGCCTGTCTCCCCACAACGAACTCGACCGGGCGATGCGCGACATGATCCTGTGGTCGTCGAATTCGGCGACCAACTACATCATCGACCTGCTAACGGGCACGACCGGCGATACGTTGCTCGACGAACAAGCAATGACCGATTGGCGTGAGCGCCGCGAGGAGATCAATCGGATATTCGAAGCCCTGCATTGGCCGGAACTCGACGGCATCAATCTCAACCAGAAGCTCATGGACGATCTGCGGTATGGCCGCGAAAAGGTGGCGCTCGACCTTTCGCCTGCTGGTCACAACTGTTTGACGCCGATCTCGATGGCGCGCCTGATGCACGAAATATTCAGCGAGACCACGCTGCTGACGCCCGCTCGGCGCGCGATCGTCCACGACCACCTCGCGCGCGATCCAAACAGCACCTATCGTGCTCGCGGCGTCTACCAGTTGCTAGGCTATCTCGGCGACGCGTTGCCCGAGGGCACGCACATCTGGTCCAAGGCCGGCCGCACGCGTTGGCTCGGTGATGAGCGCGCCGCGTTTCGCCGGCACGATACACTCCGCGCCATCCTGCCGAGCGGTCAGGAATTCCTGCTCACTGTCTTCACACAAGGCGAGGCGATCGCCGAGGACGACAGCTTCCTGCCTGCGATCGCTTCGCTGGTCGCTACCGAGTTGCTTCGCGAATGACGCGACGCCGTCAATGAGCGTTGCCGCAAAAAGGCTTGCGGCTGAAGGACCAGGTCCCTCCGAAGCTAGGCTCAGGACTCGTTGCTCACAGCCAGAAGATGACGGCTGCGGCGATACAGATGGCCGAGAAGAATGTGTGAGCACATCGGTCGTAGCGTGTGGCGATGCGTCGCCATTCTTTGAGCTTGGCGAAGAGGTTCTCGACCTTGTGGCGCTGGCGGTAGAGCGTCTTGTCGTAGGGATAAGGGATTTTCCGGCTTCTGCTAGACGGAATGCAGGGTTCGATGCCTTTGGCGACCAGCGCCTGGCGGAACGCGGCGCTATCATAGCCGCGGTCGGCGATGAGGGTTTTGGCTGGCGGCAGGGCAGCGAGCACGAGGCTCGCGCCCTTGTGGTCGCTCATCTGGCCTTCCGAGAGCAGCATGATGATCGGGCGGCCGGTATCGTCGCAGACGGTGTGGAGCTTGGAGTTCAGCCCGCCCTTGGTGCGCCCGATACGACGGGGAACAGCCCCTTTTTGAGCAGGCTCGCCGCCGTGCGGTGCGCCTTCAGATGCGTCGCGTCGATCATGATCCGCTCCGGCTTGGGCCCTTCGCCGGCGAGCCCGGCGAAGATCCGGTCGAAGACACCGAGCCGGCTCCAGCGGATGAAGCGGTTGTAGAGTGTCTTGTGGGGACCGTAGTCCTTGGGCGCGTCCTTCCACTGCAGGCCGTTGCGGATCACATAGACGATTCCGCTCACTACGCGCCGGTCATCGACCCGCGGAACCCCATGCGACAACGGAAAATACGGCGATATCCGCGCCATCTGCCGCTCGCTCAGCAGAAACAAATCACCCATCACGGCGTCCTCCCAGACACCGTGAATCACATCTCAAACCAAATTAATAGGTCCTGAGCCTAGTCTAGGTTTGCCGACGGCGCTGGCTAAATACCCTCACATTCACAAATGCTTCCGCGACTAGTTCGGGACTCCAGCACGATCACAAGTCGGGTTGGCACAACCGCGCCACGTCACTCTGAGCGATCCTTCTTGACCGCTCGGAAAAAGCCGTCGTCTTGTGTGCGGTGTTCAACCTAAATGGAGCTCTGATTAGTGAAGCTCGACAGCCGAATTCAAGACCTTTTCGGCATCGAATTGCCGATCATACAAGCGCCCATGGCTGGCTCAGTCGGGTCCGCTATGGTAATTGCTGTCTCTGAGGCTGGCGGGTTGGGATCACTTCCTTGCGCGACACTCGATGCAGCGCAATTGCGAGATGAGCTTGGCGTAATCCGCAACGCCACTGCACAGCCTTTCAACGTAAATTTCTTTTGTCATCGCCCGCCAAGCATCGACCTGGCTCGCGAGGCCGCGTGGAGACGACGGCTTGAGGCCTATTACCACGAACTGTGCGTCGATCCCGCCCACCCGGCACCTATAACGATGCTTAACTCGTTCGATCGCGAGATGTGTGACACATTGCTAGAAAGCAATCCTCGCGTCGTCAGCTTCCATTTTGGCCTGCCAGACCCCGTGCTCGTCGACCGAATCAAGGCATCGGGAGCCAAGCTCATTGCCTCCGCAACATCTGTCGAAGAGGCTCGCTGGCTGGAGCATCGAGGCTGCGACGCAATTATCGCCCAAGGTTTCGAAGCTGGGGGCCATCGCGGAATGTTCCTGGAAGACGACATCGCGTGCCAAACCGGCTTGATTGCTTTGGTGCCGCAGGTCGTCGACGCCGTCCGTGTTCCTGTTATTGCTGCCGGCGGTATCGCAGATGCTCGCGGCATTATGGCGGCGTTGGCTTTGGGGGCATCCGCCGCTCAGATTGGAACAGCATACCTTCTCTGCCCTGAGGCCAAAACTAGCGCAGTTCACCGCATTGCGCTGAAAGATGCCAAAGATAACGCGACGGCGCTAACGAACGCTTTTACCGGCCGCCCTGCGCGGGCTTTCATGAATCGCATAATTCGTGAAGTCGGACCAATCTCGGAGTTGTCACCGGACTTTCCTCTGGCAGCTGCTGCAGTAACTCCGCTGCGCTTGAAAGCCGAGGCTGCCGGTTCCAGCGACTTTTCTCCGCTTTGGTCTGGCCAGGCAGCTGTGTTGGCCCGAGAACTTCCTGCGGGGGAGCTCACACGAGCTTGGGGCGCTGCCGTAGCTGCTGGGCTAGGCCCAAACAACGGCCGGCTGACTGCGCGGTAAGCTGGCCCGCCACCGGCCTTGGGCGTCTCTGGCCGATCAATTTGCGTGTGCGATCCATTTGGCGAGCGGGCCGGGAAGGCCCAAATTCTCTTTCGGTGCCGGCCGACTAAAGCTGCCGGTGCTGGCTTTGAGTGGCCGCAGCGCGACCAGTGTCTCGGCCTGCTTCACTGCCGCCTGGACCTGATCAATCACCGGCACTGAGATCCGCGCTCGCACCTTGGCCGCAAGACCAGAAAGCGGTGCGCCTGCTAGGATAATCGCGTCGCAATTTGTCTGAACAGCAGTCTCGTTGGCCAGCGAGACCAAAAGCTCTTCTTTCTCCTCCTGCACGTCCGATATTGTGCGGAATGCGCCATCGAGCATGCGAATGCCGACACAACGCTGCGCCATCCCATGTATTTCGACGCATTCTTGATACCAAGGGCCAAGTGCGGTTGCGAAGGTCACGATGGCGAAGCGCCGGCCGAGCATGCAGGCCGTCAGCATCGCCGCCTCGGCCATTCCGACCACAGGGACCTCAAACAGCTCACGAGCTGCGAATAATCCTGGGTCTCCGAAAGCGGCTATCACCGCCGCATCATAGCCACCGGCCCGTTCAGCCAGCATCTCGAGGACGACGGCACCGCCGAGTTGTGCCTCGGCGCGTGTCGAAATGTAGGGGACGCCACGTGAGGCGGTGGCCGGAACGAGTTCGGTGTCGGGCGAGACCACCTGCTTTGCCGCATCCATCAAAAGCGCAGTCAAGCTCGCACTGGTATTAGGATTGAGCAGTAGGATTTTCATGTCAGGACGCCCTCGCGGTCAGCCGCGGATCGCGAAACAGCCGGCCCCATGGCGCCAAGAGCTCGACCGAGACGCCGGCCGCCATTAGACAGCCCCACAAGGTTACCGCGACCGAATCTAGCATCAGCGGCCCCTCCTTCGTCTCCGCCTCCGTTGCGACGCGGGCGCCATTCATGTTGGTGCATAAAACGGTGACGACGTCCGGAGCGGCAGCGGCGACCTCCGCGATCAGCCCCGCGATGACCTCTTCGGAGATGGTTCCGAAAGCGAAATTATCGCGGATGCGCAGATGCCGCTCCGCGGGGCAGGCAATGCCAGCCGCAGCGAAGGTCGCAATGATCTTCTCTTGGACATCGTCGGTGTATGGTGAGACCACTGCCTGGCTGGTGGCGCCAATACGTTCAAGGATGTCGACCAAGGCAAGAATGCAGGTGCTTGCCCTGATCCCAGTTGCTGCCGTGATGCGCTGGGCCAGCGCTCGATCACGCTCGATTCCAAGCCAACTTGCCGAGGTGCCGTTCCAAGCGATGACATCGACCTTGGCATGGGCGAGCAATTCGGCGGCGCGAAGGATCTCGCTATCGTCGAACTGAGCCAATGCGCTCGGATCTAATGCGATCTCCGTCACCTTAAAGCGACTGAAATGGGCGCTAATGCCGGGAACGCCTGCCAGCATCGCATTCGTCACCGGCTCCAGCACGGTATTGGAGGACGGCGTAAGCATGCCAATTCGCAGCATTGTGTCAGACCTGCACAGGCTGAGAGATGTTGCTCATGGCCGGTCCGGAATGGCTTCGCGGCTGGCGTCGGTCGCCAAGGCGAAAGCCATCTCCACCGCAGCAGAGGGTGTCTCTGCGATCGAGATTTCCACGGTTTGGCGCTCGTCCAGATATTTCCCGTCCTGCAGGCAGGGAATGATGCGGTCGGCCCAGCCCCCAGAACCCTTTAGGATGACGACGGGACGAGCCTCGGCATAGGCGATGGTCAACTCGTTCAGGGTGCCGCAGCTACCGCCAATCATGATTAGTGCGTCGCATGAGCGAGCGGTCAACAGGTTGCGAGCGCGGCCGAGCCCGGTTGGAAAGACCAGATCGACATACGCGTTGGCGGTCTTAGGATCCATCGCCGGCAGGAAGCCTACAGTGAGACCATCTGCAGCCTTCGCGCCGCGCGAGGCTGCCTCCATGACGCCAAAGCGCCCGCCTGTGACGATGACCCCACCCCGCTCGGCGACGAGTCGGCCGACCTCCTCGGCCGCAGCCATTGTCTGAGTGGAGACGATGTCGTTCTCGTGCTGCTCGTTCTTGCCGATCACACCAATGGTCACGCGCATGGCTTTGCTTTCTTTCGTGCAGGTTGGTCAGGATGAAAGATGGGCCCGCAGTGCTGCGAGCCGACGGTCGGCTTCGTCTTTGCGGGCATCGAGCAGGCCGGAGATCCCCGGCGCGGCAATTGCGAAGCTGGCGGAGACGGTGCCGTAAAGCACGGCCTCGGTAACGTCGCCGGTCAGGTGCATGCCTGCTAGGAAGCCGCCACAGAAGGAATCGCCCGCACCCGTCAGGTCGACTACCTTCGCGCCCGGCAGCGCGGGCATGTCATAGGGTTGAAGATCCTGCAGGATGATCCGACTGCCTTGGGCGCCGCGCTTCAGGACGATCCTGCGGGCGCCACGATGCTGCATCTCCGCGAGCACCGAACCTTGGCTGCAGCCTCCGCCGGCTTTCGCAACATCGTCTTCGCTTGGCAGAACGGCGTCGATACGTGCGAACAGAGCGCTGGCCTCATCGCGACTGAGATCGCGCTCATCATACCAGGGGGAATCGACTTGGATCCATGTGTCGCTAGTAGCGCGGACCCGCTTGGCAATTGATTGGTGGCGTTCGACGGGCATCGCTGCGCAATGTATCGCAGAGGCTGCTGGCAGCCATTTCGCGGGTATATCGGCTCCATCGGGGGCGAAGGCTGTCCAGATCGCAAACCGTTGGGCCATGCCGGCGATGCCGTAGTCGATGAACCGCTGGCGCTCGATCAACGGAATTTTCTCCACAACGTCTGGAGGAAAGGCGCGCACCCGGCTGCCGTCCGCGGCGTAGCAAAAGGCCACATTCATGCCGTGCGGCTCCAGCACGTGCCTGATGCCATCGAGCAGCATTCCACGTTCTGCCAGCATATCGAAACAAGCTGCTGGAAAGTCCGAGCCGGCTCGGGAAACGAGCCCGACCCGGTCGTGCCAGATCTGAGCGGCAAGAGCAGAATAGATGACATTGCCGCCATAGCTTTGCGGCAGTCTGACACCTTCGGCCGTAATTACATTATCCAGCGTCAGGCTGCCGGCGCAAACGAGAAGATCGCGCGTCACTTGACGGCTCCCGGAGCGAGGCCGATCAGCAGATACCGTTGTCCGAGAAATGCGACGAGCAGAGCTGGCACGATTGCTAGAATCGTCGCCGCAGCCAGCTCGCCCCAGCTGACGTAGACTTCGCCGACGAACGTCGAGATCGCAACCGGCACGGTAAAGGTGTTGGACTTCGCGAGAATCACCGCAAACAGGAATTCGTTCCAGGAGGTGATGAATGCGAAGATCGCCGACGCAGCCAAGGCCGCCTTTGCGATCGGCATCACAATCAGGCGAAAGACCTGCCAATCCGTAGCACCGTCCATGATCGCGGCTTCCTCGATCTCGGGCGGGACTTCGTCGAAAAAGCTTTTCGTCATCCAGAGCACGATGGCGACGCTGAAGACGCTGTGAGTCAGCGCGATTGCACCGAGATGCCCGAGCAACCCCGTCTGCTGGAACACGACGTAAAACGGGATCACGAGCGCCACCGGCGGCATCATGCGGAACGAGAGCATCCAATACGACCAGGCGGGGGATTTGGGCTTGCGCCGTCCCGAGAGCCCGTATGCACCCAGCGTCCCAACCGTCAGTGCGATCGCAGTCGAGACGACGGCGACGATGACGCTGTTGCCGATGAAGGTGACGAACTTGCCCGACCCACTCAGAACATTCGCGTAATTGGCAAGCGTCGGCGCGAAATCGATGATCGAAGGTGGCCAGGTGAATATATCGCGGCGCAGCTTGAATGAGATCACCAGCACCCACAAGATCGGGGCGAGGAACAGCAGCAGGATCGAGAGACTGGCTGCATAGACGAGGGCGTTTCCCAGCGAGCGCCTCATGCGCGCCGCCCCGAAAGGCCGGTCCGGCTGTTCCACATCACCATCAGCAACGCGAGGGCTCCGACCACGACCAACATCAGCGTGGCCACGGCCGAGCCGTAGCCCAGATCGAAGAAGGTCATCGAGGTCTGGTAGACGAGATAGGAGATCGTCTCGGTCGCGTCTCCCGGGCCGCCCGCAGTAGTGGCGTAGATCAGGTCGAACACCTTGATCGCGTCGATGATCCGGAAAATCGCGACAGTGGTCACGATCGGCGCGATCAGGGGCAATGTGATGTAGCGAAATCGTTTGAGAGGACCGGCGCCGTCGAGCTTGGCTGCCTCGTAGAGTTCCACCGGAATGACCTGGAGACCCGCCAGCACGAAGAGAACGACGAAGGGGATCCACTGCCAGGCGCTGATCACGATGACGGTTTGAAGGGCGAAAGACGGGTCGGCCAACCACAACGGCGGATCCAGCCAGCCGAGCAGCTGCAGCACGTATTTTACAATCCCAAAATCGTCCGAGAGAAACAGCCGCCAGATCATTCCCGCGAATACCGGTGCGATCATCATGGGCGCCAGGAACAGCGTCCTGACGATGCCCAGACCCGGCAGTCGGTGGTTGAACAACAGCGCGATCGCGATGCCGGCGACCAGCTGCAATAAAACGCTTCCGACGACGAACCAGCCCGTGGTCGCGATGGTGCGCCAGAAATGGCCGTCTTGCAGCAACCGGAGATAGTTACCGAGGCCGATGAAACGCCAGCTGCCTGGCCGCGTCAGGTTCCAGTCGAACAGGCTCGCGCCGACGAGGCCGATGAGCGGCAGAGCGATCAAGAGCAGGCTCATGAGGGCAGCCGGCACAAGGAACAGCGAAGCCGAATTCAGGCGGAGACCGGTCCGTGCCCCGTAAGAAGTTGTCACGCTCTGTTGCATGTCGTCGGGACGCGTCGCTACCCAGGCGTTACTTCATCGGTTGCCCGGCATCGGCAACGATCTTGCGGATCTTTTCATTGGCAAGTTTGAGCGCCTCTTCAGGCGTGCTCTTCCCCAGAGCGGCATTGTTCAGTTCGAGACCGAGTGCTTCCTCGATCTGAGGATAGAATGGGTAGCGAGGACGATAGTCCGGGAAGACCTGGCCAGCGCGTTCAGCAGCGGCGACCTCGGCAACCCAAGGGTAGAGCTTCTGCACCTGCGGATCCTGGAGTGCCGAATAGCGCACAGGCGTTCCATTGAGCAGCGCCAGTCGAGTCTGGATGGGGCCGCTGGTCAGCCATTTGATGAAGCGCCAGGAATCTTCGACCTTCTGCGTCTTGGCATTGATGCCGAGCGCCCAGCCGCCGAACGGAATGACGGGTGGGGCCTCTGCTGTTAGGCGCGGCATCGTGGTGTAGCCGACCTTGCCCGCGATGCTCGAGACCTCGGGCTTTGCGAATTCGGGGCCGTTGATCGAGAACGTTGGCGCCATCGCAAGCCGACCCGACTGCATGGCGACAGTCTGGTCGTTCCAATGATGTCCGACCGCGCCATTGGGGGCATACTTCAGCCAACCGAGATAGTGCTTGAGGACTGCCAGCGCCTCCGGCGAATCGAGTGTCGGCGCGAAATCCTCCGGTGGGTTCTTGAGCAGGCGGCCGCCTGCCCCGGTATAGGTCGACAGAAACCACGAAACGATCGGCCCGCCACGCTGGTAGGCCATGGAGATGCCGAACTGGTTCTTGGCCTTGTCAGTCAGCTTCTCGGCCGCAGCGTCGACATCTGCAAAGGTCACAGGCGCCTTGAGACCGGCCTGATCAAACAAATCTTTCCGATAATAGTTCAGGAAGTAATACGCCCCGAAAGGCATGCTCCAGGTCTTGCCGTCCCATTTCGACAAGGCATTCAGCGCGCCTGGCAAAATGTCGGCGGCGTCGTCACCCTTGATGTCGCGTGCGATTAACTCATCCAGCGGCCGGACATAGCCATTCTTGGCCCACTCACCGAGCCAAATGATATCTTGCGCATACACATCTGAATTGGCGCTGCCGCTGACGAAGTCGGCCATCGAGCGCTGCCGGAGCTGCGGGTATGGCAGCACCTGTAGATCGACCTTGATGCCGGTTTCCTTGACGAAATCCGGCACTAACGTCTCGATCAGTTTAAAGCTCGAAACTGCGGTCACGACGATTGAGCGATCCTGCGCGTGGGCAGTCGGCACTCCGGTCGCCGCGATGGCCGACAGGCCAGCCAAAGCGAAAACGAAACGGCGAGAAAAAATCTGCACTGTCATCGAATATCCCCTGCGGCTTGGCCAGGCCGGGCGCGACGTCCGGCATTGACATCATCTGACGACGATCGTCATTTGATGACAAGGGCCATTTTGCATTTTGTATGCTATTATTTGCAACCTGCTCATATATAACGATAATCCGTGCGGGAGATATGGATTTGGCACTTGTTCGGGTGAAGCGAACAGCCGCGACCGCCACACCACGGCGTCGTTTCAGAACAAGCATTCACGGTGAACTCACGGCCGAGCTGCGCAAGATGATCGTTCGCCATGAGTTGCAGCCGGGAGAATGGATCGCCGAAGCGCAGCTGAGCCAAGCGCTCGGCGTTTCGCGCACGCCTTTGAGAGAAGCGCTCAAAGCGCTGGCCGCCGAGCGACTGGTTGTCCTGCACCCGTTTCGGGGTGCCACGGTCACCGACTTATCGCTTGAACAAGTCGAGCACCTTTTCGAGACGCAGGCGATTCTGGAAGCTCAGGCGGCGCGCCTCGCGGCCTCCCGAGCGAGCGCTGCCGAGATTGCGGCGTTCGAGAAAAAGCATCTTCGGATGCTGGGTTACTTTACGCGTGGCGACCGAAAGCCCTACTTCGAGCTCAACCAGGAACTGCACCGCGATCTAGTCGCGATGTCGCATAATCCAGTCATCATTGAAACGCATGCCGTCATCCTGACCCAGGTCGAGCGCGCGCGGTTCGCAGCACTCGACATCGGTCACCGGTGGGAGGAATCCGTAGCGCAGCACGAAGCTATCCTGCTGGCTTTGAAGGCGCGCGACATAGAGCACCTCGGACAACTGGTCGGCATCCACGTCATCGGAACTGGGCAAACAGTTCGAGTAGCACTTCGGACTTTAGAAACGGACCTCCCACTCGCTGCGGTCTGCTCACAAAGCGAACCTTCGCCGCCAGCTGCTCGTAACAATAAAACCCGGTCTATGGCAGGACGTGGGAGCTAAATTCGCATCACAGTTGGAAACGTTCAAGTTACTCCGAACGACGGACTAATCTAGCTCTGCCAGCGGGCTGGATCAGCGCCGAGTTCGGGATTTGCGCGTTGCAACTTCGCAGGTGTCGCCGACAGCTTAGCGGCTGGGACGATGCCGCTTACGACGCGCCCGTCGGGCAATTGGTGCTGGCAGAAGAACGCCGCCGCCGGTTGTGACTCCTGTGACGAGCCTCCATGCTCCAGCCGGCCCAGCCCACGAAGCCAATACGCCGTGCGGGCCAGCGACGCTTCCACAAGCCAGCTGCCTCCCTGCTCGGCTCGACGTTCGAGCGCAATGATGGCGCCGAGCGCCATCAACTGGCCCGTCGCATGATCCAGGGCCTGACAGGGCAGTTCGAGAGGATGCTTGCTGCCGGCCGCAGCCATTTCTGCTTTGTTGAAACCCGTAGCCGTCTGCACCAGAGAGTCGAAGCCGCGGCGGTTCTTCCACGGACCTGTGGTTCCGAACGCGGATAGCTGCACATAGATGATACCTGGGCGACGTGTTGCTACCGCTTGAGGGCCGAAGCCGCGCCGTTCCAGTGCGTGTGGGCGATAGCCCTGAAGAAAAATATCTGCCTCCGACAGTAGCGTCTCAAGTCGGGAGCACTGCTGCGGATCGTCGAGGTCGAGGTTTGCGCTGAACTTTCCCCGATTGGTATCGAGGACCAGTTGCGGGATTGCGGGAAGCTTCTGGGAACTGATTGCCAGAACCTCTGCTCCATGAGCGGCAAAAGCCCGGCCACAGACAGGCCCAGCGATGACACGCGTCAGGTCTAGCACTTTGAGCCCGCTCAGCGGCTGCGAAGCCGCTGCATGCGTCGTATCACGCGGTGCATCTCCGATCCGCTCGATCCGGAGTAATGGTCCCTGCGCCGAGTATCCGGCCTGGGGGTGCGCATCCCATTGCTCGAAACTTTGCAGAGCCGCTCCGACGCCCCCCGCGACAATCAGGGCCTCTTGTAGCGCCATTGCGTCCCACCCGGCGATAGCGAGGGCAAAGGTCTCTAGATCGGGGTCGTCTGGCAGAGCTAGCAGGCGGGTCAGCAGCCGCTTGTGATGCGGAAACGAGATATGCGGACGAAACCAGCCACCGTCGCTTGTGCGAAAAATTCCGGAGAGCGGATCCCGGAATCCCTTGGCTGCAATGCCATCGATGGAGATGAACCGCTCGCTTCGAAATTCGGCGACGGCATGGTCCATCGCGACACTGACGGTTTGGCGAAGGCCCGTGAGGCGACGATGGCGTCGCGAAGCCGCGAGGCCTAACGCCGCCACCGTAACCTGGGCGGCCGCGCCGACGCGAAACGACGACGGCAGCCCGGGCTCCTGCCCGGTCAACTCGACATCGCTCAACGCGGCCGGCGCGCCGCCGACCGAGGCCCAGATGTCAGACAGGATGTCGAAGACTGACTTCATTAGCGTAAGCTTGGCAGTTTCCGAGGTTCGCTCAATCGATCAATTTCAGCGACCGTAGGGTGGTGGTCACCTTTTTGTCCTCGTTGGCCAGGAACTCGGCGAACTTATCCGACGGCATATAGAGATCGACCCAACCGCGAGCTTCGAGCAGCTTCTGCCAGCGTTCGCTTTTCACCATGCTGCCGAGCGCCTTGTCGAGCTTGGCGCGGTCGGCGTCGGAAATTCCGGCCGGAGCGAGAAAGCCGCGCCAGTTAACCAGGTCGACGTCAAATCCCTGTTCCTTCATCGTCGGCACGTCGATGCCCGGCAGGCGGGTCGGCGAGGCGATTCCAATGGCACGCAGCGCGCCAGACTTAATCTGGCTGGCAAACTCATTGTAGCCGCCGGCCGCCGTGGAGATATGGCCGCCCATGACAGGCGCAAGCAGTTCACCACCGGCGCCCATGACAACATAGTTCATCTTGGAGACGTCGCCGTTGAAGGACTGGACGACCGCGCCATAAAGAAGATGATCGCTGCCGCCCGCGGCAAAGCCGCCGAGGGAGAGGGTCGCAGGGTTCTTCCTGTAGGCCTCAGCGAGATCCGACATGTTCCGGATGGGAGAGTTCTTACCAACAACGATGGTCAGGTATTCGCCCGTCATCAAAGCGAGCGGCTTCGTCTGATCCATGCGGACGGGCGATTTGCTGGTCACGATCGAGCCGACCATGCCGATGCCAGTCGCGATCAGATTGACGCCGTTCTTATTCTTCGTCACGAACTCCGCAAGGCCGAGGGTGCCTCCGGCGCCCGGCCGGTTATTGACCTGGATCGATGTCACGATCCCCTCTTCCATGAGTGCGCTTTGGGCTGCGCGTGCCAGCTGATCGTAACCACCGCCCGGGCCGGCCGGCGCAATGATTTCGAGCGATGGCAGCTCTGCTGCGTGGCCGGCGACAGCGCTGCAGGCAAGCGACAGCGCGACAAGAAGACGCTTCATAGTTTCCTCCATTTTTTTAGTTAGACGTAGCCATAGACAACCCCGGCCATCAGTTTGTTGGCCGTCGAATAGACGATTGTGCGTTCCGCATACGAGACCGACTGCCTTTGCTGAACGATCGCTCCAACGCTGAGGACGCCTGACGGACTGCCGACCCGCACCTCTGGAGCATTTGCGATTCTGGCAAGCGCGTTTGGGATCGTGCTCGGCGCCAGCGCGGTCGCGGCCAAACACATCGCTGCTGTCAGCGGCACGGCCTTATGCGCTTTGCCCATCGAGATCATCCGGATTCCAATGTCGTAGTCGCCTGCGCTTACGGGTGTGCCGTCGATCGCAATGTAATCGACAGGAGAATTGACAATTCCGATCTTGGGGCTTGCTTGAGCAGCGGCTGCCGGATCATCTGCAAGCCCCATTCTGACAGCCCCTTCTCGCCTCAAAACTTCCAGCAGCCGAGCCGTCTCTGCATCGGCATCGATCTCGGCGGGCGAGCTGGCCGGCGCGACTCCAAGCTCATGGGCGGCGACGAAGATGCAGGGCAAAGACGCGTCTGCCGCGCTTATCGCAACGCTGCGTCCGGCGACCATGACGTTCTCGATTGGAGCGCCAGAACGGCAGAGGGGACGCGGCGGCATCAGGTATTCGAGCGCGACACGCCAATTGCCTCCCGACACACCTGGCATTTGGAAGTCGCCCTCGTAATCGGGCATCGCATCCTGGAGCGCGAAGCGAGAGTTCACTAGGATGCCCGCATTCATGTTGCGCATGCGGATGAGGGCCTCGCCCTTGTCCGGCATCTCGATCAACCCCGCTTCGAGCGAGAATTGGCCAACGGCGGACGACAGGTTGCCGCAATTGGCGCTGTAGTCGACGAGAGGCGAATCGACTGAAACCTGACCGTGCAAATATTCGATATCGGCCTCGTCATCCTCAGATCTCCGGACGATGATGACTTTGGAAACCGATGAGATGCCGCCGCCGAGGCCGTTCAGTTGACGGCCATATCGATCCGGGCTGCCCATGACCGACAACAGGAACTGGTCACGCGCCGGCCCCGCCGGCGGCAACGCGTCTTCGCGGAAAAACACGCCCTTGCTCGTGCCGCCGCGCATGTAGATCGCTGGCGTGGCCTTTCGGGTTATTTTGGCGGCGGTCATGTCTGCTCTCCTGCATTGATACTGCGCTCAAGCTGACAGCCGGTAAAATATATCTTTCTCACTTCTGTGATCTGATTTTGCTATCAGTGGCCATGGACATCCGCCGACTTCGATATTTCGTGACCCTCGCCGAGGAGCTCCACTTCCGACGGTCAGCCGAGAAGCTCGGCGTCTCACAGCCGCCGTTGTCGATGGCCATCCAATCTCTGGAGCGCGAGTTGGGCTTGGCGCTGTTTCACCGGACGCGGCGGACGGTGTCTCTAACCGCCGCTGGCCAGCGCTATCACGCGGACGCAAAGCGGATTCTGGCGTCTTTGTCGGAAGCCGCTCTTTCAGCGAAGCGTGCTGCAGAGGGTGAAGATGGGCAGCTTCGCATCGGCCTGACGCCGTCGGCCGCTTTCAACCGGATCGTTCCCTCGATCCTAAGGACTTACCGCGCCCGATTCCCTGCCGTCGATTTTTCCCTCTCGGAGGCCAACACGCTGGTCCATATCGAGGCAGTGCGCGCCGGCGCCCTGGATGGAGCGTTCGTCAGGCCGACCGATATCAAGCTGGCGGGCCTCGTGGCGACGACCGTTGTTGAGGAGCCAATGTTGGCTGCAGTCTCGTCCAGACACCGGCTCGCCGACGCCGAGACGATCTCCTTGTCGGCACTCAAGGGAGAAACGATCATCTTGCGGCCACGCCCCATCGGTGAGCGGCTAGTCGAACGGATCGTATCGGCGTGCGAGGGAGCGGGCTTCAGCCCCATCATCGCGCATCAGGACGCGCCGCAGATGACGTCCATTTTGAGCCTGGTCGCGGCAGAGCTCGGGATCACCTTCGTTCCGGCATCGATGGCGGGCGTTTACTCCGATTTCGTTGTCTACAAACGTGTCAGCAGCGACGTCCTGCCACCAGCACTGCTTTCACTCGTTAGGAGACCGATACCGACGCCAACCCTCACTCATTTTGAAATCATCGTCGAACAGCACAAGAGCCGGGACTCTCCCCAATAAGCAGCGCTCACAACATTCATGCCGATTACAGCAGGGTTCGTCCGAGCCTGGGGGCGGGACCTACGTCACTGATTAGCCGTCGCTGATGTTGCACTCTTCGATCGCGACTGGTGAGTGTCGCCGTTCGCAGTCTAGCAGTCCGAACGCTGCAATCGGCCGACATTGCCTGCCGAGAATCGAGCGCCATGCTAGCGAAGGATCAAGACTTCTGCCCTCTTGAAAACCCATTCTGACGCGTCCAAATCGGCGCCATCAATTTCGAAGTCCGAGAGCCGTTATGACGAACGCGACCACAGAGAACCACAGCTTCGAAGCCGACGTTTCTCGCCTGCTGCACATGATGGTTCACTCGGTCTATTCGGACCGGGACGTCTTCCTGCGCGAGTTGATTTCCAACGCGGCGGATGCCTGCGAGAAGCTGCGCTATGAGGCGATTGCAAAGCCAACGTTGATCGCAGACGAAGGCAAACTTGGCATCACGGTTGCCGCCGATCCGGAGGCAAACACGCTCTCGATCAGTGACAACGGCATCGGCATGAGCCGCGATGAGATGATTGAGGCGCTTGGCACGATCGCGCGCTCAGGCACGCGTGCCTTCATGGACCAGGTCGAAGCGGCCAAGAGCAAGGAAGGCGCTCAACTTATCGGGCAGTTCGGCGTCGGGTTCTATTCGGCCTTCATGGTCGCGGGAGAGGTCACCGTTGTCAGCCGCCGCGCCGGAAGCGATGAGGCCTGGACGTGGACATCCGACGGCAAGGGCGAATTCTCGGTCTCGCCCGCCGCGCTGGACGACGCGCCTACGCGCGGCACGCGAGTGACGCTTCAATTGCTGGACGACGCGAAGACCTATGCCGAACGCTGGACATTGGAGCGCACCATCAAGGCCCAGTCGGGCCATGTTCCGGTGCCGATCACGCTTCTGGATAAGCCGGGAGCCGAGCCGACCTCACTTGCCGATGGCGCAGCTCTTTGGACAAAGTCGAAGAGCGAGATTACCCCGGCGGAGTATACCGACTTCTATCGCAGCGTGGCCGCGCAGTATGACGAACCTGCAGCGACCGTGCATTTCCGGGCGGAAGGTCGGCACGAATATACCACTTTGGCCTTTATCCCCGGCAGCAAGCCGTTCGACCTGTTCGACGCTGATCGCAAGGGCAGGATGAAGCTTTATGTGAAGCGCGTCTTCATCACCGAAGAGGCGGAGCTGCTTCCGCGCTATCTGCGGTTCGTGCGGGGCTTGGTCGACACCGCCGATCTGCCTCTGAACGTCTCGCGCGATATGATTCAGGACAGCCCGCTGCTCGCGGCGATCAAGAAGGGCGTCACCAATCGCATCCTGTCGGATCTTGGCAAGCTCGCCGAGAACGAACCCGCTACCTTCGCGGCGATCTGGGAGAACTTCGGCGCGGTCGTGAAGGAGGGCATCTACGAGGATTACGAGCGGCGCGAGCAATTGCTTGGGCTTGCGCGCTTCAGAACGACCGCTTCCGGCGAGGGCGTGCGAAGCCTCAAGGACTATACCGGTGCCCTGAAGGAAAACCAGACCGCGATCTACTACATTGTCGGCGATGATCTCGTCCGGATTTCCAGCTCGCCGCAGCTAGAAGGCTTTCGAGCGCGCGGGGTTGAGGTGCTGTTGCTGAATGATCCGGTTGACAGCTTCTGGGTTTCGAATGCGCCAGATTTCGAGGGCAAGCCGTTCAAGTCGATTACCCAAGGCACTGCCGATCTCGGGTTGATCCCGCTTGTCGATGGCGGTGAAAAGCCTGCAACCGAAACTTCACCTGAAGTCGATGAGCTGATCGACGCCCTCAAGAAGATCCTCGGAGCGGAGGTCGCCGATGTTCGTGCGTCCGATCGCCTTACCGATAGCGCTGTCTGTCTCGTGGCGCCTGACAAGGGACCCGACCGGCAATTCGAGAAGATGCTTTCGGCTGCCGGGCGGCTCGACTGCGCAGCCAAGCCGATCCTCGAGATCAATCCGCAGCACTCGCTGTTGACGAAGCTCGCAATGCTCGAAGATGACGCGCTGCGCGACGACATCGCTCACCTGCTGCTTGACGAGGCGCGCGTCCTGGACGGAGAGCGGCCCGCCGACGCCCAGCTCTTTGCCGCTCGTTTAGGACGTTTGATGGCGTCGTCCCTCAAGTAGATCTTGATGGATACACGCGTGGTCGCGGCATTGGCTCAAAGCGGTGTCCGCGACCCTGCTGGACGTCGGCGCGGTTCGGGCGGACGTTCAGCGCCTACGCCGCGCTGTCAGTAGTGAATCAGCGAGTAGATAAAGCTCGCCGCCCTCGACAGCGCTCGGTGATATCGTGCAGTCGAATCGATGGCGTGGGCACGGAGAGTCCGACTTTGAATAGCATTCCTAGCGGGCGTTTTATCGTGCTTGATTTCGAGACCACCGGCCTAAGCCCCGCAATGGGCGCGCGGGTGATTGAGGTGTCAGCTCGCGAAGTCGTGGATGGCCGAGCAGGCCACGAATTTCTAACCTTCGTCGATCCAGGCGTCCGCGTGCCTGCCGAGATAACGCAGATCACTGGCATCACCACTTCGATGCTCATTGGCGCACCGACCTCGGCCGTAGCCATGCTTCAATTGACGTCTTTCATCGGATCATCGCCGATCGTCTGCCACAACGCCGGCTTCGATCGGCGATTTTACGAATACGAGGCATGCGAGTTTCTCGATGGGCAGCCTGTTCGCGCTTTCTGCACTTTGCTGTTGGCCCGGCGCTTATTTCCGGGGCGGAAAAGCTATCGTCTAGGCGGCCTCATCGTCGAGATGGGCATCGCGTCCCCTGGTCGCCTTCATAGGGCGAGTGCGGATACCTTTGTCACGGCGCACCTATTCGATCGTATCTGCGCGGACGCACGCTCTCGCTGTCGCGCCGAGCACTTTGATCACGACGTATTGCACCGGCTGCAGCGGATCCGGATCGCAGGAGCACATGACTGGTTGGCGTCGATAGGCAATTTTTCCGCTGCCTCTCTCGGCACCGGTGTGAATTTTATCGAGCGACAGCATAGCTAGCAGAGCAACGAAAATTGCTCCGTTCAAAGAGCAAACCGCCGCTAGCGACTGGCCCCTGAACCTCGACGCCAGTTTTCATTACTGCGGTATTTCCGACGCAATAATGCTACGAAATCCTCGACCAAATCGAGCGCGTCGTGAGTTATCGCGGCTCGTGTGCCGACGGTCGGCATTAACTGAACGGATTCAGGCTCATCGCGTCCCATTCCGAAGCTAATACCGCGGCCTCGGCTACGCGCTGCTTCAGCACGGTTGTGCGATCATCCTGGTATCTTCGATTGACGCGACGTGGGTCGACCTTTGCGACGCGCTGCGTGGGGTTCACGTCGATACCGGCAGCAGGCCACTACGATTGGTGCGGAGACAGGTCAGTTATCGAACGCTTCTAATCTCTTCGCAAGAGAACTACGCGTCTCACCACTGACACTATTCGGAATACACATTCCTGCCTCCGGCTTTTCGCTTTGCGCAATAACATACGACCACTGGTCGACCGCAAGACGCTTCTTGCCTATTTGCTGCAACGCTGAGGCCCACATGGACCAGACCGTCATCAAGAACCGCACCTTCGACGAGTTGCTAATGGGCGAGAGCGCTTCGCTCGTGCGCATCGTCGGGCGCGACGACATCGACCTGTTCGCGGCGGTCTCAGGCGACGAGAACCCCGCCCATCTCGACGCCGTCTTCGCAGCGACGGATCTCTTCGGCCACATCGTCGCCCATGGCATGTGGACGGCGGCTCTCGTCTCGGCCGTGCTAGGCACCCGGCTGCCCGGGCCCGGCACGATCTATCTCGGCCAGGATCTGCGCTTTCGCAAGCCGGTCGAGCTTGGAGACACCATCACGGTCACCGTGACGGTGCAGGAGAAGCGGCCGGAGAAACGCATCGTCCTGCTCGACACACGCTGCACCAACCAGAGCGGCGAGGAGGTGCTGACCGGCACGGCGACGGTGATCGCGCCCGGCCATGCGATCGAATGGCCCCGCATGAAGCTGCCCGAGGTCTCGCTGCGGCGGCACGACCGCTATGACAGCTTCGTTGAGGATGCGCGCGCCCTGCCGATGATCCAGGCCGCCATCGTGCATCCCTGTTCGCCGGAGGCGATCCTGGCGGCGGTCGAGATCCGTGACGAGGGTTTGCTGGAGCCTTTGCTGATCGGGCCCGAGGCCAGGATCCGTGCTGCAGCCGAAGCGGCGGAGGTCTCGCTGGACGGAATCGCCATCGAGTCGGTCGAGCATAGCCATGCAGCCGCAGCGCGGGCCGTAGAACTTGCGGCGTCCGGCAGGGTCGCGGTCCTGATGAAGGGCAGCCTGCACAGCGACGAACTGCTCGCCGCCGTGGTGGCATCGGGCTCGGGCCTGCGCACAGAACGGCGCATCAGCCATGTCTACGCCATGAGCGTGCCCGCCTATGCCAAGCCGCTGATCGTGACCGACGCGGCGATCAACATCCAGCCGACGCTGGAGCAGAAGCGCGACATCTGCCAGAACGCGATCGACCTCCTGCACTTGCTCGGCATGGCGCAACCGCTGGTCGCCGTGCTCGCCGCGGTGGAAACGGTCAACCCGCAGATGCCCTCCACGCTGGACGCTGCCGCGCTGACCGTGATGGGGGCGCGCGGCCAGATAACTGGGGCGCGCGTCGATGGCCCGCTCGCCTTCGACAACGCGATCAGCCCTGACGCCGCCAAGACCAAGGGCATCGTCTCGCCCGTCGCCGGACAGGCCGACATCCTGCTCGTGCCGGATCTTGAAGCGGGCAACATGCTGGCCAAGCAGCTGATCTATTTCGCCGGGGCGGATGCGGCAGGCCTCGTTCTCGGCGCGCGAGTGCCGATCATCCTGACCAGCCGCTCGGATTCGCTGAAAACCCGCATCGCCTCGGCGGCGCTGGCCAAGCTTGTTGCCTCCCGGCGCGGACCGGGGAAGGCTTCCGCATGACCGGCACCATGCTGATGACCTTCAACGCCGGCTCTTCCACGGTGAAGATCGGCCTCTTCGCGCTGGGCCCGAAGGGCGCGGAGCGGATCGGCAAGGGCATGATCGATTTCCGCCGCGCGCCGCTGCGCTTCACGCTCAGCGAGGGGCCCGACACCTTCGACATCGCGCTGGAGGCAAAGGCCGGCGACCAACTCCATGAGGTCGTGAGCGAGGCCTTCTCCCGCCTCTCCTGGCATTTCGACCTCGACAGCATCGCCGCCATCGGCCATCGCGTCGTGCATGGCGGCGACGGTTTCACCGGGCCTGTCCGGCTGGATGACGCCGCGATCGCCGCGATCGACGCGCTGACCCCGCTGGCTCCTCTGCACCAGCCGCAGGGCCTGCGCCTGATCCGGGCGCTTCGGCATCTGCGTCCGCAACTGCCGCAGACGGCCTCCTTCGATACCGCCTTCCATCGCGGCCATGCCGATGTCGTTCGCCGCTTCGCGATCCCGCGCGCGCTGCACGATCAGGGCATCAAGCGCTACGGCTTCCACGGCCTGTCCTACAAGTTCATCGCCGCCGAACTCGCGCGGCGCGAGCCCGCGCTCGCAGGTTCGAAAGTCGTCGTGGCCCATCTCGGCAGCGGGGCCAGCCTGTGCGCGCTGGACGGCGGCATCAGCCGCGACACCAGCATGGGTTTTTCCGCCCTCGACGGCATTCCGATGGCGACGCGCTGCGGCGCGATCGACCCCGGCGTCCTGCTTCACCTGATCGGGACGCAGGGACGTAGCGCCAAGGACGTGGAGGACATCCTCTACCGCCAGTCGGGACTGCTGGGCGTCTCCGGCATCAGCGCCGACAGCCGTGAATTGCTGGAGAGCGAGGCCCCGGAGGCCAGCCAGGCGCTCGACCTCTTCACCTTCCGCATTGCCGGCGATATCGCCAGGCTGGCGGCGACACTCGGCGGACTCGATGCGATCGTCTTCACCGCCGGCGTCGGCGAGAACCAGCCGCGGATCCGGGCGGCGGTGAGCGCGCGCCTGGCCTGGCTCGGCCTGACGCTGGACGAGCCCGCCAATGCGGCCAATGCCGGCACGATCAGCAACGCGGCCAGCCAGATCGCCGCTTTGGTCATCGCGACCGATGAAGAGCAGGTGATCGCGGACGAAGCCCTGTCCGTCCTCGCCATCGAAGGAACGAGTCCATGAGCCCCATCGTCGATCTCTCCGGCAAGCGCGGCCTCGTCGTCGGCATCGCCAACGAACACAGCATCGCGGCCGGCTGCGCCACGGCCTTCCGGCAGGCAGGCGCCGAACTCGCCGTCACCTATCTCAACGAGAAGGCCCTGTCCTTCGTGCAGCCTGTCGCCGAGGCGCTTGGGGCAGCGATCGTCGTGCCCTGCGACGTGCGCATTCCCGGCCAGCTCGAGGCCGTGTTTACGCGCCTCGAACAGGACTGGGGCCGGCTCGACTTCCTGCTGCACTCGATCGCCTTCGCCCCGCGCGAGGATTTGCAGACCAGTCTCGTCAACTGCACGGCCGAGGGCTTCGCTGTGGCGATGGACGTCTCCTGCCACTCCTTCATCCGCATGGCGAAGCTCGCCGCGCCGCTGATGAGCAATGGAGGTTCCCTGCTGACGGTGAGCTTCTACGGCGCCGACCGCGTCGTCGAGAACTACAACCTGATGGGACCGGTGAAGGCCGCGCTGGAATCGAGCGTGCGCTATCTCGCCGCCGATCTCGCGGGCCAGAGGATCCGCGCCAACACGATCTCGGCCGGTGCCATCAAGACCCGCGCCGCCTCGGGCATCGGCCGCTTCGACGAACTGCTCGACAAGGTGCGCGAGCGCACGCCCGCCCAGCGCCTGGTCGGCATCGAGGATGTCGGCCGCGTCGCCGCCTTCCTAGCCAGCGAGGCGGGAAGCTCGCTCACCGGCTCTGTCGTCTATGCCGATGGCGGCTTCCACACGATTGCCTGATGGAACCATCCGGCGCGACGCCGCTTCCGCCTTGAGCGAGCGCGGTTCCTTTGACCGACCAACACGCGGAGCAGCCCGATGTCCGGAGACGATGCCGAAGCCCTGGCGACACGATCGCCGGCTCTGACGCCGGCCGCGCTGGACCTGATGGATGGGTGGTGGCGCGCCGCGAACTATCTTTCGGTGGCGCAGATCTACCTGCTCGACAACCCGCTGCTGCGCGAGCCGCTCAGGATCGAACACGTCAAGCCGCGCCTGCTCGGCCATTGGGGCACGACTCCGGGGTTGAACTTCATCTATCTCCACCTCAACCGCGTCATCGAGGCGAAGGATGTCGACGTCCTCTACATCGCCGGCCCCGGCCATGGCGCGCCGGGCGTGGTCGCGAGCACCTATCTGGAAGGCACCTATAGCGAGGTCTATCCAGACATCTCACAGGATAATGAGGGGCTGCGGCGCTTCGTGCGGCAGTTCTCGTTTCCCGGCGGCATCCCCAGCCATGCCGCGCCGGAAACCCCGGGCTCGATCCATGAGGGCGGCGAACTCGGCTATTCTCTGGCGCATGCTTTTGGGGCGGTTCTCGACAATCCCGATCTGATCGCAGCCTGCGTCATCGGCGACGGCGAGGCCGAAACCGGACCGCTTGCGGCGTCCTGGCATTCCAACAAGTTCCTCAACCCGGCCACTGACGGCGCCGTCCTGCCGATCCTGCACCTCAACGGCTACAAGATCGCCAATCCGACCGTGCTGTCGCGCATCCCCGCCGACGAACTCGCGGCGCTGCTGCGCGGCTATGGCAACGCCCCGCTTTTCGTGGAGGGTGACGAGCCCGAGGCGATGCATCAGGCGATGGCGGCCGCCCTTGACGAGGCCTTCGCCGCGATCGCGGCGATCCAGAAGGCGGCGCGCCAGGACGGCGTAACCGAACGGCCGCGTTGGCCGATGATCGTGCTGCGCAGCCCCAAGGGCTGGACCGGACCCAAGACCGTCGACGGCCTGAAGAGCGAGGGCTTCTGGCGCTCGCATCAGGTGCCGTTCAGCGACATGTCCAAGCCGGAACACCTGCAACTGCTCGAAGACTGGCTGCGCAGCTATCGTCCCGAGGAGCTTTTCGACGAAACCGGACGCCTCCAGGCCGGGATCGCGGCGCTGGCGCCTTCCGGCGACAAGCGCATGAGCGCCAACCCGCACGCCAATGGCGGGGCGCTACGCAAGCCGCTGCGGATGCCGGACTTCACGGCCCATGCCGTGCCAGTCGCGCATCCCGGCGAGAGCACGGCCGCGGCGACGCGTGTGATGGGGGCGTTCCTGCGCGACGTGATGAGAGCCAACGAAGTCAGCCGGAACTTCCGGGTCTTCGGCCCCGACGAGACGGCTTCGAACCGCCTGCAGGCGCTGTTCGAGGTCACGAACCGGGCCTGGAACGCCGAGACGCTTCCGCAAGACACGCATCTGGCGCTTGACGGCCGCGTGATGGAAGTGCTGAGCGAGCATCTCTGCCAGGGCTGGCTCGAAGGCTATCTCCTGACCGGGCGGCACGGCCTGTTCTCCTGCTACGAGGCCTTCATTCACATCGTCGATTCAATGTTCAACCAGCATGCGAAATGGCTGAAGACGGCCAAGGAGGTGCCGTGGCGCCGGCCGATCGCCTCGCTGAACTACCTTCTGACCTCCCATGTCTGGCAGCAGGACCATAACGGCTTCAGCCATCAGGACCCCGGCTTCATCGACCATGTCGTCAACAAGAAAGCGGATATCGTGCGGGTCTACCTGCCGCCCGACGCGAACACCCTGCTTCACGTCACCGACCATTGCCTGCGGAGCTGGGACCGGATCAACGTCATCGTCGCCGGCAAGGCGCCGGCCCCGCAATGGCTCGACATGGATGCGGCGATCAAGCACTGCAGCCAGGGCATCGGCATCTGGGAATGGGCGAGCAACGACCGTGGCGGGGAGCCGGACGTGGTCATGGCCTGCGCCGGCGATGTGCCGACCCTCGAGACCCTCGCCGCCGTCACTTTGCTGCACGAGCATCTTCCCGATCTGAAAGTGCGCGTCGTCAACGTCGTGGATCTGATGACGCTACAGCCACGGACGCAGCACCCGCACGGCCTGACGAATGCCGATTTCGATGCGCTCTTCACCACCGACAAGCCGGTGATATTCGCCTATCACGGCTATCCCTGGCTGATCCACCGCCTGGCCTACAAGCGGTCCAACCATGCCAACATGCATGTGCGCGGCTACGAGGAGGAGGGCTCGACGACGACGACCTTCGACATGGTCGTCCGAAACCGGCTCGACCGCTACCATCTCGTCGCCGCCGTCATCGACCGCGTGCCGACGCTCGGCGCGGCCGCCGTCTACGTCAAACAGACGATCCGCGACAAGCTGATCGAGCACGGGCGCTACATCCGCGAGCACGGCGTCGACATGCCCGAGGTGAGCGACTGGCGCTGGGCACCCAATGCGTGAGAGCACATCTCTGAGCATACGCGGGCATTTGAGAGCATTGCCTACTCACAGCAGTCGTGATCCGCGCACTAAACGTCGGAAGCCTTTGATGCTGCTGGCGTTGCGCAGACCTACATCTTCAGCATCGCGTGCCTCGGCACACTAGCGGCACATCCAGCACTAAACTCTCCGTGCGGGGCTGGAATAACCCTTGGCCCCGTGGCGCCGGCGTCCTTTTGTCTTGAGACAGAAGGAGGCACGGTCCGCATGGCATCGATCAGAAAACTTCGAGGCCGCTGGCAGGTCCAGGTTCGTCGTCGCGGTATGGCTCCGAGAGCGAAGAGCTTCGACCAGAAAGCTGACGCTGAGAAGTGGGCGCGGTCGCTCGAGAGCGAGCTCGATCGAGCCGGCATGCTGCCCGACACTCGCATAGCTGAATCTACAACGCTCCGGTCGATCCTTGAGCGCTACGTGCTTGAAGTTTCGCCTCGCAAGCGCAGCGCTCATACCGAGATCTCGAGGATCAAGGCATTGCTGCGTCGACCGATCTGTCACCGGACGCTGAACCTTCTCTCAACCTCCGACCTTGCGATCTATCGCGATGAGCGCCTTAAGATCGTGTCGCCCTCGACGGTAATCAGGGAGTTGAACACGATCAGCCATGCGCTTGACACTGCGACGCGAGATTGGGGAATTTTTCTGCATCGCAACCCCTGCAAACTTGTGCGACGCCCCAGCCCGCCCAAGGGACGCAACAGACGCCTGACGGGAGATGAAGAGCAGCGCCTGCTCGACGCCGCAGACAGGGGTAGAAACATCTACATGCGCGATCTGATCGTGCTGGTGTCAACGGCGGTCGGATTCCAGGCCATCGGGGCGGAGTCAAAGCAGGCCAGTGGCGGCGCGGGCGGACGATATGCAAAGGGCCCCGATCGGGGCCCTTTGCATATCGTCGTGCTCGTTTCTGATTAGCCTGTGGTGATCTCTCCGGTTTCGGGATCGACGTGCTCAGCAGTGGCCTGGTTTTGCTCCGCCACGGCGAGGCTGCGCCGTCGGCCGGCAGATTGCTTCAGCCGATAGCTGTCGCCGTTCATTGCCAGGATGCTGACGTGGTGGGTGAGCCGGTCGAGCAGCGCGCCTGTGAGACGCTCCGATCCCAGGATCGAGGTCCAGTCCTCGAATGGTAGGTTCGAGGTCACGATGGTCGAGCCGCGCTCATAGCGCTGCGAGAACGTCTCGAACAGGAGTTCGGCCCCGGTCGGCGACAACGGTACATAGCCGAGCTCGTCGACGATCAGCAGCTTGACCGCCTGCAGATCGCGCTGAAGCTTGAGCAGGCGTCTCTCGTCGCGGGCCTCCAGCAACTGGTTGACCAGCGAGGCCGCCGTCGTGAACGTGACGGAGAAGCCCTTCTGGCAAGCCGCCAGCCCAAGCGCCAGCGCGACATGGGTTTTGCCGGTACCGCTGTTGCCGAGCGCGATGATGTTCTCACGGCGCAGGAGATAACCGCAGCGCGCCAGCTCCAGCACGAGCATCTTGTTGAGGCCAGGGATGGCGGCGAAGTCGAAGGTGTCGAAGCTCTTCACCGCCGGGAACCGCGCTGCCCGGATGCGCCGCTCGACCGTGCGGCGCTCGCGATCAAGGAGTTCGAGCTCGATCAGGCGCAGCAGATAGCGGGGATGATCGACACCATCACGCGCGCATTCGCGGGCAACCTTGTCATACTCGCGCAGCACCGTCGGCAGTTTGAGCTGCTTGAGATGGTGGGCCAGGAGGACCTGGGGCGTGCTGCTGGTCGTTCCCGTTGGCATCGCGTCGCTGGTGGTGCCGGTCATGCCGCTTCCTCCGGCAGGAGCACGGCATAGTCGGCAGCCGAGGTCGTCCTCACCGTCGTCCTGGGCAGATGAGGATAGGCCGACAGGTCGAGACGAGCTGGCCTGCGCTCGATCCGCGCCAGCGCGATCAGCTTGACCGCGTCGAAGCCGATGGCGCCGAGCGTGATCGCCTCGGTCACGGCGAACGTCACGACCTCAAGCGGCAACGCCTCCAGCAGCCGCAGCACCTGGATGAACTCGCGCTTGCCGCGATTGCCCATACGCGCCTCCAGCAGATGGCGCAGATGCTGGAAGACCTCGGGCAGAGCCCAGTCTTGCAGCGCCGCCGCCTGGTCGAGTGCATTGGGCTTGGTCTCGATCAGAGCGAGATAATGCAGCGGGTTGGAGACGAACACGCCTTCGCCGTAGCAGCGCGGGTGACGGGCAATCTCGGCCCCGCGGCACAGGATCACGACCGCGTCGACGAAGCCCTTCACCATGACGTCCTGGAAGCCATAAGCGGTCGGCACCGAGTAATCGTTGGAGCGGTAGCGGACCAATGCGGTCGATGAGACCCGGCCGCTGCGCTTCTCGCACGGTTCCAGCGGCACGGCCGGCAGGTCGCGCAACCCCGCCAGATCGGCGACAAGCCGTTCCCCGATCGTCCCGGCATGCCGTCCGGCGCGTTCGCCCTGCCGGAGGCGGCATTGCTCGGCCAGTCTGGCGTTCAGCGCCTCGAAGCTCGCCACCACCGGGATCGGCGTCATGAAGTTCGAGCGGGCGTACTTCACCAGCCCCTCGACCTTGCCCTTGTCGTTGCCCTTGCCGGGACGGCCGAAGCGGTCCCGGAACAGGTAATGGCTGACCAGTTCGGTGAAGGCGCGAGTTCGCTCGCGCTTGCCGTCGCCGCAGATCTTCGCCACCGCGATGCGCGTGTTGTCGTACAGGATCGACAGCGGCACCCCATCGAAGAAGCAAAACGCCGAGACGTGCCCGTCCAGGAACGCTTCCGTTGTCTCGCGGGGATAGGCCTTCACGAAGCAGGCATCCGACTGCGGAAGGTCCATGCAAAAGAAATGGATCTTCTGCCGGACCCCGCCGATCACGGCGATCGCCTCGCCGAAATCGACCTGAGCGTGCCCGGGCGGATGCGCCAGCGGCACGAAGGTCTCGCGCCCTCGCGCCCGGCCGACCCGCACATAATCCTTCACCACGGTGTAGCCGCCAGCAAAGCCATGATCGTCGCGCAAGCGCTCGAAGATCCGCTTCGCCGTGTGGCGCTGCTTCACCGGCGCGCCCCGGTCAGCCTCCAGGATCGCGTCGATCACCGGCAGTAGCGGGCCGAGCTTCGGCTTCTCGGCAGGCTTCGTTCGCGTGTACCCCGGCGGCAGCGAAAACCGGCACATCTTTGCGATCGTCTCGCGGCTCAGACCAAAAACACGCGCCGCCTCGCGACGGCTCTTCCCCTGAATGAAAACAAAATCACGAACCGCCGCGTAGACCTCCACAGCGAACATCCCCGCCAACCCCAAAAGGGATCAGCCTATCCAGTGGCCGACTTTTACGCCGCCCGCGCGACCACAAACGGCGGCGCTCCAATGGATGGTTTTGTCACCGCCCTGCACACGAACCACAGTGAGCGAGCCGCGCTTTCCATCTCTTCATCGCTGACCAAAACGATCTCATCCACGTTGCTTCGGACGACATCGAAGATCGCTTGATCGGTTTTCCGGCACGACATTGTCGCGACGCGTGTATCGAGCCGGTCAAGTGCAACAAGCTGACCGGCTTTGAGGCAGGCATGCAGTGTCGGCGATCCGACCGGCTCAATACCGATGATGCGCGTCGTTGGACGCCTCGCCTTGATCGCCGTCGAGAGGCCGCTGATCAGGCCGCCGCCGCCGATGGCGACGAGAATTACGTCGACATCGGGCATATCGTCGAGAATATCGAGACCAAGCGTGCCCTGTCCCGCCACCACGATGGGATCGCTGAAGGGATGGGCATAGGTCGCGCCGGTCCGTTCCGCGTAGCCAAGCGCGGCGGCATTGGCGTCGTCCCAGACATCGCCGACAATCTCGACCGAGGCACCCCATTGCTTGAGCTTCGCCACCTTGTCGGGAACGACATTGGACGGCAGGAATATCTGCGCCCGAGCGCCAAGCACATGCGCCGAACGCGCGATGGCGAGCCCGTGATTGCCGCCCGAGGCTGTGACGATGCCGCGGCCGAGCTGGCTTTCGCTGAGCGTCAGCAGCCGGTTCATCGCGCCGCGCGCTTTGAACGACCCGCCGCCTGCAGCAGCTCGAGCTTAAGTGTGACGTCAATGTCGTGGCGATCGCCAGCGCTTTGCTGCGTGTAGCGAAGCGTCGGCGTCTTCCGGATATGGGGCGCGATGCGCCGGCGTGCCTCCTCGATGGCGCCGAGGTCGATCATGACAGCGTCCCTCGATAGGGCGACGCGACAATCAGGCAGCAATTGCCGGGCCTGACCCTGCCCGGCTGACGTCGGCCATAGAGAAATCCGTCGGCGGCGTAGTGCAGCGTCTCGGGAGCGCGCGCGGGGTCCCAGGTGCAATGGATACGGCCAGCCGGCTGGCCTGCGCTGACCTGTTCGCCATTGGCATGGAAGGGTTCGAAGATGCCATCTGCGGATGCGTAGACATAGGCCGCTGTGCCGGGCAGTTCGAGAATGACGCCGTCACCGCAACGCTGCTCCGGCGCGTCGCGCGAGACAATTCCAAGATGATCAAGCACATTGGCGACTCCGCGCCGGCAAACCCCCAAAGCTTCGAGCGAGACGGTGCCGCCGCCAGCCATCTCTGTTCCGACGGTGACCAAACCCGCACGGCACGCGGCGGCCGTCGCCGTGCGGGGCTCTCCGAGGTTACTGATGACTACGGTCATGGGCGCGTCGAACGCCCGCACCGCCGCGACGTTGCGCTTGTGCAGCTCCGGGTCGTCGGTCGGCTCGACGATCGCGCTCGGGATGATGTCGAGGGAGGAGCCACCGGAATGCAGATCGAGGAAAGCGTCACCGAGCGGCAGGATGTGGTCGCTGACGAAGGCCGAGATCTGCTGCGTGATGGTGCCGCGCGGATCCCCAGGAAAAGTGCGATTGAAATTTAGCCCGTCGATGGGTGAGGTGCGCTTGCCGGCGATGACCGCATGGACATTGTTGGCCGGCATCAGGATCAGCCGACCCTGGACCCGGCCGGGATCGAGATTACGGATCATGTCGCAGATCGTTATCGGCCCCTCATATTCATCACCATGGTTGCCACCTTCGAGGATCGCGGTCGGACCCGAGCCGTTCTTGATAATCGTGATCGGAACACGCGTCGCGCCCCAGGCATCGTCATCTGGCGAATGGGGAATCATCAGGAAGCCGGTCTGCTTGCCATCGCGCTCTGGATCGACCGTAAGGAAGGCGCTGGAGGGACGTGGCGTCGGCTTCTGGCGTATGCTGCTCATGGCTGGCTCTCGGACGTGGCGAAGGGTTCGGAGCACTGGCTCCGGTCGCTTGGGTTGGGTCGGAGAAGCGGCCGAGCGCTTTCGCGCCCGACCGGTTTGGCGCTAAACTCAGAGCGTGGGTAGCGGGTCCATCGGGATGTCGAGATACGTCCGATGAAGCCGTTCAAGCTCGCCGTTCATCGTGTTGAAGAAAATGAAGCCGTCGAGCCAGCGCACGAGGTTATGCTGATCCATCTGCACGCCCATATGGGCCGGGCTGCGCCGAATGGTAAATTTGCGTTCGAATTCCTTGCCTGGATTCTGCTTGGCGAGCGCCTGCGCGACGATGCTGTTAGTGGCAAGCAGATCAGCTTGGCCGGTGATGTAGGCGGCTGCGGCGGTCGCGTCGTCCTCGGTGCGCATCAGGCTCGCCTTTGGTGCGGCAGCGCTGATCGCCAGCTCCTGGGTCGTGCCCTTGGCGGCAGCAATCCGAGCCGAGCCAATTGTTTCAGGGCTGCTCACGGTCGAGGATTTCGCCCCGTAGACGGCGAGGAAGGTGTTGGCGTAGGGCGCGGTGAACTGGATTTGCTTAGCCCGTTCGGGCGTCAACCCCATCACCGAGATCACGATATCGACCTTGTCGGTAAGCAGGAACGGGATGCGGTTGGCGCCCGTGATCTGCTGCATCTCGAGCTTCACGCCCAGACCCTTGGCGACCATCTCGGCCATCTCGATGTCGAAGCCGACCGCCTTTCGGTTCGCATCCTGCGAGCCGAAGGGCGGCGCGTCGAGCGGCACACCGATACGGACGACACCCTTGGACAGAATGTCTTGGAGTTTGTCGGCCCGGGCTTCCGCGGAGCCGACGACGGCGATGGCCAGTGCGGCCAGGCCTGTGAAGAATGAACGCATATGTCTCTCCCCTAGTTGAGCAACAGATCGCTATCGGCTTCCTCAGTGCAGGACCGCACTGAGGAAGGTCTGCAGTTCGGGCGTCTTGGGCGCGGCGAGGACCGCAGCGGCCTGACCCTCTTCGTGAATTCGGCCTTCGTGCATGAAGACGACGCGCGAGCCGAAATGACGCGCGAAGCCCATCTCGTGGGTGACGAGGATCATGGTCATACCCTCCTGCGCCACGGACTCGAGCACTTTCAGCACCTCCCCGGTCAGCTCGGGGTCGAGCGCGGAGGTGACCTCGTCGAACAGCATGAGCTTAGGCCGCATGGCGAGTGAGCGCGCGATCGCGACACGTTGCTGCTGACCACCTGAAAGCTGGGAGGGAAAGGCATCGAGCTTGTCCTCAAGGCCGACGCGCCGCAACACTTCGCGTGCTAGTTCGCGAGCTTCCTCGGGCCGCTGCTTCTTCACGACGCGCGGCGCTAGCGTGATGTTTTCGCTGACGGACAGATGCGGGAACAGGTTGAAACTTTGGAAGACGATGCCGACTTCCTGCCGCAGCTTGCGCAGATTGGTCGCAGGATCGTTGACCCGCACGCTGTCAACGCTGATGCTACCGGCCTGGATTGGCTCCAGGCCGTTGATGCAGCGCAGCAGCGTGCTTTTGCCCGAGCCCGAACGCCCGATGACAGCCACGACCTCGCCCTTGGCGATGTCCAGCGAGACATCCTTGAGCACGGGCACCGTGCCGTAGCTCTTATTGATCGCCTTGATTTCAACGAGCGACATCGAGCTTCCGCTCGAGTGAGCGGCTCCATTGGGTCAGAGGGAAGCACAGGGCGAAATAGATGCAGGCGACCGTGATGTAGACCGCGAACGGCTTGTAGGTGCCGGCCGCCGTGAGCTGACCCTCCCGCGTGAGCTCAACCAGCCCGATCGTCGCCGCCAGCGAGGTGTTCTTGATGAGCTGGACCAGGAAGCCGACCGTCGGCGGGATCGCGATCCGAACCGACTGTGGCACGATCACGTAACGCAGTTGCTGAGCCATCGAGAGACCCAGCGAGGCGCCCGCCTCCCATTGCGTCTTGGCGATCGACACGAGGGCGCCGCGCCAGATCTCTGCCAGGAAGGCGGAGCCATACACAGAGAAGGCGACGGCCGCCGCCAGCCACGGGTTGACTGAAATCCCGATCAGCGGGAGGCCAAAGAAGATCAGGAAAAGCCAGACGAGCAGCGGGGTGCCCTGGACGATGTGGATATAGGTCGCGACAAGCCAGCGAAGCGGCGCGATCGGGGAGATGCGGGCGATGGCGAGGACCAGGCCAAGGACTGCCGATCCTGCAAAAGCCGTCACAGTCAGGGCTAGCGTCCAGCGCGCTGCCGCGATCAGATACATCACATCGATATAGGAGAAGGTCCGGATCATCGCCTGACGAACGCCCAGTAATAGATCCCGGCGAACAAGCCGCGGAAGGCGAACGCGAGTCCGAGATAAAGCACGCCAATCACGGTGTAGACCTCGAAATCGCGGAAGGTGCGCGACTGCACAATCGAGGCGGCGTGGAACAGGTCCTCTACCGAGATCTGCGAGGCGACGCTGGTCGCCAGCATCAGCAGCACAAACTGGCTGGCGAGCGCCGGGAACATCGCCTTGAGCGCCGGGAATACGACGATGTAGCGGAAGACCTGAAATCCTGAAAGGCCGAGCGAATGGCCGGCTTCGACCTGTGCCTTGGGCACGGCCTCGAAGCCCGCGCGGACTATCTCGGTGGTATAGGCGCCGAGATTGATGACCAGTGCGATCATCGCCGCCGTCAGCCCGTCGAGCCGGATGCCGAAGCTCGGCAGGCCGAAAAAGATCAGGAAGAGCTGGACCAGCAGCGGCGTGTTACGGATGACCTCGACATAGGTGGCTACGGCGCGCTTTAGCCAGGCTGGGCCATAGACCCGCGCCGCCGCACAAGCGACGCCAATAACCAGGCCGCCGAGCATGGCGCAGGCAGACAGCAGCAGCGTGACCCAGACGCCATCAAGAATGGACTCCCAGGCCGCAAAGACATCGCGAAACTGAAGCCCATATCTCATTGGGACGCCCGCCCCCGTGGCATCCGAAGCGATTCGGCGGCTTGCATCAAACGGCAGGATCGGAAGGTCGCAGGCGTTGCCATCAGTCCCCTCTTTACGAGAAGGCTAGGTTGGCTTCTTATTTGATGTCAAGCTTCATATATGAAATTGCACGTCATGACCGATCGCTCAGAACCCGACGATAGCGACAAGATCGCTTACGCAGCCCCGGCGCTAGAGAAAGGGCTCGATATCCTTGAGCTATTGGCGGAGGTGGGTGAACCTCTATCGACGCGCGCCATCGCCGAGCGTCTTGAACGCTCGAAAAGCGAAATCTTCCGTATGGTATTTGTCCTGCAGCAGCGCGGCTATCTTGTGCGCGAGGCGGGCACGGACCGACTGGCACTGTCCAGGCGGCTCTTCGATCTCGGGATCAGGACGCCGGGAGGGCGGCAGCTAACCTCGATCGTCCTACCGTTGATGGAGCGCTTCAGCGAGGAAAGCGGCCAGGCGGCGCATCTGGTCGTGTTGAGCCGAGGACAGACCGTGGTTCTCGCTACGACATCGGGCCACCTCGATGCGACTGTGATCGTCCGGCTAGGCTATGGTCGCCCTGCGCTGGAAGCCAATTCCGGTCTGCTCATATTGGCATTTCAGTCCGAGGTTCGCCGACGGGCTCTGATGCGTGAAACGAGATCTGAGGAGCAGGATCAAATTGAAACGCCGCCTCTGCTCAACGTTTTTGCGGAGATCCGATCGCTCGGCCATCGCATCGCACCAAGCCGCGACATTATGGCGGTGACCGACATCGCCTGCCCCGTGATCGGCCCTGCCGGCCACGCCGAAGCCGCTATTCTTGTTCCGTCGTTGCAACGGCATGGCTTTGTCACGGACGAGAATGCGATCCTGAAAGCGTTGAAATCAGTTTGCGGAGAAGCAGGGGCCCAGCTTTCACTCTGACGGGCGACTGGCTCACCTCGCCACAACCGCGGCGCGCCCGAGTGGATCCGAACGTTTGACCTTTGCCGGCCTGGCCGTCAGGTCACAGCCTGCGGAGGCGCAATGGCAGCTTTCTTCGGCGCGAGGTTTCGCCATGCGCCGATAGCGGCGCGTTTAACACCGGTGGAAGCCGGCATCCTAACACAGGAGCACCCGCCTCGAATCGAGGAGCAGCGGACGATGCGCGAAACCAGGGCCAGCCGGACGAAACCCCGAACCGCCGCCCTGCGCCGGCCTCGCAGCGTTTGCCTTCGCACAGCGCGGTTAGCCTGGAATCCGCGGCGATAAGGCTCGAAGCGGGTTCGCCGGAGTGCGGCGGCCTGAGCCAGGCATGGGTGATGGCGCGGTCCTACATCCTGTTGCCGTTCAAGACCCCCGAACGGCATAGAAAGTGCATGCATTTCGGACGGTCTCAGTCGTTTGCATGCAGCCTATGTCCAACGCCCTCGATCTTGTCTTTCGTCAGGTCATCCTTCCCGGCCATCATAAGCCTCTGGATGTCGGCGTAGCCTCCGGGCGGATCGCGGCGATTGCACCGCGTATCGTCGCCGATGCGCCGGAGATCGCCATAGGCGGGCGAGCCGTGCTGCCAGGTCTCGTCGACAGCCATGTTCATCTCGATAAGGCCTGCCTGCTCGGCCGTTGCGGCCATGTCCATGGCGGGCTTGGCGAAGCGATAGCAGCGGTTGCTGCGATGAAACGTGATTTTTCAGTGGAAGACGTCTACGAGCGCGGCACGCGGGTGATCGAGAAGGCGATCGCAAAGGGCACCACCCGGATGCGCACCCACGTCGAGGTCGATCCGCGCGCCGGGCTACGCGGCTTTGAGGCAATCAAGGCGCTTAAAGCGGACTACGCCTGGGGCCTGGAGCTTTCAATATGCGTCTTTCCCCAGGAAGGCCTGACCAATGATCCGGGCACCGAGGATCTGCTCGTCGCAGCCCTGCGCGATGGCGCCGACCTGCTTGGCGGCTGCCCTTATACCGATAGTGCCCCACGGTCGCAGATCGCCCGGCTTTTTGAGCTGGCCGAGCAGTTCGACGTCGATCTCGACATTCATCTCGATTTTGATCTCGACCCGAGCTGGATGCTTCTCGATGACGTTTGTCGCCAGGTCGAGCTTCACAAATATCAAGGCCGCACCACAATTGGCCACGTGACGAAGCTTTCGATGGTGGAACCCACAATCCTCGCCAGAATCGGGCAGCAGCTCGCTGCAGCGGGCGTCGCTGTAACAGTCTTGCCGGCAACCGATCTTTATTTGATGGGGCGGGAGGCCTCGCACGCAACTCCGCGTGGCCTGACGCCTGCGCATCGCCTTGTCGAGCAGGGCGTTGTCTGTTCCGTTGCCACCAACAATGTCCTCAACCCTTTCACGCCGTTCGGTGACGGCTCGCTGATACGGATGGCCAATTTCTTTGCAAATGTCGCCCAGGTCGGGCCGGACGGATTTCAAGGCTGTCTTGATTTGATCACGACGTTGCCCGCGCGGCTGATGAACCTCACCGATTATGGGATAGCTATCGGCAACCCGGCCGATCTGATCGTCCTAGATGCGCAGACGGGAAGCGACGCGCTTGCCGAGATCGCCGAGCCCATTATGGGTTTCAAAAACGGCCGGCAGACTTTCGAGCACCCCTCCGCCACTCTATTCCCAGCCGAGCCTGACCGAGAGCCACATCCGCGGCGCGCCCGACACGATTCGAACGTGTGACCAATCAGGCCAAGCGCTTGCCGTCGCGCTGAAGCAGCAATACTCTTTTGAACAGTTCAGCACGGACCATGTGCTGCGCAGCAGATTTTTGCTTCTCTTGTGCCTTCTGGTTTTCACGCTCGCTCGTTCGAGTGCGGAAGCTATCACGTCGGGGGATGCCAAATTCGCATGCGGCGAAGCTGCGCACGAGACATTGACCAATGATGTCCCTGGCCGGGTGCGGTCGCTTATCATCTCGAACTGCATCAAAGCCTTGCAAGAAAAAAACCCCAATGCCGCCTGCGACCGCGTTCCCGCGGGCGTTGGAAAGTATCGCGGCGCGTCAGTCGTCACTTGTCAGACAGCGAGAACAATCTTGTGACGCTCTGCATCGGGGGTTCTCGCGACTGACTGAGAGCCCCAACCGCGGCGCGCCCGACACGATTTGAACGTGTGACCTTTGCCGGCCTGGCCGTCAGGGCACAGTCTGCGGAGGCGCAATGTCAGCTTTCTTTGGCGCGAGAATTTGCCATGCGCCGATATCCGGCGCGTTTCCCACCGGTGGAAGCCCGGCGTCCTGACACAGGAGCGCCCGCCTCGAGACGAGGAGCAGCGGACGATGCGCGAGACCAGGACCAGCCGACCGAACCCCAAGCCGCCTCCCTCGCTTGCGCCGGCCTCGCAGCGCTTGCCCCGCCTTCGCAATCGCGAGCGCGGGCGGCGCCTCGGCGCAGGAGACCGGCGATGCGCGCGCCGGCCGGGCCGTGGCCACCGCTGTGCCTGCCCTGCCACGCGATCGACGGGGCGAGCCGCGACCCTGCCCGTGTCACGCCCGATTTTGGCGCCGTGGCCGACATGCCGTAGCGGACGGCGCTGTCGCTGAGGGTCTTCCTGCAGACGCCGCATGGCGCGATGCCGCGCTACCAGCTCACCGCTACCGAGACCGACGACGTCATCGCCTATGTGCTGAGCCTGAGGGCGCGCTAAGGGAGGGCGCGCAGCTGGCGTCGATCAAAGCTCCGGCAGCGGAGCCCGCTGCGCGCCTGCCTCCTCCATCATGGCCTCTACCTCGTCGGCGCCGATCCGGCTGGCCGCGTCGAGTCGACGAGCGATGGTCTCTTGGGCTGTGCGCATCGCCGGCCTGTAAAGGATGGCGGTGGCTGCGCGGGCGCAGTGTTCGCGCAGCAGGCCGGCATCGGGCGGCTGCAGCAGGGCGATGAAGGGCTGCATCTGGTCGAGATCGTCCCCGTGCGATCGCAGTTCGCCGGGATACCATTTCCGCCCCTGGGCCCCGTTCCAGTAGATCATCTCGCCGCACTGGCCGGCGCTGAGGATCGTGACCTCGATCTCGGCGCGGCGGAGATCGCCAGCGCGGTGAGCCTGGAATCCGCGGCGATAAGGCTCGAAGCAGGTTTCGCCGGAGACGCCTTGCGGCGGCCTGAGCCAGGCATGGGTGATGGCGCGGCGGTGATGCCAGCCGACGACGATGTGCCCGGCCTCGTGAAAGGCGCAGGCGGCCCGCCGGATCGCGGGGGGAATGGCCTCCAGTTTCGGCATGGCCTCTGGTGTCGTCGCTGGGCTCGGCGCGGCTCAGATCTGCGCGCGGCCCGCTTGCGTGAGGGTGACCGTGCCGTTGGGCCCGTCCTCGAACCAGCCAAGTGCCTGGCCGTGCTCGTAGCTCGCCACGACCGCCGTGGTCTCCCAGCCATTCATTGCGGCAATCGAGAGCAGGTTGCCGGCCGCCAGCAACTCGCCTGGCTCGGTTTCGAAATGGGCGAAGACATCCAGCGCCAGCCTGGCCTTGTCCGCATCGCTCGTTGCCATCGCACCCGTCTCCCGCCGCATCGCTGGGCAAGATGTCCGCGCCGCCGCTCCGAAGCAAGCCCGGCCGGCGCGACGTCCTGGCGGGCGTCGATCGGGGCGCGCCTGTGGTAGCGTCTTCAAATTGAAGCGCGCCCAACCGACGGAGCGCCATCACAGCGATGCGGACCGAGCCATGTGGACGTTCAAGATGCTGGCGCTCACGGGGCTCGGCGCCGTCGCCGGGATCGCGGGGATCGCGGTCGGAATCTGGATCTATGTGATGAGCACGATCGAGCAGCCGGCCTACGCTCGGGTTACGCAACACGGCGCCATCGAGATCCGCGACTATCCCGCGCTCGTTGTAGCGGAGGTGACGCGGCGCGGCGACCGCCAGGCCACGGTGCGCGCCGGTTTCTCGCCGCTCGCCGGCTACATCTTCGCCAAGAGCCGTGAAGGCGAGACCGTCAGCATGACCGCTCCGGTGATCCAGACGCCGGCGGCCGCTGCCGATCAGAGCTGGCTGATCCGCTTCGTGATGCCGTCCAAATACACGTTGGAAACCCTGCCGAAGGCGGCGGGGGATGATGTGCGCCTGCTGGAGCTGCCGACGGCGCAGCGCGCAGCGATACGCTTCTCCGGCGTCGCAACCGATGCGCTGATCGCGCAGAACGAGGCGGTGCTGCGGGCCTGGCTGACGCAGCGCGCGATAGCGATCCAGGGCGCGGCGACCTATGCGTATTACAACGACCCGTGGACGCCTGGTCCGCTGCGTCGCAACGAGGTGCTGTTCGAGGTGGCGGGGCCTTAGGGTCGGCCGAGTGGGGCCGCAGACCAGCGCAAAGCCAGCATACCGCGAGGGCGGCCGATTTAGATCGGAACCGAGCGTTATTCCGGGATGGAGCAGCAGTAAAGAGCGGAGGACGCGGGCGAGGTTGTGGCCAAGGGGCCGAGAAGACGTCGTCTCACCGGGCGGAGCGGGCGAACGAGATCGTCAGCGCAGACGGGGTGCCGGAGGCTTCAGCATGAGCCGCGGCATCGAGCTAAATCGACCTTGCATGCATCTCTAGTCCGTCTAGCATTCCCCCCATAGCGATCACGCCTACGACGACTAAGGGACGAGTGATGACGGACGACTATGCACGCCGGAGCTATGGCGAGATCGAAGTCGGATTCGGCAAGAAGCCGGGCATCGTCGTCGTCGATTTCATGCTCGCCTTCACCGATCCTCAATATCCCCTCGGCGGCGCTCCGCTGGTGATGAGGGCTTTCGAAAACACGATCAAGCTGCTGGAGGTGGCGCGCCGCTACGGGGTGCCGGTCGCAACGTGCAACACCGCCTATATGAACGAGCGCGAGATGCCATACTGGAAGATTACCGCCGTTCGCGACACTTTTCGGCACGATCATCCCAGCGCGCCAATCGATCCACGTGTTTACGATCCCGCTTACGATCTCGCCGTCGTCAAAAAAGGTCCATCGATCTTCTTCAACACGGGCGTCGCGGACTATTTCACGAAAGAGCGCGTCGATACGGTGATCGTCACCGGCTGCAACACAAGCGGCTGCATCCGTGCCTCGTCGCTCGACAGCTTTAGTTATCGCTACCGGACCATCATCCCCGAGGATTGCGTGGGCGATATCGAGGAGCAACCCCACAAGGACAATCTGCGTGATCTCGGGCGTCGCTATGCCGATGTTTCCAACCTGGAGACGGTTCTCGCCCAGATCGAAAACTGGCATCAGCAGAACACGCACTGACCGTTTCGAGGCTAGACGGCTGCAGGCTCGCTGGATCAGCCGCTTGATTGACATTGATCTCTCAGATGCGCAGTCGGTAGCCTTAGCGGCTGCCCGCTTCTGGTTGTTCTTAGACTGCGTCTGGAACCTGTCGCTAGCAAACCCGTCGCATTCGCACGAACACTCCTGCAGCCACAACCGCGGCGCGCCCGACACGATTCGAACGTGCGACCTGTGCCGCATTGGGCATGGCTCCGTCGAAAATCCCTCGTTGCCGATCGCCCGGCAATCGGCTATCCCACCTTCTGCGCAAGCGCCCGTAGCTCAGCTGGATAGAGCGTTGCCCTCCGAAGGCAAAGGTCACACGTTCGAATCGTGTCGGGCGCGCCAATAACCTCAGATACTTAGCTACCCGCGACTGCCTCTCGAAAAATCGCGGGTAAGCAATAGGTAAGCAGGCGGTGGCATTTCGCCGCTAGCGCTGCGGCTTCTAATTGCCCGATTGCCGGGGTGGATTCCGGGATGCGATTTAAAATTGAGGCCGCTCGGCGCCAACTCGGAACAGCGCTCCATCTCTTCATTGAGAATATGGACCCGGTGTCGGTCCAGTGCCTTGCCGGGGGCGGAGGCGAGGTGATGGAGTTCTATGCCGCAAAGGCGGGCGGCCAGAGCTTCATGAGCGCCATTCTCGAAGCAAACCCCGACTTCGATGAGAAGCTCGCCCACAGGTCGCAACGGCTCTATTGGAACGCATTTAAGCATCCCACGCGCTACGAGAAAAATGCGCTGACTGAACGCGACGACGAGAGCACGCTTGCCGAGTTCGGCGAGGAACGTAACATCGAATCCCTCATGATGGGCTGGACCGATTACGGGACGGCGGTGGGGAAGATGCCTGTCGAGGCGCAAGTTTTCCAAGTATGGGCGTTTGCCCGCAAGCCGCCGGCAAGCGCAGTGGCGAGGCGCCGAGATCAATGCTGCCGCCTGTTCCCTGATTTGGATAAGGCCCCCCTTGTCGAGCAAAAGAGGCGCTTGATCGCCAAATTCACATGGGCGCGAGACCAATTCGAGGTGATGGGCAGTCCCAAGACCGAGCTACGGCCGCTTTTGCTCCATTGGCCTCCCAGCCCCGAAACCAATCATCGATAGGCCTTAGTGCCCCGCCCGTTTCGCTGGCAAAATCGGAACGTTAACTCGACCTCGCCGGACTCTTAACTGTGGGCACCGCGCGCCGCGCCGAGGGGCAGCACGACGGGGGTAGTTGGTCTCACCAGAAGTCCGATCATGTTGCGGCCGGTAGGTTAACTGCTGGTGAAGCGCCTACCCGACCCCTGCCTCGCACCGCACAAGAAAGATGGACGCATTCCAAGGCATGGCATAACCCAGGGTCAGGTTCATTGGAGAGCGGCCATGACGGCGATGTGGAGCTTGGGCGTGCCGCCGGTCCGCAAGGACATCAGCGACGTAGTCGAGGTTACAGACGGCGCTATCCTCGCCCGCGCGCGCTATCGCCCAGCCGGGCAAATCTGGGAAACCGATGCTTGGGTACACGAGGACGGCAAGGAGGCCCTGATGTGGCGGCCGACGCACTGGCGGACGGCGCACCCAATTCCCAAGGAGCCGCTTGCGCCATCTGACCCGGTTTTCGAGATCGGCTAAGGAACTCTACTGTTGGCGCTGGGGCGCTTGCGGCTAAGGGAAATTCTGCAATTAGGGACGATTCTATAGTCGGATTGACGCCACTCTTGCCATCGTCGCATCTGGTTGACGACGCGGGTGTAGCTCAATGGCAGAGCAGCAGCTTCCAAGCTGAAGACGAAGGTTCGATCCCTTACGCCCGCTCCAAAACGTCTGCTTTGGCTTATAGCGCCGACTTGGTTTTTTTGGCGTTGACGGCCGCTACAAAGGTTCGAAGGGCATCCGGGTCCCACCCTATGTCGCTGATCGCGGTCTGGACCGTCGCGTCTGACAGGTCAACCGTTCCACGCTTTGCCCATCTTGGAATTGGATCTGGCTTGGCTGCCGCGCGCATTGTTTCAGACAAGCCAGCCAGCATGACCAGGGCAGCCTCATGAGGCGTTCTGCCGGACTTGACACCCGCGCTTTGGAATTCGACGCGCTGACTGCTGTCTACTGTGGCCGGCGGTATGCCAAGCCGCGAAAGCGCCAGATTGAAACGAGCGATGTACCTCAACATGCGATCCGGTCTCCTTCACCGTCAGCCGCCGGGATCTGAAAATTAGTTATATCGCGCTGAGCCGGTCGCGCCCTGCAAGGACTGCGTAAGTTTGACGCATTATGGCAGTTTATTGGCGATTCGTTAACCATGTGAAAGTGCAGGTTCGTTAGCGGCTGGGATTGGCCTGCCAGCCAGCTGCTCATTGGAGCAAGAGCCAAACCGCTAGGCCTACCAAGCCTGCCAATGCGCTCAGGCCGATTGACAATGCCAAGTTTTGAAGGAAACGGGCGAGCTTCATCTTAAGCGAAACTGGCTGCTCTCCCTGGTTCTCCATGACATTGCTCCAAATAGGGAAGAACGCATATCAAGATGTGCCACGTCGCCATCTTGGGCAAGCGGCGTAACCCGGTTTGACCCGATGGCGATTGTCACGAGCAGAAGCCCTCGACCCATTCCGCCTCGGTCAAGATCGGCTCAAGCCCATTGGGCTCATCGAACAGGAAGCCGGCGCCTTGCGTATTGATGGCCGTCTGCAAGCGGTCGCGTTCGCCGTCTAGCTGATCCAGCGCGTCGATCAAACCTGCGATGATGGCCTCGATGCGACGGCGGGCCTGGAAGTTGTTGGCAGGGGAATGCGCCAGCCGGCGATTGCTGGCGAGCACCTCGGCGAGCCGTTCACCAACGGCAGCAAGCAAGGCCGGATCGGGACGGACAATGACGGGATCGAATGCGAGGCTCATGACCGGCGCCCCAGCGGAATGACGCGCCGGCCGATGACCAATTCGCCATCGATGTAAACGACGGGCAGATGGCCGTAGCAGCCGAAGGTCGGGAGTGTGACCGGCTTGACCGCGAATGACGATCGAGCAGGCTTGCGCTTGCCCTGACGGGCGGAGATGCGGATGGGGCTCATGATTGCACCGCCAGCGCTGCCATGCGCTCGATCGCCGCCGCGAGGGCAAAGGCCTCGTTGACGCCGTACTCATCCAGCTCTGGCGAGGGCTTTGCGGCAATGCCGCGAAGGGTCGGATCAAACCGCCAGAGCATGACGCGCGCCCACAAAGCGAGCCCGGCCAGGGTGACGGGCGCGACGGCCATGATGCGGCTGGCCGCCACTTCGGTTCGGGGCCAAAACGCTTCGCATTGCTCGCCGAGGGCGCGGGCTTCGTCCGATCCGTCGCCCGTCGCTTGGAAGCGCGACCATAGCGAATCCGCTTCGCTGATGATGCGATCGAACTCGGCGCCGAGGCTAAGCAGCTCGGCATCGGGCGAGGTTGCGGCAAAAGCCGGCGGGCTGCACCGTGCGGCCAGCACAGAGGCGGCGGTAGCGGTGCCGGCAATGGAAGCGCGGCGGGTCGAAGCTCTGGGCATCGTAGAGCACTCCTCTATGAAGGGATGGGTCGGAGGGTCAGGCGGCGGCGCTGGCGTGCCGCAGGATCGATGCGGCGATCTGGCCGTGCCAGTCCCTGCCCGGAATCGACAACCGGTAAGGGTGGCCCACGCCATCCCAGATGTGCAGCGCCTCGGCCTTCATGATCAGGCCCTCCATGGTGCGGTCGGGCTCGGCCATGATGAGGCAGAGATGCGCCTCCAAAGCTTTCGCTGCGGCGGAATGCGCCTTCCAGGCATCGTCGTAATGAGACGCGTCCCTGATGCGCGTCGTCTCCGCTTCGTAGGCTTTGGCGAGCGCCAGGCAGTTTTCGCTCTCGGCGAAATCTGCCTCCCATTCGGCACGCGTCAGTCCATCGACCGGCCCTGCCGCAAGCTTCTTGCTTTTCAGGACACGGCGGGCACGGTCCGCATTGCAGCGGAAGTGGAACGCGGGGATGACCCGACGTGGGTGGGCCTCTCCGGGCCGCGTCAAGGAGCCGCCGTGAAAGTGCTTCTCCCAGGGATTCCCGTACAAGCTACCAGTGCCCGGCTCGGTAATGTCATCGGGCGCAAGCGGCCACAGCGTCGCCCATTTGGCCTCGGTCGCGTCCTGATGCTTGCGCGCCGCATGGTACTTGTCCGCGAGGGCGGGCAGTTCCTTGGTCAGCGTGATCAGATCCGGGTTTTCGGCGACAGTGGGGCAGGCGGCTACAGTGGCGGTTGCAGCGGTCGTAGATGCGGCGGCAAGGCCGAGCAGCATTCTGCGGCGGTTGAGAGCGGGCATGCCTTCGGCGGCTGCCCCAACGTGTGCGTTGAGCATTGGTCTTCTCCCGATGATGTTTGAGGTTGACGCGAGCTATCGCCGACGCCGGCAGTCTTCGTCAGTTGCGCTCGGTGAACTTCGACACGAGGTCGAGCGCGTCGTCGTCGTTATCAAGGTCGTGGCAGGCCAGAATGCGCTTGCGATTCCGATTGATCAGTTCGTCCGTGGGCTTGCCGGCGCGGACATCGTCGAGCGCGTCGAGATAGAGCCCGCACACCATCTCGGACAGCGCATTGATCTTTCGGCCGGCGGCATTGAGACCGCCATCTGGCGACGCGTGAAATCTCGCGTTGAACAGGTTGGCGTTCACGACCGACAGGATCGTGTCCAGCGCTTCGGCCAGGCTGATCGCCTGCGACAGCTTCATTGGGGGCTCGGCTTCCTGCCCGTCCTCCGGCGCGAGCGGGTATGTCTCTGCAGGCGAAGAGTGTTCCATGGCGGGCTCCTGTCAGGCTGCGAGGGCGATGGGGTGGCATCGGATCAGATCGGCGCGAAGCCAGTTCAGGATGCGCAGGCAAAGCGCCTTGCGGTCCGCGCAGCCCATGGCGTTGGCGGCACGAAGCGCGAGCCGAACGAAGGACTGCGTCATCCTGAGGAAATCGGCCCGGACGACGGGTGCGCTGTAGAGGGCCGCGCGGGCGAGCTGGTCGCGCGCTGCCTCGATCCAGTAGTTGAAGGTGAGCAGGCGAAGATCCATCGGTCAGGCTCCCATGCTGGACAGGGCGGCGCGCAGGGCATCGGCGCGCGCGGGGTTGAAGTGCTGCCGGTAGTTCTCGCGCTCGATCTCCCAGCGGATGGCGTCGGGGTCGTTCCCGAAGGTCGCGGCGATCGAGACGGCCTCGGCGGCGCGAGCGGCGAGGCGAGCGCGGACGGCGATTTCTTCCTCGGCGGCTTTGCGCAGGTAGAAAGCTTCGGCCTTGGCTGCGGCCCATGCCTTCTTGAGGAAGCGGGACATGATGGCGTGGCGGGCGCTGGAAGGCTCGCGACGAGCGCTGCTCAGTTGCAGCGCGAAGCGGGCCTCGTGGTGGGCGCGGCGCATGATGGCGGCGAAGTCGAAGGCGATGCGGCCGTTGTTGGAAACGAGAGCCATTTGCTGTATCCAGATTGCGGACCTGTATCTAAGATACAGCATTGCGGTATCCTGTCAACAGGGCTGCAATTCTAATACAGCTTTGGGGAATCAATCATGATCCGACTGACACCGCGCTTGCTCAAGGCTGCCCGCGCACTCCTCGGATGGCAGCAAGATCACGTTGCTGAAGCGTCGGGCGTTTCGAAATCAACGATTGGCGCGTTTGAGGCAAAGGACGAGACGGCTAAAATGGCAACGATGAACAATAAGGCGCTCGTCGAATCCATAATTTCGGCGGGCGTCGAATTCATCCCCGAGAACGGCGGTGGCGCGGGCGTCCGGCTGGCGAAGCGCGCGGATGGGACGAGCGGGGAGCACTGACGATGGCGCGCGGCCTTCAGATTCCCAATGCCAAAGCTCGGGCTCAATCGATCAACGGTGCACAATTCCAGTTCGGCCTCGATGAGGTGAAGCTAAGCCCCGACCGGTTTGCAGAACTGTTCTGCAACCGCCGCACGAAGCGCGTCCATGAATGGCTAGACGACGAACTGCCCATCCCGCCATGGGTGCCAGCGCTACTGGCGGCCATGCAATCTCCGGAAGGCCGCAAGCGCGCAATCGCCACGGCCGAGCATCTTGTTGCTGCCGGTGCATCAGCTGAACGCCAATCGTGATGAAGCCGGGTCCGGACCCGATCGACCGCCATGTAGGGGGGCGGGTGCGGATGCACCGGATGTTGGCCGGCTTCAGCCAGGTAAAGCTCGCCGATGCGCTTGGCATCACGTTCCAGCAGATCAAGAAATACGAGAAGGGCTCCAACCGGATCAGCGCGAGCCGGTTGCAGCAGATCGCCAACATGGTGGGCGTTCCGGTGTCCTTCTTCTTCGAAGATGCTTCTACAGGGCAAAACCAACCACCTGCGCTCTCGGATGCGGCCTCAACTGACCCGCTGACCGATTTCCTGGCGACTTCCGAAGGCGTGCAACTCACCAAAGCCTTCGTCCGCGTCAAAAGCGCGAGCGCTCGCCGTCGCATCATCGAGTTGGCAGAGGCTGTGGCGGAAGACGGTTGAGCCTGGCCTCCGAGCCGGCTCAGCGCGACGCCAACCCAACAGTGGCTTGCTTGAAATCCCTTAAGATCGATCGAAGTCGCGGCTTGCCTGCAGGCTTTGGACTGAGTCTATCTTGCAACACCCTCGCTATATCTCAGCACGTATGGTGCTTTCCGTTGGATTCAATTGAACATCGGGAATCTTGTCACGTTGGCCTTCCGCGACTGGGAGAAAGGATCGACACATGACAATGCCAGTTTCTCAGTTCGTTTACGCCTCGACATTCGTTCCGGGGCGAATCACCAGCGCGCGCTCTGCCTTCCAAGACATTATCCGAGCCGCTCAGACCTCTAACGACGCGAACGAAATCTCCGGATGCTTGATCTTCGACGGCCGCTTTTTCGTCCAGATGCTAGAGGGGGATAGTGCGGCTATTGAAAATGCTTTTCAACGTCTCCGGCGAGATCGACGCCATCGCAATATCGCTGTGATCGGAATGAGATCGGATCAGGCACGTAGTTTCGGTGCGTATCCGATGATTGGATTATGGTATTCAAATAACGTTGAATTATGCTTTGTTGAAAACGATGATGAAAATCGGAATCTATGCCAAACTAATGCGATAGCGCTTGCGTCTCACCTGTCAGAATATCGGCCGCATCACGACTGGTGACAGGTTGGTCCAGCAGGGCGCCAGCACATTCGACGCATGTCTCGCCTCAGACTGACGTAGATGCACAAAAATTATATATGGAACGCTAGTAGGTAAAATTGCGTTAGGGGTTCGTGTTAACTACAATTTGATCTCTACCACGTGGCTTGAGGGCGCTGAAATGTCCGAGCTAAGCGTAAGCGTTATTTTGCCCTGTTATAACGGCGAGGCTACGATCAGCGAACAGCTGGACGCCCTTTGCAGGCAGGCATTTGACGAGCCATGGGAACTCGTCGTCGTCAATAACGGCTCCACCGACAGATCGATGGCCATCGTCGATGGCTACCGAAGCCGGCTACCACTGCGCATTGTCGACGCTCACGACGGTGTTGGTGCTCGTCTTCCCGTCGACCATTCCTATCGCACTGGCTTTGCAGCCGCGAAAGGCGCCGCATTTATTTTATGTGAGGCGGACGACATTGTCGGCGACAACTGGCTTGCGGCCATGGCCGAGGCGCTAACCAAGCACCTCTTTGTTGCTGCAGCGCTTGATTACCGGCATCTCAATCGACCCGAGCAGATCGGCGCAGAAACGCAATCCCGAGAGTCCGGCCTTTTGACAAGCGCCTTTCCACTATTCATCCCGTCGAGCATCGGCTGCGCGATCGGGCTTCAAAGGGTGGTCTACGAGCGAATCGGAGGCCCCGAGCCAGAGTGCGGGGCATCCTGGGACATCGATTATTCATGGAAGGCACAAAAAGCAGGCTTTGCCCTGCATTTTGTTCCTAATGCCGTCGTTCATTACCGCCTGCGCGAGCATCTTTCGGCACAGTTTCGTCAGGCGTTGAACTGGGGCGGAACACAGGGCTGCTTGGTTCGGAAATATGCAGCGCCATTGAGCGCATATTGGGTGTTTCGCTACGTTGGATCCGGCGTGAAGCGCGTCTTGCGCTCAGCCGTGAAGGGGCCTGCAGCAATGCTCAAACGAGATGCCAAAGACCGCTGGGTTTGGGAAATGGGCTGGTCGATTGGCTTCCTGCTCGGCGCGCGCCATTTGGTTGGCATCAGAGCTTCACGCTAGTTCCTGGTTTAGTCTGGATGATGCGGATTTCTACCCCGTCTTGATAGCTCCGCTGGTGTTTGGAATTGCCCCTAGCGCGCAATCGCAGCAGCAGCGAACAGTGCGCCCCCCCGGAGCAGGAGCGGCGATCGATCGAGGCTATCTCAGCAGAAAGTTAGAGACAGGCGTCGCCAGTACGCGAGAGAATGCCACCGGGAAAAGCGGGCCTGATGCCGTGGCGCGGTCGGCTGGCGCGTTAAACGGGTGACGAGCCACCCCCCGACCTCAAGATAGGTGACCGCGTTACGCATTCGTTCGGCTTCGTCGACCACTCGGGTAGCGGCAACTACGAGGTGCTCCGTGTTCTCCCCGAGGGCATGGACGGAGAGCCGCAATACCGCGTGCGGGGCACAGATGGCTTCGAGCGTGCAGTCGGCCTCAACCAAATCACCAACAGCACCGTCACCGGATCGTCGGGTGCGCGATCTAAACTATGAAGCCCGCAGTGGAGCGCCTTTGTGACTGAGCTGATCCAAGTCCCCGAGGTCGTTCCAGTTTCTGAAATTGCAGCCGCATCGCCGGACGTATCGCATTCCGATCCCCGCTACATCGAAAAGGCACTGCTCGGCTCAGCCGGCATCGCCTCGGTCGTGTGGCTTGGGCTGCTTGGGTGGCTTATCTGGTGGCTCCTTATCTGAGCACGCCAAAGCACATCATGCGATAGCCGGCTCACCGTCCTTTTCACCCCTCGCGCCACGACCTGCATCGCACCATCAGGCAGGGGTCGCTGCAAGGCTGCGGCCTCGGACCATGATGCCGTCATCCACGTCTCGATCTCGTCAGGCGGCGACAGGATTACCGGCATAGCCTTGGGATGGATCGCACCGACCTCTTGGTTCGGTGTTGTCGTCAGGAAGGCTATTGCGGACGCGCTCGACAAATTCGGAGTAGATCTAATCCCGGAGAACGGTGGCGGCGTTGGCGTGCGCGTCCGGGCTGGCTCAGCTTGGCTTAATTGGCCAGAACGCTCCATTCATGGAAAGCCCGACACCCCCGAAGGAGCACCGGGCGCTGCGTACCGGCCTGGGTAGCAAGCAAGCCTCCTACAGCTTTGGTGGAAACGCTGCACAACGGGGTCGGTTCTCCGCGAGCGCCGCCCTTGACTCCCTCAGCGCATGTTCACATTCTGTTCTCATGCCGCTTGTGTTCCCCCTTCGAGTCCGGCGCTTCGGCGGCACACCTGGCTCTATCGACGCCCTATTAATCACCGACGCCCGTGGCCGGTCGATCAACATCCCATGCGAGGAGGCGCCTCTGAGGCGCGAGGTTGCCAAGCTTTTCACCCCTGCAGAGGCTGAGGCCCTGGCCGTGCATATCGCGCGGTTTTTAAGCGATGAGTGGGCGGCGCAGATTCTGGTGCACCAAAACGCGGCGGGTGATCCGCGGAAGCCGAAGGGGTAGCGACTCGACTCTCACGCCGCGATGACCGCTTATGCCGCGCGGCCGCGGGAGATGGCTATGAGAGAACAACAAGTGTTGGAAGCTGGCGGCGTCGCCGCCAATTGCAATCACGTGAGGAAGCCGAAGCCGGGCGCCCCGAGCGTTGCCATCCTGTCTGATTCACGCGCGAGACTGGCCGTCGCCAGATTGCGCATGGCGATCCGCGCCGCGAAGCGGAAGCGGAAGACCACGTAGAGTCGCCGCCGGCGGAGGCGATTGCGGTAGCTACGCCGGCGGCTGCTACACGCTCCCGGACCGAGAGCGTGTTATTCGATATCAGCCGCTTTCGGCCTCAAGCGCCATGACGGCAAAGCTCGAGACCTCTTGGTTCGGTGTCGTCGGTCAACCGACCAGTCGCCCCGCATCATGGGCCAAGACGGATAACCGCCATTATGGGGCGTGCCCGCGCTGGCTACTGACGACCTACGCGTAAATTGATGTCTGGATCACTCCGAGAGCGACCGGATCGCGGCGATGACTTCATAGTGTGCAGGGCGGTGACAAAACCATCCATTGGAGCGCCGCCGTTTGTGGTCGCGCGGGCGGCGTAAAAGTCGGCCACTGGATAGGCTGATCCCTTTTGGGGTTGGCGGGGATGTTCGCTGTGGAGGTCTACGCGGCGGTTCGTGATTTTGTTTTCATTCAGGGGAAGAGCCGTCGCGAGGCGGCGCGTGTTTTTGGTCTGAGCCGCGAGACGATCGCAAAGATGTGCCGGTTTTCGCTGCCGCCGGGGTACACGCGAACGAAGCCTGCCGAGAAGCCGAAGCTCGGCCCGCTACTGCCGGTGATCGACGCGATCCTGGAGGCTGACCGGGGCGCGCCGGTGAAGCAGCGCCACACGGCGAAGCGGATCTTCGAGCGCTTGCGCGACGATCATGGCTTTGCTGGCGGCTACACCGTGGTGAAGGATTATGTGCGGGTCGGCCGGGCGCGAGGGCGCGAGACCTTCGTGCCGCTGGCGCATCCGCCCGGGCACGCTCAGGTCGATTTCGGCGAGGCGATCGCCGTGATCGGCGGGGTCCGGCAGAAGATCCATTTCTTTTGCATGGACCTTCCGCAGTCGGATGCCTGCTTCGTGAAGGCCTATCCCCGCGAGACAACGGAAGCGTTCCTGGACGGGCACGTCTCGGCGTTTTGCTTCTTCGATGGGGTGCCGCTGTCGATCCTGTACGACAACACGCGCATCGCGGTGGCGAAGATCTGCGGCGACGGCAAGCGCGAGCGAACTCGCGCCTTCACCGAACTGGTCAGCCATTACCTGTTCCGGGACCGCTTCGGCCGTCCCGGCAAGGGCAACGACAAGGGCAAGGTCGAGGGGCTGGTGAAGTACGCCCGCTCGAACTTCATGACGCCGATCCCGGTGGTGGCGAGCTTCGAGGCGCTGAACGCCAGACTGGCCGAGCAATGCCGCCTCCGGCAGGGCGAACGCGCCGGACGGCATGCCGGGACGATCGGGGAACGGCTTGTCGCCGATCTGGCGGGGTTGCGCGACCTGCCGGCCGTGCCGCTGGAACCGTGCGAGAAGCGCAGCGGCCGGGTCTCATCGACCGCATTGGTCCGCTACCGCTCCAACGATTACTCGGTGCCGACCGCTTATGGCTTCCAGGACGTCATGGTGAAGGGCTTCGTCGACGCGGTCGTGATCCTGTGCCGCGGGGCCGAGATTGCCCGTCACCCGCGCTGCTACGGCGAAGGCGTGTTCGTCTCCAACCCGCTGCATTATCTCGCTCTGATCGAGACCAAGCCCAATGCACTCGACCAGGCGGCGGCGCTGCAAGACTGGGCTCTGCCCGAGGTCTTCCAGCATCTGCGCCATCTGCTGGAGGCGCGTATGGGCAATCGCGGCAAGCGCGAGTTCATCCAGGTGCTGCGGCTGCTGGAGGCGTTGCCGCTTGAGGTCGTGACGTTCGCCGTGACCGAGGCGATCACGCTCGGCGCCATCGGCTTCGACGCGGTCAAGCTGATCGCGCTGGCGCGGATCGAGCGCAGGCCAGCTCGTCTCGACCTGTCGGCCTATCCTCATCTGCCCAGGACGACGGTGAGGACGACCTCGGCTGCCGACTATGCCGTGCTCCTGCCGGAGGAAGCGGCATGACCGGCACCACCAGCGACGCGATGCCAACGGGAACGACCAGCAGCACGCCCCAGGTCCTCCTGGCCCACCATCTCAAGCAGCTCAAACTGCCGACGGTGCTGCGCGAGTATGACAAGGTTGCCCGCGAATGCGCGCGTGATGGTGTCGATCATCCCCGCTATCTGCTGCGCCTGATCGAGCTCGAACTCCTTGATCGCGAGCGCCGCACGGTCGAGCGGCGCATCCGGGCAGCGCGGTTCCCGGCGGTGAAGAGCTTCGACACCTTCGACTTCGCCGCCATCCCTGGCCTCAACAAGATGCTCGTGCTGGAGCTGGCGCGCTGCGGTTATCTCCTGCGCCGTGAGAACATCATCGCGCTCGGCAACAGCGGTACCGGCAAAACCCATGTCGCGCTGGCGCTTGGGCTGGCGGCTTGCCAGAAGGGCTTCTCCGTCACGTTCACGACGGCGGCCTCGCTGGTCAACCAGTTGCTGGAGGCCCGCGACGAGAGACGCCTGCTCAAGCTTCAGCGCGATCTGCAGGCGGTCAAGCTGCTGATCGTCGACGAGCTCGGCTATGTACCGTTGTCGCCGACCGGGGCCGAACTCCTGTTCGAGACGTTCTCGCAGCGCTATGAGCGCGGCTCGACCATCGTGACCTCGAACCTACCATTCGAGGACTGGACCTCGATCCTGGGATCGGAGCGTCTCACAGGCGCGCTGCTCGACCGGCTCACCCACCACGTCAGCATCCTGGCAATGAACGGCGACAGCTATCGGCTGAAGCAATCTGCCGGCCGACGGCGCAGCCTCGCCGTGGCGGAGCAAAACCAGGCCACTGCTGAGCACGTCGATCCCGAAACCGGAGAGATCACCACAGGCTAATCAGAAACGAGCACGACGATATGCAAAGGGCCCCGATCGGGGCCCTTTGCATATCGTCCGCCCGCGCCGCCACTGGCCTGCTTTGACTCCGCCCCGATGGCCTGGAATCCGACCGCCGTTGACATCGAGACGCTGCCCTACAGTTCGAAATCGCGCCGTGCTCCCATCTTGCGATGCGCCATGTGTTCGATTTTGCAACCGACCGTCTGCACGATTGGAGATTGGGAGAGAAGCCTATCCGCAACGGTCGTGCCGGTCCCTAGTCTAGTCCCGTACCAGATCCCGCCTGCCGATCCTGTCGGCCATGCGGATCAGCCATAGAATCGTCTCGCGTTCCTGCGTGGCGAGAGCCGATGAATTCGATGCCTTGAGCGCAGCTTCTCGAAATTCAGACCATCTCAAATGGAAATCCGCCAGGTCCCGAATAGGCATAGGTTCAACTCCGACGGTTTTCTTATCCATTGCGTTTTCTTCAACTGCCATAAGTCGCAGCATATTCAGCCGGCCTCAGTGCTGGCGCGTGAAAAAAGCGTGAACCGCGTTGTGGTCTCTCGCCTTGCATTGCTAGTCTGCAGGTCTTGGATCTGCGGGTGGCGGACTTGCGGGGGCGGGCTCGAGCGTCATGGACGGCAAGCTTCTGGAGATCAATCTGTTCGGAGCCTGCTCGGTTAAGTCGAGCGTGGCGGATGGATTCGAGATAACAGGCGCCAAGCACAAGGCGCTGTTTGCGCTGCTGGCCACCGCGCCGTTCGGACGTCGAACGCGTTCGTTCCTGCAGGAAGCGCTGTGGGGCGTTGCCTGCTACGATACCGGTCGCCAGAGCCTGCGCCGGGCGCTTGCCGACATCAAGGCCCTGATGGGCTCGGGCTTCGCCGAGTTGCTGACAAGCACCAATTCCGAGGTGACGCTCGACCTGTCGCGCGTCACCTTCGTCGGCCATCCCGCACAGGGGCAATTCCTGGAAGGGCTCGACATCCGCGAGGCGGGCTTCAGCCAATGGCTGGGCGGCATACGCCAGAACCCGACCCAACTCCACGGACTGTTCAGCCTCGCCCTGAGCGGTGGTGGCATTTCGGTTCTTCCAGCGATCGCCGTGCTGCCTTTCCGTGCCGTGTCCAACGATGCCGCGGATGTGACCATCAGCGACTGGCTCGCCGAGGAAATGTGCCGGTCGCTCAGTCGCTCGCGGCTGCTCGCTGTGATCTCCCACCTCTCCTGTCGCGAGTTCGCGCGCGGCGGCATCGATATCGCGCTGGTGCGCTCGCGTCTTCATGCGGATTTCTGCGTCACCGGCAGCCTCAGGCGATCCGCGGGAATGCTGGTTCTGGATGCCGACTTCATCGATGTGCGCTCAGGCCGGATTCTCTGGACGCGGCAGATCACCAGTTCGATCGATACCTTCTTCCAGTCCGCCGACGACGGCATCGCCGCCATCGTCGGCTCGATCGGTGCCGCCATCGCCGACGAGGCGCTGAGCCATATCGCGAGCCAGCGTCTCGCCGATGTCGAGGATCACCGCCTGGTCATCGCCGGGGTCAGGCTGATGAACCGCTCGACGCTTCACGATCTGGCGCGGGCGCGCGAGCTTCTGGAGGAAGCGCTGCGACGTGCGCCTTACGCCGCCGAAACCCATGCCTGGCTCGGCAAATGGTACATCCTCAGCGTCTTCAATGGCTGGAGTACGGACATCGAGGCAGATAAGCAGCGTGGAATCGACTGCACGGCCCGGGCTCTCGATCTATCGCCCGACAACGCGTTCTGCCTGACGATCAGCGGTCTCGCACAAAACAACCTGCTGAAGCGGTTGGACGTTGCAGAACAGCGCTACAAGGCGGCTCTGGCGAACAACCCCAGCGAAGCGCTCTCATTGTTGCTGCGCGGAACGCTGCATGCTTTTCGCGACGAGGGCGGACCCGCAGTCCAGGCCGTCGACAAGGCACGGCGCCTCTCGCCTCTCGATCCGCTCCGCTACTTCTACGAATCGTTGAGCGCGACTGCTTATCTGTCGGCTGGACAATACCAGACGGCGCTCGAACTCGCCGAAAGCTCGCTTCTTTTGAATGATCGACACTCGTCTACGCTGCGAACCAAGATCGTCGCACTCCATAATCTGGATCGCACCGAAGACCTGCGCGAGGCCGGTCGGATGCTTCTGAAGCAGACGCCCGATTTCACGATCGACGCTTATCTCCGAAGCCATCCGGCGGCGGATTCCAGATTTGGTCGCAAAGCTGCTGCTGCCCTTCGGGCGGCTGGCTTGTCGTAACGGGATGCAATGCCATGTCGAGTGCTGCAGGAACTGCGGGTACGGCCGGAACTGCAGGGACGGCGGGGACGGCGGGGACGGCCGGTACGGCGGGGACGGGCTTGACCGGCATCGGCAGTTTCATCTCAGGCACGGTCGTCAGTCCCCTGCTCGCCCAGGGTTTGACGGTCAACGCCCAGGCGATCAGCCACATCGCCGGGTCCGATGATATCGGCTCGGCCGCAGCGGGTGTCTATGCCGCGCTTCCGATCGGTCCGGCGGCGAACATGGAAAGCTGGGCCGCCTGGGTGCGCGCCTCGCTATATCTCACCGACGTCCTGAAGCGCCTCGACTGGACGCCGGGGAAGCGCCGCACGGCGGCCGGCCTCGAACCGTTCAACGGCATCGAACTGAGCTATGGCCGAAAGCCTTTGATCGCGCTGCACCGGCCACCCGCCGATCTCTTCCGGCGGCAACTCAAATACATCCGCAGCTATGCCGACCAGCGCTCAGACAGGGCGGCCGAGATCCTGACCCAGGTCGGATATCCGATCGACTATTTCGCCAGCATCCTCGGATTGAATGCCGACGCCAATCGCTCGACCTTCGAGTTGATCGGCATCACCCAGGTCGTCACCTCGCACGTTGCCATGGTGGCCAAGCACCATCTTGCCTGCCGCCGGCCGGACCGTCTCGGAGCCACGGTCATGCCGATGATCCCGACGCCGGCGCATGGCACCTTCCCAAGCGCCCATGCCGCCGAAGCCTTCGCGGCAGCAACGGTCCTGGAAGGATTGCTGAAGAAGCTCGACGCCAGACCGCCCGCCGAGCGGCACTACCCGCAGAGCGGGAGACTGATCAGGCTGCTCTACAAGCAGGCGGAGCGGATCGCGGTCAACCGGACCGTGGCCGGCGTGCATTACCCGATCGACACGTGGGCCGGAGCCGCGCTTGGCGAGGCGGTCGGGCAGATCATTCTGGCCAAGTGCCAGGGCGGCCATGCCACGCCCCGGATCTACGAGGCCCGGGACAGCGATTTCCTCCTCGCGGATTTTCTGCCCGGGATCACCGGCGGCAGTGGGGATCCTGCGACGAAGGGTCTTGTCCGCGCGGCTGCCCCCGGGCCCGTTCAGAGCAGCCCGTTATTCGCATGGCTATGGGCCAAGGCTCTCAACGAGTTCAAGCTCTGAAATCCGGCCGCCGGAGCGCTAGACGATGACCCCTGACGGCCCCGAATCAGAAGTTCCATTGCGGTTTACAGGCGCCTACGAAGACTGGACCTTCGGCCGGGGCGCGGCTTATGCCAATCTGGACGTCCCTCTCTCGGACGCACGATTTGTCCCCGCCATGATCGCACTGCCGCCCGGCAAGGCGCTCATCGACCTCGCGGGCGAGGCGCACCTTCACGACAAGGATGGCGGGGCCCGCTCCGTGCGGATCCTGCTCCCGATGATCTGGGCCGGCCTGCCGACGCAGACCACCGGGATGACGTATTGGCCCGTCGTTCTGGACTTCGAGGATCGCGGCGAGCGCCGTACGCTCGATATCTGCTGCATCAACCGCAGTCTCGAGGGCCTGACGAAGCCAATCCGGAGTGGCCAGGCGGCAAAGGGCTTCGGCGACGGGCCGGTTTTCAACCTGAACGCGCCGTTGCCCGAGGCAAGCGTCACGACCCTTGCCGATACGCAGACCAGGCCGCCCTACACCGCAGATCCGGCGCTGCTGGCAAAGCTCGGCAGCGGCGGGAAAGCCGCCATCGTTGCTGTAATCGATGACGGCATTCCGTTTGCGCACAGCAATTTCCGCGATGCTGCCGGTACCAGCACGCGTGTCGAATTCTGCTGGCTGCAATCGGCGGATGCGTCGGCCGATGGCCGGGTTCTGTTCGGCCGCGAGTACACGCGCGATGATATCGATACCCTGGTGGGGGATCACGGGCCGGACGAAGACGCCGTCTATGCCAGGGCCGGAGCCGCGGAGAACTCGTGGCTACGGACCGCCTCGATCAACCACTTCGCCTCGCATGGTGCGCATGTTCTCGATGCGGCGGCCGGGCGCCGAGGCGAGAGCGAGGATGTCGATCTCGATCTGCTGCGCATCATCGCCGTGCAACTGCCCGCGGCGATCACCGCCGATACGACCGGGTTTCGCAAGGACGCCTTCGTCATCAGCGCTCTGCATTATATTTTCGACCGGGCTGACGCCGTTGCCGCGGCCTGTTTCGGCACGGACACCGCGCCGCTGCCGCTGGTCGTCAACTTCAGCTACGGCTTCACCGGCGGGCCCCATGACGGCTCGGATCCGCTCGAACTGGCTGTGGCGCAGTTGGTCGCCGCCCGGGAGGCGCAAGGCAAGCCGACCACGCTCGTCATGCCATCAGGCAACAGCTTCGGCGAGGGGATGAACGGCGAGATCACGGCGAGCGCACTGAACACGGGGATTGCCTGTCCGGTGCCCTGGCGGCTTCAGCCCAACGACCACACCTCCAGCTATCTTGAGATCTGGCTGCCGGCTGCCGGCGACGCCGCATCGGCGCCCACCTTCGCGCTTGCCGTCGCCGGTCCCGATGGCATCCCATGCGAGACCGCCATTCCGCTGACGGTCGCGCTGGCACCTGTGGCCGGCGACACGCCGCCCGCGCCGCAAGACCTGCGTCACCATGGGGTGATTGTCGGGCAGTGCCTGACCGGCCGCTACAACGACCGCTGGTCGCGGGTTCTGATCGCGCTCGCCCCGACCGAACCCGATGATCCGAGCCTGCCGGCCGCACCGTCGGGATGCTGGACGATCAGCCTGACCTTGACGGGCGGCGGTCCGTTAGCGAGCCCGGTTTTTTGCCGCATCCAGCGCGACAACGATCCCTTCGGCTACAGCCGGGGTGGGCGCCAGAGCTATTTCGACGATCCGTTGGATCAGCGCTTCGGGCAGGACGGGGCGCCATCGCGGGTCGAGAATCCACCGGAGGCCCTCGTGCGGCGGTTCGGCACGCTGAACGGCATCGCCACCCATGGGCACGTGACCGTCGTCAGCGGCTATTATGGCGATACGGGCAGAGCCACCGAGTACGCGGCCGCAGGTCGCCGCCGCCCGCCAGGTAGCCCACCGGGCGCCGGCGACGTGCGCCTGTCGGCGATATCCGACGCATCGACCGCCCTGCGCGGCGTGCTCGCTGCCGGCACCCGCAGCGGCAGTGCGGCGCGGCTGTCCGGCACGAGCATGGCGGCGCCGCAGGTGGCGAGGGCGCTTGCCGTGCAGAGCATCTCCTCGTCGCCTGCGCCGATGCAGAGCATTCCCGTCACGTATCCGATCGAACCGATCGAGCTTGCTGAACGGCCGATCCGGCTTGGCTAGGCAGGTTCGATCCCGCCCTGCGGAGTTCGTGGACGGTACAGACGCGCTGCACATGCATAGTTGAAGCAACGCAGGCAAATGCGGTCGATGTCCGGTGTCGGCTCACCGGCATATTCTGATCTGAAACGCCGCGGCAGCACCCGGCGATAGCCTTCCACCTTCCCGCAATACTCACAGTTTCCTCACGCGCATCCCCGTCGGAACTGGCCTTAGATGATCCTGTCGATCAGCAGCAGGAGACAGGTCATGGCGTCCCAAACCTTCCCTCGGAATTCCTCGACGGCGGCCCGCCTTCACCCGAACGGGGATTTCATCTCCGGCACTGAAGGCGCCCCTGATCAGCGGCGCTTCAAAATCGATCCAGATCCATTCGACGTTCGTTTCGTCGAAGCCAACATGCGGGCGAACGATAAAGCGATCTCACGTCCATTTTTTGATGAAGAAAAAGCCGATGCGAAGCCCCCAAGCCAATCAGAATTCTACTTTCTTCTTGTTTTGAGCTGGGCGTGCATCGGCGCATTTTCTGTCATCACTACCTTTGTCCCGTGACATCATGAGCAAGCCCCCGATCGATCCGAGGCACCTGCCATGAACGCTTCCCTCGCGTTCACGGAGGTCATCGGCTTTTTGGCTGCCGGCGCAACGGTCGCAGCGTTCTGTTGCAAACAAATGCTTTCGCTGCGCGCCGCAGCCATCGCGGCCAATCTGCTGTTCATCACCTACGGCGCGCTGCTTGGGCTCATGCCTGTCCTGGCGCTCCACTGCATTCTTCTGCCTCTGAATGTTGTTCGCTTCGGCTCATGTCTTCAAGACAAGCGGCATCAGCTTACTCAATAAACGGCGTGAAACGTATCGAGTGAGGCGTCTGTTTTTACGCGTGAAACAAGGTATCGACCGATATCCGCAGCAATACTTCCTGAATTCTGCTCTCTACAGATAGAGAAGAATCGAATGTTTAACTCAGATATAAAGATCATCATAATGCAGATCTCGTCTCTGGCGATTCCATATGCGTTTATGCTTGTATCTCCGGGGCCAAATCTTCTGGTTGTTTTGCGGGTGGGCCTTGCATCGTCGGTCGCGCGTCCTCTTGCGGCCGCACTCGGAATCGCGTGCGGCGCGACCATCGCAGCGGCGATCGCAGTCCAGGGCTCGGCCCTTATCGACCGAACCGACCAGCTCGAAATCCTTTTCAGCCTGATATTTGCCGCGATGCTTGTCCGCTCCGCGATACGACTGCTGCAGCAAGCACAGAAAAGCGACGTCGAGCTTCAACGCAATTCTGTCAAGCGGATATCTCAGGCGTTTGCTCTCGGCATGGTCGCGTCTCTGTCGAATCCGATCACGATACCCTTCTTTTTCAGTTTTTTTATTGCCAATCCGAAAATCGGTTCTTCGGGTGAGACGGCGTGCGCCATCGTCTTCGTCATGGCTGTCTCATGGTTCTCGTTCATTGGGATATTCTGCAACTACTTTTCCAGACGGAAAACAGGCTTATTTCTTTATCCATATATTCGCACAGCACTTGCGGTCGGCATGGTTTTCTATGCGGTTTATATTATAGTTAATGTATTACTAAAATCAATACAGTAAAATTTGGTAAGATTACTATCCGCGACGGTGAATTCTGGACAGATTAGCATTGGAGAATGACATGCAGGAATCAAAGAACGTCATCAGAAATCTCATGGATTCCGTTCAAACATTTTCGTTGCGACGGAAGCGATTGCAGCCCGTTCGGCATCCGGGCGCCATTATTCAGTCCGAGTGGCTGAAGCCGCTAGGCCTGAGCGTCTTCGAATTCGCCACGATCTGGGAGATCAATCCGTATGTTCTCTATGAAATCATTGAAGGCGATCGACCGGTCGATATGATCGTCGCAGAAAAACTTCAGAATGCATTCAATATACCGATGTCATATTGGATGCAGGCCCAATATGATTATGACTACGTTTCCGGTAATGAAAAAAATAGGTGATAATCCGATATTAGGTGACGTGGCATATAAACATTATCCCATGTCGAATTCTATGCCGATTTGAATGGCAAAACGTTTACAGAGCCGGATTTCATCCTGCGGTGAAATCGTCATGAGCTCGGCCCGCAGATTCAATTGATTGCCCGAAACCAGACGTTCTACATGTCGGCTGAGGGCACAGATGTCTGTCGCTTATTCAGATGCATAACCGGCCAGGTGCTCGCATTACACAAGCCCGGCAAGCTAAGAATTCTCTCCGTTCTGTCGCCACAGCGCTCAGCTGCGAGCCGGAAATGCCGTCCCCGCCCGGACCAAACGCGCCAAGAGCTGACGTTGGCCCGACGCGTAGAAGCGGACACGCCGTCACCGATTTCAGGTTGCCTCATGCGCCTGAAACATGGGCCGCGATGACTGCCGCGATCTCGCCCGGATGCGTCGAGATCATGAAGTGGGAGGCCCCCTCAATCGCGCGCGTCCTGCCCCATCCGACGCTCTCGCCGATCAACGCATTGGCACGACGCACCGACGGATGACTTAGAGTACCGTAGCAAACGAGGACGGGAAGCTTCAGCTCGGCCAGGAATGCGCGGTTCAACGCGAGAGCGTAGGCGCTCTCCCAATCGCGCAGGTTCACAGGGGTCGTCGCGACTGCGTAAGCACGTACGCGCTCCGGCCAGGAGACCCAGGTACCACGACCACCATAGAAATCGATCATCGCGGCAATGGCACACTCGTCACCGTCCATGAATGATGCGCGGTACGCATCGGTCATCGTCCGGAACATGCGATAAAACTCGTCTTCTCCGCACGCGGGAAGAATGCTTGGCGCCGGTGCTTCCAGGATCGTCAGACTGGCGAGCGTCACCCTTCGCCGAAGGGCGACGGCCAGCCCTGTCAGACCGCCGAACGAGTGGCCCACGAGATGGATCTGTTGGCCCGCTCGCTCGATAACGCGTTCGACGGCTCCGGCAACGTGCCCGATGCTTGTGTCGTCCGCAGTGCGCCGTTCAGCGCTGCCCCCGTAGCCTGGCAGGCTCGTTGTGACGGTGCGGAAATGCCCGCCCAACGCCCTTACGACCGGTCGCCATGCGGCGCCGGTGCTGCAGGATCCCGGCACCAGAACGAGCGTCGGCCCTTCGCCCGCTTCGTCGTAATCGATTGCGCCAAGTGGGTCTTCGATCATTGGCGCTCGCAAGCATGAAATGCGCCACCGCCGCTAAGTGCCGAAATGGCGCGCAGATCGGCGGCGAGCCCAAGCAGCAGATGCAGGGACCATGATGCGATGGTCATCGAGACGAGGTATGTTGCATGCTCGCCGACAGATCGGCGGCGAGCCGCTCTCACATGGCGTCAGAGCAAGGCGCTCTTCAGGAGGCGCGCGCGGCCTTGACCCGACTGGATCAGAGAACTCGCGCCTGTCAGAGAACTCGCGCCTTATGGCGACCATTCGAGGTTGCCACGGCGGCGCCGCTGCAATCATGAGGAACGATGTTCAGGTTTTTCGATTCACTTGTTAATTCGACAGCATTACCCCCGGGCCAGCCTCCCAGCGGACTCCTATCGTTTTATTGGCATTTTGTTCGGCAGGCTAAGGGCCTGTTCGCCGCGCTGTTCCTGATCGGCTTCACGCTCGCCATCATCGAAGCGGTGGTGCCCTATCTGATCGGCCGCCTCGTCTCCGTGTTGTCCTCGGTCGCGCGCGAGCAGGTTTTCGAAACGGCCGGCCATCTGCTTCTGATCATGGCGGCGATCGTACTCGTCGTCCGGCCGCTAGGCACCATCCTGTTCCGCCTGCTTGTGAACCACTCGATTGCGGTCTCCTTCACGACGCTGATCCACTGGCAGAACTACTGGCATGTCGTTCGCCAGCCACTCGCCTTCTTCCAGGACGATTTCGCCGGACGACTGGCCAACCGGGTGATGCAGACAGCTCGGCCGCTGCGGGAAAGCATCGTCGCCTTCGTTCGAGCGGTCTGGCAGATTGTCGTCTTTGGCGCGACCGCGATTGGTCTTCTCGGCACGCAGGACCTTCGCCTGGCGGCGCCGATGATGGTCTGGTTCCTGTTCTACGGCGGGATCCTAGCCTACACGCTGCCGAAGGTGCAGGTCCGATCCCGCGAGACCTCGGAGACGCGCTCGGCGATCTCCGGAAAGGTCGTCGACACGTTCACCAACATGATGACGGTCAAGCTGTTCGGGCGCCGAGCCGAGGACGACGCGTATATTCGCGACGGATTCCTTCGCTTCCAAGCTGCTTTCGCGCACCAGCAGCAGCTCAACACCCTCTACGTGTTCTGCTTGATCAGCCTCAACGCGGTCCTTCTGGTCACGACCGGCGGTATCGGCGTCTGGCTTTTTTCCGAGGGGCGCGTCGATGCGGGGACGCTGACGACTGCTGTTCTCCTCACCACCCAGATCATCGCCATGTCAGGCTGGGTGGCGTTCGAAATCGCAGGGATATTCGAGAACATCGGCATCGTGCAGGAGGGCATGAAAACCATTGCCCAGCCACTCAGCCAGCTCGACAAGCCCGATGCGCATCCGCTCGAGGCCGGGCATGGCGAGATCCGGTTCGAGACCGTGCATTTTCACTACAGCCAGCCCCATCGCGTGGTCGACGGGCTGACTCTAACCATCGGCGCCGGTGAAAAAATCGGTCTCGTCGGGCGCTCGGGCGCGGGCAAGTCGACGCTCATCAATCTGCTGCTGCGCTTCTATGAGCCACAATCGGGCCGTATCCTGATCGACGGGCAGGATATTGCCCATGTCACCGAAGAATCTCTGCGCGCCCGTATCGCGGTGGTGGCTCAGGACTCTTCGCTTTTGCATCGCTCCATCGGCGAGAACATCCTCTATGCCCGCCAGGACGCCGATGAAGGTATGATGCGCGATGCTGCCCGAAAGGCGCAGGCAGATGCCTTCATTGACAAGCTGGTGGACGGCAAGGGACGCCACGGTTTCGAAGCCTTTGTCGGCGAGCGCGGCGTCAAGCTCTCCGGCGGGCAGCGCCAGCGCATCGCCATCGCCCGGGTGATCCTGAAGGACGCGCCCATCCTCCTGCTCGACGAGGCAACGTCGTCCCTCGACTCGCAGGTCGAGGCCGCGATCCAGGAAGCGCTGGCGGCGTTGATGCGTGGCAGAACGGTCATCGCCATCGCCCATCGGCTTTCCACGCTTCAGCTCATGGACCGCCTGGTGGTTATGGACGCTGGTCGGATCGTCGAACAGGGGACACATGCGGACCTGCTCGCCGCCGGCGGGCTCTATGCCGACCTTTGGGCGCATCAGTCCGGCGGCTTTATCGTGCCGCAACGTCCTCAGGCTTCTCGGAAGCCGTAAACCTCCTTGCGGCGCACGCAGCGCCGCCGGCGCCGAAACGGCGGGCTGCGTTGGCGGGTCCTGCATGGCGCCGCGCGCGACGACCGAAGCGAACCATCCGGCAAGGGATACTGCAGTTGAGCGCCGTCTGGCCGGCAAAGATCAGCGGGGCGCCCTCGGTCATCGAAAGCGCGGTCGCGTAAGGCATATGCGTATGGAAGGCGACCCTGGCGCGCGGGATGGCCTTGTGGATACGGGCGTGGATGTAGAAGGCTGTCGCCTCGGGCTGGCCTTCGCCGGCAATGACATTGCCATGGAAATCGCAGATCAGCAGCTTCGAGGCTACCTGCTGGGATCGCTCACCATTCTCTTCGTCGCCTATCTCTCGGTGGCATTTCCGTTGATGTATAGAGCCTTCGTCGGGTCGCTTCAGCACGTCAACATCGATGTCGAGAATGCGGCGCGTGTCTTCGGCATGTCCAGGACACGAGCGTTCATGGAAACCACCATGCGGCGGTCAGTCGCGGCCGTCAGTCTTAAGCAGAGTTGTCGGCCGGCAAGCTTTCGCATCACGGAACGTAGGTGGGTCCCAAATTGTCGCCACCGAAGGGCGCATTGCCTTTCCCGTCCGCTTCCAGCCGCCTTTCGATTGCCGACATAGCCGCCATAGAGCGGCACGAGACGGCCCCGCTTTGAGCTAACGGTCACATAAATGAGCGCAAGCCCAGCGATCAGGCCCCGTCTTACCGTCTTCGGCGAGGGCAACAGTGCCGTTAAACCCGATGCGGCTGCGTCGCGGTTAATCGTTTGCTAAAAATCGCTATTGCGTTCGTCAAACTGGGAAGATAGCTTTTCCTTGCGGTAGCTTTTACTTTGAGGGACTGGGTCTCTTTAGCCTGTGCAGTTAGGGCATTCAGCCGATTTGAATCGGGCGCATTCATAATGTGTGCGCCTACGCTTCGCTGGTTCTGTAAGATGCCCGTCTGACGGTTGCCGACTTCCACATTCGTTTCGATTCTATTCAAGACGCGGCCTGCGGCGACGCTGGTGACGCCGAAATGTGTGGTCTGCGATTGTCTCGCGCTCATGGCGACGACCATCCTTCGATCGGTGAGGTAGGTTATGAGTGGCACGATCTTCCAGGCCGCGACGGAGGTTAACTTCGGCGAGCGGGACGGACGTATCACGGCCACGTTCCTGCGAACCGGCGATCTCAGTTCGCCCGTCAACGTCACCTACGATGTGACTTCGGAATCCGCGGCGCAAGGAGCCGACTTCATCGGCTCATCGGGCGTCGTCAGGTTCGAGGCGGGGCAGGATCGCGTCACCGTCCCCTTCGATCTCGTCAATGACGCACTCAACGAAGCGACCGAGACGTTCATCGTCTCTTTGGTCAGTCTGGACAGCGGGACGCTCGGCGTGCCCCGGACGTTGCGGATCAATATCCTGGACGACGAGAACCCGGTTCTGCCGCCGGTCAATCCGCCGCTCATCTCGGACTACCAGGTCGTCGTCGAGCCCGTCATCCGGAATCTGGACCAGCCGCTCAACTTCGAATTCTCGCCGATAAACCCAAACATCGTCTACGTGGCCGAGAAGGGTGGGCTTATCCGCACCTTCAATACGCAGACCGGGGCGGATCTGGGCGCGTTCATCGACCTCCGAGGTCAGGTCAACGAATTCAACGACCGTGGGCTGCTGGACATCGCGCTCCACCCTGATTTCGCGAACAACCCTTACCTCTATGCGTTCTACGTGGTGGATCCGCCCGGCGTCGGCGCGGACTACCCCGGAAACCGCTTTGCCCATGTGGTCCGCTTCACGGCCGATGCCGATGAGGGTTACCTGCGGGTCGTTCCCGGCAGCGGCGTCGTCATTGCCGGTGCGACGGGGCAGACGCGCGCCGACATCAACGGCAGCGGCAACCAGGATTTCTCGGATCCGGCCTTCGCTTCGCTGCCCTCATCGGAAAGGTACCTCAACCCGAACGCGTCCCAACCCCCGCTGGTCGTCGGCGGCATCAAGCAGGACTACATCAAGGTCGATTCGATGACCCATGCCGGCGGGTCGCTCGCTTTCGGGCCCGACGGGAAACTCTATATCTCGATCGGAGACGGCGCCTCGCCCAACTACGCCGACCCGCGCGCACCGGACGTCCAGAACCTCAACAGCCTGTCCGGCAAGATCCTGCGGGTCGATCCGCTGACCGGCGACGGATTGACCGACAACCCGTTCTACCAACCGGGCCAGAACCTCGACTCCAACATTTCGAAGGTTTTTCAATACGGATTGCGAAACCCGTTCTCGATCGCGTTCGACCCCGTCGGGCGGCTTTTCATCACGGATACCGGCTGGAACGCCTATGAGGAGATCAACTCCGCCGGCCCCGGCGCCAATTTCGGATGGCCCTGGTTCGAGGGCCGCGAAGGCGGGGTGCTGAGTCAGACCAGTGGCTATAATGCATTGCCGAATGCAGCGGCGTTCTATGCAGGCGTGAACAACGGCTCGATCCTTGTGGTTCCGCCCTATGCGAGCTTCGGGCATGCGGGAGCCGTCCCAGGCTTCCAGAATCAGGCCATCACCGGAGGTTCGCTCGTCTATTCGGGCAACCGTTATCCGACCGAATTTCAGGGCGACTATTTTTTCACGAACTTTCCCTTCGGCCATGTCTTTACGATCGATTCAAACAATCGCCAAGATGTCAAGTATCTCTATACTTCGAGTTCGGCATTCGCGCCCGTGCATTTTGTCCAGGGGCCGGATGGATACGTCTATTATGCAGATCTGGGCGAGCGCGAGGAAGCGGGGGCAACGACCGGCGGGATCGGGCGGCTTCAGATCTTTTCCGCAGATGGGCCAAGAGTCAGTGTCGCCGGGACACCGGCCTCGGTCACCGAAGGCACCAGTCCCAGCGCAACCATCACCTTCAGCCTGAACGAGATCCAGGCGAGCGATGTGCTCGTTACCTACTCGACCCTCAATGGCAGCGCGGTTGCCGGCTCCGACTTCACCGGCGTGAGCGACGCCACGATCATCATCCCGGCCGGCCAGACCAGCGTTTCGACCACGATCGCCATCCTCAACGACACCGCCTTTGAGTCCCTCGAGACGTTTTCCGTGGCACTCGCCAGTGCGAGGCTCAACGGCGCTGCCATCGCTGTCGGGGCACCTGCGACAGTCTCCATCCTCGACAACGAACCGATCCCGACCGGGACCAATCTTCTCGTCAATGGATCGCTCGAGGCGTCGAGCGTCGGGGTCAACGGCTATGGCGCGTTCCAGACCATTCCGGGCTGGACTGCGCTGACCGGCGGCACGATCGAGTTGTGGAACGCCCATAACGGCGTGGTCGCAAGCAGCGGCACCAACTTCGCCGAACTCGACTTCGACTATGGTTACGATGGCTTTACGCAGAGCGTGCAGACCGTCGCGGGTCAAGCTTACGCGCTGACCTTCGATCTTCGAGCCCGGCCGAACGTTGCCTCCACGACGCAAGGCGTCGAGATCGTCTGGAACGACGTGGTCGTGGCGACCACCACGCCCGGCACTGCCTGGGCCCCCTTCACCGTGGCCCTGACCGGCACCGGCCAGGACCGCCTCACCATTCGCGAGGTCGCCAGTGAGGGAACCGACGGCTTTGGTGCGTTGCTCGACAACTTCCGGCTTGTCTCCAGCGGCGGCCCTCCGGTTCCCGTCGTTCCGCAGGTCTCGGTCGCGGCCGTGCCGGCTTCCGTTACAGAGGGCACCAATCCGAGCGCGACCCTGACCTTCAGCCTGAATACCGCCCAGGCCAGAGACGTGATCGTGACCTACTCGACGGTGAACGGCACGGCCGTCGCGGGCTCCGACTTCACCGCTGCCACCAACGCCACGATCACCATCCCGGCCGGCCAAACCAGCATCTCGACCACCCTCGCGATCCTGAACGACACCATCTTCGAGCCGAGCGAGAGCTTTACGGTCGCACTAGGCGGCGCCACCCTGAACGGCGCGGCCATCGCCACGGGCGGTCCGGCGACGGTGACGATCCTCGACAACGATCCCGCTCCGGTCGTGCCGCAGGTCTCGGTTGCGGCGGTACCGGCCACGGTTACCGAAGGCACGAGCGCTAGCACCACCGTCACATTCAGTCTGAACACTGCCCAGGCCAACGATGTGATCGTGACTTATTCGACGGTGAACGGAACCGCAGTCGCGGGCTCCGATTTCACCGCTGCCACCAGCGCCACGATCACGATCCCCGCAGGACAGACCAGCGTCTCGACCACGCTTGCCATCCTCAACGACACAAGCTTCGAAGCGAGTGAGAGCTTCACGGTAGCGCTCGCAAGCGCTACGCTGAACGGCGCTCCAATCACCATCGGCGGGCCTGCGCCGGTGACGATTCTCGACAATGACAGCCTTCCGACCGGGACCAACCTGCTCGTCAACGGCTCGCTGGAGATGGCCAGCGTCGGGGCCAACAATTACGGCGCGTTCCAGGCGATCCCGGGCTGGACGGCCATCGCGGGCGGGGGTTCGATCGAGCTCTGGAACGCCCATAACGGCGTCGTCGCCACAGACGGCACCACCTTCGCAGAGCTCGACTACAACTGGCTGCGCGACGGCTTCGGACAGAGCGTGCAGACCGTCGCGGGCCAGGCCTACAATCTGAGCTTCGACCTGCGGAGCCGGCCGGGCGTCTCGACCACGACGCAAGGGGTCGAGATCGTCTGGAACGACGTCGTCGTGGCGACCACGACGCCCGGCGCAGCATGGGCGGTGTTCAACGTCGCCCTGACCGGAACCGGCGGCCAGGATCGTCTCGCCATCCGCGAGGTCGCAAGCCAGGGCGGCGACGGTTTCGGCGCGCTGCTCGACAACTTCAAGCTTGTGACCAGCGGTGGCCCCCCGGTTCCGCCCGCTCCGCAGGTCTCGGTCGCGGCCGTGCCGGCTTCGGTGACAGAAGGCACCAGTCCGAACACCACCCTGACCTTCAGCCTGAATTCGGCCCAGGCCAGCGATGTGGTTGTGACCTACTCGACGGTGAACGGGACCGCGATCGCCGGATCGGATTTCGCTGGCGCCACCAGCGCCACGATCACGATCCCGGCCGGGCAGACCAGCGTCTCGACGACGATCGCGATCCTGAACGACACCACCTTTGAGCCGAGCGAAAGCTTCTCCGTCGCGCTCGGTGGCGCCACGCTGAACGGCGCGGCCATCGCCACGGGCGGCCCGGCGACGGTGACGATCCTCGACAACGATCCCGCTCCGGTCGTGCCGCAGGTCTCGGTCGCGGCCGCGCCGGCCACGGTCACCGAGGGAACGAGCCCAAGTGCGACCATCACCTTCAGTCTGAACACCGCTCAGGCCAACGATGTGATCGTGACCTACTCGACCGTCAACGGCACGGCCATTGCCGGATCCGACTTTACCGGCGCCACCAGTGCCACGATCACCATCCCCGCAGGACAGACCAGCGTCTCGACCGCCCTCGCCATCCTCAACGACACAAGCTTCGAAGCGAGCGAGAGCTTCACGGTAGCGCTCGCAAGCGCTACGCTGAACGGCGCTCCAATCACCGTCGGCGGGCCTGCGACGGTGGCGATTCTCGACAATGACAGCCTTCCGACAGGAACGAATCTCCTCGTCAACGGCTCGCTGGAGATGGCGAGTGTCGGGGCCAACAATTACGGTGCGTTCCAGTCGATTCCGGGCTGGACCGCAATCGCGGGTGGAGGCTCGATCGAGCTTTGGAACGCCCATAACGGGGTCGTCGCCACTGATGGTACGACCTTCGCCGAGCTCGACTACAACTGGCTGCGCGACGGCTTCGGCCAGAGCGTACAGACGGTCGGCGGCCAGGCCTATAATCTGAGCTTCGACCTGCGCTCCCGGCCGGGCGTCTCGACCACGACGCAAGGGGTCGAGATCGTCTGGAACGACGTCGTCGTGGCGACCACGACGCCCGGCGCAGCATGGGCGGTGTTCAACGTCGCCCTGACCGGAACCGGCGGCCAGGATCGTCTCGCCATCCGCGAGGTCGCAAGCCAGGGCGGCGACAGTTTCGGCGCGCTGCTCGACAACTTCCGGCTTGTCTCCAGCGGCGGCCCTCCGGTTCCCGTCGTTCCGCAGGTCTCGGTCGCGGCCGTGCCGGCTTCCGTTACAGAGGGCACCAATCCGAGCGCGACCCTGACCTTCAGCCTGAATTCGGCCCAGGCCAGCGACGTGATCGTGACCTACTCGACGGTGAACGGAACCGCAGTTGCGGGCTCCGATTTCACAGGCGCCACCAGCGCCACAGTCACCATACCGGCCGGCCAAACCAGCGTCTCGACGACGCTCGCGATCCTGAACGACACCATCTTCGAGCCGAGCGAGAGCTTCTCTGTCGCGCTCGGAGGCGCTACCCTGAACGGCGCAGCCATCGCAACCGGCGGTCCAGACACCGTCACCATCCTCGACAACGATCCGGCTCCGGTCGTGCCGCAGGTCTCGGCCGCGGCCGCGCCGGCCACGGTTACGGAAGGCACCAATCCCAGCACCACCCTGACCTTCACCCTGAACACGGCCCAGGCCGGCGACGTGGTCGTGACCTACTCGACGGTGAACGGAACCGCAGTCGCGGGCTCCGACTTCACCGGCGCCACCGGCGCCACGATCACGATACCCGCCGGCCAAACCAGCATCTCGACGACACTCGCGATCCTGAACGACACCACGTTCGAGCCGAGCGAGAGCTTCACCGTCACGCTCGGCGGCGCTACGCTGAACGGCACCCCAATCGCAATCGGCGGTACCGCGGCCGTCACCATCCTGGACAACGATCCCCTTCCGACCGGCACCAACCTGCTCGTCAACGGCTCGCTGGAGATGGCCAGCGTCGGGGCCAACAATTACGGAGCCTTCCAGTCGATCCCGGGCTGGACCGCAATCGCCGGCGGAGGCTCGATCGAGTTGTGGAACGCCCATAACGGGGTCGTCGCCACAGACGGCACCACCTTCGCCGAGCTCGACTACAACTGGCTGCGCGACGGCTTCGGACAGAGCGTGCAGACCGTCGCGGGCCAGGCCTACAATCTGAGCTTCGACCTGCGGAGCCGGCCGGGCGTCTCGACCACGACGCAAGGGGTCGAGATCGTCTGGAACGACGTCGTCGTCGCGACCACGACGCCGGGCGCCGCCTGGGCGGTCTTCAACGTCGCCCTGACCGGAACCGGCGGCCAGGACCGCCTCGCCATCCGTGAGATCGCAAGCCAGGGCGGCGACGGTTTCGGCGCGCTGCTCGACAACTTCAAGCTTGTCGCCCCCGCGCCACCCTCCGTTCAGTCGTTCAGTGCTCTGACCGTGTCGGATGTCTTCGAATTCGCCCCCGCCGATCCGGCCGACAGCATGATCGTCGCCTCCAGGTTCGGCGAAGATCTGCCGCAGACCGCAGAGGTGAATTTCGACAGCGGGTTCATACCCGACACGATTGCGAATGAGCCCGACGCAAAAATCGCCGCAGATCCGACAGCGCTCGACCCGACATGGCCCGCCGACAGCAGCGACGAGGCCGATCCAAACGCGATCTGGAGACCGGACGGGACGTCGCAGCTGCGCCCCGAGGACTTCTGGATCCAGCCGACCTTCTAGACACAGAATTTCATCATCGTTGCGTCGAGTTGATCATTTCCCATGCCGCGCCGCGCCGCCACCGCTTCCGCCGCCTCGATCGTCGCCACGGCACTCGCCTCCTGCCGGGGCGCCTTCGTGGCTGTCGGCGTGTTCTCCGGCCTGATCAACCTGCTGATGCTGTCCGGCTCGCTCTATATGCTGCAGGTCTATGACCGGGTCCTGAGCTCGCGCAGCGTGCCGACGCTGATAGGGCTCTCGCTGCTGTTGCTCGCGGCCTTTGCGCTGCAGGGCTTTCTCGAGGCCATCAGGCTTCGGCTCCTGTCGCGCATCGGGGCACGCTTCAACGAGCAGGTTTCGCCTGCCGCCTTCGCCGCGGCGCAGAAGCTGCCCTTGATGGGAGGGCGCCCCGAACAGGCGATGCAGCCGATCCGCGATCTCGACCAGATCCGCGCCTTCCTGGCCTCGCTGGGGCCGACGGCCTTCTTCGACATGCCGTGGATGCCGCTGTTCTTCGCCGGATGCTTCCTGCTCCATCCCTGGCTGGGCTGGCTCGCGGTCGGTGGTGGCCTTGTCGTGGTCCTCCTGAGTGTCGTCACCGAGCGCAGCAGCCGCGCCGCGATGAAGGCGCAGGCGGCCAGCTCGGTCGCGCGCCACGCTATCGCCGAGGCGAGCCGGCGCAATGCCGAGGCCCTGACCGCCATGGGCATGGCGGAGGCCTTTGAGCGCAAATGGCGGCAGGCCGACCGACACCATGTCCAGAACTGGCTGGCGGGGGCCGACGCGACAAGTGGCATCGGCTCCCTCGCAAAAGTGCTCCGGATGGCACTGCAATCGGCGGTGCTCGGGCTGGGCGCCTATCTCTCGCTGCGGGGCGAGATTTCGGGCGGAGCCATGATCGCCGCCTCGATCATGGCCTCGCGCGCACTCGCGCCGATCGAGGTCGCGATCGCGCATTGGAGGGGCTTCGCGGCGGCCCGCCAGGGCAAGGCGCGGCTAAAGCAGGTGCTCGACTCTTCCGCCTTCCTGTCGCTGCCACGAACGGAGCTGCCCAGACCTGAACGTGGCCTCTCTGCCGAAGCGCTTGTCGTCGCCGCGCCCGGCCGCCAGATGCCCATCCTGCACGGTGTCTCGCTCCAGCTGGAGGCCGGCCAGGGCGTCGGCATCATCGGGCCCAGCGCGTCGGGCAAGTCGACGCTGGTGCGCACCCTCGTCGGTGCCTGGCATCCGCTCAAGGGCGAGGTCAGGCTCGACGGCGCGGCGCTCAGTCAATGGGAGCCGCGAGCGCTCGGCCACCATATCGGCTATCTTCCGCAGGACATCGAGCTGTTCGATGGCAGTGTCGCCGACAATATCGCGCGCTTCCAGCCGGACGTCTCGGACGACACCATCGTCGCCGCGGCGAAGGCGGCCGGCGCTCATGATTTGATCGTCAAGCTCGAGAACGGATACGAGACGATGATCGGCGAGGGCGGCGCGGCGCTGTCGGGCGGCCAGCGCCAGCGCATCGGGCTGGCACGCGCGCTTTATGGCGACCCCTTTCTGGTCGTCCTCGACGAACCCAATTCCAACCTGGACCATGACGGCGACGAGGCGCTGACGATGGCGATCAGGAGCGTGCGCAGCCGCGGCGGCATCGTCGTCGTCGTGACGCATCGCCAGACCGCGATCGCCGGCGTCGATCACATCGCGATGATGGCCGATGGCCGCATCACTGCTTTCGGATCCAAGGAGGAGATCCTGCAGAAGGTGTTGCGCCAGGGTGGTCTGCCGGGGATCCAGCGCCAGGCCGTGGCATCATGACGAAAAAGCCGGACCTCATCGACGACGAACCCGCGTTCGGACGGACCCTCGTTCGATTGACACTGGCGGGTTGTGCGGGCGTCTTCATCTTCGCCGGCACCATCGGTGTCTGGGCGGTCGCGGCGACCTTGTCGGGCGCCGTCGTCGCGCCGGGCCAGTTCGTCGTCGACGGCAACGTCAAGAAGGTCCAGCACCAGACCGGCGGCATCGTCGGCGAATTGAAGGTCCGTGACGGCGACCGGGTCGAACAGGATCAGGTTCTCATCCGGCTCGACGACACGGTCACGCGTGCCAATTTGCAGGTCGTGGTCAACCAGCTCGATGAGTTCGCGGCCAGGCGACCGCGCCTCCAGGCCGAACGCGATCGCAGGGACGAGATCATCATCGCGCCCGCGCTGGCGCGTCGTCTCGCCGAGCCGGACATCGCCGAACTCGTCTCATCCGAGCAGGCGCTGTTTTCGGCGCGGCGTGCCGCGCGGGACGGCCAGAAGGCCCAGCTCGCCAAGCGCATCGGCCAGCTCAGGGACGAGATCGCCGGCCTCACGGCACAGCAGGCGGCACGCGACCGCCAGGCCGTGCTGATCGAGGAGGAACTGCTCGGCGTGCGCGACCTCTACGCCCGCAACCTCGTCGCCCTGACTCGCAAGAGCGCGCTCGAACGCGAAGCGGCGAGTCTGGACGGACATAAGGGCCAATTGATCGCGGCCCTGGCTCAGGCGCAGGGAAAGATCGCGGAGACCGAGCTCCAGATCATCCAGATCGACGATGCGCTGCGCGAAGAGGTGGCGAAGGAACTTCGCGAAGTCCAGGGCAAGACGGCCGAGCTGATCGAGCGCAAGGTCGCGGCCGAAGACCAGCTCAAGCGCATCGAAATCCGCGCCCCTAGCGCCGGCTTCGTGCATCAGCTCGCCGTTCACACGGTCGGCGGCGTGATCACGCCGGCCGAACCCGCCATGCTGATCGTGCCCGCCGAGGACGACTTCCAGATCGAGGCGCGGATCAATCCTCCCGACATCGATCAGATCGGGCTCGGCCAACACGCCCAGATCCGCATCCACGCCTTCAACCAGCGCACAACGCCCGAGCTGGCGGGCACCGTCACGCGCATCTCGGCCGACACCAGCCGCGACCCGCAGACGGCGGCGACCTTCTACACCATCCGCGTCTCGGTCCCGGCGGAAGAACGCGCCCGTCTCGCGCCGAACCGCATCGCGGCCGGCATGCAGGCCGAGATCTTCGTCAGAACCGAGGACCGCACCCCGCTCGAATTCGTCATCAAGCCGCTCAAGGACCAGATCGCCAAGGCGTTTCGGGAAAGATGACCCAAGAACGGCAATTTGCTGGAGCATTTGGCGTTCAGGTTGAGTGTTATCCGGCGTCTACCAGGTAGCTTCGCCATTCGGTTCATAAGATGCCACGACGTTGTGTTGCTCATCTGACTTAGGTGCCATTGCAGTGGATCTGCGTCGAAATGGCTGTACCGATCGTCGTTTTGACGTCAGCATGTCCGAGGGGGCGTCCTGCTATCGTGAGACCCATGCCGGCTGCGGCGCCATGGCTCGCGTACGTGTGACGCAAGTCGTGATACGCACGCCGCTCAGATCAGCTGTTCTCTTAACGAGCGCCCAAGGGCTCTTGAGGTCGCTACGCGCCTACGCTGGAACATCGCCTGCGGATCATCATTGCCTTGGCCGGTGGAAGGGCGGACTCGCCTTTACGGATCGATGAGTTTAAATAAGAACAAATAGCGAACATTGGTCTTGTCCACATGCCCTCGAACAACAAGCTCCTGGCCGATCTGCGATGCAGCCTTGCCGAGGCTGCGCTGCGCTCCGGGCGTGCCGTTGGGGCGCAGGTGACGTTTGGCGCCTCGGTTCTCGACATGCCGCTCGGCGGCGGCATCGCGCGCGCTGCTCTGCATGAGGTTTATGCGGGAGGTACGCCCGACCTTGCCGCCGCGACCGGGTTTTCCGTGGGGCTGGGGATCAGGGCCGCTCAGAACCGCCCGATCCTGTGGGTCAGGCAGGATTTTCTCGATGCCGAGACGGGGCGCCTGCATCCGCCCGGGCTTATCGGACTCGGTCTCGATCCCTCCCGCATCCTGCTGGTGCGCGCGCGAGATGCGGCGGGCGTGCTGCGAGCCGGAGCCGAGGCTGCGCGTTGTTCGGCGCTGGGGGCGGTGCTGATCGAGCTTTGGGGCGAGCCGCGTCTGCTCGATCTGACAGCCAGCCGCCGGCTGGCGCTGGCGGCTGAGGCCTCCGGCGTTACGACGGTGCTGCTGAGGGCTTCATCCGGACGGCAGGCCAGCGCCGCCAACACCCGCTGGCAAGTTGCGGCCCTGCCATCGCGGGCCCTGGAGGCCAATGCACCGGGCGATCCGGCTTTCAAAATCAGGCTGCTGCGCCATCGCGGCGGCGTCAGTGAGCGTGAGTGGCGTGTGGAGTGGTGCCGTGACCGACAATCCTTCCAGGAGCAACCCGCCTTTCCCGAAAGAGCCGCAAGCCCGAAGAGACCTGCCCATGTCCCGCCGTTATCTGGCTTTGTGGTTTCCTTTCCTGCCGACCGACCGGCTGAAGAGGCAATGCGGAGCAATGGGCTCCGTCAGGCCGGGTGAGGCACCGCGAGTCGTGGTCGAGACTCAAAACAACGCATTGCGCCTCGTCGATTGCGACGCGAACGCCGTTCGGCTGGGTCTTGCGCGCGGATTGACGCTGGCCGATGCGCGCGCCCGAATTCCCGATCTCGTCGCGGTCGATGCGGACCGCCACGCCGATCAGCGCCTGATCGATCGGCTTGCAGCTTTCTGCGACCGTTTCACGCCGCTGGTCGCGCTCGATCCGCCTCACGGCCTAGTGCTCGACATCACCGGATGCGCCCATCTCTTCGGTGGTGAGGCGCCTCTGTTGGCGTTGATCGCCGGGTATCTGCGCCGGGGTGGCCTCGCTCATCGAGCCGCCATCATGAGCACGCCCGAGGCTGCCCACGCGCTCTCGCGATTCGGAGCGGGCGGCATCGTTCCCGTAGTCGAGGATGAGACCGTGATCCGTCCACTGCCGGCCGCTGCGCTGGAGATCAGCGCAGAGACTGTCATCGCCTTGTCCCGCGCCGGGCTGAAAACCGTGGGCGATCTGGCCGATCGTCCGTCGAGCGCGCTGTCGGCCCGCTTCGGCGAGGATCTGGCGGTCCGGCTCCGGCGGACGCTGGGCCGGGAGGATGCGCGCATCACGCCGCTGCGACCGCCGCCGGCCTGCATGGTCGAGCGGCATTTCACCGAGCCGCTGCTGGATATGGCGGGGCTGGAGGAGGTCGTGGTGCGGCTGATCACGGATGCCGGCCGCGTACTTGAACAGCGCGGCGAAGGCGGGCGGGCCTTCGAGTTCAGCTTTTTCCGCAGCGATGGCGCAGTTCGGCGGCTCAAGGTCGAGACGGGCCGGCCGTCGCGGGACGCAAAAGCCTTGTTGCGGATCTATCGCGAGCGCATCGAGACGTTGTCGGACCCGCTCGACCCCGGTTTCGGCTTCGACGCCATCCGCCTCGGCGTCCCGATCTGCGAACCCTTGAACACCCATCAGCCGAGCCTCGATGGCCATGCCGTGGAGGACGACGCGGTCGCCGATCTGGTCGACCGGCTGGTTGCCCGGTTCGGCCGCGACCGTGTGCTGCACTTCGTTGCGCAGGACAGCCACGATCCACGCCGCGAGGCAAAGGCTGTCCCGGTCGCTGCGCCGCTTGCTGCCAGGATCGCCTGGCCTGCGCCGGAGCCGAGCGGACCACCCTCGCGCCCGCTCCAGCTGTTCGAGCCACCGCAGCCGATCGAAACCCTGGCGCAGGTGCCCGATGGCCCGCCGCTGCGCTTTCGTTGGAGGCGCGTTTTGCACGAGATCGCCCGCGCCGAAGGTCCCGAGCGGATCGCGCCGGAATGGTGGCGCGATGGCCCTGCAGAGCCGACGCGCGATTATTACCGTGTCGAGGATGCGCTGGGCCGCCGGTTCTGGCTGTTCCGGGCGGGACTCTATGAGCGGGATGAAGGACCACCGCGCTGGTTCCTGCATGGGCTGTTCGCATGACGAGCTATGCCGAACTGGCAGCCGCGACCAATTTTTCCTTCCTGCGCGCCGCCTCGCCGGGGCCGAACCTGGTCCTGACGGCGCTGCTGCTCGGCCATGCTGGACTGGGCATCGCCGACCGCAACACGATGGCGGGTGTGGTCAGGGCCTGGAGCGCCCTGAAGGAGTTGCGCGAGCATGGCCTGCCCGCACCCGAAAAGATCCGCGAGGGCGGCAGCCCCGGCGAATATCTCTGGCTGGAGAACCCGGCCTTCGCCGATCTGCCCTTCACGCCCGAACATCTCAAGGCGATGGCGCAAGCCTTCAAACTCGTCACCGGCACCCGGTTGGTCTTTGCCGACGGCACGCCCGACATCGTCGTCTATCCGGCCAATCGGACGGGCTGGGGCCGGCTTTGCAGCCTGCTCAGCCATGGCAACCTCAAGCCAGGGGTGAAGAAGGGCGAATGCCGTCTCATCCTCGACGATCTGCTTACCGACGCGCGTGATCTCCTGCTCGTTCTGATGCCGGCGCGCAGCCTCGACGACCTGCCGGCGCTTCTTGCCCGGCTCGACGAGGCCGCTCCCGGCGCTATCTGGCTCGGGGCCGCCATGCATCGACGCGGCGACGATCGCCGCCGCCTTGCGCGCCTGAAGGCGATCGCGGCCGCGACCCGCACGCCGCTGCTGGCGACCAACGACGTTCTCTATGATGCGCCCGAACAGCGCGACCTTCAGGATCTGCTGACCTGCATCCGCGAGGGCACGACCATCGATCGGGCCGGCCGCCTTCTCGAGGCCAATGCCGAGCGCCATCTCAAGACGTCACAGGAAATGGCCAGGCTTTTTCACGATGCGCCAGAGGCGATCGAGGAAACCGGCCATCTGCTCGGCCGGATCGATTTTGATCTTGGCGAACTGACCTACGAATACCCCGACGAGCCGGTGCCGCCCGGCTGGGAAGCTCAAAGCTGGCTCGAGGAACTGGTCAGGCGTCGCGGCGAAATCCGCTATCCGCTGGGTGTGCCAGACGAGGTGCGGAGTCTGCTCGACAAGGAACTCGCGCTGATCGCCAAGCTCAACTATGCGCGCTATTTCCTGACCATTCGTCAGATCGTCGAATTCGCCGACAGCCGTGGCATTCTTTGCCAAGGGCGCGGCTCGGCGGCCAACTCCGCCGTCTGCTATGTGCTCGGCATCACGGCGGTCGACCCCGCCGAGGGAAATCTGCTGTTCGAGCGCTTCCTCTCCGAGGAGCGCCGCGAGCCGCCCGATATCGACGTCGATTTCGAGCATGAGCGGCGCGAGGAGGTGATCCAGTGGATCTACGAAAAATATAAGCGCCATCGGGCCGGCATCGCCGCAACCGTGATCCGCTACCGGCCGCGCAGCGCCATCCGCGACATCGGCAAGGCGCTGGGGCTGACCGAGGATGTCACAGCGCGGATCGCCTCGACGCAATGGGGCAGTTGGGGCACCGGGATCGGTGATGCTCATATCCGTCAGGCCGGGCTCGATCCGGCAAATCCGACGATCCGCCGCGCCGTCGATTTCGCCATCCGCCTGCTCGGCTTCCCCCGCCACCTTTCGCAGCATGTCGGCGGGTTCGTGCTGGCGCGTAACCGGCTCGACGAGATGGTCCCGATCGGCAATGCCGCGATGGCCGACCGTACCTTCATCGAATGGGACAAGGACGACATCGACGCGCTCCAACTGATGAAGGTCGACGTGCTGGCGCTGGGCATGCTGACCTGCATCCGAAAGGCCTTCGACCTGCTGCGCGAGCATGAGGGCAAGGATCTTGGGCTGGCCGATATCGGGGCCGATGACGGGCCGACCTACGACATGCTCTGCGAGGGCAAGTCGCTCGGCGTCTTCCAGGTCGAGAGCCGGGCGCAGATGAACATGCTGCCCAGGCTAAGGCCGCGCATCTTCTACGATCTCGTCATCCAGGTCGCCATTGTCAGGCCGGGGCCGATCCAGGGCGACATGGTGCATCCTTATCTGCGGCGCCGGGCCGGGTTGGAGGAGGTCAGCTATCCTGCGCCATTGCCCGATCAGGGTCCTGCCAACGAACTATTCGAAGTCCTGAACAAGACCAAGGGCGTGCCGCTTTTCCAGGAGCAGGCGATGAAGCTCGCCATGGTCGCGGCGAAATTCACCGACATCGAGGCCAACGGCCTGCGCAAGGCGATGGCGACCTTTCGCAATGACGGCACCATCGGCAATTACGAGCACCTGATGGTCGAGCGCATGGTCACGCGCGGCTATGAACGCGCCTTCGCCCAGCGTTGTTTCGACCAGATCAAGGGGTTCGGCAGCTACGGCTTTCCCGAGAGCCACGCCGCCTCCTTCGCCAAGCTGGTCTACATCTCGTCCTGGCTGAAGAAGCACCATCCGGCGGCCTTCGCCTGCGCGCTGCTGAACTCGCAGCCGATGGGATTTTACGCGCCGGCGCAGATCGTGCGGGAGGCGGGTGAGAATGGCGGCGTGGAGGCGCGCGCAATCGACGTAAATGCCAGCGATTGGGACAATGCGCTGGAGCGCGACGTGCAAGGAGCGCTCGCCCTTCGCCTCGGCTTTCGCCAGATCGAGGGTTTCACCGAGGAATGGGCCACCCGCCTCTCCAATGCGCGCCAGGCCGGCTATGCCGATGTCGAAGGCCTTGCCCGGCGTGCCGGTCTTCCGGCACGCGCCATGCGCCTGCTGGCCGATGCCGATGCGTTCCGCTCGATCGGCATGGATCGGCGTGAGGCGCTCTGGGCCGTGCGGCGCCTGCCGGATGATGAAGCCCTGCCGCTCTTTGCCGTGGCGCAGGCGCGTGAACTCGGAGAGGAGCCGGACATGAGGCTGCCGGCCATGGCGCTGGCCGAGCATGTCGTCGCCGACTACCAGACGGCGCGCTTGTCCCTGAAAGGCCATCCCATGGGCCTGCTACGGCCGCGCTTCAGACGGGAAGGCATTCTCAGCAGCCAGGAAACCGAGGCGAAGGCGGATGCCGCTTTCGTGCGAACCGCAGGCATCGTGCTGGTGCGCCAGCGCCCCGGCAACGGCAAGGCGATCTTCGTCACGCTGGAGGACGAGACCGGCGTCACCAATGTCGTGCTCTGGGCACGCCTGTTCGAGCGCTACCGGCGCGAAGTCATGGGCGCACGCCTGCTGCTCGTCGAAGGCAGGGTTCAGAAAAGCCCCGAAGGCGTGACACATCTGATGGCGCAGCGCGTCCTCGACCGAACCGCCGATCTCCTGAGCCTATCCGACACGCACCGCGCCGAGATTGCGATGACCCGGGCCGACGAAATTCAAAATCCGCCAATCCCACGCCAACGCCACCCGCGCAATGTCCAGATCATGCCGAAGTCGCGGGATTTTCATTGAGCACTGACCAGAGCTTGTGGGCCGACGGACGCGCGATCTATGCAAGCTTTGCTGGCGCCTCGCAGCGTCGTCTCGATGTGATCGGCAAGGGTTGCTTCACCGAGGCCGCCGGCGCTCGGCTGTGCCGAGAACGAAGCCAGAATAACGGTGATGGAGGGCAGTCGTCGACGCAAGCGCTTGGTCGCATAACGCATGTGGGCCACGCTTTCCCTGTTCAAATAACAGAGACAGACCAAAGCAGGCTCGGACTGAACAAGCGCCGACAACTTCGTGGTCGACAAGGTGTCGGGGGGTAGCGCGCGCGCCGACAGGCCATGCTTTCCCAGGATCTGGACCAACATCAACGCCGCCGCTTCGTCGAGGCTGGACTGCGCGGCGATCACGACAATTCGTCCTTCGCCGCGGAAAGCTTCGTCGATCTGATCTCCCGCCAGGATAGGCAAATCGGCGGTCCCATCCGCCTCGTTTGTCTCGTCCACCGCTGCTCCCGCTTCCGCATCCGTGGTCACTTCGCCGGAGCTGGGTTTCAGATCATCGTGATCGGAAAGATCGTCCAACACTTCGCGAACCGTATCCAGGATCTGCGACTGGCGCCCCAGATCGAGAACACCACGAGACACGTCCGCCGCCGCCAGTCGCAGGCCCTCCAGCGCGACCTCGTCATAATAGGCCGAGAGAGAGCGCTCCTTGAGGACCTCTTCGGCTTTGTCGGCGGCCTCGGCAGGATCTCCAGCCAGGACACGCTGGTAGAATATCTCCGGCGCCGACAAGGGGGGCCGATCCCCCAGCAGCACATCCAGAAATTCCAGGCGGTCGACATGGCGGCCAAGCACGACGAGACAGACTGTCAAGGGCGTGGCCAGGACCAACCCGACCGGGCCCCACAGCCAGGTCCACAACGTTGCGGCGACGATGATAGCGACGGGCGACAGCCCCGTCGAGCGACCATAGACAAGAGGCTCGACGACATGCCCGGCAAGAGGTTCGGCGATCAGGAAGAGGCCGGCCGTCCAGGCCAGCATGGTCCATCCAGGATCCACGGCGGCGGCGATCACCATCGGAAAAATCGCCGAGAGAACGGCGCCCAAATAGGGCACGAATCTCAGGATCGCAGCGAGGATGCCCCAAAGAAGCGCGCTGGGAACGCCGATAAGCCACAGACCTGTGCCGATGAGTACTCCAAAGCCGGAATTCAACAACAACTGGGTCAGAAATAGTCGGCTCAGGCGCTTTCCAGCGTCGTCGAACGCCGCAGTGGTTTTCTGCAGGTCATATGTACCCGTCAACCGGATGAAGCGGTTTCGAAGATCCTCGCGCTTGAGCAGGATGAACACGACGAAGATCAGAACGAGACCCGTCGTGGTCAGCGGTTGAATGAGAGGCGTCAGAAAGGCGCGCAAGGTCTCGAGCGCGCCGGGGCGAGGTTGGTGAACCTCGACGGGGATCGGTCTGTTTTCCGGGGCCGCTGACGGCAGCTGTGCTGGCGCGGCGTTTGGCCTGTCGAGCTCCTTGCTGAGGTCCTGAAGTACATCGGCCGCACGCGAGAGCACGCCTGCTCCAGGGCCGGCGCCCCTCAGGGAGGCGATCTTCTCCCGTATGGTATTCTGATAGATCGGCAGGTCTCCGACCAATTGGGTCGCCTGGCTGGCCATGGCCATCGCCAGGCCGACGATGATCGCAAAAGCACACAGCACCACGCTGATCACCGCGATCGATCGCGGCAAACGAAGCTTTTGTAGAAGTTTAACGAGAGGGGCGAGGACAAAACTGAACAGAATCGCCAACGCTACCGGGACGAAGACCTCGCGCCCCACGTAAAGCGTCGCGATGATCAACACACCCATTGCCACGCTCTCGAGCCCAGCTGAACCTTCAGCCGCTGGACGACGTTGTGGCGAAGCAAGTGTCATTTCGGAGCCTAGCGAGCGAGTGTTGTTTGCCACGATGCCTGCATGTGTCTGTCAGCGGCCCACGCTGCTGCGGCTTTTAAAGGCGAAACGGCGTACTTTGTTCCTTCATCAAAAGACGAACCCGAAGCCATGGTCGATCCGATCGCCTTCGGATCACCGGTCTTCGCGCAGGTTCGAGGCTGAAGCCACGTCGTGGGACGCCGGGAAGATGAAATGCCAATCAGACCTCTGACCGATCGGTGCTTCCTGACGGCGGCCTCTAGCGTTTGGGCCTCGCGCTCCCGTCGATGATCGTGAAATCGTCGCCATCAAGCCCCTTTCTGGGCGGCGCCTTTGCCGCCTCGGGTTCACCGGGACCGGCATTCTTGACCGCTGCGAAGCCGTCGGGGTCATCCTTTTCATAAGGCGCATGCGGCCCCGTCGCATGCGTCGAGAGCGGGTTGGGGCCAGCGCGTCGCTGCTCCTGCGCTCCCGTTTGCCCCGGTCGCTGCGGCGTGCGGTAGGTTGCCGGCGCATCGGTTGGTGGTTTGCCGATCGGATCGGTGGTCATCGCCCCATCTCCCATATTTTGCTTGCGTGTTTCCCGTGAGAGCAACGGCAGCGCACCCCAACTGTTCCGTGAAAATCACCGGACCGGGGCGGCCCCATTCAACAACTGCACAGGCCGATCGATGCGCAGACTGGCACATTGCTTGCTGACAGCCTCGCCAGTCCCGGCATAGCATCCGCGCTGGCAGCCCAGATGTCGTCAAGGAAGGCTTATCTCGTGACCGAACCCTGTGATCTCGGCGCCGTGGACGCGCGCGCCCTGATCGGCACCAAGAAATTATCCGCCCGCGAACTCGTCGAAAGCTGCATACGCCGCATCGATGCTGTCGATCCCGCGGTGAACGCCATGGTCGCGCGTGACGACGAGCGGGCTCGCGAGGCCGCCGCTGCGGCCGACGAAGCAACCATGCGTGGCGAGCCGCTCGGCGCGCTGCATGGCCTGCCCTTGGGTGTGAAGGATCTGGAGAACGTCGCGGGCCTGCGCACGACCTATGGCAGCCCGCTCTTCGCCGATTTCGTGCCGACGGAGGACCAGCTCATCGTCGCCAAGACCCGCAAGGCCGGCGCGATCGTGCTCGGCAAGACCAACACACCGGAATGGGGCGCCGGCGCCAATACCCGCAACGCGGTCTACGGCGCGACGGGAAATCCGTTCGATCCGATGAAATGCGCGGCGGGCTCATCGGGCGGCTCGGGCGTGGCGCTCGCGACCGGCATGGTGCCGATCGCGACCGGGTCCGACACCGGCGGTTCCCTGCGCAACCCCGCCGCCTATAACGGCATCGTCGGCTTCCGGCCGTCGCCTGGCCTTGTGCCGAGCGAAAAGCGCCCGCTCGGCTGGAATCCGCTGAGTGTGCTTGGCCCGATGGCGCGTACCGTCCCCGATCTATGCCTGCTGCTCTCGGCCATGGTCGGCGACGATGCCTGCGATCCGCTGGCGACGACGATCCATGGCAGGCAGGTGCGCCGCCCGGAGGATTTCGCAAGGCCGGACACGATCGACCTTGCTTCGCTCAAGGTCGCGGTCACGCCCGATTTCGGCTTCGCTCCGACGGAGACGCATATTCGCGAGGTTTTCGCCGACAAGATCGCCGCCTTTTCCTCGGTCTTCGCCGTGACGGAGGAGGCGACGCCCGACTGCACAGGCGCGGACGAGACCTTCGAGGTGCTGCGTGCGGTGTCGTTCCTGGCCGCCATGCATGAGCGGGTGCGCGATACGCCGGAGCTCGTCGGCCCCAATGTGCGCGCCAATGTCGAGGAAGGACTCCGCTACAACGCGCTCGACATCACCCGCGCACTCAAACAACAGACGGTGCTCTACAAGAACTGGCAGCGCTTCTTCGGCGGCTACGACGTCATCCTGACGCCTGCGGTCACGCTGAGCCCGCGGCCATGGTCGGAACTCTACCCGGCCGAGATCGACGGCAAGCCGACCCGAACCTATTTCCACTGGCTCGCCATGGCCTATGCCGTGACCAATGTCGGCCATCCGGCGATCTCGCTCCCCGTCGGGCTCGATCGCAACGGGATGCCATTCGGCCTGCAGATCGTCGGCCCACGCGGCGGCGACGCGAAGGTGCTTGCGGTCGCGGCCGCACTGGAGTCACTCTTGGCCGGCGACCCGCTGACCGCCCGCCCGGTTCCGGACATTGCAAGGCTTGAGCGTGCGCCGAAATTACGTGACAGCCCGAATTTCATGGGCTTCGACTAGGGATTTTCGACCAAGCGATCGTCGCGACGACCATAGAACGGGGAGAAGAGAATGAAGCGCCGTCAGTTTCTGCAAGGCACGGCTGCAGCCGCGCTGCTCTCTCCCGCGTTCGTCAAGGATGCACTCGCCCAGAGCCCCAACGCGACCGTGCTGAGGATGGCGCCTCAGGCCAACCTGACCTCACTCGACCCGGTCTGGACGACCGCGACCGTCACCAACAACCATGGCTATTACGTCTACGACACGCTTTATGGTGGCGATCTGAATCTCAAGCCGCAGCCGCAGATGGCGGAGGGCCACGAGATCTCCACGGACGGCAAGACCTGGAAGATCAGGTTGCGCGACGGGCTCGCCTTTCATGACGGCCAGCCCGTCAGGTCGGCGGACTGCATCCAGAGCCTGAAGCGCTGGGGTCAGCGCGATCCTTACGGTCAGCTGCTGCTCAAGGCGGTGGAAGCCTGGAACGCGCCAGACGAGCGCACGATCGAGATCAAGCTGACGCGGCCCTTCCCGATGATGCTCGACTGCCTCGCCAAGGCCGACAACCCGCCCTTCATCATGCCGGAGCGGCTGGCGCAGACCGACGCCACCAAGCAGGTCACCGAGATGACCGGTTCCGGTCCCTACAAGTTCGTGGCCGCGGAATACGTCTCCGGCAGCCGTGTCGTCTACGAGAAGAACGAGGCCTACAAGCCGCGCAGCGAACCGGCGAGCCGCAATGCCGGCGGCAAGGTCGCACACTTCAAGCGGATCGAGTGGCCGATCCTGCCCGATCCCGCCACGGCCGCGGCCGCGCTGACCAAGGGCGAGATCGACTGGTGGGAGCGCCCGCTCGCCGACCTGCAGCCCTTGCTGGCCAGGAGCCCGGACGTCACCCGCGAGGTGATCGACAAGGCCGGTCGCGGCTCGATCATGCGTCTCAACCACCTGCAGCCGCCCTTCAACAATCCGAAGGTCCGCGCCGCCGTCCGCATGGCGGTGAATCAGGAGGACTATATGCGTGCGTCGCAGGGCGACGACACCACGACCTGGCAGGTCTGCCGCAATCTCTGGTGGCGCGGCACGCCCTATTATACGGGCGAACTCGAGGATCTGATGCCGCAGAGCCTCGACAAGGCGAAGGTGGCGCTGAAGGCGTCAGGCTATAATGGCGAGAAGGTCCTCATCATCAACCCGACCGACTTCCCCGATATCGGCCCGCTTGGCGACGTGACCTTCGAACTGCTCAAACAGCTCGGCATGAACGTCGAGATGGCGGCGAGCGACTGGGGCACCGTGATCCAGCGCCGCAACAGCCGGGAGCCGGTCGAGAAGGGTGGCTGGAGCATTTTCCACACCACCGGTGCCGCCATCGGCTGGGGCAATCCGGCCCTGTCGAATCTCGTCCGCGGACCGGGCGAGAAGGGCTGGTTCGGCTGGTGGACGAACGCCCAGGCCGAGCAACTCGCAGAAGAATGGCTCTATGCCCCAGACGAAGCCGCGCAGAAGAAGGCGGCGGTGACGCTCGGTCGGCTGGCACTGGAGGAATGCGGAACCATCCCGCTCGGCCAGTTCGTCATCCGCACGGCGTATCGCAAGACCCTGACCGGAATGCTGCCGGGCTCGGCGCCATATCCCTGGGGTCTGAAGCGCGTCTGAGCGGTCCCTGTAGGTCGGAGGTCGCGTTCGAAAACCAAAGCCTGCGCCGGAACGGCGCAGGCTTTTCGGTTTGAGGCGCGTGCTGGTCAGCCCCGTTGCTCGACCCGGCGGGTCGTCCCCAGATGAAGCAACCTTTGGCTGGTTCGCCTGTTAAGCCAAGCCTGTGAAACCCCTGCAAATCTCGCCAAGTCCCGCTGGACCCTATAAGCGAGCAGCATCGCTGCATGGACTGAGGAAAGCCCCCGATGACGTCGACAATCAGCCCACTCGCGGGAAAACGGCTCGATCCTAGCCAGCTCGTCGATATTGCCCGGTTGACCCAGGCCTATTTCGACCGTCCCGATCCGGCCGAGCCCACACAGCGCGTCGCCTTCGGCACCTCGGGACATCGCGGCTCGTCCTTCCTGCTCTCCTTCAACGAGGCCCATATCCTAGCGATCGCGCAGGCGATCTGCCTCTATCGTCGGCAGAACGGCATCGACGGCCCTCTCTTCCTCGGGATCGACACCCATGCGCTGTCGCGGCCGGCCTTCGAGACGGCGCTCGAAGTGTTCGCGGCCAATGGCGTGGTCGCTATGGTCGACGAGCATCTGCGCTTCACACCGACGCCGGTGATCTCACACGCGATCATCGCGCATAATCGCGGCCGCAGCGCGGGACTGGCCGATGGCGTGGTGATCTCGCCCTCGCACAATCCGCCGGCCGATGGCGGCTTCAAATACAATATGCCCCATGGCGGCCCGGCCGATACCGACGCCACCGGCTGGATCGAGCGCAAGGCCAATGAACTGATGGCCGGCGGGCTCGCCGGCATTGAGCGCATGCCCTACCCGAAGGCGCTCGCCTCGGAATTCGTCCGCAAGCACGACTACGTCACTCCTTATGTCGAGGATCTCGCGGCGATCGTCGATATGGAGGCGATCCGGTCATCGGGCGTCAGCATCGGCATCGACCCGCTCGGCGGCGCCGGGCTGGACTATTACGCGCCGATCATCGAGCGCTATGGCATCAAGGCGACCATCGTCGACACCACGCTCGATCCGACCTTCGCCTTCATGCCTGCGGATTGGGACGGCAAGATCCGGATGGACTGTTCCTCGCCCTATGCGATGACCCATCTGATCGGCATGAAGGACCGCTTCGACGTCGCCTTCGCCAATGATACAGATGCCGACCGGCACGGCATCGTCACCCGCAGCGGCGGGCTGATGAACCCCAACCATTACCTGGCGACGGCCATCGCCTATCTTTTCACGAACCGTCCGGGCTGGCGCAGCGATGCGGCGATCGGCAAGACCATCGTCAGCAGCGCGATGATCGACCGCGTCGCCGGCAAGCTCGGGCGCCGGCTGGTCGAAGTTCCTGTCGGGTTCAAATGGTTCGTCGACGGACTCTCTGACGGCAGCTTCGGCTTCGGAGGCGAGGAAAGCGCGGGCGCATCCTTCCTGCGCCAGGACGGCACAAGCTGGACCACCGACAAGGACGGCATCATTCTCGGCTTGCTCGCGGCCGAAATCACCGCCAGCACGGGATCGGACCCCGGCGAGCGCTATGTCGGTCTGACGAAGGAACTCGGCGAGCCGCATTACGCCCGCATCGACGCAGCTGCCACGCCCGCGCAAAAGGCCATCCTGAAGACCTTGTCGCGCGAGCAGATCAAGACCGAGACGTTGGCCGGCGAGCCGATCACGGCGATCCTGAGCGAGGCGCCCGGCAATGGCGCAGCGATCGGCGGCGTCAAGGTCGTGACCGGCGATGGCTGGTTCTGCGCCCGCCCCTCGGGCACCGAGGAGGTCTACAAGATCTACGCCGAGAGTTTTCGCGACGAGGCGCATCTGCGCCGGATCCAGGACGAGGCGCAAGCGGTCATCGCCGAGGCCTTCACGGCGGCCTGAGCCGCCGCGCCGCCAGCGTCAAGGGCAGAGATAACCCCTCTGCCCGTCCGGAACGCAGCGCGATCCGTTCGGCAGATTCAAGGCACCCGACCGGTCACGGCGGACATACGCCCCATTGGGAAGTTCGAAGCCGCCGGACTGATCCACGGTGACCCGCGCGCCGTCGGGGAGAATCAAGCCGCCTGCGCCATCGTTGGCAATGCGCTTGACCGAGCCGGCAACGGGGGCCGGCTCGGGATCGATCACCGTGATGCGGCGCTGTGAATCGACGCAGGCCGACATCAGGGCGGTGCATCCGAGCAAAACCAGAAAACCTGCTGGACGTGTCATGATTGGGTGAGCTCCGCGTGATTGCATTCAGCGCCGTAAAGCGCCCGTGCCGGGATGAGATCGAGCGCGATGTTGTCGTCCGCGCCACGAGACTCAACGCGCTTCGGATCGGCCAGTTTCGTCAGAGCGGCCTTTATGTCTGATTGCATTGTCGTCTTTGCGTTCATCCGCTCTGCCTCCCTTCTGGCTTCCAACGCCTCGACAGCGCTTCGGCTTATTGCGCGGCCAGTCCTTTAATTATTGTGACGCCTGATGCGGCAATCGCATGGCCGCAGCGGGGCGCAGCGCAAAAAGCGGCTGCCGTGAGCCGCAAGAAGGGGTACTGAACGGACGCCTTTTTGCGGGACCCAATGAAGATGTCGCAAAGACGGCCGACGGCTTAGCCGCCGATGTTGAACGCAGCCAGCGCCGCCATGTTGACGATGTCGGAATCTTTGGCGCCGAGCGGCACGATCTGGACCGGCTTGTCGAGGCCAACGATCAGCGGGCCGATCACGGTCGAGCCGCCGAGCTCCTGCAGCATCTTGGTCGATATCGAGGCCGAATGGAACGCCGGCATGATCAACACGTTCGCCGGCCCGGTCAGACGGCAGAACGGATATTGCGCCATCAGGTCGCGGTTGAGGGCGACATCGGCCGCCATCTCGCCGTCATACTCGAAATCGACGCGCTGAGCGTCGAGCAGCTTGACCGCCTCGCGCACCTTCTCGGAGCGCTCTCCGGCGGGATGGCCGAAGGTCGAGAAGGCGAGCATCGCGACCTTGGGCTCGTAGCCGAGCCTGCGCGCGACGCCCGCGGCCTCGATCGCGATCTCGGACAGCTGCTGCGCCGTCGGCATCTCGGTGATCGCCGTGTCAGCGACGAGCACGGTGCGTTCGCGCGAGAGCACGATCGAGATGCCGATCAGGCGATGGCCCGGCCGGTCGTCGATGACGCGCCGGACCTCTTCCAGCGCGATGGAGTAGTTGCGGGTCACGCCGGTGACCATCGCGTCGGCATCGCCTAAGGCGACCATGGCAGCGGCGAAATGGTTGCGGTCCTGGTTGATCAGGCGCTGGCAGTCGCGGAACAGGTAGCCGTGGCGCTGCAGCCGCTCGTAGAGATACTGCGCATAGGCCGAATTGCGCTTCGACAGCCGCGCGTTCTGGATCTCGATGCCCTTGGCGGCGAGATCCACGCCGAGGCCGGCGGCGGTTTCGTTGATGCGCTCCTCGCGTCCGACCAGGATCGCCTTGCCGAGTTCCTGCCCGACGAAGGACATCGCCGCGCGGATGACCTGCTCCTCCTCGCCCTCGGCGAAGACGACACGCTTGGGGTAGCGCCGCACCCGCTCGAAGATCCGGTTCAGCGTACCGGCGATGGGATCGCGCCGCGCCGAGAGCTGGGCCTTGTAGGCGGGAATGTCGACGATCGGCTTGCCTGCGATGCCGGTCTCCATCGCGGCCTTGGCGACCGCCACCGGCACGACATGGATCAGCCGTGGATCGAACGGCACCGGGATGATGTAGTCCTTGCCGTAGCGCGGGCGGGCGCCCTGATAGGCGGCAGCGACCTCGTCGGGAACATCTTCGCGCGCCAGCGAGGCCAAGGCTTCGGCGGCGGCGATCTTCATCTCCATATTGATGGTCCGGGCGCGCACATCGAGCGCGCCCCGGAAGATATAGGGAAAGCCAAGGACGTTGTTGACCTGGTTGGGGTAGTCCGACCGCCCTGTCGCCATGATGGCGTCGTCGCGCACCGCCGCGACCTCCTCGGGCGTGATCTCCGGATCGGGATTGGCCATCGCGAAGATGATCGGATTGGGCGCCATCGAGGCGACCATTTCGGGCGTCACCGCGCCTTTCTGCGACAGGCCGAAGAAGGCATCGCAGCCATCCATCGCCTGCGCCAGCGTACGCCGGTCGGTGACGGCGGCGTGGCCCGACTTCCACTGGTTCATGCCCTCGGTACGGCCCTGGTAGATCACGCCCTTGGTGTCGCAGAGGATGACGTTGTCGGGCTTGAAGCCCATCGCCTTGAGCAATTCAGTGCAGGCGATGGCGGCAGCGCCCGCGCCGTTGATGACGAGGCGGGTCGATTTGATGTCGCGCCCGGTCAGGTCGAGCGCATTGATCAGGCCAGCGGCGGCGATGATCGCGGTTCCGTGCTGGTCGTCATGGAAGACGGGAATATCCATCAGTTCGCGCAGGCGCTGCTCGATGATGAAGCATTCCGGTGCCTTGATGTCCTCGAGATTGATGCCCCCGAAGGACGGGCCGAGATAGCGGACCGCGTCGATGAACTTGTCGGCATCTTCGGTATCGACCTCCAGATCGATCGAATCGATGTCGGCGAAGCGCTTGAAGAGGACAGCCTTGCCTTCCATCACCGGCTTGGAGGCAAGCGCACCGAGATTGCCGAGCCCAAGAATCGCCGTCCCGTTGGTGATCACGGCGACGAGGTTCGAGCGCGTCGTGTAGTCGTAGGCTTTCGAGGGATCCGCTGCGATCGCCAGCACCGGCACGGCGACGCCGGGCGAATAGGCCAGCGACAGGTCGCGCTGCGTGGCCATCGGTTTGGTCGGGACGATCTCGAGTTTGCCGGGCCGTCCCTGTGAATGGAAGAGCAGGGCCTCCTGGTCGGTGAAGGTGGGGCGGGCGCGTTTGATCGGCGGCTGGTCTGACATGCGATTGTTCTTTTTGAGCGTTTCCTGAAGGAGGCGGACCATACGGGAAGGCCCTGCCCCACCACAAGGCGCACGGCACGATCAATCGTCATGCGACGCCTGAATGAGGCCCATCGCGCGATTGTCAGAGCCGGCCGCGAACGCTCTTGACGAATTCGCCGACATAGTGGTCGAGCGCCAGGGTCTGCTCCCCGACCTGGCGCGCAACCTCGACGACACGAGCGGCGGCGTCCCCCGTGGTGCGGGCCTCATTGCCGACGGTTCCGACGCTGGTCGTGACGGCATTGGTGCTGCCGGCCACGGCCTGTGCATCGGCCGCGATGGTCGAGGCAATGTCGGCCTGCCGGCTGACCACATCGGCGATGATGCCCGAGGTCTGCTCGATCGTCGTCATGGTGCCTTCGATATGGGCGACGGCCTCCGACGCGGTCGCCGCCGCGCCGCGGATGTCCTGCAGCGTCTCCGCGATGTCGCGGGTCGCCTTCTGCGTCTGTTCGGCGAGGTTCTTGACCTCGCCTGCGACGACGGCGAAGCCGCGACCGGCGGCGCCGGCGCGGGCGGCCTCGATCGTCGCGTTCAACGCCAGCAGATTGGTGCGCTGCGCGATGTCCTCGATAAAATCGAGCACCGCGCTGACCTTGTCCGCGGCATCTGTCAGGCCGGCGACATCGCGACGCGTGCTGCGGACATAGCTCGCCGCATCGCGCACCGTCTGGTCTGCATGGGACGTTTGCCGTGTGAGTTCGCGAATCGAGGCGTCGATCTCCTCGGCGGCGACGGCGACGCTGCTGACCCGCAGCGAAGCCCCCTCCGCTTCCTTCGTCACGTCGACGGCGCGCAGGGTCGTCTGGTTGGCGCTGGCGGCCATACGGGTCGCGGCCTCCTGCATCCCCTCCACCGAACGCCCGACCTCCTGGAGCGCCTTGCCCACGGTCACCTCGAGCTGGTCGGCAAGTTCCCCAAGTGCCGCCTTGCGGCTGTCATCGACCGTGCGGCGCCGATCCTCCAGGCTCCGCTCGGCCGTGACATCAGTCAGGATTCCGTCCCAGCAGACCGAACCGTCGGGCATATGGCGCGCCGCGGCGTCGGTCCGCAGCCACACGATCGATCCATCGTCGCGGCGGTGGCGAGCCTCGAATCGCCAGGGTGCCGTCGAATGCTCCGCGGCGAGCCGTTTATTCGCCTTGTCGAGCGTCTCGCGATCCTCCGGCACCATCCAGCGAAGCCAGCTCGTCGGATCGCGCTCGACTTCCTCGCGCGTGACGTCGAGCAGCTTCTCGATGCCGGTGCTGGCGAATTTGTAGGACACCGCCCCACTCGGCTTGATGACCTTCTGATAGAGTACGCCCGGTGTGTTGGCGGTGAAGGCCTCGAGCCGGCTCAGGGTCTCGACGCGCTCTGCGTCGGCACACAGCAGGAAAACCACAAGCCCGGTGCCGATGAAATTCAGGATCATCATCGTCAGAACCACCTCGCGCAGCGATATCAGAATGCTCACGAAATCAGGCAGGAATACTGACGAAAGGGGCACCGAAACGGCTGCGATCAGGCCAGGTATCCAGAAATCACGGACAACGAGCTGATGCCTCCAGCGGACCGCATAAGTCCAGAACATCAGGCCGCCGGTGACGCAGATCGCCATGCCAACGAGGCCGCCCGTCATCCCGATGCCACCTTGGGCGATGCGTAGGGCTGCTACAGGCACCAGCGACAGAATCGCGCCGACAGGCCCGCCGAAAACCGCGGCCAGGACCAGGACGGCGTTGCGCGCGTCGAAGATGATACCCGGCGACACGACCACCGGATCCATCATCCCTGCCACGCCGGCGATCGCGAAGACAACGCCGACAATGCCGTCACGGAACCATGGCGGGCGATCGACCCGCGGCAAAAGCAGCGTCAGCGCGAGCGCTGCAAGCAGCACGAATGACAGGCATCCGATCAGATTCAGAACAGTCGCCATGCGGGGCTTTCAGCCGATAGTGTAATGCAGTTCTAGTTTCAATTGTTGAAAGCCGTCCTAACAGGTGGCGGCGCGCGCGGTTTTTGCTAGCGTCCGCCGGCCATGCGCCATGACATCACCGCTTCCGCCAAAATCGCCGAGCAGCCTGAGATTCGGGCCATTGCCGCCGCGAGTGCCGATGCCAGCCGCGTGACGCCGATGATGGCGCAATACATCGAGATCAAGGCCGCCAATCCCGATTGCCTGCTGTTCTACCGGATGGGCGATTTCTACGAGCTGTTCTTCACCGATGCCGAGATCGCCTCGCGCACACTCGGCATCGTGCTGACCAAGCGCGGCAAGCATCAGGGCGAGGACATTGCCATGTGCGGTGTGCCGGTCGAGCGCGCCGACGATTATCTTCAACGTCTGATCGCTGCCGGCCACCGCGTCGCCGTCTGCGAACAGATCGAGGATCCAGCCGAAGCAAAGAAGCGCGGCCCCAAATCGGTGGTGCGGCGCGACGTCGTCAGGCTCGTCACGCCCGGCACGATCACCGAGGAGCGGCTGCTCGAGCCCGGCCGTGCCAGCCTGCTGCTGGCAGTGGCGCGACGCAAGGCGAGCGAGGCCGGCGCGCTCTACGGCTTGGCGGCGATCGATATTTCGACGGGCCGCTTCAGCGTGATGGAAACGGCACAGGAGGGGCTGGCGATCGAATTCGCAAGGCTGGAGCCGCGCGAGATCGTCTGCCCCGACGCGATCTACGACGACCCGGAGCTGAAGGCCTTCTGGCGCGAGGTCGCCGTGCCGGTGACGCCGCTGGCACGCGAGGGCCTTGATGCGGCATCGGCCGAGCGGCGCCTGCGCGAGTTCTTCGGCGTCGCCACGCTCGATGCCTTCGGCACGTTTTCGCGTGCCGAGATCGCGGCGGCCGGCGCGGCGCTTGCCTATGTCGAGCGCACGCAGTTCGGCGCGCGCCCGCCGCTCTCGCCGCCGGTGCGCGATGCCGGCAGCGCGACCATGTTGATCGATGCTGCGACGCGCGCCAATCTCGAACTGACGCGGACGCTGTCGGGCGAGCGCTCCGGCAGCCTGCTCGCCGCGATCGACCGCACGGTGACGCCGGGCGGAGCGAGGCTTTTGGCCGAGAGACTGGCCGGGCCACTGACGAACCCGGCCACGATCGGCGCGCGGCACGACGCCGTCGAGATGCTCGTCGCCGACAGCGCACTACGTGACGATCTGCGCCGTGCGCTTGCCCGCGTTCCCGACGTCGCCCGTGCCCTCGCGCGACTAGCGCTCGATCGCGGCGGCCCTCGCGACCTTGCCGCGCTCGGCGGAGGCCTGAGCGCGGCACGCGAGATCGCCGCACTGCTGGGCGGCAGGCAGAACCTACCGGAGGACCTGTCCAATGCCGCGCGGGCGCTTGCACGGACCGACCCGGTTCTGCCTGCCAGACTGACCGAAACGCTGGCCGAGGAACTGCCGCTCAACCGCCGCGACGGTCGCTTTGTCCGCGAGGGGTACGATCCCGCGCTCGACGAACTCCGGCTGCTGCAGGTCGATTCCCGCAAGGTCATCGCGCAGTTGCAGGCGCGCTATGCCGCCGAGACCGGCTGCCGTACGCTCAGGATCAAGCATAATTCCATGCTCGGCTATTTCGTCGAGGTGCCCCAGGCCGTCGGCGAGGAGTTCCTGAAGGAACCCTGGCGCGCGACCTTCGTCCACCGCCAGACGATGTCGGATGCGATGCGCTTCTCTTCGATCGAACTCGGCGGGCTCGAGGCCAAGATCGCTTCAGCCGCCGACCGAGCGTTAAAGCTCGAACTTTCGGTCTTCGCTTGGCTGAACGAGGCGGTTCTGGCCGATGCCGAGCCCATCAAGCAGGCGGCGCTCGCACTAGCCGAAATCGACGTCGTCGCCGGGCTGGCTGATCTCGCGATCCGCGAAGGCTGGACCCGCCCGAGCATCGATTCGAGCGCGGCCTTCGCCATTATGGGCGGGCGCCATCCCGTCGTCGAAGCCGCGCTGAGGCGCGACGGCAAGCCCTTCGTCGCCAACGATACCGAATTGTCGCCGCCGGACACGAAGGGCGACGGCGGACGAATCTGCCTGATCACCGGCCCGAACATGGCCGGCAAATCGACCTTCCTGCGGCAGAACGCGCTGATCGCCGTGCTGGCGCAGATGGGCGCCTTCGTGCCCGCAGTGAGCGCCCATATCGGCATCGTCGACCGGCTGTTCTCCCGCGTCGGCGCCGCCGACGACCTGGCGCGCGGGCGCTCGACCTTCATGGTCGAGATGGTCGAGACGGCCGCGATCCTGAACCAGGCGGGGCCGCGCGCGCTGGTCATTCTTGACGAGATCGGGCGCGGCACCGCGACTTTCGACGGTCTCTCGATCGCCTGGGCCGCGATCGAGCATCTGCACGAGATCAATCGCTGCCGGGGCCTGTTCGCGACGCATTATCACGAGCTAACCGCCTTGGGCGATCGGCTCGCACGCGTCACCAACGCCACCGTGCGCGTGACCGAATGGAACGGCGAGGTCATCTTCCTGCACGAGGTCGTGGCCGGGGCTGCCGACCGCTCCTACGGCATCCAGGTCGCAAAACTCGCCGGCCTGCCGCCAGCCGTGGTCGAGCGGGCCCGCGCGATCTTGAGCGAACTGGAGAAGACCGAGCGCGAAAAGCCGGTCGCCTCGCTGGTCGATGATTTGCCGTTGTTCGCTGTCCCGCTCAGGCGGCAGGCTCAGCCTGCGCCGGCTTTGCCGGCCGAAGACCCGCTGCGGGTGGCGCTCGGTGGGCTCGACCTCGACGAAATGACGCCGCGAGAGGCGCTGGAGGCGCTGTATCGGTTGAAGGGGCTGGGGTGAGGAGCAAAGCGTCTTCAGCTACTGCAACTCGCGTTCCCAGTCCCGACGCTCGTGGAGAACACGCAAAAGCAGGATGTCGTCGCCCTCGACAGCATAAACAATCACGTGACTGCCGTGGAAATGGACGCGAACTGGCGGACTGATTTCCAGGCGCTCCCGCGCCATTGAAGGCATAGTCTCCAATAGCTCGAAGCACGCGGACAGCTTGGCGGCATAAATCTCCGCCTGCTTCGTACCGAAGCGCTGCGCGCTTTCAAGAAAGATATTAATCAGATCCGCTTCAGCTTGCGGTGTGCGCTTAACCGGCATCGAGACCCATGGCTCTCGCGCGGCGACGGGCTTCGTCCCACACCTCGTCCAGCGTTCGCGTACTGATCCCGCTGGCCCGCCCCTCATCGACCAGGCGCTGGAATTCCGCGATCTTCTCCCGCCGCTCCTGATCCCGCCGAATCAGATCGCGCACATAATCGCTGGCGTTTCCGTACCGCCCCGTCTCGGTCTGGGCCTCGACCCAGGCCTTCATCTGGTCGGGCAGGGATACGTTCATGGTCGCCATGGCGGGTCTCCTTCGCGGCGACCTTAGCGCTTTTGGCAAAGATTGCCAATCAGACCGTGCCAGTGGGCCGCCTCATGCTCGTGATCGCGCCAAAACTTTTCGCCTGAATCCGGTCGCGGGCCACGCGCAGCGGCTCACTCATCACGGTCATCGAATAGGCTGTGGCGTGCAGCAGGGTCGTCGCATCGGTCATGATGCCGACATGGCCTTTCCAGAAGACGAGGTCGCCCCGCTGCAGGCCTTCCAGTCCCTCGTCCAAGGGGAGGCTTTCGCCGATCCCCGCTTCAAGCATGTCGGAGTCGCGGGGGGAGGCGATCCCGGCCGCCGCGAGCGAAAGCTGCGTCAAGCCGGAGCAGTCCAAACCGAGGCTGGTCTTGCCGCCCCACAGATAGGGAACGTGCAGGAAGCGTTCTGCGACCGCGACGAAATCGGGCTCGAACACATCGATCGGCTGGAGATGCGCCCGCCAGACATGGCCGCCATCGGCCAGCACGCTGAAATCCCCGGATTCGCGGAACACTGCCACGCCGGCCCCGAGCGACAGCGCGTCCACAGGCGGAAGTTTCATGGAGGCGCCCGGATACACGAAGGTCCGCAAGGCGCAGACGCGATGCGTCGGGGCGGGGATATCCTTGCGCAGCACGTTGTCGGGCAGATACCCGACATAGCCGTCCGATTCGAGCTGGCCCCAGGCCCAGCCCTCGAAAACCTCGTAGACCTGCACCAATTCGCCGGCCAGCGCCTCGGTGTCGAGCGGCGCGTCGGGCCGCGGTTCGCGGCGCAGGGGGGCAGAAGAAGAGATGACCCGTTTGGGGACGGGATCGACGAATTCGCGTGCCTCGACCTGGCCCAGCAGATGGCGGGCGGCGAGATCAGGGCGGGCGGGCGTGAGGCGGCGGTCGAGAATCGTGGTCATCGCGGCAATCTAGCCGGGACCGGCGCGCGCGCGAAGCGGTCAGGAACCGCCGATCTCGCGCGCCCGCTCCACCACCCGGTCGGCCAGCCCTTCCACGGCCAGCGCGCCTGCGACCGTGCGCTGGATGATAACGTTGCGGCGATCGAACTCGTCGCGCTTGCGGCTGACGAGGCCGAGCTTGCCCATCGTATCGAGCGCCCGCGTGATCACCGGCTTGGTGACGCCGAGCTGTGCCGCGAGCCCGCGCACGGTATGGGGCGGCAGTTCGAGATAAATGGTCAGCAGGATCGCCGTCTGTCGGGCCGAGAGATCGGCCTGGCCGTCGCGGACCAGATCGAGATGCACCTGCCGCCAGAGCCTGAGCGCCTGCGAGGGCCTGATCTCCAACGGCATGATACGGCGCAATCCCGATCGTTACGGGTCCGTATCATTATCGCAGTTGCGAAGCGGCGCAACCAGGATCCTGCAAGAGGCTTAACCAGCAGGATAAAGCTGCTTCGCCAGTGCATAGGTCAGGCGCGCCGCTTGGCATTCACCACCCTCGGGACGGCCGGGCTTGGCGGAAGGGTTCCAGGCGAAGATGTCGAAATGCGCGTAGGAGCTGGCCTTCTCGACGAAGCGGTTCAGGAACAGCGCCGCGGTGACCGAGCCCGCGTGGCTGCCGCCTGAAACATGGTTGAGGTCGGCGATCCTGGAATCGAGCAGCCCGTCATAGGCTGGCCAGAGGGGCATCCGCCAGACCGGGTCGTTCACGGCCATGCCGAGGCGGCCGATCTCCTGCGCCAGTCCCTCGTCATGCGTGTAGAAGGGCGGCAGATCCGGCCCGAGCGCGACGCGGGCCGCACCCGTCAGCGTCGCGAAGTCGATCAGCAGTTCGGGAGCCTCCTCGTCGGCCAGCGCGAGCGCGTCGGCCAGGATCAGTCGGCCCTCGGCATCGGTGTTGCCGATCTCGACCGAAAGACCCTTGCGGCTAGGCAGCACGTCGCCAGGGCGGAAGGCGTTGCCGGAGACGGCGTTTTCGACTGCCGGCACGAGCAGGCGCAGGCGTACCGGCAGCCGGGCCAGCATGATCATGCGCGCGGCTGCGATCGCAGCCGCTGCCCCGCCCATGTCCTTCTTCATCAGCAACATGCCGGCCGAGGGCTTGAGGTCGAGACCGCCGGTGTCGAAGGCGACCCCCTTGCCGACCAGCGTCAGCCTGGGATGGCCGGGATCGCCCCAGACCAGATCGACGAGCCGGGGCTCGCGCGGCGATGCACGGCCGACCGCATGGATCATCGGGAAATTCCTGGCCAGCAACTCGTCTCCAACGATGCTGGTGACGGTTGCGCCGCAGGTCTGTCCGAGATCGCGGATCGCGGCCTCGATCTCAACCGGGCCCATGTCGTTGGCGGGCGTGTTGACGAGATCGCGCGCCAGCCCGACCGATTCGGCGATGATGCTCAGTTCCTCGCCATCGACGCCGTCCGGCACGACAAGGCGGGCCAGAGCCGGCGCCGGCTTGCGGTAGCGCTCGAAGCGGTAGCCCTGCAGCAGCCAGCCGAGAGCGGCCAGGCCGTAGTCGTCGATATCGCCGGTGAGCGCGTAGTCGCCGACCGGCAGCAGGGCTGCGAGCCGGCCGGGCGCGAAGGGGTCGCGCCGGCGTGCCTCGGCCGGCTCGACGCCGAGCAGCACCGCCGCCATCGCGCCCGTCGCGTCCGGCAGGATCAGGTACTGTCCTGGCCGCGCCGAAAAGCCCTGCGCCTCGGCGAAGCGCCGGCCTTCTTGGCCGAGATCCGCCATCAGCGCCGGCCAGCCGGTTTTCGACACGATATGGACAGGAACGGCGGCAGGCGAAGCGGCGATGAGGAGGCTGTGCACGAGGAGACGATCCTGTCGAAGGAGCCGGCGATGGGTGCCGGTTAAGAATGCATTAGGGTTAACGTTTTATCACCGGAGCGACCAGACCCCGCCCTATGTCGAGGCGCAGCGACCGATGTCTTCAAGCCTTCCAGCACCTGTCCGCCGCCTTCGCCGTGCCGGCCTTCCCGCCCTGATCTGCCTCGCCGCGCTGGCCTTGGCCGGCTGCCAGAGCCGGACTAGCGCCAGCCTCGGCGACGTCACCGGCTCGATCGGCAAGAGCGCGACGCAGCCGCGCAATGCAACCGAATGGCGCAGCGAGAGCGACAGATGGGGCAAGCGCTACGAGGCCAATGCCAAGGACCGCGACGCGGCCTTCTACTATGCGCGTGCGCTGCGCGGGCTCGACCAGAACGCCCAGGCACTGGCGGTGCTGCAGGGCGCGGTGCTGACCCATTCCAACGACCGCGAGATGCTGGGCGCCTATGGCCGCTCGCTCGCCGACAATGGTCGCCTCAAGGAGGCCGACGAGGTGCTGTCTCGCGCGCATTCGCCCGAGCAGCCGGACTGGCGCATCCTCTCGGCGCAGGGCACCGTCGCCGACCAACTCGGCGAGCATGACCGCGCGCAGCAGATCTATCAGGCGGCCCTCAAGATTGCGCCGGGCGAATCGACGGTGATGTCCAATCTCGGGCTGTCGCTGGCCTTGTCGAAGCGCCTACCGGAAGCCGAACGCGTCCTCAGCGAAGCCGTCGCGACCGGACGCGGCGATGCCCGAATCCGCCAGAATCTCGTCCTCGTGCTCGGCCTGCAGGGCCGCTTCGGCGAAGCCGAGGCGCTGGCACGCCAGGATCTGAGCCCGGAGGAGGCCGCCGCGACCGTCGCCTATCTCAAGCGCAGCGTCAGCCAGCAGAACAGCTGGGAGTTGCTGAAGGGCGGCGCCGGACGGGCGAAGCCGGCCGCGGCCGCACGCACGAAGCCGCAGGCGGCGAGCGAGGCTTCGCCGGGCTGAAGTACGGCGTCCGGAAACTCAGTCAGGCGCCCACCTTCGCCAGCACGTCGGCGCGCAGAAAGCGCTCGATAAACAGCATGAACAGCACTGACGGCACGAGCAGGATCAGCGCCGTGATCGAGGCGACCTGATAATTGCCGCCCATCGCCGCGTTGTAGAGCAGCAGCGGCAGCGTCGTGACCTGCGGCACGCCGACGAAGAAGGTGCCGGTGAACTCGTCGAGCGATTCGAGAAACACGAAGATGCCGCTGGCGATGATGCCAGGCGCCGCCAGCGGCAGCGTGACGGTAAAGAAGGCGCGCAGCGGCGAGGCCCCGATATTGCGGGCCGCCAGTTCCAGATCCTTGTCGACCGCTGCGAAGGCCGCCGCCGCGATCCAGACGGAAAACACCAGGCCATGGGTAGCATGGACGAGCACGACGGCGAAAACCGTGCCGTTGATGCCGATATTGTAGAAGATCCGCGCGACATTGATGTAGATCGCCACCGACGGAAACGCCTGCGGCAGCAGGAACATCACCATGAACAGCGCCCGCATCGGCAGCTTCAGCCGCGCCAGCGCGTAGCCCGCCGGGATCGACAAGGCGAGCGCCAGCACGACCGTCAGGACCGCAATCCAGACCGAGGTGCCGAGCGATGCCATGGCATCGCCCGTCGGGCGGAAGACCTGTTCCCAGTAGCGCGTGCCATAGGTCACGGGCAGCTTGTAGGGCGTGTACCAGCGTTCGGCCACGGACCAGAGCGCGAGGTTGGCGAGCGGGCCGATCAGCACGAAGGCGAAGGCCGCGAGCAGGCCGGCGGCCAGCACCATGCGGGCGGACGAGACGAGGCGGGTCATCGCGGCGCCTCCTGCGACAGGCCTCGCCTGAGGTAGAGGATCGCGGCGCCCGCGCTGATCAGATAGGTGATGACGCCGAGCGCATTGGCGGTGGCGTAGTCGCCATAGGCGTTGATCCGGAAGGCCATATCGACGGTCAGCATGGTCGGCTGCGAGCCCGACACCATCATCGGCACCGACAGCACCGACAGCATCGTCACGAAGGACAGCACGAGCGCGACCAGCAGCGTCGGCATCACCTGCGGCAGCGCCAGTTCGAGCAGGACGCGAACCCGCGAGGCGCCGAGATTGCGGCCGGCCTCCAGCGTCGCCCGGTCGATCGAGGCGAGCGCGCCGGCCAGCAGCAGCGCGACGAAGGGCGTCTGCTTCCAGACGAAGGTTGCGATGATGCCGCGCCAGTCGAGGAAGCTCACCGCCTGCAGCGGCTCCATCAGCCCCAGCGAGACGAAGGTGTTGTTCATCAGCCCGTTCTTGGCCAGGAAAGTGCGCATGCACTGCGCCGCCACGATGAAGGGGATGAACAGCGGCCAGCGATAGAGCGCCTTCAGTGTGCCGACGATGAAGCGGTTCTCGCCCAGCGTCAACGTGCCGGCGATGACGATCGCGGCGAGCGCGGTCAGCGCGCAGGAGGCCAGGACGATGACAACCGTGAAGACGATGTCGGTGGAGTAGAGTTCGAATGCCTTGGCGAACCATTCCAGCGTGAACGACCCATCCCTGGTGAAGGCCGAGACCAGCGAGAAGCCGAGCGGATACAGAAACAGCGCCGCGACGAGCGCGAGGCCCGGAGCGATCAGGATCAGCGCCAGATTGCGTTGGGAGAGCATGGGCGGCGCCGGTTGGGGATAGGGAACGGCCCGGCAACGTGCCGGGCCGATGATGAAACGTCAGACTGAAAACGAGCTCGGAACCACCGCCGTCATCCCGGACGCAGCGAAGCGGAGATCCGGGATCCATCGTAGAGAACGACAGCGCTCTATGATGGATCCCGGATCGGCGCCGCTGCGCGGCTTGTCCGGGATGACGACGTGTTTCCGAGGCCTACCGTCTCAGTTCGAGACCTTCTTCTCGTAGCCCTCGAGGATGTCGTTGAAGTAGGGCGCGATCGGGAAGGCCTTGCCGTTCTTGGCGAGATCGGCCGGGGTCACGTCGGTGAAGAGCTTGTCCCAGGCGGCCTTGTCGAGCTTGCCTTCGAGGTTCTTGGCATCGATACCCGGATACCAGTTGAACTTCTTGACGATGCCGTCGGCCTGCACCTGCGGGCTGGTGGCGAGCGCGATGAAGGCCTCGGCCAGCTTTTTCTGGGCCGACTTTTCGGGGACCGCGTAATACATCGGCTGGCCGGGCATACCGGGCGAGACGAGCTTGAGCTTCATGTTCGGCGGCAGCTTGCCGTCGGCCTGCCAGGAATAGAACATGTCGACCCAGACCGGGCCGATCGCAATCTCGCCGCGGTTCAGCATGTCGAGCGTGCCGGCATTGCCGGGCGTGATGACGGCGTTCCTGTTGAACTCCTTAAGGTCGGCGAAGGCCTTGTCCCAGGTGGTCTTGGTGGCCGCGTCATAGGGGCCCTTGATCAGCTTGTCGGCGTCGCCGCCGAAGGCATAGACCCAGCCGGCGACGAAGGAGACGCCCGACATGCCGCCCTTGATACCGTTATAGCCGAACTGCTTGGGGTTCTTCCTGGCCCATTCGGCGAGTTCCGCGAAGGTCGCCGGCGGCGTCTTGACCATGTCGGCGTTGTAGGCGAGCGCCGTCTGCGACTGGAACATCGGGATGACGTAGCCGGTCACGTCGGAGCCAAGCGCGTTTTTCGTCGCCTCGCCGGTGGCGAGCTTCGCGGTCTCGACATTGCCGGTGTATTTGTTCAGCAGGCCATCCTTCACCATCGTGCCGGCGGCTTTCTGGTGGATCACGACGACGTCGAAATCGGCCGCGGCGGCACCCTTCTGGGCGTCGAGCTTCTCGAAGATCTTCTGCGAGCCGGAATCGCCGGCGCCGGTGCCGACCGAGACGACCTTCACGCCGGGATGAGCCTTCTCAAACATCGGCCCGAGATAGTCCTTGACGTAGTCGACCATGTTCTGGTCGCCGGCCGAAGCCACGTTGAGCGTCTGGGCCGAGAGCGGCGAGGCCGCCATCAGCGCCGCGAGCGAGCAGGCAATCGTGAGGATGCGCATGGGTCGGGTTCCTTTTTGGTCGAGTTCGGTCAGGCGGCGATCCCGGCCTCGGATGCCGGGAAGATGTGGAGGCGCTGCAGCGGAATGCGCAGGCCGATTGTGGTTCCGGGTTCGTGGCGATGAGAGTCGTCGACGGTGATCTGGCGGCCCGCTGCCTCGACGCGGTAGCGGTAGACTCCGCCGGGATAAGCACGTGCCGCGATCCGCCCGGGGACGACGAGGTCGCCCGAAGCGGGGGCGTCCGTCGCATCGAGGCAAGCGACGTCGTCGCGGAAATAGGCGACGGCGTCTCCCGTCGACAAAGCCGCCGAGGCTTGTCCGGCAAGCGTCGCGGTCGCGTCGCCTGCGCGCAGCGAGGCTCCGCCTTCCGAACGCTGCACCTGCAGCGGCAGGACATTCTCTGCCCCCATGAAATTGGCCACGAATGCGGTCGCAGGATGGTCGTAGACGTCCTCGGGGGTGCCGACCTGCGCGATCGTGCCAGCCTGCATGATCACCAGCCGGTCGGCCATGGTCATGGCCTCCTCGCGGTCATGCGTGACATGGACAGCCGTGAGGCCGAGCCGCTGCTGGATCGCACGGATCTCGTGGCGCATCGTCATGCGGATTTTTGCGTCGAGATTCGACAGCGGCTCGTCGAGCAAAAGAATGCCGGGATCGATCGCCAAGGCGCGGCCGAGAGCGACGCGCTGGCGCTGACCGCCCGACAGGGCGGTAACCTTGCGGTCCTCGTAGCCGGCGAGCCCCAGCATGGCGAGGAGTGCCGTTACCTTGCCAGCGATCTCGGTCCTGGATGCGCCGCGCAGCTTCAGCCCGTAGCCGATGTTCTGCAGCACGGTCATATGCGGCCAGAGCGCATAGGACTGAAACACCATGGCCATGCCACGCTTCTCTGGCGGCAACGTCGCGATATCCTTTCCGCCAACGACGATCGAACCGGATTCGACAGGCACGAAACCGCTCAGCGAACGCAGCAGCGTAGTCTTGCCGCAGCCGGACGAACCAAGAAGGGCGGTGAAGCTGCCGGGCGTGAAATCGAGGCTGACACCGTGCAGCACCCGCGTGCCGCCATAGGCGACATGCAGGTCGCGCACGGCAATGGCCGCACCGCTGCCCTGCCCGTACTGCAAGTCCATCGGCAAGATGCCATCTCCCTGACCGCGATCTTTTGCGGAATTATTGGAACGTCTCTTCCAATTTCCGGTACGATTGGAATAAATATAACGCTCCGCACCGGCCGTGTGCAATAGCTTTGTGAACCCCTGATGACAGCAGCGATCCACTCCATCTGGCTGATGCCCTGCTCCGCCGACGGCGCGATTCTTTCCGACATCGCAGCGGGGTTGTCGCACCGCTTCGGCACGCCGCTCTTCACGCCGCATCTGACGATGAAGGGCGACAGCGACCTGCCCCTGCCGACGCTCGAAGCCGAGATCGCGCAGGCAGCCGCGGAGACCGCGGGCTTTTCGGAGGCTGTTGCGGAAATCGAGACCGGCGAGGCCTATTTCCGTTCATTCTATGCGCGCTTCGCCGTCACCCCGGCTTTGGCAAAGCTCAAGCAGCAGCTCGACGGGCAGGCGACAGACGTCTTCCTGCCGCATGTCTCGCTGCTCTACGGGCCCGTCGCTGCCGAGCAGAAGGCTGAAGCGGCCAAGGAGACGGCGAGGGCACTGGTCGGCCGGACCATCCGCTTCGACCGGCTTTGCGTCGTCACCTCCGGCCAGGACATTCCGATCACCCAGTGGCGAAGCGTCGCGGCGGCAAGGCTCGGTTGATGCACCCACTCGAAGGGCCCAACAGCCGACCCCCGTTGGCAGAATCGTAAGAATGCCGTGCTCTCAATCTGCCGGTGAAACTGATCCTGCCAATCGCCATCGCAAGCCCCGCCGCGCTGCGCGAGCAGTCGCGGCTTGACGCTCTCGCCTCGTACGACGTGCTGGACACTCCGCCGGAGGAGACGTTCGACAGGCTGACGCGCCTGGCCAAGCTTGTCTTCAACGTACCGATGTCGACCGTGACCTTCATCGACGGCCACCGGCAATGGTTCAAGTCGCAACAGGGCATGGCAACCTGCGAGACCGATCGTGCGCCGGCCTTCTGCAATGTCGCGATCCAGTTGCCGGATGCGCTCATCGTACCAGACGCGACGGCTGACCCGCGTTTCGCCGACAATCCTTTCGTGCGAGGCGAGCCGAACATCCGCTTCTATGCCGGGATGCAGCTCCGCTCGTCCGACGGCCATGCGATCGGCACGATTTGCACGATTGACACCCGCCCGCGCAGCTTCAGCAAGCAGGACAAGGCGATCCTGACGGATCTGGCCGGCATCGCCACCGACCTGCTCGAATCGCGACGGCAAGCCGCCATGGCGACGCCGGGCAGCCGGTCTGAAGGCGCTCACCGGGTCATGAAGGCCGGGCATCTGGTGTTCAACAGCGGCAAAACGACACTCAGATGCACCGTTCGGTCGCTGTCGCCCAAGGGCGCGGCGGTGGATGTGATATCGACGGTGGGGATCCCGGATCGGGTCGCGCTCCTGATCGATTCCGACGCCACTTCAAGGCTGTGCGATATCGCCTCGAAAGCGGATCGGCATCTTGAACTGGCGTTCGAGAGCTGATCGCCCGTTCGGGCCGGGAACAGATCAGAACGAGAGGCAACGGCACTGTGAGACCGTTACCTGCCGTCCATTTTGAAAAAGAGATGGTGGAGCCAGGCGGAATCGAACCGCCGACCTCTTGAATGCCATTCAAGCGCTCTCCCAACTGAGCTATGGCCCCACTAGCCGGCTGATTTGGGGGTCAGACGGTATCTTGTATCGAGAGCCGGGCGGCGCCGCATCGCTGCGGCAGGTCGGTCTCTCTGGTCGCCACGAGCGCGACGCAGCGCTCTATAGGCGGGGTTGCCCGAAGACTCAAGCGCCTAATGTCGCGCAATCGTCATTCGCCAGGATGCGTCTGCGACCGGAACCGGCGGGCACGGCAGCGACGGGGATCAGACGTCCTCGTCGCCCTCGATGTCGCCGTCGATCAGATCGGCGACGTCGTCGTCGCCTTCCTCGTCCTCTTCCAGGAAGGTGTCGTCATCGGGCGCGACGTCGTCTTCGACCTCGATGTCGTCCTCGCTGGTGACGACGGCTTCCTTCTCCGTCGCCTCGGCATCGGCCTCGTCGAGCGAGACGAGTTCGACTGCGCCGTCGGCAACCTCCGCCTCTTCCTCGTCATCGGCCGGCTTGGCTGCGGCGACAGCGGCCGCAGCCTTCGCCTGCGGCTCGAAGATCGAGCGCGGGAAGGATTGTCCCGTATAGGGCGAGACGATCGGGTCTTTGTTCAGGTCGTAGAATTTGCGGCCCGTGGTCGGACAGACACGCTTCGTTCCAAGTTCCGGTTTCGCCACTGCGTCGGACCTTCAATCATTCATGTTCTGAAAAGCAGGCGCGTCCGTTAGTCGGGGCAGCGGCCCCTGTCAAATGCTGATTTCGTCCCGACCATGCGTGACGCCGGGCGCAGGCTCATGCTAGGCCCCTGCCTTCCGATCGACATGCCCTCGAAGGCGAGACGTGGCCCACGCGCAGCACCCCATTCCCGTCACCGCCCGCAGGACCGGGCTGCTCCGCGGCCATGTCCGCGTGCCCGGCGACAAGTCCGTGTCGCATCGCGCCATGATCTTCGGCCTGCTGGCGATCGGCGAGACGACGATCAGCGGCCTGCTCGAGGGCGAGGACGTGATGCGCACGGCCGATGCGGCGCGCGCACTCGGCGCCATCATCCATCATGACGGGCCCGGCGCCTGGCGTGTCCGCGGCGTCGGCGTGGGGGGCTTGCGCGAGCCGAAGGGAACGCTCGATTTCGGCAATGCCGGCACCGGCTCGCGCCTGATGATGGGGGTCTGCGGCGCCCATCCGATCACCACGATTTTCGATGGCGACGCCTCTTTGCGCAAGCGGCCGATGCGCCGCATCCTCGATCCGCTCGAGCTGATGGGCACGACCATCGTCTCCCAGGGCGAGGGCGGGCGCGTGCCGTTGACCTTGCGTGGGCCGAGGGAGGCGGTGCCGATCGTCTACCGCACGCCGGTCGCCTCGGCGCAGATCAAGTCGGCGGTGCTGCTGGCAGGGCTGGCTGCGCCGGGCGAAACCACCGTGATCGAGACAGAGGCGACGCGCGACCACACTGAGACGATGCTGCGGCATTTCGGAGCGCAGCTCGTCTCGACGCCGGAGGGTGCCCATGGCCGCAGGATCGTGCTGACAGGCCAGCCCGAACTCCAGGCCGCGCCGATCGTCGTGCCGGCAGACCCGTCCTCGGCAGCGTTCCCGCTGGTCGCGGGCCTGATCGTGCCCGGCTCGGACATCGTGCTCGAAAGCGTAATGACCAACCCGCTGCGCAGCGGCCTCTTGACCACCCTGCGCGAGATGGGCGCCGACATCACGGTCGAGAGCGAGGCGAATGAAGGCGGCGAGGCGGTCGCGACGTTGCGGGTGCGCGCGAGCAGCCTGCGCGGCGTCGAGGTGCCGCCCGAGCGGGCACCTTCGATGATCGACGAGTATCCGGTGCTGGCGGTCGCGGCCTCCTTCGCCACCGGCACGACGCGGATGCGCGGCCTGCAGGAACTGCGCGTCAAGGAGTCCGACCGGCTCGCCGCCGTCGAGGCAGGCCTTCGGGCGGCCGGCGTGACCTGCGCGATCGAGGGCGACGATCTCGTCGTCGAGGGTTCCGGCGGTACGGTCGCCGGCGGCGGCACGGTCGCGACCCATCTCGACCACCGCATCGCCATGAGCTTCCTGGTGATGGGGCTGGCGACGCAGGCCCCGATGCAGGTCGATGACGGCGCCATGATTGCCACCAGCTTCCCCAGCTTCATCGCGCTGATGAACGGGCTGGGCGCCGACATCGGATGAGCGCCGGCGGCGACAGCGAACGGCTGGTCATCGCGGTCGACGGCCCGGCCGCCTCGGGCAAGGGCACGCTGGCGCGCCGGCTCGCGGCCCATTACGGGCTGCCGGCGCTCGATACCGGACTGCTCTACCGCATGGTGGCTCGCGCCCTGCTCGATGCCAGCCAGCCGATCGATGATCCCGTGGCGGCGGCTGCTATGGCCTCCCGGTTCGACGAGGCCGGTTTCGGCGAAGACGTCCTGCGCGGCCGCGAGATCGGCGAGGCGGCGTCCGTGGTCGCGGCTTTCCCCGGCGTGCGCAGCGCGCTGATCGAGCGCCAGCGCCGTTTCGCCGCCCAAGAGGGCGGTGCCGTGCTGGACGGGCGCGATATCGGCACTGTGATCTGCCCAGACGCGCCGGTGAAACTTTTCGTCACAGCCACACCCGAGGTGCGCGCTGCGCGTCGCCATCGGGAACTGGCCGGGCGCGGCGAAGTTGCCACTTTCGCAGGCATCCTGGCCGATATCCGCCGTCGCGACGCGCGCGATTCGGGCCGAAGCGATGCTCCGCTCAAGGCTGCTGCCGACGCGGTCATCCTCGATACATCCGCCCTGACAGTGGAGGAGGCCGTCGCCGCCGCGATCGACATCGTCGACAGACGGCGCCGGGTCTGACGTCGCACCCGACATTTGACGGTGCGACGAAACAAAAGGCTGGGCCTGCCCAGCTTTCGTCCTTGGCGATAATCGAAAGCCGGCGCACACTCGCCATTATAGTCGCCTGACGCGCTGCCTTGGATATGGGCGCCTTGCCCTTCCCGGCCTTCCGCTTCGGCGAAGCGATGATGGAGGTGGCGATGCGGCGTTGGCTGTTCGGTCTCTTGAGTCTCACGGCGGCCGGTCTGTGGACCGTCGCGGCACCCAATGCGCAGCAGCCGGCCACGCCCGGCGAGGAGGTCGATGTCGCGCTGGTGCTCGCGGTCGATGTCTCCTATTCGATGGATCTCGACGAACTGGCCTTGCAGCGCAACGGCTATATCGAGGCCTTCCGTTCGAAGCAGCTGCACGACGCCATCGCCAAGGGCGCGGTCGGCAAGATCGCCGTGACCTATTTCGAGTGGGCCGGCGGCAATTTCCAGCACATCGTCAAGCCCTGGACGATCATCGACACGCCACAATCGGCGATCGCCTTCGCCGAGGAACTGGGCGAGGCGCAGACGCGTCGCGGCCGGCGGACCTCGATCTCGGGCGCGATCGACCTGAGCGTCGAGCTGCTCGAGAAATCCAATGTCGCGGCCTTGCGCAAGGTGATCGACATCTCCGGCGACGGCGCCAACAATGACGGCCGCCCGGTCACGGTCGCCCGCGACGAGGCCCGCGACAAGGGCATCAGCATCAACGGGCTGCCGGTGATGCTGAAGCAGGCGAGCTATTTCGACATCGACAATCTCGACGTCTACTACTCCGAATGCGTCATCACCGGCGTCGGAGCCTTCGTCATCCCAATCCGCGAGCGGCACCAGTTCGTCGACGCCACCCGCACCAAGCTGGTGCGCGAGATCGCCGAACTGCCGGCCTCATCGGAGGCGACCATCCAGAAGGCCCAGTCGACCAGCCAGCAGAACGCATCCTGCATGGCCGGCGAGCGGCAATGGCGGGATCGGATGGGGAATTGAAGAAGCGTCACGTCCCGCGCGGCTTGGCTCGCGTCGTCGGCGGCGCCGCGGAGGGGTCGTCCGGCCAGGGATGGCGGGGATAACGCCCCTTCATCTCGGATTTCACCGCGGCCCATGAACCGCGCCAGAAGCCCGGCAGGTCGCGGGTGATCTGGATCGGCTTGTGGCCGGGCGAGAGCAGCTCCAGCACCAGCGGCACGCGCCCTCCGGCGAGCGCGGGATGGCTGGCGAGGCCGAAGAGCTCCTGTACGCGCACGGAGATGGTGGGGCCGGCCTCGGCGGCGTAGTCCACTGCGAGGTTCGAGCCGGTCGGTGCGGCGAAATGCGTCGGCGCCTCGCTGTCGAGCCGGCGCTTCAGATCCCAAGGCAGAAGGTCGGCCAGCGCTGCGTCGAGGTCGCTGTTCTGGATCGCGCCGAGCGAGGTCCGGCCAAGAAGGTGCGGGGCAAGCCATCGCGCCGCATCTGCGGCGAGGCCCACATCGCTCAGGTCGGGCCATGGGTTTTCGCTGCCGGCAGCCTGACGCAGGAAGGCGACGCGTTCGCGCAATTGCAACTGGCCCTTGCTCCAGGGCAGCAGGCCGATGCCGAGCGCAGCGATGCCCTCCGCCAAAGCCAGGGCGTTGTCGGGCGAGGCCTGGACCGGCATCGGCCGCTCGCCGAGAATCAGGGCGCCATAGCGACGCACAGCCCGCACGCGCAGCGCACGCGACGCCCGGTCGAAGCTCGCCTCCATGCGTTCCTCCACGGAAAACGAGGCCAGTCCCTCGTCCACCAGAGCGACAATCTCCTCTTCCGTGATCGCCGTCGCCGCCATGATCCGGGCCTGCTGGGCCGAGCCCGTCATTTCCGCGACGACGAGCCAGGCTTCGCGCGCCAGCCGCTGCGACGGCTCCAGCGCCGCACCCCGGCCATTGGCGAGGAGATACTGGCCCGATCCTGGGCTGCGCGCCTTGGCGATGCGCTCAGGATAGGCCAGCGCCAGCAGGAAACCGGGCGACAGGGCCCGCTGCTCTGCGCGCGGGCCGGCTTTCTCGGCCGTGCGGGCCCAGCCCTCGGCAAGCCGGCGCATGTCGGCGGCGCGGCCGCCGCGCTCGCGGCCAAACCGGTCGAGACGCTCGGCGAGATCGAGTGCGTCGCCGCCGAGCCCGCGCTCGACCAGCAGGGCGGCGAGATCGGCCGCCGTTCCCGCCTGCCCGAAACTGGCCGCGGTCACGACCATGCGCGCCATGCGCGGCGGCAGTGGCAGGGCCTGCAGGGCGCGGCCATCACGCGTGATCCGGCCGTCGGCGTCGAGCGCGTGCAGGCTCGCCAGCAGGGCTCGCGCCTCCTTCAGGGCGGGCGCCGGCGGCGGATCGAGAAAGGCGAGGCTCGCGGGCTCGCTGACGCCCCAGGCGGCGCAATCGAGCAGCAGGGGGGCGAGATCGGCCGAGAGTATCTCGGGCCGGGCGAAGGCTTCCAGCGCGCCGGTGCCGGCTTCCTCCCAGAGCCTGTAGCAGATGCCGGGTTCGGTGCGGCCGGCGCGGCCCCGGCGCTGGTCGGCGGCGGCGCGGCTGACGCGGCGGGTCTCCAGCCGGGTCACGCCGATATCGGGCTCATAGACCGGCACGCGGGCGAGGCCTGAATCGATCACCACGCGCACGCCCTCGATCGTCAGCGAGGTCTCGGCAATGGCTGTCGCCAGCACAACCTTGCGGCGGCCCGCTGGCGCCGGCAGCACGGCGCGGTCCTGCTCGCCCTGGTCGAGCGCGCCATAGAGCGGGGCGATCTCGATCGAGGAATCGCGGATGCGCTCGCGCAGCCGTTCCTCGACGCGCCTGATCTCGCCCTGCCCCGGCAGGAAGACCAGAGCTGAGCCGCTTTGCTCGTTCAGCGCCTGCAGCACGGCGCTCGTGACCTGATCCTCGATCCGCTTCAGCGGGTCGCGGCCGAGATAGCGTGTCTCGACGGGAAAGGCCCGGCCCTGGCTCTCGATGACCGCAGCCTTGCCGAGCAGCTTTGCCACGCGCGCCCCGTCGAGCGTCGCCGACATCACGAGGATGCGCAGATCCTCGCGCAGGCCCGATTGCGCGTCGAGCGCCAGCGCCAGCCCGAAATCGGCATCGAGCGAGCGCTCATGGAACTCGTCGAACAGAACGGCCGCTATGCCGTCGAGCGTCGGGTCGTCGAGGATCATCCGGGCGAAGACGCCTTCGGTAACGACCTCGATACGGGTCTTCGGGCCGATCTTCGAGCCCAGCCTGACGCGCAGGCCGACGGTCTCGCCGACCCGTTCGCCCAGCGTCTGCGCCATGCGGTTGGCCGCGCCGCGGGCCGCAAGCCGGCGCGGCTCGAGCACGATCAGCTTGCGGCCCTTGGTCCAGGGCTCGTCGAGCAAGGCGAGCGGCACGCGCGTCGTCTTGCCGGCGCCCGGCGGCGCGACCAGCACGGCATTGGGCGCCGCGCGCAGGGCTGCGGCCAGTTCGCCGAGTACCGCGTCGATCGGGAGTGTCGTGTCGAAGGCGCGCATGGGTTGGCGATGTGGGGCAAGGCGCGGTTGCGCGCAAGCGCCGCTAAGCCGCCTTCTGCAACCCCGCCTCAAAAGGCGACGCCTCGACCGTGCCCGCCCTCACCGTCACCAGCGTGTTGCAGGGCAGCGCCTGCCAGCAATCGCGCGCGGCATCGACCGGCTCGGAGGCGACGACGACGCTGTCGCCGCGGTTGCAGAGATAGAGCGTCGGCGGCCGCGCATCCGACGACCAGCGCACGGCATGGATCGCTTCACCATCGGCGAGCGCGGCGGCGCAGCGCAGCGGCTCAGTGACGCCCGCCGCCCGCATGAGAGCCAGCGCATCCCCAAGTGCCCCGGCCAACGCCTGGCCGGGCTCGGCGCCTTCGGAAAGCCGGGCGAGCGCGAGCAGGAACAGCACCTCGGAATCGGTCGTGCCGACGCGGGCGCCGTAGAGCGCGTCAGGAATCAGGCTCTCCAGCCTGCGCCTGATCAGCCCGTAGCCGCCGATCTGGCCGTTATGCATGAACAGATAGCGGTCATGGGCGAAGGGGTGACAGTTGGCTCGCGTCGTCGCGGTGCCGGTCGCGGCGCGCACATGGGCGAAGAACAGATGCGAGCGGACCTGCCTTGCGATCGAGAGCAGGTTCTCGTCCGACCAGGCCGGGCGCACCTCGCGATACTGGCCGGGCTCGGGCCGGTCGCCATACCAGCCGACGCCGAACCCGTCGCCATTGGTGCCTGTCTTGCTCTCCTCGGCATGGAGCGACTGGTGGATCAGCGAGTGGCACGGTGCCGCGACGAGATCCTCCAGGAACACCGGTACGCCAGAATAGGCGAGGAAACGGCACATGCTCGGCCTCGAATCAGGTGGTCGTGACCGACCGGACCGGAGAACGATATTCTACGGAGGTGAATGGTGCCATAACGCAGCCAGTGCGGCCGCGCGATTGCGAGTCCCCCACCCATCCGCTAACCAACTACAGGATAACAGACGACTGCGCATGAGCGGCGGGGGAATGGCCTTGACGACAGTCCTGACGCGTATCAGCGCGGCGCTCGCGCTGTGCCTCATCTCAGGCGCGGCCCATGCCGCCGGCGATATCGGCGGTGCCACGATGGGCGTGGCCTGGGCCCTGCCCTTCGCCGGAATGCTGCTCTCGATCGCGCTCGGGCCGATCCTGTTCCCGCATTTCTGGGAGCTGAACTACGGGAAATTCGCGGCTTTCTGGGCGGCCCTCGTGCTGGTGCCGCTGGTCCTGCTGCGCGGCTTCGAGCCGGCGCTGGGCGCGCTCGCGCACACGGCGCTGCTCGAATACATCCCCTTCATCATCCTGCTGTTTGCGCTGTTCACCATCGCCGGCGGCATCCTGATCATGGGCAATCTGCACGGCACGCCCGCAACCAACACCGCCCTGCTGGCGATCGGCACGCTGATGGCGAGCTTCGTCGGCACGACGGGCGCCTCGATCATCATGATCCGCCCGGTCCTCCGTGCAAACGACAGCCGGCGCCACAACGTCCATGTCGTGGTGTTCTTCATCTTCCTGGTCTCGAACATCGGCGGCTCGCTGACGCCGCTCGGCGATCCGCCGCTGTTCCTCGGCTTCCTGCGCGGGGTCAACTTCTTCTGGACGACGACGCATCTGCTGCCCGAGACCGGGCTTGCGGTCGCGATCCTGCTGGCGCTGTTCTTTGTCCTCGACAACTGGTTCTACAAAAAAGAGCAGGGCATGCCCTCGCTGAAGGACCCGACGCCCGACCGCGACATCAAGCTCTACGGCAGGGTCAATTTCATCCTGCTCGGCGGCGTCATCGCCGCGATCCTGATGTCGGCGAGTTGGAAGCCCGGCATCGTCTTCGATATCGCCGGCTCGAAGGTCGAGCTGCAGAACATCACCCGTGATCTGATCTTGCTCGCGCTGGCAGGGGCGTCGCTCACGCTGACTCCCAAGCCCGTCCGGGCCGGCAACGAATTCACCTGGGGACCGATCCTCGAAGTCGCCAAGCTTTTCGCGGGCATCTTCGTCTGCATCATTCCGGTGCTGGCGATGCTTCAGGCCGGCCGGAACGGCGCCTTCTCCGGCCTCGTCGCGCTGGTGAGCAATCCCGACGGCAGCCACAACACGGTCGCCTATTTCTGGCTGACAGGCATCCTGTCGTCCTTCCTCGACAACGCGCCGACCTATCTCGTCTTCTTCGAGCTGGCAGGCGGCAACCCGCAGGCGCTGATGACGACGGGCGCGCTGACGCTGGCCGCGATCTCGGCTGGCGCCGTCTTCATGGGCGCCAACACCTATATCGGCAACGCGCCGAACTTCATGGTCTACGCCATCGCCAAGGACCGGAAGGTCGCGATGCCGAGCTTCTTCGGCTACCTGCTGTGGTCGGGCGCGATCCTGATCCCGCTGTTCATGGTGCAGACGCTGATCTTCTTCAGGTAGGATCAAACACTGCCGTCCTGCTCGGGCTTGTCTCGCACCCAGCCCTTACTACGTCGAGATTGGCATAACCGAAGACGTCAATGGTCGGGACAAGCCGACCATCAAGGGAGTCAGCACTCATGATCAATGTGCTGGAATTCATCCTTGTCATCGTAATCAGCGTCGCGATGCTGTTCTTCGTCGTCGCACAATCCTTTATTGACGTCTCGAAAGGCCCGCCATTTGGTGTGCCAGTTTACGTTTACGCTTTGCTGCCGATCATCTATCTGATCATTCGGCTGTTAATCTGGTTTCTGATGCGAAGACGTTCGCTTAGAAGCGGCAAGCACTCCTGATCCGCTACCGCCCCGGCGGCACGCCTTCGCGAATCTTCGCGGAGAAATTCGGATCGTCGAGCGCCACCGTCCGCGCCCTCTCGCCGATCCGAGCCTGCCGAACGAGCTCTTCGAGCGGGATGTCGGTGCGCACCGCCCCGATGCGATGCAGATAGCCCGGCAGGTAGCCCGAGAGCAGCACGCGCGGATCGAGCGGCAGCGAGAATTTCCAGGCGGGCGCGACCGAGCCGACCAGCGTGTAGACCACCGTCGTGCAGTTGGTCGTCAGCGTGTTATACCAGCGCGGCTCCGCCGCCAGCCGGTTGACGTCGGCGACATAGGCCAGCAGCACGTCGCGCGCCTGCTGCGGCGTCGCGGCGATCCGGAACAGCCGGACATCCTCCTTGCGGGCATGGCTGCGCAGCCCCACGACATCGCGCTCGCTGGCTGCGACATAGGCCATCTCATAGGTTCGGAAGAAACCCGCCAGCGCCGACCATTCTTCGGTCGTCTCGCGCCTGACCTCGATCGAGAAGGTCAGCGGATCGGCGTCCCGGAAGGTGAAGCTGACGAGAAGATGCGCGATAGCCTCGCCCGACCAGTAGGACAGGAACAGGTCGATGCCTTCGACCTTGCTCAGATCGTAGCGCCGGGTTTCCCAATTCTGGTCGTAGTCGGTTTCCGTACGCCAGCGGAAGTTGCGCAGGTTCGACACGGTCAGCACATCGCCCTCGCGCACGATCTGCGGCAGCCGGGCAAGCTCGGGAATCCAGTTGCGCTGATGCGAGGGCGCCAGCCCGCTCCACCAGCCGAGAAGGCTGACGAAAAGGACGGCAAAGGAGAGCGGCAGCCGCGCCGCGCCGGTCCAGAGGCCCGTTGCGCCGGCCAATCCCGCCAGTCCGAAGCCGACCGCGGCGATCGTCGCCATGCTGCCGGCCAGCCGGAAGAACAGCAGGCCGGAAGCCCACGCCGTCGCGCCGAGGATGACGAGCGTGGCGAGGAGGCGGAAGGCGAGGATCATGGCGCGGGTTGCTCCGTCATTCCGGACAAGCGGCGAAGCAGCGCCGATCCGGAATCCATCATAGAGCACCGCAGCACTTTACGATGGATCCCGGATCTCCGCTTCGCTGCGTCCGGGATGACGGCGAGTGCTACGCCGAACCTCGATGCCCGCTTCACGCCGCCAGCGAGTTCGCCGGCGCGGCGGCTTTCACCGCATCGTCGACATGGCCCTCGAAGCGCTTGAAATTCTCGGCGAACATGGCGACGAGGTTCTTGGCCGTCTCGGAGAAGGCCGCCTTGTCCTGCCAGGTCTTGACCGGATACAGGATGTGCGGCTCGACGCCGGGCACCGAGGTCGGCACCGCGAAGCCGAAATAGGGGTCGCGGCGGAAATCGGCGCGGTTGAGCGAGCCGTCGAGCGCCGCCGTCAGCAGCCGGCGCGTCACCCGGATCGGCATCCGCCGGCCGACGCCGTATTTGCCGCCGGTCCAGCCGGTGTTCACCAGCCAGCAATCGACATGGTGCTTGGCGATGAAGTCACGCAGCAGGTTGGCGTATTCTGACGGGTGGCGTGGCAGGAAGGGCGAGCCGAAGCAGGTCGAGAATTCCGGCTCGACGCCGACGAGCCCACGCTCGGTGCCGGCGACCTTGGCGGTGTAGCCGGAGAGGAAGTGGTACATCGCCTCGGCCGGGGTCAGCTTGGCGATCGGCGGCATCACGCCGAAGGCATCCGCCGTCAGCATCACGATGTTCTTAGGGACTCCGGCCCGGCCGGTGCGCGAGGCGTTGGGGATGAAGTCGAGCGGATAGGCCGAGCGGGTGTTCTCGGTCTTGCTGCCGTCGTCGAAATCGACCTCGCGGGTCAGCGGGTCCATCACGATGTTTTCCAGCACCGTGCCAAAGCGCTGCGAGGCGGCATAGATCTGCGGCTCGGCCTCGGCCGAGAGCTTGATCGTCTTGGCGTAGCAGCCGCCCTCGAAATTGAAGATGCCGTTCTTCGACCAGCCATGCTCGTCGTCGCCGATCAGCGTGCGGTCGGGATCGGCCGAGAGCGTGGTCTTGCCGGTTCCCGAGAGGCCGAAGAAGATCGCGGAATCGTCCTTGGAGCCGACATTGGCGGAGCAGTGCATCGGCACCACGCCCTTGGCCGGCAGCGTGTAGTTCAGATAGGTGAAGACCGACTTCTTCATCTCGCCGGCATAGGCCGAGCCGCCGATCAGGACGATCTTGCGGGTGAAGTCGATCGCGATCACGGTCTCGCTGCGGCAGCCATGGCGCGCAGGGTCGGCCTTGAAGCTCGGCAGGTCGACGATGGTCAGTTCCGGGACGTAGCCGGCGATGTCCTCCGCCTCGGGGCGGATCAGCAGGTTGCGAATGAACAGCGAGTGCCAGGCGAATTCAGTGAAGACGCGCGCCTTGACGCGATGGGCCGGATCGGCCCCGCCATAGAGATCTTGCGCGAACAGGCCCTTGCCCTCGGCATGAGCGATGAAATCGGCGAGCAGCGTCTCGAAATGCTCCGGCGACATCGCATTGTTGTTGTCCCACCAGATCGTGGATTCGGTCTGCGCGTCGCGCACCGTGAACTTGTCCTTGGGGGAGCGGCCGGTGTGTGTTCCGGTATCGGCGCAAAGCGCGCCGCCGCTGGCGAGTTCGCCTTCGCCTCGCTTCAGCGCGACCTCATAGAGCTGCGGCGCGTGCAGGTTCCAGGAGACGGATTTCAGGTTGCGGAAGCCGAACGTCTCGGCGCCGTGGGCGGCGTTGAACTGACCGATGGTCTCCACTTTAGTCCTCCCGACGCGCGACCGATCGGGTCGCGGGCGTTATAGTCAAAGATGCACCGTCAAAAGGTGGCTGCACAGACGATGGGTTCGAAATTCGGTGGCAGCGTCATTAGGCTCATGATGACGGCGGCTCAAGCCGGCGGAAAGTCCTGAAGCGGGAAAATCCGATTTAAATCCATTGAATTAAGCGGGCTTGGTGAATCAGCGCTCAGCCGGCGGCACGCGCTTTGGCGGCAAGCTGCGCCAGGACGCGGCGCAGATCGGCAGGCTCCGCGACCAGCTCGGGAAAGGGCAGGCGCAACACCGAGTCGCCAAGCGCGAGGTCAGCCCCGTCGGGATCGAGGCCTGTGACGCGCCAGGCTCCGGCGCGCCCGCGCAGCAGCGCCGTAGCGCAGAGCCGGACCGCATCGGCGTGGTCCGCGTTCATATGGGCGACGGCGCTCTCCTCGATCGGCGAGATTGCCTCGACCTTCGTCGCCTCACTGAGGATATCGCCGGGCGTCAGCGCATAGGCCCGGGCGAAGCCGCCATTCAGGCTCGCAGCCTCGATCGCCAGTGAAAAGAACGAGAAATCGCCGAAATCGACGTAGAGCGCGGCCTTAGGCTGGCGCGCCAGGAAGCGCCTTCGAATGCGTTGGCCCTCGGGCGTCGCGCGCTCGATCCGCCTGGCCCGCACCTTCAGGGTGATGCGGGCATGGGCGAGCGGGTCGCCCTTGCCGCCCGGCGCGATCAGGAGCGAGGCGCGCGGATCTGCGATGAGATGGCCGGTATGGGCTGAAAGCGCCGAGACCAGGATCAGCGGCGTGCCGTCGCTATCGGTCGCCACAGTGGTCAGGCTGGCGGCGGGGTGACCGTCGCCGCCGAGCGTTGCCAACATGCCGAAACGTGCGCTCCTGACGAGGCTGCGGGCCAGAGTCCGCGCCGTGTCGTCGGTCGGTCGGATCGGGTCGCGCGGCTGCTCCGGAGCGTCCGGCTCGGAGCTTGCTGGGGCTTGCGCCATGGAACCTCTGCCCCTGCGAGCTCTTCTTCAGGGCAAGACATAGGCAAACCGCCTTGCCGTTGCTAGATTGCAGCCACGGTTTGGCCGCTCTCTCACGGGAGTGGACCTGTTTATTGCAACGCGGCCAAGAGACAAAGAGCTTATGCCAACCATTGCGCTGGTCGATGACGACCGTAACATCCTGACCTCGGTTTCCATTGCGCTCGAGGCCGAGGGCTACCGCATCATGACCTATACGGACGGTGCGACAGCACTCGACGGGCTGAAGCAGAACCCACCGGATCTGGCGATCTTCGACATCAAGATGCCGCGGATGGACGGAATGGAGCTGCTGCGCCGCCTGCGCCAGAAATCCGACCTGCCGGTGATCTTCCTGACTTCGAAGGACGAGGAGATCGACGAGCTCTTCGGGCTGAAGATGGGCGCCGACGACTTCATCCGGAAGCCGTTCTCGCAGCGCCTGCTGGTCGAGCGCGTCAAGGCGATCCTGCGCCGCTCCGGCGCCAAGGACACCAGCACGCCTGCCCGTCCCGAGGACGCCAAGGCGCTGGAGCGCGGCCTGCTGCGCATGGACCCCGAGCGCCACACCTGCACCTGGAAGGGCGAGCCGGTCACGCTGACCGTCACGGAATTCCTGATCCTGCAGTCGCTGGCGCAACGCCCCGGCGTGGTGAAGAGCCGCAACGCGCTGATGGACGCCGCCTATGACGACGAGGTCTATGTCGACGACCGCACCATCGACAGCCACATCAAGCGCCTGCGCAAGAAGTTCAATCAGGTCGATATCGACTTCGATATGATCGAGACCTTGTACGGCGTCGGCTATCGCTTCAAGGAAGGCTGAGCGCGGCCTCGATACGGAAGGCAGGCACTTCGCAGCGATGGCGACGATCGAGGACCAGCGTCCAACGACCCAACGCAAGCCGCGCGCGACCTCGGCCCTGCGCAAGCGCGTGCTCGTTTTCGGCCGCCGGACCTGGCGCGCCATCTCGTCGCGTGCGGCTTCCAGCCTGACGCGCCGCATCGTCGTACTCAACCTCGGCGGCCTGGTGGCACTGCTGGTGGGCTTCCTCTACCTCAACCAGTTCCGCGAGGGCCTCATCGAAGCACGGGTCCAGAGCCTGCTCACCCAAGGCGAAATCATCGCCGGCGCGATCTCGGCCTCGGCCACGGTCGAGACCGACACGATCACCATCGATCCCGACAAGCTGCTGCAGCTCCAGGCCGGGGAGAGCGCCGGCATCGCCGAAGACCCTCTCGATTTCTCGATCAATCCCGAAAAGGTCGCGCCGCTGCTGCGCCGGCTGGTGACGCCGACCAAGACGCGTGCCCGCATCTACGACAAGGACGGGCTGCTGACGCTGGATTCACGCAATCTTTATTCGCGCGGCGACGTGCTGCGGCTCGATCTGCCGCGCGTCGGCGAGCGCGACGAGCCGCCTCTGCTGGAGCGCACCTGGAACCTGCTGCGCAACCGTCTCGGCAAGGCCGACGTCCCGACCTATGACGATTTCGAGAACGCCAATGGCCGCGCCTATACGGAGGTGGCGCGAGCGCTGAACGGCACGCCGGCCAGCGTCGTGCGCGTCAATACGCGCGGCCAGACCATCGTCTCCGTTGCCGTGCCGGTCCAGCGCTTCCGGACGGTGAAGGGCGCGCTGCTGCTCTCGACGCAGGGCGGCGACATCGACGCCATCATCGCCTCGGAGCGCTATGCCATCTTCCAGGTTTTCGCCGTCGCGGCGGGCGTGATGATCGTGCTCTCCGTCTTGCTCGCCGGCACCATCGCCGAGCCGATCCGCAAGCTCGCCGACGCGGCCCAGCGCGTTCGCAAGGGCTTGAAATCCCGGGAGCAGATCCCCGATTTCGCCAGCCGCCACGACGAGATCGGCCATCTCTCGGGCTCGCTGCGCGACATGACGAAAGCGCTCTACAGCCGCATCGAGGCGATCGAGAGTTTTGCAGCCGACGTCGCCCATGAATTGAAGAACCCGCTGACCTCGCTGCGCAGCGCGGTGGAAACGCTGCCGCGCGTCAAATCCGAGGAATCCCGGGGGCGCCTGCTTGAGGTGATCCAGCATGATGTCCGCCGGCTAGACCGGCTCATCTCCGACATCTCCGATGCTTCGCGCCTCGATGCGGAGCTGGCGCGCGACGACGCCGCGCCGATCGACCTGGCGCAGATCCTCGAAACCGTGGTTTCGGCGCAGAACGCGACACGGCGCGAAGGGCAGCCCCTGATCGCACTGGAAACCGAGCGCCGCAGCCAGCGTGCCGGGGCACGCGCCGGCTTCCAGGTGCTCGGCCACGATTCCCGGCTGGGGCAGGTCGTGGTCAACCTAATCGACAATGCGCGTTCCTTCTCGCCGGCCGACAGGCCGGTGCGGGTCGTGCTCGCCCGCGTCGGGCCCGACGTCGTGATCACCATCGAGGATGAGGGGCCAGGGATCGAGCCGCACGCGCTGGAGCGCATCTTCGAGCGGTTTTACACCGACCGTCCCAATGAGGGTTTCGGCCAGAATTCGGGCCTGGGCCTGTCGATTTCCCGGCAGATCGTCGAGGCCCATCGCGGCGCGATCCATGCCGAGAACAGGCTCGGCCCGGCCGGGCCGGACGGCGACAAGCCGAGGCTCGGCGCGCGCTTCGTCGTACGCCTGCCGGCCGTGCAACAGGCGGCCTGACCCCATCATGACAGCGCGCGGCGGCGGGCCAGACCGCATCCATGCCTCGACCGTCGCCATCGGCGAGGCTGGCGTGCTGATCCGCGGTGCATCGGGCGCGGGCAAGTCGGTGCTGGCGCTGGGGCTGATCGCAACGGCGCAGCAGGCCGGAGGTTTCGCCCGGCTCGTGGGAGACGACCGCATTAGCCTGGCCGTTTGCGGCGGCCGCCTGCTGGCCCGCCCGGTCTCGCCGCTGGAAGGCCTTATCGAGCGGCGCGGACTCGGCCTGACACCGGAACCATATCTGCCCTCGGTCGTCGTCCGGCTGATCGTCGATATCGCCGGCACAGAGCCTGCCCGTATGCCGGAGCCCGAGGATCTGGTCGAGCGGCTCGCCGGCATCGACCTGCCACGCCTGACGGTGCCTGGCCAGGCAGGCGACGAGAGGCTGGTGCTGGCTGCCTTGCGACTGTTTCTGGACGGCGATTAAGCTCGTATTTTAACAAGTTTCGATCGATCCGCTTGCGCATATCTCGCACCTGCCGCATAAACCGCGACCTTGTCCGGGCGCCTTCAAGCGCTCTCAGGCGCCATAGTGAATGATCGGACTCGTCCTCGTGACGCATGGGCATCTGGCGACGGAATTCCGCGCCGCGCTCGAACATGTCGTCGGCCCCCAGGCCAATCTCGCCACCATCGCCATCGCTCCCGATGACGACATGGAGGGGCGTCGCCGCGACATCATCGCCGCCGTCGAGGCGGTCGAGACCGGCCGGGGCGTGATCGTGCTGACCGACATGTTCGGCGGCACGCCCTCTAACCTCGCGATCTCGGTGATGGAGCCCGGCCGCATCGACGTCGTCGCCGGCGTCAACCTGCCGATGCTGATCAAACTCGCCAGCGTGCGCGAGGAAAAGACCCTCGACGAGGCCGTGACCAGCGCGCAGGATGCGGGCCGCAAATACATCACCGTCGCCAGCCGCGTCCTGGCCGGGAAATGAGGCCGACGCCGATGGGCGCGATGGACGAGACCGACGAGGATTGCAACTGCCCCGACGTCGAGATTCCGGCCGGGGCGATTTACGGCGAGTTCCAGATCGTCAACAAGAAGGGCCTGCACGCCCGCGCCACCGCGAAATTCGTGCAATGCGCCTCGGGCTTCGACGCCGACGTCACCGTGACCCGCTGCGGCGAGACGGTGGGCGCGACCTCTATCATGGGCATCCTGACGCTGGGCGCCGGCATCGGCTCGACGATCACGGTCGTGGCGAAAGGCCGCGAGGCGGAGGCGGCGCTGAAGGCTCTGGAGGCGCTGGTGGTGGATCGGTTCGGCGAGGGGGAGTAGGCGCTGTCACATTTGACCGGGTCGTGGCGGACGCAAACTGGCCGGAATGCCATGTGCGGTGCATATCTCGATCGAGCGTGAACCTTTAGGCAGGCCTCGATCCTGGAACGCTTGCCATGACGTCAATTGCTACTTTCACCTACACCTTCCATGCGGAGGTGATGCTCCAGGAGCGGGAGATCGCGCGTGCTTGGGTAGAGCAAGCGATCTTGCAACCGGACGCAATCGAACAGGACCCCAAGCACGCGGACCGATTGCGAGCCTTTCGCGCTGTTCCCGAACGCGACGGACGCGTGCTGCGTGTGGTATATGTTCGGTCCGATACGGCGTATCGCGTGATCACGCTGTTTCTCGATCGAGGCCGCAGACGATGAAGACGCACTACGATGCTGAAGCTGATGCGCTTTATCTCCGCTTCGCCGAAGCTCCGGTGAGCGAAAGTGAAGAGGTGCGGCCGGGCATTGTCTTCGATTTCGATGCGGAGGGGCGGATCGTCGCTGTCGAGATTCTCGATGCGTCGGAGCATCTGGCGAGCGGCGCGGATTTGCGGACGCTGACGGCGGCCTAATCGGCCTTTTTTCTTCACGGTCGGACAAGCCCGAGTGCCACGGCGCGCGCCGGCCTTACTAGCACACCAACACATAAAGACATCTTTATATCTTTGATTGCGTTCCGCCGCGCACGCTGCTAAGACCCGCCGGTCATTCAAGAACGAGCAGTGGAGCACGCCCCGTGTCGAAGACCGATTACGTCGTCAAGGACATCAGCCTCGCGGAATACGGCCGCAAGGAAATCAACATGGCCCAGGACGAGATGCCGGGCCTGATGGCCATCCGCGAAGAGCACAAGGGCAAGTTCCCGCTCAAGGGCGCGCGCGTCGCCGGCTGCCTGCACATGACCATCCAGACCGCCGTGCTGATCGAGACGCTGACGGAACTCGGCGCCGATGTGCGCTGGTCGTCCTGCAACATCTTCTCGACCCAGGACCATGCCGCCGCCGCGATCGCCGCGACCGGCGTGCCGGTCTTCGCCATCAAAGGCGAGACGCTGGAAGAATACTGGGAATACGTCCTCAAGACCGCGACCTGGGGCGACGGCGGCACGCCCAACATGATCCTCGACGATGGCGGCGATTTGACCATGCTGATCATCCTCGGCGCCGAGGCCGAGGCCGGCAAGGCCGAGTTCCTCGACAAGCCAGGGAATGACGAGGAGACGATCTTCTTCGCGCTGATCAAGCGCGAGCTGAAGGCCAATCCGGGCTGGTTCACCAAGACCCGCGCCGCGATCAAGGGCGTCTCCGAAGAGACCACCACCGGCGTGCACCGCCTCTACGAGCTGGCCAAGGCCGGCCGCATGCCCTTCCCGGCAATCAACGTCAACGACTCGGTCACCAAGTCGAAATTCGACAACCTCTATGGCTGCCGCGAGTCGCTGGTGGACGCCATCCGCCGCGGCACCGACGTCATGATGTCGGGCAAGGTCGCCTGCGTCGCCGGCTATGGCGACGTCGGCAAGGGCTCGGCGGCTTCGCTGCGCCAGGCCGGCTGCCGCGTGCTCGTCACCGAAGTCGACCCGATCTGCGCGCTGCAGGCGGCGATGGAGGGCTACGAGGTCGTCACCATGGAAGACGCCGCCCCGCGCGCCGACATCTTCGTGACCGCCACCGGCAATCTCGACGTGATCACCGTCGACCACATGCGCGCTATGAAGCACCGCGCTATCGTCTGCAATATCGGCCATTTTGATTCGGAGATTCAGGTCGCCGGCCTGAAGAACTTCAAGTGGGACAACGTCAAGCCGCAGGTCGACGAGGTCGAGTTCCCCGACGGCAAGCGCATCATCCTGCTGTCGGAAGGTCGCCTGGTGAACCTCGGCAACGCCACGGGCCACCCGTCCTTCGTGATGTCGTGCTCGTTCTCGAACCAGACTTTGGCCCAGGTCGAACTCTGGAACCACCACGCCAAATACGAGAACAAGGTCTACACCCTGCCCAAGCATCTCGACGAGAAGGTCGCGGCGCTGCATCTGGCCAAGGTCGGCGCCAAGCTGACCGTGCTCAACGACGCGCAGGCAAAGTATCTCGGCCTGGCCCCGACCGGCCCGTTCAAGCCCGAGCTTTATCGCTACTGACGATCGGCTCACGCCCTCAATATGGGAAGGCCCGGCGCTCGTGCCGGGCCTTTTTTGTGACCGACAGCCCGCGCAAAACACCACTAATAGACCCCGAGGGAGGCGTTCCCTCTACTTGTAGATCGTACTGCGTTGCCTGCGACACAGTCCCGAGAATCCTTGGATTCACCGTCCATTAAGCACTTCCTGCCGGACTCTCGCGACGACTACAGTGGCGCTGATTCGGACACGCGGTTTTCAGCGCGCCGGATCGAATGCTCGATAGGGTTGTCGTGTTTGCGTGCGTGCGTCCGGTCCGGATGACGGCGCGCAGCCGCGATTCCGGGTCGTCGTCACGGCAGCCCAGCGATTGAACGACGGAAGCAGGATGACACGCTCGAGGCCAACCAGACGAAGCGGTAGACGATCACACATGCTGCTGGTGGCCCTCGGCGCGGGCGCAACGCCCGCCGATGCTTTCGCGCAGGCTGCGCTGACGCCGTTCCGGCTGGAGCTGCTGAGCACCAGCAGCCTCTCGGTGATCATGGCGGGGCTCATCACTTTCGCCGCAACGACCTCGATTCTCTATGTCCGCGAGCGGTCGCGCTGGCAGCGCCGAGAGGCCGAACTCGCAGGTGAACTCGAAGCGACGCGCGGCCATCAGGATCGTCTTGCGGCGCTCCTGGCTGCCGACCCGCAGGTCGTGGTGAGCTGGAACGGCCGCGATGCGGTGCCGGTCTTCGAGGGCGACAGCGGCTTCCTGGGGGCGCCCGGCGCGACCCTGGCGCTGGCTTATGGCGCCTGGGCGCCACCGGCCGGGGCGAAGAGGCTCGAGCTGGCAACGGATGCGCTGAAGGACCGCGGTGAGGCCTTCGGATTCACCTTGCGCAGCAAGACCGGCCCTTTCATCGATGTCGAAGGCCGTCCGGTCGCCGGCCGTGCCGTGATCCGCTTCCGCGAGGTCACTGGCGAACGCGCCCGGCTGATGGCGCTGCAGACGCAGCTGGAACAGCTCACCGCCGAGCATACGGCGCTGACGACCCTACTCGCGGGCCTGCCCCAGCCGGCCTGGCTGCGCGGTCCCGATGGCCGCATGACCTGGTCGAACGCCGCCTATGCCCGCGCCGTCGAGGCGCCCGACGGGGCGGAGGCCGCGCGAAAGGGACTCGAACTGCTTGATCGCAGCGAGCGCGACGAGGCCGCCAGGGCAAGGCGGGAGGGCCGCATGTTTTCGGCGCGCGCGCCCGTCGTGGTCGCCGGCCAGCGCCGTACGCTCGACATCATCGAGATGCCCACGCCGACCGGCTCCGCCGGCATCGCGACCGATATGAGCGAGTTGGAGGCCGTGCGGGCCGATCTGCAGCGCCAAATGGACGCGCATGTGCGCACGCTCGACCGGCTCAAGACGGCGGTCGCGGTGTTCGATGCCTCGCAGCGTCTGGTCTACGCCAATTCCGGCTACGAGACGCTCTGGTCGCTCGACGCCGCTTTCCTGCAGGGCGGCCCGTCCGACAGCGAGATACTCGACCGGCTGCGGGCCGAGCGCCGCTTGCCCGAACTCGGTGACTATCGCAGCTGGAAGACGGGGGTGCAGGCCGCCTATACCAGCCCGCGCGCCAATGAGGACTGGTGGTATCTGCCCGATGGCCGCACCATCCATGTCGTCGCGAGCCCCAATCCCCAGGGCGGCGTGACCTATCTCTTCGACGACGTGACCGAGCGCTTCACGCTGGAATCGCGTTTCAATTCGCTGTCGCGGACCCAGCGCGAGACGCTTGATTCGCTGCGTGAGGGCGTCGTCGTGTTCGGTTCCGACGGCCGGCTGAAGCTCTCCAACCCGGCCTTTGCCCTTGCCTGGCGGATCCAGGCCGATCTCGCCGCGGCCGCGCCTCATATCGACGAGGTGGTGAAGCTCTGCAAGCCGCTCTACCCGCAGGACGAGGTCTGGAGCGAGCTGCACAGCGTCGTCACCGGCGTGCGCGATGCGCGCGAGGACTATGGCTGCCGGATGGAACGCCGTGACGGCACTGTCCTCGATTGCGCGGCGGCGCCGCTGCCCGATGGCGCCACGCTGATCTCCTTCGCCGACGTCACCGCGTCGGTGAACGTCGAGCGCGCGCTGACAGAGAAGAACGAGGCGCTGGAGACGATCTCGCGGCTGCGCGAGGACTTCGTCCACCACGTCTCCTACGAGCTGCGCTCGCCGCTGACCAACATCATCGGTTTTGCCCAGCTGCTCGGGACCGAGACGATCGGGGCGCTGAACGAGAAGCAGCGCGATTACGCCTCGCATATCGTGCGCTCCTCGGGCGCCCTGCTCGCCATTATCAACGACATCCTCGACCTCGCCACGATCGACAACGGTGCGCTGACGCTCGATCTCGCCGAGGTCGATGTCGCCGAGACGATCGCGCAAGCGGCGGCGGGTCTCCACGATCGCCTGACCGACAGCCGGCTGACGCTGAAGGTCGATATCGCGCCGCAGACCGGTCCGCTGCGCGCCGACGGTAAGCGCCTGCGCCAGGTGCTGTTCAACCTGATCTCGAACGCCATCGGCTTCTCGTCGCCCGGCCAGACGATCACAGTCAGCGCCCATCGCAGCGCAGGCCATGTCCACATCACCGTGGCCGATCAAGGCGTCGGTATCCCAGCCGAAGTCCGGGACAAGGTCTTCGACCGATTCGAGAGCCATTCGCTGGGCTCCAAGCATCGGGGTGTCGGGCTCGGCCTTTCGATCGTGCGTTCGATCGTCGAACTGCATGGCGGCCGCGTCGAGCTCGATTCCGCGCCCGGGCGCGGCACCCGCGTCACGGCGGTGATCCCCTCCGAAGGCCTGACGATGTCGGACGCGGCCGAATGAGCGAAGATGCCGCGAGGGCGGGCTCGCACCGGCTCGTCCTGCAGGACGAGGCCGCAACCGCCACGCTCGCGCGCGATCTCGCGGCGATCCTCAAACCCGGCGATATCGTCGCATTGTCCGGGCATCTGGGGGCGGGCAAATCCGCGCTGGCGCGGGCGATCCTGCGCGAAATGGCCGGCGATCCCGATCTCGAGGCGCCGAGCCCGACCTTCACGCTGGTCCAGAGCTACGACACGCCGCGCGGGGCCGTGCTGCATGCCGATCTCTACCGCGTCCGCTCGGCCGGCGAGCTCGACGATATCGGTCTGATCGAGGAGCTCGACCGCCTGATCACACTGGTCGAATGGCCCGACCGCGCCGGCACGCGCCTGCCGGCGGGCCGGCGCCTCGACATCGTGCTCGACATCGACCCCGACAATCCCGAAACGGGCCGCATCGCCCTGCTCTCGGGCGGCGTGCTCTGGCGCCAGCGCCTCGCCATCGCCGTCGCGACACGCAGGCTGCTCGATAGTGCCGGCTGGGGCGAGGCACAGCGCAATTTCATGCAGGGCGATGCGTCCAGCCGCGCCTATGAACGCGTGACCCGCGAAGATGGTACGATGGCCGTTCTGATGGTCTCGCCGCCGCGGCCCGACGGACCGGCGATCAGGCTTGGGAAGCCCTACAGCGCCATCGCTCATCTTGCCGAGACGGTCGATGCCTTCGTCGCCATGGACAAGGGCCTCGCCTCGCTCGGCTATTCGGTGCCGGCGATCTATGCGCAGGACCTGTCGACCGGGCTGCTTCTGATCGAGGATCTCGGCCATGAGGGCGTGCTCGACGCAGGGGTTCCGATCCCCGAGCGATACGAGGCCGCCGCCCGGCTGCTCGCCGATCTGCACCGTCATACGCTGCCGACGATCCTGCCCGTCGCCGAGGCGCGCGACCATGTCGTGCCCGAATACGACCGTGGTGCGCTCGCGATCGAAACCGAACTGCTGCTGGAATGGTACGCGCCACATGTCGCGGGCGTCACACTACCGGCCGTGACCCAGGCCGAGTTCACCCGGATCTGGTACAAGCTGTTCGACGAGATCCTCGACGGTCCCACGACCTGGACGCTGCGCGATTTTCATTCGCCGAACCTGATCTGGCTGCCTCAGCGCGAGCGTCACGCGAAGGTCGGCCTGATCGATTTCCAGGACGCCGTGCTCGGCCACCCGGCCTATGATCTCGTCTCGCTCGGCCAGGATGCGCGCGTCGATGTGCCCGCCGCACTCGAACTGAGGCTACTCGCCGGCTATGGCGCGGCCAGACGCAATGACGACCCTAGCTTCGACCTGTCGGCTTTCGCCCGCGCCTATGCGATCCTCGGCGCGCAACGTAACACCAAGATCGCCGGTATCTTTGCGCGTCTCGACAAGCGCGACGGCAAGCCGGCCTATCTCGCCCATCTGCCGCGCATCGAAGCCTATCTGCGCCGTAATCTCGGCCATCCGGCACTGGCCGAACTCCGGGGCTGGTACGAGACGCATCTGCCGAAGCTTTTTGCGGGGGAGTGAGGCTTCTCGGCCTGTCATACCCTCCGCGTCATCCCGGACAAGCCGCGTAGCGGCGCCGACCGGGATCCATCATAGGGCACCGTGTCGCCTTACGATGGATCCCGGATCTCCGCTTCGCTACGTCCGGGATGACGGCGCGTTTGGCTCCGAGGGCTTGTATGTCGATGGACCGTGATGCTGATAGCGTAGCGCCCAACGACAGGAGATTCGCGTGACGCCAGCCGCCTCGACGCCGATCCGCCGGGCCATGGTGCTGGCGGCGGGCCTGGGCCAGCGGATGCGGCCGATCACCGACACTTTGCCCAAACCCCTCGTCCGCATCGGCGACAAGGCGATGCTCGACCATGCGCTCGACCGGCTCGCCGAAGCAGGCGTCGAGGAGGCGGTCGTCAACGTCCACCACCTGGCTTCACAGATCGAGGCACATGTCGCCGATCGCACTGCGCCGCGCGTCACGATCTCCGACGAGCGGACGCTCCTGCTGGAGACCGGCGGCGGCGTCAGGAAGGCGCTGCCTCTGCTCGGCCAGGAGCCGTTTTTCCACATCAATTCGGATTCGCTCTGGGCCGAGAGCAGCTTCTCCAATTTGAACGCGATGGTCGCTGCCTGGAACCCTGCACGTATGGACATGCTGCTGCTGCTCGCCGAGCGCGAGGGCAGTGTCGGCTTCGACGGCAAGGGCGATTTCTTTCTGGGCGAGGACGGGCTGCTGACACGGCGCGGTACGGCCGCCAGCGCACCTTACGTCTATGCCGGCGTCGCCGTCATGAAGCCCGACCTGTTCGCGGGAACGCCCGAGGGGCCGTTCTCGCTCAATCTGCTGTTCGACCGTGCCATCGCAGCGGGCAGCCTGTACGGACTTGTCCTGCGCGGCCGCTGGCTGCATGTCGGCACGCCTGAGGCGATCGCGCCGGCCGAGGCGGCCTTCGCGGCGGCGCAGGGCTGCGATGACTGAACTCAACCTCTTCACCATCCCCGCCGGCGCGCCCTTCCTCGACGTGCTGGCGCAGGCGATGGTCGAGGGTCGCTTCGGCCCTATCCACGACCCGGCCGACCCCGCCGCGATGGCGCGCACCACGCTTTATCTGCCGACACGGCGGGCGGCACGTGCCTTCGCGGCCTGCCTCTCGGACAAGCTCGGCGGACGCGCGCTGCTGCTGCCGCGGATCGTGCCGCTCGGCGATGTCGACGAGGCCGAGACCGCCCTGATCGGGGCAGGGGCCTGGAGCGGCGAACGTCTCGCGCCGATCGATCCGCTGGTCCGGCGCATGGTACTGACGCGGCTTGTCGAGGCCTGGGGCCGCAGCGCCAACCGCAGCCATCTCAAGCTCGACCCGTCCGAGCCGTCGCTCGTGCCCGGCACGCTGGCGGAGGCCTATGGGCTCGCCGGCGATCTCGCGACGCTGCTCGACCAGTTGCAGACCGAGGGTGTCCCGGTCGAGAAACTCGCGACGCTCGACGCCGCGCGCTTCGACCGGATCTGGCAGCTCAACGCCGATTTCCTCGCCATTCTGGGAAAGGCCTGGCCCGACATCCTCAAGGAACGCGGCGCCTGCGACCCGGCCGGCTTTCGCAACCTGATGCTCGCAGCCGAGCGGCAGAGGCTGGAAGCCGGCGGCGCGAAGGGACCGATCATCGCGGCAGGAACGACCGGCACGGTCCCGGCTACGGCGCAGCTTCTCGCCACGATCGCGCGCTTGCCCAACGGCGCGGTGGTGCTGCCCGATCTGGATCTCGATCTGCCGGAAGCCGCCTGGAACGCCGTTGCTGCCGAGCCGGCGCATTCCCATCCGCAGGCGGCGCTGCATCATCTGCTCGGCACACTGAAGGCGACGCGCACGGACGTCGTCGCTCTTGCCGAGCCCGATGCGCAACGCGCCGCGCGGACGACACTGCTGCGCAAAGCGATGTTGCCCGCCTCGGTGACCGAGACATGGGCCGGTGTGGAACACGACGGAGATGCGCGGGCCGGTTTTGCCGATCTTCGCATCGTCGAGGCGGGCAACGAGCGAGAGGAGGCGCTGGCGGTGGCTATCGCCCTGCGCGAGACGCTCGAAATCCCCGGCGCCCAGGCGGCGCTGATCACGCCCGATCGCGGGCTTGCCGAACGCGTCGGCGTCGAGTTGAAGCGCTGGGGCGTCGAGGTCGACGATTCCGCCGGCCTGCAGCTGGCGCGCTGGCCGGCCGGCGCGCTGATGGGCGCGATCCTGGAGATGGCGCTGGCGCAGGCAAGCCCGGCGAGCCTCGTGCCGCTGCTGGCGCATCCGCTCTGCCGGTTGGGCCTCGCGCCCGAGGCGGTGCGGCGCGGGGCGGCGGCGCTGGAAATCGGCTCATGGCGCGGCAAGGCCGTCGCCAAGGGACTGGCAGGCTTGCGCGCCGGGCTCCCGGCTCTGCGCGCGAGGGAGGACGAGCGGCATGTCCCCGCGCCACGCCGGCGGCTGACCGGGCAGGACGAGGCCGCAGCATCCCTGCTGCTCGACAGGCTCGACGAGGCGGCCGGCCCGCTGATCGCGGCGCTGCATGCGCCCGAGCCGACCCTCGCCGACGTGGCAAAAGCGGCCCGCGCCGCCGTCGCCGCCTTCAGTGTGACGCCGGAGGGGCGGGCACTCGCTTTCGCCGGTCCGGATGGCGAGGCGCTGTCAAAGCTCTTCGACGATCTTGTCGGCGCACAAGCCGATATGCCGGAAGGCGGCCGGGCCAAGGACCATGTCGCGATCCTCGAAGGCCTTCTGACTGAGCGCGTCGTCAGGCGCGCGGGCGCCGGCCATCCGCGCGTGAAAATCTGGGGGCTGCTCGAAGCGCGACTGCTGGAGGCCGACCATATCGTGCTCGGCGGATTGAACGAGACCGTCTGGCCGCCGGAGACCAAGACCGATTCCTTCCTCAACCGGCCGATGCGGGCCGAACTGGGCCTGTCGGCGCCCGAGCGCCGCATCGGCCAGACGGCGCATGATTTCGGACAGGCGCTGATGGCGCGCAGGGTGACGCTGACGCGCGCGCGCAAGGCCGGCGAGGCCGAGACCATCGCCTCGCGTTTCTGGCAGCGGCTGAACGCCGTGACGCCGGCACCGATCTGGACCGACGCGCTTGCACGCGGCGCGGAACTCCTGGCCTACGGCGCCACGCTGAGCGCCGCTGCCGATGTCAGGCCGATCGCACGGCCTGCACCGCGTCCGGATCGTCGGTTGCAGCCGCTCTCGCTCAGCGTCACCGATGTCGAGACACTCTATCGCGACCCCTATCAGATCCATGCGCGCAAGATCCTGAAACTCGATGCGCTGGACGCGCTGGTCGAGGACCCCACCGCCGCCGATCGGGGTTCACTGCTGCACGACATCGTTGGACAATTCGCCGAGACCTATCCGCAGCAATTGCCTGCCGATGCGCTCGGGCAGCTGATCGCCATCGGCGAGCGCCTGTTCCGGACGTTTGACGAAACTCCGGAGGTGCGGGCCTTCTGGTGGCCGCGCTTCCTGCTGACAGCGGGCCATTTCATCGCCTGGGAAGAAAGACGGCGCGGCGATCTTGCTTTGGTCGGTGTCGAGCGCGGCACTTCGGCGACCTTTCCGCTCGCCGACGGTGCGATCTTCCGCCTGAGCGGCCGGGCCGACCGGATCGAGGTGACGCGCCTGCCGAGCTTGCGGATCATCGACTTCAAGACCGGCGCGCCGCCGAGCAAGGCACAGGTCGAGAAGGGCTTTGCCCCGCAGCTGACGCTGGAGGCCGAGCTTGCGGCCCGCGCCGGTTTTCGCGACCTGATCGGCCCGACGCCGGTCGCGGATGTGCTTTATCTCAAGCTTCATCACGATCCGAAGGGCTGGGCCAGGGACAAGCCGCTCGCCTTCGAGGGCGAGACACTGGCCGATGTCGCGGCGCGCCATCTCGACAGGCTGCTGGAGCATCTCGACGCGCTGCGCAGCGGCCGCGACGCTTTCGTGTCGCGCCGCGCGCCCGACTACATCAAATATGCCAGCCCCTACGATCAGCTTGCCAGGGTCAAGGAGTGGTCGGCTGGGCCTGGCGACGAGGGCGAGGCATGAGGCCTGGCTGGAACGTCCCCGAGCAGACGAAGCAGCGCCAGGCACTGGCGGCCGATCCGCGCCTCAGCGCCTGGGTCTCGGCCAATGCCGGCTCGGGCAAGACCTATGTTCTGGTCAACCGCGTGCTGCGGCTTCTGCTCGACGGCGTGGCGCCCGGCCGCCTGCTCTGCATCACCTATACCAAGGCGGCAGCCGCCAACATGGCCAACCGCGTCTTCAAGGCGCTGGCCGAATGGTCGACCCTGCCCGAGGCCGACCTGATCGCGAGGCTGACGGCGCTGACCGGTCGCGCGCCCCCCGCCGAGCAGCGCGCGGCGGCACGGCGCCTCTTCGCGCAGGCGCTGGAGACGCCGGGAGGCCTCAAGATCGAGACGATCCACGCCTTCTGCACGCGGGTGCTGCAGGCTGCGCCCTTCGAGGCGAATGTGCCGCCGCGCTTCGAGGTCGCCGACGACCTCGATCAGGCGGAGATGCTGCGCGATGCGCGGCGCGAATTGCTGGCTTTCGTCGCGGCCCACCCCGACAGCGCGGAGGCGGGCGCGCTCGATCTGCTTGCCCGGCAGGCGGCGCAGGACACGTTCGAAACGATGATCAGGGAGGCGCTGCACCAGCGCGCGCTGTTCAGCGATGCCGACGGGCGTGCGCGCGATGCCGGGGAGATGCTGGCGGGGATCTCGGCCTTCCTCGGCATCCCGCCGGACCTGCAGGCCGACGAGGTGCAGGGCCGCTTCCGGCTCGATTTGTCGCTCGCGAGCGGCTTGCCGGACCTGATCGCCGGGCTTGAGGCCGGCAGCTCCACGCGCCAGAATTTCGCCACGACGCTGCGGGCCCTGCTTGCTGGCGAGGATGGTGGCGATCCGGTGGCGCTCTGCCGGCGCGGCTTCATCACCGGGGACGGCAACATCAACGCCAACCTCCGCGGCAAGGGCAAGTCGGAGTTCGAGCCGGCGCTGCTGGCCACACTGGAGAGCCTGTCCGAGCGCCTTCTGGGAGCCGCCGATCAACTGAACGCCATCGCCATCCGCGACCGCAGCCACGCGCTGGCGCTGCTGGTGACGCGGATGCTCGCCTCCTATCGCCGCCTGAAGAGCGAGCGCTCGCTGCTCGATTTCAACGACCTGATCGCCAAGACGCGCTCGCTGCTGACCCGGGTCGAGGCGGCCTGGGTGCTCTATAAGCTCGATGCGGGAATAGAGCACATCCTGCTCGACGAGGCGCAGGATACCAGCGAGGCGCAATGGGCGATCCTGGGCACGCTCGCCGACGAATTCAGCAGCGGCGCCGGTACGCGCGAAGGCGATCCGAGGCCCCGCACCGTCTTCGTCGTCGGCGACGAGAAGCAGTCGATCTACGGCTTCCAGGGCGCGATGCCGAAGGCCTTCGGCGAAGAGCGCAGGCGGCTCGGCCAACAAATCGCCGAGGCCGGGCAGCATTTCGAGACGGTGAGCCTCAATACCTCCTTCCGCTCAGCGCCTGATATCATGCAGGCGGTCGATGCCGTCTTCGCTCTGCCGGAGCATGCGCGCGGCCTCGTCTTCGACGGTGCCGGACGGCCGGAACTGCACGATACGGTCCGGCAGAATGATCCGGGCTGCGTCGATCTCTGGCCGCTCGCGCTGGACGACGAGGGCGAGCCGCCCGATGCCTGGACGACGCCGGTCGACGCCGTCGAGCGCAGGAGCGGTACGGCCAAGCTCGCCAGCCGGATCGCTGCCGCGCTCGGACGCTGGACGCGCGAGCACCATGACGACCTCGGCCGCCCCTTTGAGCCCGGCGACGTGATGATCCTGCTGCGCACGCGCGGGCCGCTGTTCGAGGCGATCGTCCGGGCGCTGAAGGACGTCAACGTGCCCGTCACGGGCCGCGACCGGCTGACGCTTGCCGACCATCCGGCGGTCGAGGATCTGCTCGTGCTGGGGCAAACGCTGCTGCTGCCCGACGACGATCTCACGCTCGCGACCGCGCTGAAGACGCCGCTGATCGGGCTCGACGACGACGATCTGCTGCGGCTGGCGCCCGAGCGGACCGGCTCGCTGCGGCAGGCGCTGCGCGACGCGGCGGCGAGCGAGCCGCGCTATGCCGCGGTCGAAGACAAGCTCGTAGCGCTGGCGCGGGAAGCGGAACGCTGCGGACCGTTCCGCTTCTTCGCCGGGCTGCTCGGACCGGGCGGCGGACGCAACCTCGCGCTGGCGCGACTCGGTGCCGAAGCCGGCGACGCGCTCGACGCTTTTTTGACCGCCGCGCTCGACCATGAGCGCCGCTATGGTCCCTCGCTCGCAGGTTTCCTGCAGCATGTCGCGGTCACCGCAGCCGAAGTGAAGCGCGATCTCTCGACCAGCGCCGGCGAGGTCCGCGTCATGACCGTTCACGGCGCCAAGGGGCTCGAGGCCAGGATGGTGATCCTCGCCGACCTCGCCAGGCAGCCCGATGCCAAGCGCCTACCCAAGATCATGGCAGTGGCGGCGACGGGCCGTCCGCTGGTGCCGATCTGGCCGCCCGCGAGCAGCGAGGATTGCGACGCGACGCGGGCTGCGAAGGCCGCCCTCATCGACCAGTCGATCGAGGAGCACCATCGCCTGCTCTATGTCGCGATGACGAGGGCCGAGGACCGGCTGATCGTTTGTGGAGCGCAGCCCAAGGGCGAGGCGCCCGAAGGCTCCTGGCACAGCATGGTCGAAACCGGGTTGGCGGGCTCCGATCAGGGCCTGCGCGAGGTGCCCGCGCCGGACGGGCATGGCAGGATCCGGCGTTTCATGACATCGACGCCGATGGCGGCGGAAGCACGAGACGCCGCACAGGCTCTGCCGACGGTCGCGACGCCGGCCTGGCTGCGCCGCGCCGCGCCCGGCGAATACGAGGTCGCGCCGCCGCTGAAGCCGTCCAATGCGCTCTCGGCCGCCGATGCTGCGGACCGGCAGGGCGACGGTCCCTTCGTCGCCGAAGCTGCAGCCGCCGGCCGGCTCGCGCATCTGCTGCTCCAGATCCTGCCGGACGTGCCGCCGGAGCGCCGCCGGGCGACCGCGGAGGCGCTTGTCGCCGCACGCGGAGCCGGCGTGCCGTCCGAACGGCGCGCCATGCTGGTGCGGGATGCGCTGGCGCTGCTGGCGGAGCCGGCTCTGGCGGCCTTGTTCGGGCAGGGTTCGCTTGCCGAGGTGCCGATCGCCGGCTCGGTCACGCTGCGAAAGAACGAGGTTAGGGCGGTCTCAGGGCAGATCGACCGGCTCGCGGTGACCGGAGATTGCGTGCTGATCGCCGATTTCAAGACCGCCGCGCGACCGCCCGCGACGGCCGATGCCATTGCGCCGCGGACACTGGCGCAGCTTGCGGTCTATCGGGCGCTGGTCCAGGCGATCTATCCCGGTCGGACAGTCCGCGCCCTGCTGGTCTACACGGCGACACTCACCTCGCTCGAGCCTGAACTCCACCTGCTCGATGCCGTTCTGGCCAACCTGGCTGATGACGGTGATCCGGCGCCCTTCCCAAGTCCGCGCGACCTGCCTACACCGGGCTCATGAGGCTTCTCCCCCGCTCGCTGCTGGTTCGCCCGCGCCTGCTGATCGCGCTGGGCGCGATCGTCGTGCTCGCTCTGCTGCTACCGCACGACTGGCGCTGGACGACGCGGCTTCTGATCGCCTGGGATGCGGGCGCGGTCCTCTATCTCGGGCTCCTCGCTTCGACGATGCTGTGGGAGACCGTCGACCAGATCCGAGCGCGGGCCGAGCGCCAGGATGAAGGCGCCGCGGCGATCCTGGTGATCGCCTGTCTCGTCGCCAGCGCGAGCATCGCTGCCATCGGCGTCCAGTTCACCGAACTCGGCAGCGTGCCGGCCGCCGAGCGCGGCCTGCATCTCGCGCTCGGCGGCTTCACAATCCTGTGCTCCTGGACGCTGCTGCACGCCTTCTTCACGCTCCACTATGCAGGAGCCTATTACGACAAGGACGCCAAGGAACCCTGCCTGGATTTTCCCGGCAAGCGCGATCCGGACTATGTCGATTTCCTCTATTTCGCCTACACGATCGGCTGCACCTCGCAGACCTCGGACGTGGCGGTAACGGGCCGTGCCGCGCGCGGGCTCGTCTTGATCCACTCCGTTCTCGCCTTCATCTTCAACACCAGCATTCTGGCGCTGGGGATCAATGTCGGTGCAAGCCTCGTCTCTGGCGGTTCGTGACGCTCCCGACACGGCTCCGCCCTGCGGCGCGCGCGCCTTGACCCCGACCATGCGCGTTCATAGCTTCAGCCCCAACGCAGCGAGGCTGCCAACACTACGAAAGGCGACTGGGCCATGGCGACGATCAAAGTGACCGATGCGAGCTTCGAGGCCGACGTCCTAAAGTCCGCCGAGCCGGTCGTGGTGGATTTCTGGGCGGAGTGGTGCGGTCCCTGCCGTATGATCGGCCCGGCGCTCGAGGAGATCGCAGGCGAGATGGACGGCAAGGTCAAGATCGTGAAGATGAATGTCGATGAGAACCAGGCGATTCCGGCCCAGTTTGGCATTCGCTCGATCCCGACCCTGATGCTGTTCAAGGACGGAAAGCTGGCTTCGCAGAAGGTCGGCGCAGCGCCCAAGAGCGATCTTTCGCGCTGGATCGCCGGAGCCGTGTGAACTGACTCTCCGATCACGAAAAGCCCGCCTGTCCATCCGGACGGCGGGCTTTTCTTTATAACGCGGGCGTCAGGCGTCTCAGTCTTTGCGCGAATCGACGCTCCAGGCGCCGGCGCCGGCGACCATCAGATAGAGGAAGATGAAGCAGTAGAGTATGGCCGCATCGCCGCCGTTCAGCAGCGGATAGATGCTGCGGGGCGCATGGAACATCCAGTAGGCATAGGCCATCTCGCCGGCGAGGATGAAAGCGACGGGACGCGTTCCCAAGCCGATCAGGATCAGGAGGCCGCCGAAGGTCTCCAGGATCGCGCCGAACCAGAACAGCGTGAAGGCGGCCGGCAGACCGCTGGCGGGAGGAGCGGGGAAGCCGAACAGCTTCTGCGTGCCATGGGCAATGAAGATCAGGGCCGTGACGATGCGCAGGATCGCGAGCATCTGGGGAGCGTAACGGCCCAAAGAATTGAAAGCGTTCATGGAAAGGAGCTCTTTCTCGGTAAAGCGGCTGCAATTAGTCATGGCTTAACAAGCCCACTCAGCCTTTTTGCTGCTAATCGCTTATGACGCAACATCTCGTGGCCGGATCGCCGATTTGTGAAGCGCGGCTGCAACAGTGTCGATCCGTCGCCGCCGACAATGTCGGGGGACCGCGGATCGCTTAACCGCCCCTTAAAAGCGCCATGTTTCACTCCTGTCTGACGTCGATGCGGGTTTTACCGCGACATCGCGGCAAACGGCTTGAACAGGACGCCATGAACGACCGGACCAGACGCGGCGAGCGGCGCGAGCCGTCCTTCGGAAGCGGCCGCGGCGATAGCCGCGACGATTTCGACATGCGCCTGTCCGACGACGACCGGCCTGCCCGTGGCCAGCGACAGCCGGCGCGTTCCGAGAGCCGTGGCGAACCCCGTCGCGAGAAGCGGCGCGGCGGTGGCGGGGGGCGACGCGGGCGCAAGGGCCGCTCCGTCCTCGGCCACCTGGTCTACTGGACCTTCGTGCTCGGCCTGTGGTGCGCCATCGGGCTCGGCGGGCTGATCGCCTATCACGCAGCGCAATTGCCGCCGATCAACCAGCTGACGGTGCCCAAACGCCCGCCCAACATCGCGATTCTGGCGGCCGACGGCTCGCTTCTGGCCAATCGCGGCGAGACCGGCGGGCGCACGATCACGATCGGCGAGGTGCCGCCCTATCTGCCGAAGGCGTTCGTCGCGATCGAGGACCGGCGCTTCTACGACCATTTCGGCATCGATCCGATCGGTCTCGCCCGAGCGGCCGCGACAAATCTGCGCGGACGCGGCGGCATTCAGGGTGGCTCGACGCTGACCCAGCAGCTCGCCAAGAACCTGTTCCTGACGCAGGAGCGGACGGCGGCGCGCAAGATCCAGGAGGCGATCCTGGCGCTCTGGCTGGAGCGGACCTATTCCAAGAACCAGATCCTCGAACTCTACCTCAACCGGGTCTATTTCGGCTCAGGCGCCTATGGCGTCGAGGCCGCCGCGCAGCGCTATTTCAACAAGTCCGCCCGTTCGGTGACGATCGCGGAAGCCGCGATGCTGGCGGGGCTCGTGCAGGCGCCCTCGCGGCTCGCGCCCAACCGCAATCCCGAGGCCGCCGAGAAGCGCGCCCAGCTCGTCATCGCGGCGATGGCCGATCAGGGCCTGATCTCGCAGGCAGCCGCCAAAACGGCGTTGGTCGCCCCCGCCGAAGCGGCCGAGCGCATCGGCGCCGGTTCCGTCAACTATGCAGCCGACTATGTCATGGACGTGCTCGACGATTTCATCGGCGCGATCGAAGGCGACGTCACGGTGCTGACGACGATCGACACCAAACTGCAGTCATCCGCCGAAACCTATCTTGTGGAAGCTCTGAACGCCCAGGGCGCCAAGCTCGGCGCGAGCCAGGGCGCGGTCGTCTCGATGGCGCCAGACGGCGCACTGAGAGCACTGATCGGCGGGCGCGATTACACCCGGAGCCAGTTCAATCGCGCGGCCGCCGCCAAGCGCCAACCGGGCTCCGCCTTCAAGCCTTTCGTCTATCTGACCGCGCTCGAGCAGGGCCTGACACCCGATACGATCCGCGACGATTCGCCGGTCTCGATCAAGGGTTGGCAGCCGGAGAACAACACCCGGACCTATCGCGGCCCTGTGACGCTGCAGACCGCCTTCGCCCATTCGCTGAACACGATCGCGGTCAAGCTGAACCAGGAAGTGACGCCGCGCGAGGTCGTACGCACCGCCCAGCGGCTCGGCATCTCATCTGCGCTGCAGGCCAACCCGTCGCTGGCGCTGGGTACATCCGAGGTGACGCCGGTCGAGCTGACGACCGCCTATGCCACCTTCGCCAATGGCGGTCAGGGTGTCCTGCCCTATGTCATCCGCGAGGTGAAATCGCTCAACGGGAAGGTGATCTATGCGCGCAAGGGCAACGGCTTCGGCGCCGTCGTGCAGCCGCAGACCCTGGCGATGATCAACACGATGTTCCACGAGACGATGCTCAGCGGGACCGGGTCCAAGGTCAATCTCACCGGCTGGGAGGTTGGCGGCAAATCGGGCACTACCCAGGATTTCCGCGATGCCTGGTTCGTCGGCTTCACGGCCCGGCTGGTCACCGCTGTCTGGATCGGCAACGACGACAACAGCGCGATGAAGCGCGTCTTTGGCAGCGGCCTGCCGGCCGAGATCTGGGGCCGCTACATGAAGGCCGCCCATGCCGGCATGCAGCCGGCGCCGCTGCCCGGCGGCCTGTGGCGCAGCGGACCGAAATCGATCTTCGATTCGGGCGCACCGGTCGCCGGCGTCAGGCCGCCGGCCAATACCCAGACGGCCGAGAGCGACCGCGCCTGGATCCCGCCCGCGCCGCAGGAGAAGAACCTGCTGCAGCGGCTGTTCGGCGGATAGCCCGCGCGACTCAGGTCTTCACGGCCCGGATTCCCGCGCTGGCATGGAAGATCGCGAAGGCGGAGATGCCCAGCGCCGACATCACCAGCGGCATCGGCAGCGCCGATGTGCCGAGCAAGGCACCGACCAGCAGCCCGACGCAGGCCGAGAGTAGCATCTGGCACAGGCCATTGAACGAGGACGCGGCGCCCGCCCGGTCGGGAAATGGCATCATCGCCGAGGCCTGCGCCTGCGGCATCGTCAGGCCGATGCCGCAGGCATAAAGCGCCCAGGGCAAGGTGACGCCGAGCGCACCGCCGAAGCCGGTGGCGATGCAAGCCAGCATCGACAGGCCGCCGCCGGCAAGGCAGGCGACGCCGAGGCCGATTACGCCGTCCATGCCGCGACGTCCGACGAGGCGCTGGGCAATGATCGTCCCCAGGATGAAGCCGAGCACGCCGAAGGCGAAGGAGAGGCCATAGCTCACGGGCGACAGTCCGTAGAGGCCGACCAGCACGAAGGACGAGCCCGAGATGAACGCAAACAATCCGGCGTAGGCTATGCCCGTCAAAGCGACATAGACGCGAAAGGCGCGATTCTGCAGCAGGACGCCGAAGCCGCGGAAGATCGAGAGGAAGGAGAGCGGCTGCGGCGAGCGGGTGCGTAAAGTCTCGGGCATGATCGTGGCGATGACCGCTATCAGGATCAGCGAGAAGAGAAGCGTCGCTATGAAAGTCGAACGCCAGCCATAGGCGTTCTGCAGGACCCCGCCGATCACCGGCGCCACTGCGGGAACCAGTCCCATGATCATGCCCATCCGCGCCAGCTCGCGCCCGGCGCGAGGGCCCTCATAGAGGTCGCGCACCATGGCCCGACCGAGCACGATGGGGCCCGACGCACCAAAGGCCTGCAGCGCGCGCGCCGCCGTCAGCGCGCCGATCGAGGGCGCGAGCGCGCAGGCAAGTGTCGCCACGAGGAAGAGGCAAAGCCCGATCAGCAGCACCGGCCGACGGCCGACCCGGTCCGAGATCGGCCCCCAGACGATCTGGCCCGCGGCGAAGCCGAACAGGAAGAAGGACAGCGTCGCCTGCGCTCCTGAGACATCCGTGTTCATGACCCGGACGATCTCGGGCAGAGATGGCAGGTAGAAATCGGTCGAGAGCGGCCCGAGCGCCGTCAGCATGGCGAGGACGGCGGTCATCGCCAGCGTATCGGGACGGAGTTTCATGGAGACGAAGCTCTGAAGGCGGGGGAGGTTGTCTAGGCCCGGGCTCGATCGGTGTCGAGGCTCACCCGAAACCGTGCAGGCCCGCGCCATGCCGCTTCAGCCAGGCTTCCGCCTCCTCGGTGCGCGGGCAGAGCTTGTGGGTCAGCGCCCAGAAGCGGTGCGAGTGGTTCATCTCCTTGAGATGGGCGACCTCATGGGCGGCGAGGTAATCCAGCACCAAAGGTGGCGCCAGGATGAGGCGCCAGGAGAAATTCAGATGGCCTTTCGACGAGCACGAGCCCCAGCGGCTTGTGGTGTCGCGGATGGTGATCTTGCGCGCCGGGATGCCGAGCGTGCCGGTATGGACCCGCACCGCCCGCTCCAGATCCTCCAGCGCGGCGCGGCGCAGGAAATCCTTGACCCGGCGCGGGACGTGAACGGCCTCGCCGGCCACCGCTATGATCGGCGTGCCGTCTTTGTCGGTCGTCGCCTGGGTCAGGCCGCGCACCTTCGACCAGTGCACGATGCGGTGATCGACCCCCCTGAAGGGCACGATCGCACCGGCCTCGAAGGGTACGGAATCAGGCCGCTTGGCCATCCGCGCCGCAATCCAACCGCCATGCTTCTCGGCGAACAGCTTGCCGGCGCCGAAATCGGCCCGCTCGGGCAGCGTCAGCGTGATCTCGCCCGTCGCCTGTGAGACTCGCAGCGTCATCCGGCGCGCGCTCGCACGCCGCTTCACCGCGACGGGAAAGAGCGTACCGGCATGGGGAACCTCGATCCGGTCGGGATCGGGCTTGCGCTTGAACAGTGAGAGCCGCATCGCCCGTGATGGTGCCGGATTCGCGGGCGCTGCGGAAGAGGCTTCAGCTCGCGATCTTCAGCGCCTTGCGCGCTTCGACGGCGCTGGCGTCGCGGCGGCTTTTGGCGGCCTCCATATCGAGGCTGACCATGAAGTCGGAGATGCGCGGCGCGATCTCGGATCGAAAGCGCGAGCCGTTGAAGACACCGTAATGGCCGACGCCCTTCTGGAGATAATGCACGCGCTTGTCGTCCGGGATGTTCGGACACAGGTCATGGGCGGCCTGCGTCTGGCCGACGCCGGAGATGTCGTCGTTCTCGCCCTCGACCGTCATCAGGGCGACGCCCCGGATCGCCGAGCAGTCAACCGGCTTGTCGCGATGCATCATCGTGCCCTTGGGCAGATTGTGCTCGACGAACACGGTCTCGACCGTCTGCAGATAGAATTCGGCGGTCAGGTCCATGACCGCCATGTACTCGTCGTAGAAGTCGCGGTGCTTCTCGGCCGAGTCGCCGTCACCCCTGACCAGGTGCTTGAACATGTCGTAATGGGCCGTGACATGCCGGTCGAGATTCATCGCCATGAAGCCCGAGAGCTGCAGGAAGCCCGGATAGACTTCACGGAAGAAGCCCTGATGCGGGAAGGGTACCTTGGTGATGCAATTGTCGCGGAACCAGTCGATGCCGCGATCCATGGCGAGCTTGTTGACGCCGGTCGGCGAGCGCCTGGTATCGATCGGCCCGCCCATCAGCGTCATCGAACGCGGCGCACAAGGATCGTTCTCGGCCTCCATGCGGGCTGCGGCGGCGAGTACCGGAACGGAAGGCTGGCAGACGGCCATGACATGGGTGTCGGGCCCGAGTTTCTGCAGCATGGCGATGACGTAGTCGATATAGTCGTCGAGATCGAAACGGCCGGCGCTCAACGGTACAAGCCGCGCATCGACCCAGTCGGTGATGTAGACCTCATGGCCGGGCAGGAAGGCCTCGACCGTACCGCGCAGCAGCGTGGCGTAATGGCCCGACATCGGCGCTACCAGCAGAACCTTGGGCTGCGGCTTGCGCCGTCCCTCGATCTTGCGGTCGAAATAGACCAGCTTGCAGAACGGGCGCTCCCAGACGATGCGCTCCTCGACCGGAACCTTGACGCCGTTGATCGTCGTCTCCGGCAGATCGAAGGCGGGCTTGCCGTAGCGCCGCGTCGTGCGCTCGAACAGCTCGGACGCGGCCGCCATCGTGCGCCCGAAGGGCGTATAGGTCAGCGGATTGGCGGGATTCTTGAAGGCCAGGTTCATGGCGTCGGAGAAACCCCGCGCCGGCCCGACCATCATGTGAATGGCTTCATAGGCATGGTAGGCATACGACATGGCGGCCCCATACATGCGAGAACAAACCCCTGCAGGCGCATCGAACCGATGATGCGCCGCAGCATGAACGCACCGTAGGTCTATTTTGTTCTCATTCAAGCCGGCAAAAGGCTAAGACTTTCCTGCGATGCTGATTTGCCACAGACGATCGCCCCGCATCGGCCCTAGATCCGCGCCATGACCGAATTCGATTTCTCGGCTCCCGCGCTCGCCCGGTCGAACCGGCATCTTCGCCTCGACACGCTGGTGCGGCTGCGTTGGCTCGCCATCGCCGGCCAGAGCCTGGCGGTGACGGGCGTGCATTTCGGCCTCGGCTTTATCCTGCCCTTCGGCTGGTGTTTTGCCGTCATCGCCGTATCGGCATGGCTCAACATCGCGCTGCGGATCCGCTTTCCGCTTAGTCATCGGCTGAATGAAGGCGCTGCGACGGCGCTGCTGGCCTTCGACATCATCCAGCTCGCCGCCCTGCTTTATCTCACCGGCGGACTGCAGAACCCCTTCTCCATCCTCTTTCTTGCGCCGGTGATGATCTCGGCGACAGCCCTGCCGCCGCGGCGTACGCTGCTGCTCGGCATCCTCGCGGTCGTGCTGGCGACGCTGCTCAACGTCACCTATCTGCCGCTGCCCTGGGCCGGGCCCGGGCGCCCGGTGCTGCCGTCCTACTATCAGGCCGGGACCTGGATCGCGCTCGTTCTGGGTATCGCCTTCACCGGCATCTATGCCTGGCGGGTCGCCAAGGAGGCGCGCGATCTCTCCGATGCGCTGACTGCGACCGAGCTCGTGCTGGCGCGCGAACAGCATCTTTCGCAGCTCGATGGGCTCGCCGCCGCCGCGGCTCATGAGCTCGGGACGCCGCTCGCCACCATCGCGCTCGTCGCGCGGGAACTCTCACGCCTCGCCCCGGCCGAGGGTGAGATGGCCGAGGACATCGTGCTGCTGCGCGAACAGGTCGAGCGTTGCCGCGGTATCCTCGCCAAGCTTTCGAGCCTTCAGGACGACGATGCCGGTCCCCTCGACCAGCTGGGCCTGAGGCTGCTGATCGAAGAGGCGGCCGGGCCGCAGCGGCCGTTCGGTATGCCCTTCGAGATCGAGATGCTCGGCGAAAAGCCCGAGCCCATTTGCCGGCGCAATCCGGGCATGATCTACGGCCTCGGCAATATCGTCGACAACGCCGTCGATTTCGCCCGTTCGGCGGTAACGATCACGGCGCGCTGGACCCAGAGCCATGTCACCCTGACCATTGCCGATGACGGACCGGGCTTTCCGCCCGATGTGCTGATGCGGGCCGGCGAGCCCTATCTCTCGCGCGGCGCGGGCGAGAACCGGGCCGGCGGCGGGCTTGGACTCGGGCTTTTCATCGCCAAGACGCTGCTGGAGCGCGGTGGCGCCTCGATCGAATTCTCCAACCTGCCGCAGCCTGCGAGCGGTGCTTCGATCCGCATTGTCTGGCTGCGCGCGGTTTTCGAAGCCGATCTCAGGCCGGCAAGGCCTACCAACCCGGAAGCTTCGGCACTACATGGGGTTAGCTGAGCCGCCACATCAAGGGTCGTGCAAGCGACAGCGGTGTTAGAATTCCGATGGGACAGGCCCGCCGGAAGGAGAGTTTCGATGCAAGACGTGCTGGACGAATTCGCCCCCGCCGGGACTGCTGCGGACATGTCGCTGCTGCTCGTCGATGATGACAAGCCCTTCCTGACCCGGTTGGCGCGGGCGATGGAGGGGCGCGGCTATTCGGTGCGGACCGCCGAAAGCGTCTCGGCGGGTCTCGCGGCAGTCGAGGAGGCGGCGCCGGCCTTCGCGGTAATCGATCTGCGCCTCGCCGACGGGAACGGTCTCGACGTCATCGCCCGCCTCAAGGAGCGCCGGCCCGATGCGCGCGGCATCGTTCTGACCGGCTATGGCAACATCGCCACCGCCGTCAGCGCCGTGAAGCTTGGCGCTTTCGATTTCCTGGCCAAGCCTGCCGATGCCGACGAGATCCATTCGGCGCTCGCCGCGGCGCGCGATTCGCGTCCGATGCCTCCCGAAAACCCGATGTCGGCCGACCGCGTGCGCTGGGAACACATCCAGCGCGTCTACGAACTCTGCAACCGCAACGTCTCGGAAACCGCCCGCCGGCTGGGGATGCATCGCCGGACGCTGCAGCGCATTTTGGCCAAGCGCGCGCCGAGATGAGGCAGGCGCTTGCCGCCGTGCTCACACAGCAGGCGGGTTGATCTGCCTGAACCCTCCCTCGCGCCAATAGGGGTAATGCGGATAGGCCGGCGTCACGGCGCTCGCCGCATCGAGCCGGGCGACCTGCTCGGTTGTCAGGCTCCAGCCGACCGCGCCGAGATTCTGGCGCAGCTGCTCCTCGTTGCGCGCCCCGATGATGACGCTGGAGACGGTTGGGCGGCGCAGGAGCCAGTTCAGCGCGATCTGCGGCACCGTCCTGTCCGTTTCAGCAGCGATCGCATCCAGCTCGTCAACGATGCGATAGAGCCGCTCGTCATCGACCGGCGGGCCGAAATCGGCAGTCTCGTGCAGGCGGCTGCCGGTGGGCAGGGCCTGTCCACGCCGGATCTTGCCGGTCAAGCGGCCCCAGCCGAGCGGGCTCCAGACCATGGCGCCGACGCCCTGGTCGAGGCCGAGCGGCATCAGCTCCCACTCGTAGTCGCGGCCGACCAGCGAATAATAGACCTGATGGGCAACATAGCGCGAGCGGCCGTGCCGGTCGGACGCTGCGAGCGATTTCATCAGCTCCCAGCCCGAGAAGTTCGAGGCGCCGACATAGAGCAGCTTGCCGGCCCGCACGAGATCGTCGAGCGCGGCGAGCGCTTCTTCGACCGGCGTGCGCCCGTCGAATGCGTGGAGCTGCAGCAGGTCGATCCGGTCGGTGCGCAGCCGCTTCAGCGCCGCCTCGACGCCGTCGACGATGCGACGGCGCGAACTGCCGCCCTGCAGCGGGCCGTCGCCGAAGGGCAGGCCGAGCTTGGTCGAGATCAGCACATCGTTGCGCCGTCCCTCCAGCGCCTCGCCCAGGATTTCCTCCGAGGCGCCGTTCGAGTAGACGTCTGCGGTGTCGAACAGAGTCAGGCCTGCCTCCAGGCAGATGTCGATCAGGCGCCGTGCCTGCGCGACGTCGGTGTCGCCCCAGGCGCTGAACAGCGGCCCCTGTCCGCCGAAGGTGCCGCAGCCGAAGCTGAGCGCGGGGACTTTCAGCCCGGAGGCTCCGAGATAGCGGTGTTCCATGGTGTCAGGCTCCCTGTGAGACGGCGTTATCGTGACGCGCCGAGCGACGCTTGAGGGCGAGTGCGAGCCCCGCCAGGGCCAATGCCGCGAGCGGAACGAGCGAGGCGATCAGCGCGATGCCGGCGAGTCCCGGCCCATGCGAGATCACAAAACCACCGAGCCAGGCGCCGAAGGCGTTGCCGAGATTGAAGGCGGCGATGTTGAGGCTCGAGGCCAGCCCCTGCCCGGCGCCACCGGCCTGCTGCAGCACCCACATCTGCAGCGGGGCCACGGTCGCGAAGGCGGCCGCGCCCAGCGCGAAGGCCGCGACCACCGCACCGATCCGGCCATGGAAGGCGAAGCCTGAGGCAAACAGCGCCAGCGTCAGCAAAGCCAGCGTGCCGATCAGGGCCGGCGCGAGGCTGCGATCGGCCCAGCGTCCGCCGAGCAGGTTGCCGGCGACGAGGCCGGCGCCGAAGACGAGCAGGATCGGCGAGACCGCCGCCTCGCTATAGCCGGCAAGCTCGACCAGCAGGGGCTGGATATAGGTGAACACCGCGAAGATGCCGCCGAAGCCGAGCACCGTCATCAGCAGGCCGAGCTGCACCTGCGGCCGGGCCAGCACCGCCAGTTCCTCGGACAACGCCGGCAGCACCTCGACCTTGCGCTCGCGCGGCACGAACAGCGCCAGGATGACGAAGGCGAGCACGCCGATCGCGGTCACGGCCCAGAAGGTCGAGCGCCAGCCGAAGGCGAGCCCGAGCCAGGAGCCGAAGGGCACGCCGAGCAAGGTCGCCAGCGTCAGCCCGGTGAACATGATCGCGATCGCCGAGGCCTTGCGCTCGGGCGGCACGAGGCCGGTCGCGACGAGCGAGCCGACGCCGAAGAAGGTGCCATGCGCCAGTGCGGTGACGATCCGGGCCGCCATCAGCCAGCCGAAGCTCGGCGACAGCGCCGCTGCGAGATTGCCGAGCGTGAAGATCGCCATCAGAACCAGCAGCACGGTCTTGCGCGGCAGAGTCCGGGTCGCGATCGTCAGGATCGGCGCGCCGACGAAGACGCCGAGCGCATAACCGGTCATCAGCAGTCCGGCGGTCGGGATCGAGATGCCGAGATCGCCCGAGACCTGCAGCAGCAGGCCCATGATGACGAATTCGGTGACGCCGATGCCGAAGGCGCCGACCGTGAGGGCATAGAGGGCAATGGGCATGACGCCTCCGCAGCAAGGATGAGGCCGCAAGATGGCGTGTCCACGGCTTATGAATTAGATTGCCTGTGGGACATGCAATTGTGAGATGAAGTCATCATGCCGCGTCAGGAGATCAATCGCTCGGGAGAGATGGAGGTCTTTGCCCGCGTCGTCGAACTCGGCGGTTTCTCGCCGGCGGCACGCGCCATGCGGATGACGCCCTCGGCGGTCAGCAAGCTCGTGGCACGGCTGGAGGCGCGGCTCGGTGTCAGGCTGATGATCCGCTCGACGCGCAAGCTCCAGCTCACCGACGAAGGCGCGACCTTCCACGTCCATGCGCTGCGCGTGCTGAGCGATCTCGACGAGGCCGAGCGTTCCGTCGCGGTCTGCCAGATCCCGCGCGGGCGTCTCCGGGTGAATTCGAACGTCCCGTTCGGCCGGCATTATCTTCTGCCGCTAGCGCCGCGCTTCATGGCGGCTTATCCCGGAGTGCAGCTCGACATCACCATCACCGATCAGGTCATCGACCTGATGGACGAGCGCGCCGATGTGGCGATCCGCGTCGGCCCGCTGCGGTCCTCGCAGCTGCTGGCGCGCAAGCTCGGTGAAGGCGCGATGGCGGTCGTCGCCTCGCCGGACTATCTGGCGCGCAAACCGGCCCCCGAAGGCGTCGCCGATCTCCAGCGCCACGACCTGATCACCTTCAACTTCGCCCGCCATTGCGACGAATGGCTGTTTCGCGTCGATGGCAAGCGTCTCTCCGTGCCGGCCCATGGCCGCGTCACGGTCGGTGATGGCGAGAGCGCCAGGTTGCTGGCGCTGCAGGGGCAGGGTCTGGCGCGGCTGTCGCTCTTCCATATCGGCCGCGACATCGCGGAGGGGCGCCTCGTCCCGGTGCTTCAGGCGTTCAATCCCGGCGATGTCGAGGAGGTCAACGCCGTCTATGTCGGCCATGGCGGCAAGCTGCCGGCACGGGTGCGCGCCTTCATCGACTTTCTGGTCGAGACCGTGGATCTCGCGGCGCCGCCGTTGGCCTTGGCACCGGCCGTGGACCGCCAGTCCGCCCTTGTGTCGGCTTTCAGGGGCGTGTCCGCCTCGATATCTGGGGCCGCCATCCCGCCCCAAGTGTAACGAAGCCGGGCGGCTCAGTTCTTTTCGGGCTGACGGTATTGCTCGTTCTGGACGCCGAATTCCGAGATCAGCCGGCCGAGCGCGACCTGGACGTGATAGAGCCCGATCAGGGCCGATTTCGTGCGCAGCCCAAGAAGGATCGCGCGAAAAGGCGCGGCGCCGAACAGGGCGAGGGACTTTGCCAAAACCTGCAGGCGTCCGACCGGGCCCGGCTGGCTGCGCCGGTCGATCGCGGCCGAGAGCGCGCCGTTGCGCAGGCCTCGCGCCCAGATCCAGTCGAACTGCGTGCGGCGCGCCGGCATGACCTCGCGCTGGCTCGCCTCCTGCACCCACCAAAAGCGAAACCCGACCGCGCCGGCGCGGGTGAAGAAGTCGGTGTCGCCGCCGCCGGTGAAATCGAAACGCTCGTCGAGGAAGGGGAAGCCCAGCCGTTCCAGTACGGGACGGCGGATCAGGTAGTTCGCGCTTGAATAAAGCCGCTCGACCGGCCCTGACGCGGTGTAGTGCGAGCGGAATACCGGATGCGCCGCCAGAAAAGCACGCGAGGTATCCTCGAAGACCGAGGTTACCGAGCCGCCGAACAGATCGGCCGGAGCCTGATTGGCCGCCGACAGGAAGGCGTCGAGCCAGCCCGGATCGGCCTCCTCGTCGTCGTCGATGCCGAGGATCTGCTGCAGCGCCGGAAAACGCGTCAATGCGCAGCGCCAGGCGGCGTTGTAGGCCTTGCAGTTGCCCTGCCGCGGCTCGACGATGACGAGCCCCTCGAACAACCCGGCCTCAAGCAGGGCCGTGGCGCGGGCGGCGCCGGCCCGCTCGACGCCCTCGTTCTCCACGACGACGACCGCGAACTCATGCCCACCGGTTTGAGCGGCAAGCGAGCGCAGCGTGCGTTCCAGCATGTCGGGCCGCTTGAAGGTCGGCACGCAGACCACGCTCTGGATGGCGCGCAATACGTCGTCGGGCGAACGAGCGACGATTTCGAAGGTCTCGGGCGCGTCGAAGCCGTTCACGAGCGCAGGCTGCGCCATGCTTTCCGCCCCGGCGATCTGGACATGCTGCGTCATCGTCATCGAACTGCGCATGAATCGCTTAAGGTTCCGTCTCTAGGATGCTCGGCGATGCGCGGCGGCCTGGCCTTACGGCGTGGGTCCGCCTGTCTCGCGCATGATCCGTCGGGGGACGATCCGCCTTGCGCCTTGCCTTTCTCACCACGCTGATCCCGGTCGCACGGCCCGATACCGGTTTCGAGATCGCCAATGGCGGAATCCTCGATGCTTTGCGCGCCGCCGGGCATGACGTGACCGCCTTCGGTTTCCTGCGGCCAGGCGAAACCCCCGCCGATCCGGACCGGGCCGTGGTCGTCGATGCCGTCGATATCGAGAACGCGGTCGTTCCGCCCGGGCGAAAGCTGCTCTGGCTCAGCACCGCGCTTGCGACAGGTCTGCCCGTCGCCTGCGCCAAGCTCTGGCTCGCGGGGCGGGGGCGGCTGGTCGAGGCCGTGCGTGCCCGCGGACCCTTCGACGCCATCGTGCTGAATTCGGTGATGCTGCCCGGTGCCTTCCCCGAGTTGCTGACGCTCGGTCCATGCGTGTTGGTGGAACATAATATCGAGCATGTCTCGAACCGGCATACGGCCGGGCATCAGACGAATCCCGTGATGCGCTGGCTCTTTGCCCGCGAGGGCCGCCTTCTGGAGCGTATCGAGCGCAGGCTTTGGGACAAGGCGCGCTTCGTCTGGACGCTGGCCGAGGAGGACCGCGCGGCGCTCGGTCCGGCCTTTCAGGACAAGTCCGCCATATTACCTCTGGTCACGGCCGCCGCAGCGCTGGCGCCCACTGGACTCGTCGAGGCGTCCGCCGCCTATGACATCGGCCTGATCGGCACCTGGACCTGGGCCCCGAACTTCATCGGGCTCGACTGGTTCCTGCGTGAGGTCTGCCCGCTTCTGCCCGGCGACGTCACGGTCGCGGTCGCGGGCCGGTTTCCCGCCGAGATGCCGCCTCTGCCGCCGCAGGTGCGGCTGGTCGGGCGCGTGCCCGACGCCGATGCCTTCCTGCGCTCCTGCCGCATCGTGGCACTGTCGAGCCGGGGTGGCACCGGCGTCCAGCTCAAGACGGTCGAGACCTTGCAACTGGGCTTGCCAGCCGTAGCGACGACACTGTCCTGCCGGGGCTTCGCGCAGGTTCCACCCAACGTCACCATCGCCGACACGGCGCAGGATTTCGCTCAGGCTCTCGAGGCCAGGCTCGCCGTCATCCGCGTCGGCGACCGGCAGCGCCACGACAGCGCCGCCTTCCTGGCGACGCAGCGCGCTGCGCTTGCTGCCGGTCTCGATCAGGGTTTGAAGGCTGCAGGAGCGGCTTGACCGAGGCTTTCTCCTACTCGGCCGGCTTGACCGCTCCGCGCCGCATGATCGCGCCGAACAACGGGCCCGCGCCGACCATCACCAGGAAGACGCGGACGATGTGGTGCGCCGCGACGAAGGCAACTTCGGTGTGCAGCGCCAGCGCAATCAGGCTCATCTCGGCAAGCCCACCTGGCGAATAGGCCAGGATCAGCGGCACGTGGCCATGAACCGAGACCCGGGCGACGAGCCATGCGAAGGCGAGCGTCAACGTCAGCAGGATCACGGTCGAGCCGACCGAGAGCGCCAGCACGCGCAGAATTGTCCTCGGCGCGGTGCCGACGAAGCGGCAGCCGATGGTGACGCCCAGCACGAGCTGCGCGGCGTTGACGATCTCGAAGGGCGGGACCGAATCGCTCCAGCCGAAAAGATGCACGAGCGCGCTGACCAGCATCGGTCCGAGCAGAAACTTCGCGGGCAGCTTCAGCCAGTGCCCGATTAGAACGCCGGCGATGCCGCAGCCGACGAGCGCCAGTTCAGCGAAAACTGGCGTCTGCGCGATCGATGGCCCGGAGACGCGAGCGCCGCCAAGCTGGACCCCGCCGATCCACTGCACGATGAAGGGCAGCGTCATCACCACGAGCAGGATACGGGCGGAGTGGATCAGCGCGATGATGCTGGCATCGCCGCCCTTCTCCTCGCCGATCGTCACCATTTCGACCAGCCCGCCCGGCATCCCGGCGAAGAAGGCCGTGACCGGGTCGAAGCCGCCGACGCGGCGGAAATAGGCGACACAGGTGACGGCGCAGGCCGCCATGAACAGCACGAGACCGATCAGCGTCGGCAGCCAGTTCAGCAACTGAGCAATGACCTCGGGCCGGAAGCCGGCACCGAGCATGACGCCGATGACGGCTGTCATAGGCGGCCGGATCACGGCAGGAGCCGCGACGGGGAGGCTGAGCAGAGCGGCACTGGTGCACACCACCATCGAGCCCAGCATCCACGGCAAAGGCAGACGCGCCTGCACGAAGAGCCAGCCGCCGACCCCGCCCAGCAGCAGCGCCAGCGCGAAGCGCCGATAAGGAAAGCGCGCAGGCGCCAGGGCCTTCAGCCCATCCGACAGATCCGATAGCAAATCCCGCATGCGCTCGACCTAACCTCCGCGACGGCGTGAGCGGGCTCGCAGCCCGTCGTATCTGACGCGGCTCCTACACAGCTTTGCGAGAGCGCGACAGGCCGGCAGCGGAGTGCCGCCTTGCCGAGGGCGCATCGACCGCCCGAACGGCAGAGGAGGCCTCGTCCGGCCTATTGTCTCTCGGCGTTCGCAATCTCTATCCATCGCCAGTGACTACCCTCCCCGGCCCGGCTGTTGCATAGTCGCGATCGGCACCAAAAAGCCGGCAACGGATTCGGGGAACGAACGAACATGAAGACGATATTGGCAGCGGCCGCCATGCTGGCGGCGAGCGCGACGCTTGCCGGCGCGCAGCAACTCGCCCCGAGCCCGACGCTCGACGCCATCAAGGCGCGCGGCACGCTCGAATGCGGCGTGCATCTGGGCCTGCCCGGCTTCTCCTTCGCCAACGACAAGGGCGAATGGACAGGGCTCGACGTCGACTACTGCAAGGCGCTGGCGGCGGCCGTGCTCGGCGACGCCACCAAGGTCAAGTTCACGCCGACCTCGGTGCAGCAGCGCTGGCCGATCCTGCAATCGGGCCAGGTCGACCTGCTCTCGCGCAACTCGACCATCACCTTCTCGCGCAACGCATCGCTGGGCCTCAACTTCCAGGGCATCAATTTCTACGAGGGCCAGACCTTCATCGTCCGCAAGTCGACTAACGCCAAGAGCGCCGCCGATCTCGACGGCGCCTCGGTCTGCGTCGCCGCCGGCTCGACCGAGGAGAAGAACGCCGCCGACTGGTTCCGCGAGCGCAATCTCAAGGTCGCCATCACCAATTTCCAGAAGAACGACGACGCCATCACGGCCTATGATTCCGGCCGCTGCGACGCCTATACCGCCGGCGTCGGCGCGCTCGCCGGCCAGCGCGCCAAGCTCAAGGTCCCTGGCGACCACATCATCCTGACCCAGCCGATCTCCAACGACCCGCAGGGGCCGGTGACGCGCTGGGGCGACGAGCGCTGGCAGCTTGTGGTGCGCTGGGTGCTGAACGGCATGATCGCGGCCGAGGCGCTCGGCGTCACCTCCGCCAATGTCGACGAGATGAAGGCCAACTCCAAGAACTCGGAAGTCCGCCGCCTGCTCGGCGCCGAGGGCGGCTTCGGCGCAATGATGGGGATCTCCAACGACTGGATGTACAACGCCATCAAGCAGGTCGGGAACTATGGCGAGAGCTTCGAGCGCACCGTCGGCCAGGGCTCGACCCTGAAGATGGAGCGCGGCCAGAACCAGCTCTGGACCAAGGGCGGCCTGCTCTTCACCTCGCCCTTCCAATGAGATCGGCACGGCCCACCTGCGTATGACGATCTGTGCGGAAACACGACCGTCATTCCGGACAAGCCGCGTCAGCGGCGCCGATCCGGAATCCATCGTAAGGCGCGACAGCGCTCTATAATGGATTCCGGGTCTCCGCTTCGCTACGCCCGGAATGACGGCGTGTTTCCAGATGAAACCCGCCAAAGGGCCTGACACCTTGGCCAAAGCCCTCGCCCTTCTCAACGACAAGCGCGTCCGCGACGTGATCTATCAGGTCGCGGTCGTCGTCGGGCTCGTCGGCCTGACCGTCTACTTCGTCCACAACGCCTCGCAGAACATGGTCAAGGCCGGCATCGCCTCGGGCTTCGACTTCCTGTGGCGGACATCGGGCATCGACGTGCCCTTCGTGCTGACGAGCTATACCCAGGCCGACAACATCCTCGGCCTGTTCTGGGCCGGCGTCGCCAACACCATGCTGGTCACGGTGATCGCGCTGGTGCTGTCCACGCTGCTCGGCTTCCTCATCGGGCTGGCGCGGCTGTCCTCGCACTGGCTGCTCTCGACCGTGGCCGGCGCCTATATCGAGTTCGTCCGCAACATCCCGCTGCTGTTCTTCGTGCTGTTCTGGTATTTCGGCGTGATCGCGTCGCTGCCGGCGCCGCGCGACAGCCTGCGCGTCTTCGGCATCGCCTTCCTCAACAATCGCGGACTGACTATTCCGCTCCCCGACGCGCCCGGCAATTTCCGCTGGGCGCTGATCGCCATCCTGCTCGCCTGGCTGGCGCAATGGCTCGTCGCCCGCTGGGCGCGGCACCGCAAAGAAGCGACCGGGCGCGACGCGCCGGTGCTGGCGATCGGGCTCGGCCTCGTCGTTCTCGTCCCGGTCCTCGCCATCACCTGGGCGAGCCTGGCGACGCGCTGGGACATTCCCGTCCTGCGCGGCTTCAACTATCGCGGCGGCTTCGTCGTGATCCCGGAATTCGTCGCGCTGCTGGCGGCGCTGGTCACATACACCGCCGGCTTTATCGCCGAGATCGTGCGCGGCGGCATCCAGGCGGTGCCGCACGGCCAGATCGAGGCGGCCTCGGCGCTTGGCCTGCAGCGGGGCCAGACCATGCGCTTCGTCACCATCCCGCAGGCGCTCAGGGTGATGATACCGCCGCTGACCAACCAGTATCTCAACGTGCTGAAGAACTCGTCCTTCGGCGCGGCCATCGCCTATCCCGACGTGGTCAGCCTGTTCATGGGCTCGGCGCTGAACAATACCGGCCAGGCGATCGAGATCATCGCCATGGCGCTGGCGGTCTATCTCGTCATTGGCCTCGCCGTCTCCGCCTTCATGAACTGGTACAATGCCAGGATCGCGCTGGTGACGCGATGAGCACGCAAGCCCTGCCCATCTGGCGCAAGCGCCTGTTCGGCACCCCGGCAACCGGGGTCGTCACGATCCTGCTGGCGCTGCTTTTCGCCTGGCTTGCCATCCCGATCATCCGCTGGGCGCTGATCGACGCGACCTGGGTCGGCACCTCGCGCAGCGACTGCGCGCCGGGCGGGGCCTGCTGGGTCTTCATCCGCGCCCGCTTCGGCCAGTTCATGTACGGGCTCTATCCGGCAGATCAGCGCTGGCGCGCCGATCTCTGCGGCCTTGCCTTCGCGTTCGCCGGCGCCGGCCTCTTCATGGCGCCCGCGCGGCTGCGCCTCAAGCTAGCGCTGGCCGCGCTCGTGGTGCTGCCGCCGCTCGGCATCTGGCTGCTCGCCGGCGGCTTCGGGCTGCGCTGGATCGAGACGCGCGAATGGGGCGGGCTGATGCTGACCCTGTTCATCTCGGTCTATGCCAGCCTGATCGCGATTCCGCTCGGCATCCTGTTCGCGCTCGGGCGCCAATCGCAGCTGCGGGTGATCCGCCTGGTCAGCATCCTGTTCATCGAGTTCTGGCGCGGCGTTCCGATCATCGCGGTGATCTTCCTCGCCTCGCTGCTGCTGCCGTTGATCCTGCCGAGCGGCATCGGGATCGACCGGCTGGCGCGCGCCGTCATCGGGCTCGGCCTCGTCATCGCCGCCTATATGGCCGAGGCGATCCGCGGTGGGCTCCAGGCTCTTCCGCCAGGCCAGCGCGAGGCCGCGACCGCGCTCGGCCTCGGCTACTGGAAAGCGACGGGGCTGATCGTCCTGCCGCAGGCCCTGAGGATCTCGCTGCCGGCGATGACCAACGAGATCATCGCCTTGCTGAAGAACACCACGCTGGTGCTGGTGGTCTCGATCCTCGATCTGCTCGGCATCGCCCAGGCCTCGCTCGCCGACCCCAACTGGGTCGGCATGAGCATGGAGGCCTATGTCTTCTCAGGCGGCATCTACTGGCTGCTCTGCTACGCGATGTCACGCTTCAGCCGGCGGCTGGAGACAGCTGCCGGGCAGCGGCACTGACCTGAAACAAAAAAGCCGGCCTTGCGGCCGGCTTCCGATCAGTTGCAGGGCAAGCGCCTCATCCCCGCACCACCATCTTGCTGCGGTCACGCCGACGATCCGCCGCCGGCTGATAGGCGATCTTCGCATGATGCGTGCAATAGGGCATCCCGACCTGCGAGCGCCCGCCGCAGAAGCGGAATTCCGGCGTCGTCGGATCGCCCATCGGCCAGCGGCACATGTATTCGCGCAGATCCATGATGGTGACGCGCTCGGAGAACGGCACCACGACATCCTCGGACGGCGCGGGCGCCTGCTGCTCCTCGGGCTCGACTTCCGCCGAGTATTGGGGCGCGAGCGCGTTGGCGCCGCGCGTCATGCCGGCGGCGCCCTGCCCCGTCATCGGGTGGCTCGGCGAGCGCGTCTGCGGCGCCTTGCGGGCCGGGTTGGCGCGTGGCGCGTTCGAGGCAGCAGGGCTCTTGGCGCGACCCGACAGGCCGAGGCGGTGAACCTTGCCGATCACGGCGTTCCGCGTGACGCCGCCGAGTTCGCCTGCGATCTGGCTGGCGCTCAAACCGTCGCTCCAGAGCTTCTTGAGAAGCTCGACGCGGTCTTCCGTCCATGCTCCGGCTTCGTTCATCGGCATCACCTGCTTCTTTGTCGGCTCGCTGCTACGCAGCGGGCTTAAGGGCGGATCATGGCGGAATCCCAAGGCGGCGGCGGCCGTCGCAAAACGGAAGCCGTTACACCCGAAACTGACGAGACTGGGGACGCCGCACGAGATGTCGTATCTGACGAAGAGGACCATACAAGATGGCGGGACTCGGCGACAAGAGTCCCCGAATCAGAAATCGTGTTTTCCCCAGACCATTCGCAAATTTCCGGTCAAGAGGCCGCTGCGCTTTTGCTGACGCTGCGGCACGGAATTGACAGCGCCGAGCCCTTTTGCATAGTGGGTAGCGCGTGGCCGCCCCTGTGGGCGGCATTTATTGTTTCTGGCGGATCAAGGTCTTCGACGATGGCGATGACGGCGCGACGAGATTGCGGGAGCTGGCTGCGACGATGATGTCGCCGTCGGGTCGCACAGGGTCGTCACCATAAGCCCCGGCCTCCCGCAACGCCGTTCCGGTCCCGCCTCCATCCTGTCTCGATCATTCCCGTCACGAGGATCGCCTCCCATGACCTCCGCTTCCGTTTCCGCCACCTCCTCCGTTTTGCTGCCGACCTATGCTCGCGCTCCCGTTGCCTTCGAGCGCGGCGAGGGCGCGTGGTCGATCACCGCTGACGGCACGCGCTATCTCGATTTCGGCGCCGGCATCGCCGTCAACGCGCTCGGCCACGCCCATCCGCATCTGGTCAAGGCGCTGACCGAGCAGGCGGGCAAGATCTGGCACACCTCCAACCTCTATACGATGCCCGACGGCGAGAAGCTGGCCCGTCGGCTCTGCGAGGCGACTTTCGCGGAACGCGTCTTCTTCACCAATTCGGGTGCCGAGGCGAATGAGTGCGCCATCAAGATGGCGCGGAAATACCATGCCGCGAAGGGACATCCCGAGCGCTTCCGCATCATCACCTTCGAGGGCGCCTTCCATGGCCGCACGCTGGCAACGATCGCGGCCGGCGGCCAGCAGAAATACATCGACGGCTTCGGCCCCAAGGTCGACGGCTTCGACCAGGTCGCCTTCGACGACGAGACCGCGCTGAAGGCCGCGATCACGCCGGAGACGGCGGCGTTGATGATCGAGCCGATCCAGGGTGAGGGCGGCCTGCGCTCGGTGCCGCCGCGTTTCCTCAAGCTGCTGCGCGAGCTCTGCGACGAGCACGGCCTGATGCTGATCTTCGACGAGATCCAGACCGGCGTCGGCCGCACCGGCAAGTTCTTCTCGCATGAGCATTACGGCGTGACGCCCGACATCATGTCGATCGCCAAGGGCATCGGCGGCGGCTTCCCGATGGGCGCCTGCCTCGCCACCGAGGAAGCGGCCTCAGGCATGACCCTGGGCACGCACGGCACCACCTTTGGCGGCAATCCGCTCGCCATGGCGGTCGGCAATGCCGTGCTCGACGTGGTGCTCGAGCCGGGCTTCATCGACAATGTCGCCCAGATGGGCCTGCGCCTGCGCCAGTCGCTGGCTCAGCTCAAGGACCAGCACCCGGACGTGATCGAGGAAATCCGCGGTGAGGGCCTGATGCTCGGCCTGAAGTTGCGTACCCTCAATACAGACTTCGTCGCGGAGGCGCGCGCCGCAGGCCTGCTCGTCGTCGCCGCCGGCGACAATGTGGTGCGCCTGCTGCCGCCGCTGATAATCGGCGAGGCGGAGGTGTCGGAGGCCATCGCCCGGCTCGACCGTGCCGCGCACGGCATCGAGAGCGCGCTCAAGCGCCCAGCCGCCGAGTAAGCGACAGCCCGTCTCATCACCTCATCGACCTGAAGGAAGCGCCCGTGACGCGCCATTTCCTCGATCTTTCCGATTTTTCCGCGACCGAACTGCGCGCCATCCTGCGCAAGGGCGGAGAGATCAAGGCGCGCCGCCGCACCTCCGAGGCCGCCGGCGACCGCCTGCTCGACGGCAAGGTCATCGCGATGATCTTCGAGCAGCCGTCTTTGCGGACCCGCGTCTCCTTCGACGTCGGCATCCGCGAGCTCGGCGGCTCGCCGATGATGGTGACGGGGCAGGAGATCGAACTCGGCGAGCGCGAAACCATCGCCGACACCGCCCGCGTGCTCTCGCGCTATGTCGATGCGATCATGATCCGGATGCTCGACCATGATGCCGTGGTCGAGATGGCGAAATACGCCACCGTGCCTGTTATCAACGGCCTGACCAAGCGCCAGCACCCCTGCCAGGTCATGGCCGACGTCATGACCTTCGAGGAGCGCAAGGGCTCGATCCAGGGCAAGCGCATCGCCTGGACCGGCGATACCAACAATGTCCTGACGTCTTGGGTCCATGCCGCCGGCCGGCTCGATTTCGAGCTTGCCATCGCGACGCCCGAGGAACTCGCGCCGCCGCCGGCCTTGCTCGACTGGGCCAAGAAGCAAGGCGCCCGGCTCAAGCTCACCTCGCGGCCGGAAGTGGCCGTCGAGGGCGCCGATTGCGTGATCACCGATTGCTGGGTCTCGATGGGTGATGAGGAGGGTACGCGCCACAATCTGCTGCGGCCCTACCAGGTCGACGAGCGGCTTCTCGGGCGCGCTGACAAGGATGCGATCTTCATGCACTGCCTGCCCGCCAGCCGCGGCGAAGAGGTCACCGACGCCGTGATGGATGGGCCGCAATCGGCCGTATTCGACGAGGCCGAGAACCGGCTGCACGCGCAGAAGGGTATCCTGGCCTGGTGCTTCGGCGGAGTTTCCGCCTGATGGCGACTGATGATATCGGCGCGGGCGCAGCCGCGCTCGACGACAGGGTGGTGCCGTTCACGGTGCCCGATCTCGACGTTCGGGGTCGCGTCGTGCGGCTCGGCCCCTCGATCGACACCATACTGGGCCGGCATGGCTATCCCGAGCCGGTCGCGCGCGTGCTCGGCGAGGCCGCGGCGCTGACCGTGCTTTTGGGCACGGCGCTGAAGTTCGAGGGCCGCTTCCAGCTCCAGACCAAGAGCGATGGAGCGATCTCGATGATGGTCGTCGATTTCAATGCGCCCGACACCTATCGCGCCGTCGCCCATATCGACGAGGCCAAGCTGGAACAGGCGATCACGACGGGGGCGTTGAGCACGGGCGATCTGCTCGGCGAAGGCCATCTCGCCATGACGGTCGACCAGGGCTCGGCCACAACGCGCTATCAGGGCGTGGTCGCGCTGAACCGCCAGAGCCTGGAAGAGGCGGCGCATCAGTATTTTCGCCAGTCGGAACAGATTCCGAGCCGGATCCGGCTCGGCGTCGGTTCGATCGTCACCGCAGGTGGGGGCCGGCAATGGCGCGCGGGCGGCCTGCTCGTCCAGTTCATGCCGCATTCGGTCGATCGGCTGCGCGCCGCGGATATTCACCCCGGCGACGCGCCCGAGGGCCATCAGATCATGGCTGCCGATGATCCCGACGGTATCCGCGACGATGCCTGGGCCGAGGCACGTTCACTGGTCGAGACGGTCGAGGACCACGAACTGCTCGACCCGCTGCTGGAGAGCGAGCGCCTGCTCTACCGCCTGTTTCATGAGCGGGGCGCACGCGTCTTCGAGCCGGTTCTGGTTCAGGAAGCCTGCCGCTGCTCGCGCGAACGCGTGCTCGGGATGCTGCGCGGCTTCTCGGCCGAGGACCGCCGCGCCATGATCGCTGATGACGGCACGCTCGGCGTCACCTGCGAATTCTGTTCGCGGCGCTATGAATTTGATCCCGCCGAGGTCGAGGCCGGGCTTTCGACCGAGGGGTGATTTTACGCAGGCGCGTCGATCACCTCGATGGTGACGCCGACGCTCAAGCCCAGAAACGAGCCGGTGAGGCCGGTGAAGCTGCCCGAAACCGGCGAGGCATCCTCCGGCACGCGCGCGACGGCGACTCGCAGCAGCTGACGGTCGGCGACGAGGTCGTTGGTCGGGTCGAACTCGACCCAGCCATCGCCGGGGATGAAGACTTCGGCCCATGCATGGGTCAGTCCCACTGTCGAGACCAGGCCGGCCGCATCGGGAGAGCGGTCGTGGATGTAGCCGGTCACGAAACGTGCGGCGAAACCCAGGCGCCGGGCCAGTTCGATGAAGAGCCAGGCGTAGTCGCGACATGAACCCGCCGCCTGGCGGATCGTGTCGGCGGGGTGCTGCGTGCCCTCGTCATAGCGCACCGCATAACTCAGTCCGGTATAGATCGCATGGGCCAGGTCGCGCAGCAGATGGCCTGAGCCGTCGCCCATCATGGCGCGAAAGTCGGCAAGCCACTGGTCGAGTATCCCGTCGGGATCGGCTGCGGCGAGAGCGAGATACGGTTGAAGCACCGCGCGTTCGGCCTCGGTATAGACGACGCCAGCGACGGTCGATGAGGTCTCGATCTCGGTGCGCGGCAGGGCAGAGCCGAAACGCTGGATCACCAGTTCGCTTACGATATCGAGAGTGTCGGCAGGCCCGTCGAAATTCGCGATCGCGACGGAATTGCCATACGCATCGTGCATCCAGCGCAGCCGCGCCTGAGGCGCGATCGACAGAGCCGTATCGACGACGCGCAGATCGAAGCTGTCACGCGGACGCAGCATCAGACGGTGTGGTCCGAAATTGACGGGCCCGGCATAATTATACGTCGTTGCATGGCGAATGCGCAGATACATGGGAGACTCGCGGGGGACCTGCAGGCTCGGATCGTCAACAGTCGCAATGCCGGCCAAAAAACAAGCCGCCCGGAGGCGGCCTGGAGGTGCATGGCGCGGGGAGCGCTTGTTGGTGAACGCGATCGCTTTCCAAAGGTTCCAGCCTTGCGGAAAGAACCTTAGCGCGAGACGATCCTGACGGGAGCTTCCAGCTGGGCCTGCTGCGAGGTCTGGATCGCGCGCTTGGCCGTGCTGACCGGCTTCTGGCGAGGATCGACCGCAGCAAGCTGCTGATCGGTCAACTGGTTGCGCTCGACTTTCGCCTGCGCGACCGTCGCAGAACTCTGGTCCGTGATGCTCTGGAGGCTGGCGCCAAATGTCATGGTCGCTACGGCGAGACCCATGAAGCCGAAGAAAAGGACGGCGCGCTTGATGGGGGCAAGGCTGTTATTCAACATCTGTCTCTCCCGACGCCAGCACCGGCCAAAATGGACGGCTTCTGAGGAACACAACCCGATTGGGCCGGTCTGGTTCCGTTTCGCGCGGTCAGTCCAGAAAAATTGCGATCGTGGGTGCCTCAGGCCTCGTCATTAGCGGCGAGCCTGGTCTTGAACAGGCGCCAGAGCGACTTGCCAAGGCGACGATGGGTCAGGTGGGCGCCAGCCAGGCGCTTCTCCAGCGTGATCTTGCGGTCGTGGAAATCCTCCAGTCCCGGGCGATGGCCGACGCTGATGACGGTCGCATGAGCGAGTTCGCCCTCGAGCAGGCCCAGCAGCGAGTTCTGGCTGTCCTCGTCGAGGGCCGAGGTCGCCTCATCCATGATGATGATGTCGGGACGCTGGATCAGCAGGCGCGCAAAAGCGACGCGCTGGCGTTCGCCGCCAGACAGAATCCGGTCCCATTTGTCCTCCTCGTCGAGGCGACGGGAAAGATAGCTCAGGCCGCAGCGCTTGAGAGCGGCCAGAATGGTCTCGTCGGAAACCGGCTTGTCGCCCTCCGGATAGAGCAGGACAGTGCGGAAGGTACCGATCGGCAGATAGGGCTTCTGCGGCACGAAGGCGATGGATTTGCCGCGCGGGACCTCGATCGTGCCCGAGCCCCATGGCCAGAGACCCGCGAGCGCGCGGATCAGCGTGCTCTTTCCAGTCCCGCTCTCGCCGACGATCAGGACCTTTTCGCCCAGTCCGATCACGACCGAGGCGTCGGTGATCACCGCGCGGCCGTTGCTATGAGCGATCGAAAGATTCTCGATATGGATTGCGCCATCCTCGCTCTCGGCCAGCTTGATACGGGTGTCGCCCTCCATGATCGTGCCTATATCGAGTCCTTCGATCGATTCCTGCAATTCGTCGACGCGGGCAACGGAGGCGAACCATTCGGCCAGCCGGACGAAATTGTCGACGAACCAGATCAGCGCCGCCTGAACGGCGCTGAAGGCCGCGACGACCTGCATCACGGCACCCAGCGAAACCTCGCCGGAGAGATATTTCGGCGCGATCAGAAGCAACGGGACGATTGGAAACAACGCGCCGTTGGTGTTGAGGACGAGCGCGATCACGCCCTGCTGGCGGATGACCAGCAACCAGGCGGCGACGACGCGGCCGTAGTTCACCCCAACCGAATTACGTTCGTCGGCGTCGCCCTTGATCAGCGCGATGCTCTCGGCATTTTCCCGCAGCCGCGTCATTTCGGCGCGGAACTGGGCCTCGGCCTCGTTCTTGGCCGAGATCTTGCCGACCAGGGGTCGCCCGGCGAAATAGGCGGCGAGCGAAGCCACGACGGCGTAGACGATAGCGGCAAGCGCCATGTAACTCGGGATCACCACCGCGACACCGCCGAGTGTGAAGCTTGCCGAGCCCGCCACATGCCACAGGATCGCGGCGAAGGTCGCGGCGGTCACGGCGGCGCTGATCAAACCGATCGCGAACTCGACGAGAGGTTCGATCGCGAGGCGCACATCGTCGGCGATGCGGTATTCCGGCGCGGCCTGTTCCTTGGCGATGAACTGCAGCCGGTAATAGCGCTGATCGGCGATCCACCAGCCGGCGAGCCGATGCGTCATATATTCCCGCCAACGCGTCTGCAGCAACATGCGGCTTATCACCAGCGCCGACAGGGTCAGAGCCGAGACGGCGACCAGAAGCGGCAGCCAGGCGACGACCGTCCAGACCGTGGCGATGTCGCGCTTTTCCAGCGCATCGAAGAACAACCTATTCCAGGCATTGACGCCGACGGCCGTCGCGATCTGCGCCGCGACGAAGATCAGCACCGTTATGGTCAAAAGCCAGGCCCGCAACCTGGTCTTGCCGGTCCAAAACTTCAGCGCAGTCCGAAAGAAGCTGCGCATCCGCGAGCGCGCGATGCCATGCTGCAGGTCGGTCATGCGCAGGAAACTCCTCGTTCGACGGCTTGGACGACGCCTCGATACCGTGCGGCGATAGAACGTAAGGCGCGATCGCAAGTTCCTTGTCGCAGCAGCTCATGCTGCGTCGCACAATCATGCGACCGCGTCATTTTCTCTTTTTAGGTAATCTGCTTTTAAGATGGGGTTCCTCCCACCTCTTGCGCCGACCGTTTCGGGACATCGATCCAGACGATGACAGCGACCGCCAACCAGAACCGCCTCGGCGTGCCGTGCCTGGCCTGCCCGCTCCGGCTCAAGCCCGCATTCAAGGACAAGACCGATGACGAGGTGCGGTTCATCCAGGCGATGAAGATCGATCATCGCCACTTCCCGGCAGGCGCCGACATCATCCATCCCGGCCAGGAGGACGCCGAACTCTATACGCTCTTTTCCGGCTGGGCCTTTCGCTACAAATCCCTGCCGGACGGGCGCCGCCAGATCCTGAACTTCCTCCTGCCCGGCGATCTCGTGGGGCTGCAGGCCGCCTTGCTGAGCGCCGCCCAGCACGGCATCGAGGCCCTGACGGATGTCGAGCTTTGCGTTTTTCCGCGCAAGCGCGTCTGGGACCTGTTCGTGCGTATGCCGAGCCTGTCCTATGAAATCGCCTGGCTCGGCTCGCGCGAGGAGAGCCTGATCGACGAGAACCTCACCTCCGTCGGCCAGCGCAATGCCGGCGAGCGGATCGCCGCGCTGCTGATTTCCCTCCATCGCCGCGCCGATGCGCTGGGCCTCGTCAACGACAACTGCTTCCATTTCCCGCTGACCCAGCAGCAGATGGCCGACGCGCTCGGCCTTTCGCTCGTCCATACCAGCAAAACCTGGTCGCGCCTGCGCAAAGCCGGCCTGTTCTCGATTTCAGGCGGGCGCCTGACGCTGCTGAACCCACGCCTGACCGCGCGCATGGCCTCGATATTCGAGCGAGAGATCGAACCAAGGCCGCTGATCTGAGTTCACCCAGGCGATGCCGCTGGCTTTGCATCGCCCTTGACGCTATGTGACGGGAAGGTAACGTCACCCGATCGTCATTGTTGCGGCATGTTGCGGCGACGTCAGAGGTTTCATGTCCCAACTCCTCCAGCACCCCAGGCCTGGGCGCGGCCGGTCGAGCGTCGCGGCGCGCATCGAGGATGAGGTGCGCGTGACTGCCGCCGATTTCGTCGACAGCGTGGCCGAAGCTCGCCTCAAGGTCGCTGCCGTGCGCTACAAGGTCGAGGATGAGGTTCGCAGCAGGGCGGGGAGACTTAAGACGAGGGTCAGTGCGGCGCGCGTAAAGTTCGGCGACGAGGCGCGGTTCATCAAGTCCTGGATCGACGACCCCCGGCGCACCGGTTCGGTGACACCGTCGAGCCCGTTTCTGGCGCGACGCATGGCTTCCTTTGTCGATCCCGAGATCGACGGTCCGGTTATCGAGATCGGCCCCGGCACCGGCCCGGTGACCGAGGCGCTCATCGAACACGGCATCGACGAGGCCCGGCTGATCCTGGTCGAATACAGCCCCGAATTCTGCGCCCTCCTGCGGAAACGCTTTCCCCGCGCCACGGTAGTCGAGGGCGATGCCTATGCGCTTTCGACGACGCTGCAGGGACATCTGCAGGAGAAGGCGATCGCAGTCGTCTCCAGCCTGCCACTGTTCAACAAGCCGCCTGCGATGCGTGCCGCGCTCGCCAAGGATGCCTTCGGCCTGCTCCAACCGGGCGCGCCCCTGATCCAGTTCACCTATTCGGTGATCTCGCCGATTCCGCGCAAGGGCTCCGGCCTCAAGGCCTTCGTCTCCGACTGGGTGCTGCGCAACATCCCGCCGGCGCGTGTCTGGGTCTACCGTCAGATGGCGTGAGGCGGCTAGGCCGGCGCCTTGACCTGCCCCTTCCGAGCGGGCTTGTCTGGCTGCTGTTCGCGACGGGCAGGGGGTTGGCGGCGTGACGGATATCGCGCGGCTGGTCCGCGACATCGCAGACGAGATGGCTGCCGCAACGGGGCGTGGAGAGGTCGCGACCTATATCCCGCCGCTGGCGACGATCGATCCCGGGCGCTTCGGGCTTTGCATCGTCACCGCCGACGGCGCGGTCCATGCCGCCGGCGATGCGCAGGAAGCCTTCTCGATCCAGAGCGTCTCGAAGGTCTTTGCCCTGACGCAGGCGCTGGGCAAGATCGGCGATACGCTCTGGCGCCGCGTCGGGCGCGAGCCGTCGGGCACGCCGTTCAACTCGATCGTCCAGCTCGAACGCGAGCAGGGCATTCCGCGCAATCCTTTCATCAACGCCGGAGCGCTCGTCGTTGCCGACGTCAATCTTGCAGGCCACGAGCCGCGCGTCGCGATCGGCGAATTGCTGCGTTTCATGCGTTATCTCGCAGATGACGATACCATCACCATCGACGAGGCCGTGGCGCGCGCCGAGCAGGCAACGGGCTTTCGCAATGTTGCACTGGCCAATTATATGAAGGCGTTCGGCAATCTGTCGCAGCCCCCCGAACGCACGCTCGGCGTCTATTTCCATCAATGCGCCATCGCCATGAGTTGCAGGCAACTCGCCATGGCAGGGCGCTACCTGATGCATGGCGGTCTCTACGAGCCCGGCGGCGCGCGCGTCGTCTCGGCTCAGCGGGCGCGCCGCATCAACGCGCTGATGCTGACTTGCGGTCATTACGACGCCTCGGGCGATTTCGCCTTCCGCGTCGGTCTCCCAGGAAAGTCGGGTGTCGGCGGCGGCATCCTTGCGATCGCGCCGGGAAAAGCCTCGATCGCGGTCTGGTCGCCGGGGCTCAACGCCAGCGGCAATTCGCTGCTGGGGACGCTCGCGCTGGAGCGCGTGGCGGAGGCGACGGGGTGGTCGGTGTTCGGGGCGGGGTGACGTCAGAGAACCGGGCGCGGCGGGAAGATCACGCGCTCATACCCCGACACGATGCCTCAGGTATCCACCGTCGCGTTCAGCGCATTGCTCTGGATGAACTCGCGGCGCGGCTCCACCACATCGCCCATCAGCTTGACGAAGAGGTCGTCGGCCTCGTCGTTCTGGTCGTTCTTGACGCGCAGCAGCGAGCGGGCGTCGCGGTCGAGCGTCGTCTCCCAGAGCTGGTCGGGGTTCATCTCGCCCAGCCCCTTGTAGCGCTGCAGCGACACGCCCTTCTTGCCGATGGCGGTGACGGCGTCGAACAGGTCGGTTGGGCCGTTGACGGCATGGTCGTCGCCCTTGCGGCTCAGCACGCCGGGCTTGGCATAGGCCTCCTGCAGTGACGCCGCCGTTGCGTCGAGCTTGCGCGCCTCGGCGCTGGCCAGCAGACCGGCATCGAGCGCCGCCACCTGCTTCACGCCGCGCACCATGCGGGAGAACTGGAAGCCGCCATCGGCGGCCTTGCCCTCCCAGCCGCGCTCCAGATCGTCGGAGATCGCGTCGAGACGCCTGGCGACATAGGCGGCGGCCTCATTGGCCTTGGCCTCGTCGTCCTCGCCCAGCGGATGCAGCGCGCCGGCGATCGCCATCTGCTCGACGACACGGCGGTCATAGCGCGAATGCAGCTGTCCCAGTGTGAAGCGGATGCCGCGGGCCTCCTCGATCAGGCCGCGCAGATCGGCGCCACCGCGCTCGGACCCGTCGCTGGTCTTGAACACCGCGCCGTCGAGCGCCGTCTCGACGAGGTAGTCCTCCAGCGCGCGCTCGTCCTTGAGATAGGTCTGCGACTTGCCGCGCGCCGCCTTGTAGAGCGGCGGCTGGGCGATGAAGAGATGCCCGCGCTCGATCACCTCCGGCATCTGCCGGTAGAAGAAGGTCAGCAGCAGCGTGCGAATGTGGGAACCGTCCACGTCCGCGTCGGTCATGATGATGATCTTGTGGTAGCGCAGCTTCTCGATGTTGAACTCCTCGCGGCCGATGCCGGCGCCGAGCGCCGTGATCAGCGTACCGACCTGCTCGGAGGAGAGCATCTTGTCGAAGCGCGCCCGCTCGACGTTGAGAATCTTGCCGCGCAAGGGCAGAACCGCCTGATATTCGCGGGCGCGGCCCTGCTTGGCCGAGCCGCCGGCCGAGTCCCCCTCGACGATGAAGAGTTCGGACTTGGCCGGGTCGCGCTCCTGACAGTCGGCGAGCTTGCCAGGCAGCGAGGCGATATCGAGCGCGCCCTTGCGGCGGGTCAAGTCACGGGCCTTGCGGGCGGCCTCGCGGGCGGCTGCGGCCTCCGCAACCTTGCCGACGATCAGCTTGGCCTCGGGCGGGTGCTCTTCCAGCCAGGTCGAGAGCGCCTGATTGACGACGTTCTCGACGACGGGACGGACTTCCGACGAGACCAGCTTGTCCTTGGTCTGCGAGGAGAATTTCGGGTCGGGAACCTTGACCGAGACGATCGCGGTCAGACCTTCGCGGCAATCGTCGCCGGTGAGCGCGACCTTCTCCTTCTTCAGGATGCCGGAGCTTTCGGCATAGCCGGTGATCTGGCGCGTCAGCGCGGCGCGGAAGCCGGCGAGATGGGTGCCGCCGTCGCGCTGCGGGATGTTGTTGGTGAAGCAGAGCACGTTCTCGTGGTAGCTGTCATTCCACCACAGCGCGACATCGACGGTGATGCCGTCCTTCTCGTTGCTCAGCATCACCGGCCTGGAGATGATCGGCGTCTTGGCGCGGTCGAGATAGCGCACGAAGGCCTCGACGCCGCCCTCATACATCAGCTCCTCGCGAACCACCTCGGCATGGCGGGCATCGGTCAGGATGATGCGGACGCCGGAGTTGAGGAAGGCGAGTTCACGCAGACGGTGTTCGAGCGTCTTGTAGTCGAACTCGATCATCGTGAAGGTTTCTTGGGATGGGGTGAAGGTCACCTCCGTGCCGCGCTTGTCGCCGGCGGGGCCGACCACCGCCAGTGGGTCGACCGCATTGCCGTGGCGGAACTCCATGAAATGCTCGTTGCCGCCGCGCCAGATGCGTAGCTTCAGCGAGACCGAGAGCGCGTTGACGACGGAGACGCCGACGCCGTGCAGGCCGCCCGAGACCTTGTAGGAGTTCTGGTCGAATTTTCCGCCGGCATGGAGCTGGGTCATGATGACCTCGGCCGCCGAGATGCCCTCTTCCGTGTGGATATTGGTGGGGATGCCGCGGCCATTATCGGTCACGGTGACCGAACCCTCGGCATTCAGCGTCACAGTGACGATGTCGGCATGGCCAGCCAACGCCTCGTCGATGGCGTTGTCGACCACCTCATAGACCATGTGGTGCAGGCCCGAGCCGTCGTCGGTGTCGCCGATATACATGCCGGGACGCTTGCGAACGGCATCCAGGCCTTTGAGAACCTTGATGGAATCGGCGCCATAGGCGGCGTCCTCGAGGTCGCGGGCAGCATCAGACATGTCTTGGTCCTTCGGCGGGCGTCGATGCACCCGCGATCGTCTTGATTCGTATCACGAATATAGGGGTTCCCGGCGGCTTTTTCACGCGTGCACGCGCATGTGCGCGAGGGGAATCCGTCAGGAACGCGAGCCGGCGACGGGCTCGGCCTTCGCGCTGTCGATATGGCCGAGGTTGCGCGTCGGATCGAGCCGGTCGCGCACGCGCTGCTTCAGCACCTTGGAATCGGGAAAGCCACCCTCAGCCACCCGCTCCCAGATCGTCTCGCCGTCATAGGTGATGTGGAAGACGCCGCCCTTCCCGGGCACGAGTGCGACCTCGCCAAGATCGTCCACGAAGGTGGAGAGCAGTTCCTGCGCCAGCCAGGCTGAGCGCAGCAACCAATGGCACTGCGTGCAGTAGGTGATCGCGATGCGGGGCGGCGTTTTGCTGGTCATGCCCGGTTTCTCGCCGAAAGCGCCAGTTCAGGCAAGCCTTGCCTGTTCGCGAGCGGCTTCAGCTATCCGTTGAACCCGGCGATCGCCTCCAAAAAGGCCTCGCCATACTGCGTCAACTTGCGTTCGCCGACGCCTTCGATCGCACGCATCTGGTCGAGGCCCGCCGGCCGGGCGCGGGCCATGGCGATCAGGGTCCGGTCGGTGAAGATGATATAGGCCGCCACGCCCTCCTCGCGGGCGATCGAGAGCCTGAGCTGGCGCAGATGCTCGAACAGCGCCGCGATGCCCTCGTCGAGCCCGTCGGCGCGGGCTGCGGCCCTCTCGGCCGGGCTGCGTCGGCCCGCAATCGAGTCCTGGCGCAGCGCGATCGCCTCGCGACCGAACAGGATGTCCTCGCCCTTCTCCGTCAGCGCGAAGCCGCCATGCTCGGTGCTGGCCTCGGCCAGAGCGCCCGCCGCGAAGAGTTTTCGCGTCAGCGCGGTCCAGGCGCTCTTGGCCTTGTCCTTGCCGACCCCGAAGGTCTTCAGTCCGTCATGGTTCTGGCGCCGGATGGTCTCGCTCATCGTACCGGTCAGGATGTCGGCGAGATGGGCCGCTCCGAAGCGCTGGCCCGAGCGCGCCACCGCCGAGAGCAGCTTTCGCGCATCGAGCGTCGCATCGGTCAGGACCGTTTCGCTGCCGCAGAGATCGCAGCGGATCGGCGCATTGCCGTGACGGCAGGTTTGCGTCTCCTCGCCGAAATAGGAGAGCAGCGCGCTGCGCCGGCAGAGCGCGGATTCGCACAGGTCGATCATCGCGTTGAGGCGCTTGTGCTCGATCTTGCGGCGCTCGTCGTCGATCGCCTTCTCGTCGATCTGGCGCCGCCGCAGCGCCATGTCCTCGGTGCCGTAGAGCGTCAGCGTGTCGGCGGGCAGGCCGTCGCGACCGGCACGACCGATCTCCTGGTAATAGCTCTCGATCGAGCCCGGCATGTCGGCATGGATGACGAAGCGGACATCGGGCTTGTTGATGCCCATGCCGAAGGCGATCGTGGCGCAGACGACGACGCCGTCCTCCTGCAGGAAGATGTCCTGGTTTCTGTTGCGCTGCGTCTGCTCCATCCCGGCATGATAGGGATAAGCCTTGTAGCCCAGCTCGCTCAGGCCCTGCGCCAGCTTTTCCGTGCGGTTGCGCGACGAGCAGTAGACGATGCCGGAGCCGCCGCGATGGCGCTTCAGGAAATCCGCGATCTGGCGGCGCGGCTGGTCCTTCGGAGCGAAGGCGAGCTTGAGATTGGGCCGGTCGAAGGAATGGACGACGCTGTGCGGCAGCTTAGGAAAGAGCTGCTGGGCGATGTCCTCGCGCGTCTGACGGTCGGCGGTCGCGGTCAGCGCCGTGACCGGCACACCGCCCAGCGCCTCGCGCGCCTTGGCGAGCAGGCGGTATTCAGGCCGAAAATCATGGCCCCATTGCGAGACGCAATGGGCCTCGTCGATGGCGAGCCGCGTCACGCCGAGCCGGCGCAGCCGCGAGACCAACCCCTCGCCGGCCAGCCGCTCCGGCGAGACGAAGAGCAGTCGCAGATCCCCGGCGTTGAGCCTGTTCCAGGCTTCGGTCGCCTCGGATTCGGTGTTCATGGAATTGAGCGAGGCCGCGGCGACACCGGCCCGGGTCAATTGCCCGACCTGATCGCGCATCAGTGCGATCAGCGGCGAGACCACCAGCGTCAAACCGCCGGCGACGAGGGCCGGCAGCTGATAGCACATCGATTTGCCCGAGCCCGTCGGCATCACGGCGAAGACGTCGCGGCCATCGAGCGCGGCCTCGATCACCTCCCACTGTCCGGGGCGGAAATCGTCATAGCCGAAGACGGATTTGAGGATCGCGCGGGCGTCTGATTCGCGGGATTGCGGCATGGGCAAGGGGTTTGCCGGAAACGCGAGCGGATGGCCAGCCGGGGCACAGGCCACACCGGCTCAACCGCAGCCGATCCAGAGGATTTATCGAACCAGCTTGTGGACAGCGGGGCGATGCTTGTCGGCCCGTGCCTGCGCGACATCGCCGAGGAAGGTGCCGATCGAGCGCTCGAGTTCGCGGGTCAGCGCCGAGGTCGCCTGGACGCGCTCGTCCATCTGATGCGCCAGCGTGGCGGCCTCGCCGGCAAGGCCTTCGACCAAGGCGGCGTTGCGGGCGATCGCGTCGACCCCTTCCGACGAGCTTTCGGCTTTTGCGGCGATCGCATTGATGCGGCCGGCCTGGTCGGCGGCGGAATGGGCGACGACGCGGGCGCTGTCCTGCATCGCCTGCATGGTCAGCGTCAGCTGCGCCACGGCGCTGTCGATCGCGAGCCCCGCGCTGACGACCTCGTTCACGCCGTGGCGGATCGTTTCGGTTGCGCCATTGGTCGCGGTCGCCAGCGTCTTCACCTCGGCAGCGACGACGGCGAAGCCGCGCCCCGCTTCGCCGGCCCGCGCAGCCTCGATCGTGGCGTTGAGCGCAAGCAGATTGGTCTGGGCGGCGAGGTTGCGGATCATCTCCACCACGCTGGCGATGCGCTCGTTCGCCTGCTGCAGCATGGCGACGTTTTGCGTGATGCCGCGGCATTCCGCGCCCGCCTCGTCGGCGGCCGTGCTGGAGGTGGCGGTTTCGATCATGATCTCGGAACAGGAGGAACCGAAGGCGCGCGTCGCCGCCACGATTTCGGCTACAGAGGCTGCGACCTGCTCGGGCCGGCGCTGCGTCATTCCGACGGCCGAGAGGGTTTCGCTCGCCTTCGCCGAGAGATGACTGGAAAAACCCGAGACGTCGCTCATTCGGGCCTCGATGGCGGAAATACGCTCGGCGATGCCGTTGCGAAAGGCGCTCTCGATGCCGTTGAGGCGTTCGCCCATCTCGACCTCGATCGCTTCGTCGAAGCAGGCGAGCGAGAACGAGATATCCGTCAGCATCAGCCTGGAAAAGACGCTCAAGGCTTCGTCGACCGGTCCCCAGCGCCGTTTCCAGCGCGCCACGATCACGCTGAGAAACTTGGAAAAATCCTCGGCGAAGAACTGGGGATAATCGGCCAGATTGACCTTTTTGCTGTTTGCCCGTGTCACGATCCGCAGCTTGGCGGCGACATATTCGTCGTCCATCTCCAGCAGGAACAAGCGGCGGTATTTCATCGCCTCGTCGAGATAGGTCTCGGGCTGGCGGACGATCGCCGGGTTGCCGAACTTCTGGATATAGAGCTTGCGCACCGAGGCATCGAAATGCGGCTCCAGAATCTCAAGCAGACGGCTTGCGATTCTCGATTCCGACGCTGAGAAGCTTGGTCTGGCGGGTTGCATCGCCCGAACAGTAGCTAAAACTGGTTAAGCATCCCTCAAGGCCGCAATCGGGGCGTGCAGCACCTGCCGACGCAACTCGGTTTAGTCGATCGGCGAAATATGTCCCGGCTGCACTGCCAGCCGCAGCGCTCCGGCAGGCAAATCGGAAAACAGCGCCGGGTCGGCCCCCGTCATCCAGATCTGGCAGCCGAGCCCGATCAGCCCGTCATAGAGCGCAGCGCGCCGGCGCGGGTCGAGATGCGCGGCGATCTCGTCGAGCAGCACCAATGGCGGCAGCCCGCTCATCGCCGCGACGAGCCGCGCATGGGCGAGGACGAGCCCGATCAGCAGCGCCTTCTGCTCGCCCGTCGAGCCGAGTTCGGCCGGCAGGTTCTTCTGCGCATGACGGACCTTGAGGTCCGACGCCTGCGGCCCGACCAGTGTGCGCCCCGCCGCACGGTCGCGCGGTCGGCCCTGGCGCAGCAGCAGCCGATAGCCGTCCTCGGCATCCAAGGCCGAGCGGCTCATCACCAGGGCATCGATCTCGCCTTCGAGTGCGATGGATGCGTGCGGGAACGGTGAGGCGTCGTCGGCTGTCTCGCCGATGATCGCCGACAGCCGCGCCACCGTCTCGGCACGCGCGGCAGCGACCGCGACACCGAGTTCGGCGATCTCGCGCTCGACCGCCTCCAGCCATTGCCCCTCCTGCGGTGTTTCCTCGAGGATGCGGTTGCGCGACCGCAGCGCCCGCTCCAGCGCGTTCGAGCGGGTGGCGTGGCCGGGGTCGACCGCCAGCACCAGGCGATCGAGAAAGCGGCGGCGCTCGCCGGCCGAGCCACGGAACAGCCCGTCGAGATCGGGCGTCAGCCAGACGATGCGCAGATGGTCGCTGAAGGCGAGCGCTGAGCCCACTGCGACGCCGTCGATCCGCGACAGGCGGGATCGCCTGCCCTCCACATCGGCCGGGCCCAGACCCATGCCGAGACGATGGCCATCCTCGCCAAGCGCGATCGAAACGGCAAAGCCGCCCGCTCCGCCCTGGCGCGCCATGTCAGGTAGATCGGTGCGGCGCAGGCCGCGGCCGGGCGCGAACAACGAGAGGGCTTCCAGGATATTGGTCTTGCCCGCACCGTTTTCGCCGACGAGCGCAACGATTTGGCCCTCGACGAGAAGGTCGAGGGCCTCATAGGAGCGGAAATCCTGAAGGATCAGGCGCGCGACGGCGGCCACTGGCGAGCTTTGCGCCTAGACGCGCATCGGCATCAGCACATAGAGCGCCGAGGCCCCCTCGCGGTCCTGGATCACGGTGGGCGAACCAGGGTCGGCGAGCTTGAGCAGGGCGGTATCGCCGTCTAGCTGCGCTGCGATATCCATCAGATATCGGGCGTTGAAGCCGATATCGAGCGGGCTCGCATCATAATCGACCTCGATCTCCTCGGTCGCCGAGCCAGAATCCGGGTTGGTCACCGAGAGCGTCATGCGGCCATCGGCCATGGAGAGCTTCACGGCCCGGCCACGCTCCGACGAGATCGTGGAAACACGATCGACGGAGGCCGCAAAATCGCCCCGGTCGACGGTCAGCCGCTTGTCGTTGCCGCTGGGGATGACGCGCTGGTAGTCCGGGAAAGTGCCGTCGATCAGCTTCGAGGTCAGCACGACGTCCTGCGTCGCGACCCGGATTTTGGTCGCCGACAGCTCGATCGTCACCTGGCTCTCGCCATCCTCCAGCAGCTTCTGGATCTCGGCGACGGCCTTGCGCGGCACGATCACGCCGGGCATGCCGGCAGCCCCCGCGGGCGCCGCCATGTCGACGCGGGCGAGCCTGTGGCCGTCGGTCGCGACGGCGCGCAACAGGCTGCGGCCTTCGACCTCGATGGCGTGGAGATAGATGCCGTTGAGGTAGTAGCGCGTCTCCTCGGTGGAGATCGCAAACTGCGTCTTGTCGATCAGGCGCTTGAACTCGCCTGCCGGCAGCGTGAAGCGATGCGCCATCTCGCCGGCTGTGATGTCGGGAAAGTCGCTTTCCGGTAGCGTCTGGAGCTGGAAGCGCGAGCGGCCCGAGCGCAGCACGAGCCCGGTCTCGCCGGTCGTCTCCAGCGAAACCTGCGCGCCGTCAGGCAGCTTGCGGACGATGTCGTATAGGGTGTGCGCGGGCACCGTCGTCGCGCCGGGCTCGGCCACGTCGGCGGGCACCGTCTCGACGACCTCGATATCGAGGTCGGTCGCCTTCAGCTTCAGGCCGGCCTCGGTGCCGCTCAAAAGCAGATTCGACAGGATCGGGATCGTGTTGCGGCGCTCCACCACGCGATGCACGTGGCCCAGCGACTTCAGCAGGGTGGAGCGTTCGACGGTAACCTTCATCGTCTTCAGTCTTCTGGCGTGCTTGCGCCCGAACGCGATCTGCGCGGGCGGCGGAATGGCCCGCGACATTGCCGGAGGCGTGCCAGCGGCGCAAGGGCGTCGCGATCGGCAATCACAGTCAAAACGCCGCCTGCCGAACGCGGCAAGCGGCGCGGTCGCTCATTCCTGCAGCATCCGCTTGAGCAGATCGACCTCGTCATGCAGCGAGCGATCTTCGGTGATCTGCTTTTCGATCTTCCGCACCGCATGCAGCACGGTGGTGTGGTCGCGTCCACCGAAGCGGCGGCCGATCTCCGGCAGCGAGCGCGGCGTCAGCGCCTTCGACAGATACATCGCGATCTGGCGCGGCTTGACCACGGCCGCCGTGCGGCGCTCCGACAAGATATCGGCCCGGCTGACATTGTAGCGGGTCGCGACCAGCTTCTGGATATCCTCGATCTTGACGCGGCGCGGCTCGCGGGTGCGCACCAGATCGCGGATCGCGGCCTCGGCCGTCTCCATCGTAACCGGTTGGCCCGACAGCGTGGCGTGCGCCAGCAGGCGGTTGGCGGCGCCGTCGAGATCGCGCCCATTGGTGGCGACGACGCGGGCGACATAGGTCACCACCTCGGGATTGACCTGGAAATTGGCGTGAGCCGCCTGCAGTGTCGCCAGCCGCGAGGTCAGGATCTTCGCGCGCAGGGTCTCGTCGAGATCGCCGACCTCAACCACGAGCCCGCCGCCGAGCCGCGACCGGATGCGCTCGTCGAGCGCCTCCAGATCATTGGCGAGGCGGTCTCCCGCCACGACGATCTGCTTGCCGGCGTCGATCAGCGCATTGATGGTGTGACCGAACTCCTGCTGGATCGACTTGCCCTGAATGAACTGAACGTCGTCGACGACGAGCAGGTCGATGCCGCGCAGCTTCTCCTTGAAGGCGAGCGCGGTTTGCGATTTCAGCGCCGCGACGAAGCCGTACATGAAGCGGTCTGCGGTGAAATAGGCGACGCGCTTGCCGCCATTGCGTGCCTCCTGGGCGATCGCCTGCAGAAGATGCGTCTTGCCGAGGCCAACTCCGGCATGGATGTACAGTGGATTATAGGGCGCCGAACCCGCGGGGGCCGCCGCGATCCGCTCGGCCGCCGCAAAGGCGAGCTGGTTCGATTTTCCGGTGATGAAGCTCTCGAAGTTCATGCGCCGGTCAAGCGAGGTGCCGCAGGCATCGACGAGATCGCGTTCGCCCGGCGCTTCGCTCCCGACGGCCGGCTGAGGAGCGCCGGCGAAGCGCATCTCGACGGCAGCGGAGCCGGGCCTAGCGGCTTGACGCACCGGAAGGACGGAGGAGGCACCGGGCATCGGGGCCGCCTCGCGCGACACCTGGCGCACCGACAGGACCAAGCCATTGGGGGCCGGAAGCTCGGCCGTGCAGTTGACCCGCAGCCGCTCGGCGTAGTGCGCCTCGAGCCAGCTCTTCAGAAAGCGGGTGGGAACGGTCAGATAAGCGACGCCGTCGGCGATGCCACCGAGTTCGACGCGGGCGAACCAGCTCGAAAAGACGTCTTCGCCGAGTTCGGCCCGCAGGCGCCGCCTGACACGATCCCAGGCTTCGGTGAGAAACGCCTCGGTCGGCACGGCCTGGCTGATGTGCACGTCGTTCGCCTCCGCCATCAGAGCCGCGACGACCGGCGTCGCAACCGCCGTTACATCGATGCCCTCGCCCCTGTCCTGCCGTTCAAACATCCATCTGCCCCATCTTGAAAAATCTGATCGTGCCGGATCTTCAGCGGCCGCGATGCGGCCGCTGCGCCAACACTTGTGACTTGCGAACGGGGGTGCCGGTCCCGTGTGGCGCTTCCTGCCCCACAGGTTCGGCAAATCCCGGTCTGATCGATTACGCTTGGAAGGCCCGCCGATGAACGAGGCCGCGTTTCATCTCAACGCATCAAGACAAAAGGCAGCATCCTCCAACCCTCCTCCGGTCGCGAGCCAAACACCGATACTTTCGGAAATCCCCGGCGGTCATTGCTGCCCGACCGGCGATGAAAAGACCTTACAGGGCGCTCTCGAACGGGAGCAATATGCTTGCCGCGCGGCGCCCCTGACTCAAGGCCATCGCGGCCCTAGCTGACCGACCGGCAGGCGCCCTGCAATTGGTTGGGGAACTTAAGGATTTCTTTACCAGGGGCTCGTGGTGGCGTGCCTGAATCTTTTTTTTCCGATCAGGCGGCGGGCGGGCGGCGGGCTCGTGCGAATCCCTGCCTGCAAATCCTTTGCCCGCTAAGATCATGAAAAATATGGGCTTTATCTGCGCGGTCAAAACCCAGGCAAGGGCCCGATTCGCGCCCGAAAATCGCCTCGAGAGTCAAGCGCGCAAAGCAGTGGAAAGATTGCGAAATCGCCTTGTCTCGGCACGAATTTCTGGTCTCGGCGCAGTGTGGCGGTGGGGCCACATCACATCTGCAGCCAACGAAAAACCCGGCCTCGCGGCCGGGTTTGCAACAGTCGAAAACAGTCCTGGTCGGGCTGGCTTCAGGAGGCGAGAGCGCTGACCCGATGCGCCAGACGCGAGACTTTCCGCGAAGCCGTGTTCTTGTGAACCACACCCTTCTGGGCGGCTCGCATGATCTCCGGCTGGGCGGCCTTCAGGGCGTCGGCCGCGGCGCTCTTGTCGCCGGAGGCGATCGCCTCCTCGACCTTGCGCAGGAAGGTGCGCATCCGCGAACGGCGCGCCTTATTGACCTCGGTGCGACGCACGATCTTGCGCGTGGCCTTTTTGGCCGACGTCGTATTGGCCATCGAATACGTCCTCGTTGTCATCGCGTCCGCGCGCCTTCGGCTCTGCGCCTGGCGGGGTCGGAACGCGACCGTGATGGAAAATCCTAGGCAGCGGCCGATGCTTGCGCAGGCCGTTGCGAGAGGCTGGCGTATAGTCGCTCGAATGCGCCCCGTCAACGCCGGAATGACATCGGGCGGCGGGATTTCACGCAGGCGGCGCGATGAAGCGGGCGAAGCTCGCCAGATCGACATTGCCGCCGCTCAGGATGACGCCGACGCGATTGCCTTTCACCGGCACCGCGCCGGTGAAAGCGGCGGCTGCCGCCAAGCAGCCCGTCGGCTCGACCACGAGCTTCATGCGCTCGGCGAAAAAGGCCATGGCCTCGACCAGAGCGGCGTCGCTGACGGTAACGATATCCTCGACAAGAGCCTGGATGATCGGAAAGGTATAATCGCCGAGGAACGGCGTCTGCGCCCCGTCGGCGATGGTCTTGGGCACCGCGATCTTGACGATTCTGCCGGAGCGGAAGGATTGCTGGCCGTCATTGCCCGCCTCGGGCTCGACGCCATAGACCTTGCAGGCCGGGTTCAGCGCCTTGGCGGCGAGCGCCGCGCCCGCCAGCAACCCGCCGCCGCCCAGGCAGACCAGAAGGATGTCGAGCGGGCCGGCATCCTCGATCAGCTCCTTCGACGCCGTACCTTGGCCGGCGATGACGTCGGGGTGGTCATAGGGCGGGATCAGGCTGAGGCCGCGTTCGGCGGCGAGCCTGGTGCCGATTTCGAGACGATCCTGCGTATAGCGGTCGTAGAGCACGATCTCGCCGCCATAGGCCCTGGTCGCGGCGACCTTCGCAGCCGGGGCGTCCTCCGGCATGATGATGGTGGTCGGCACGCCGAGAAGCTGCCCCGACAGGGCGATCGCCTGGGCATGGTTGCCCGAGGAGAAGGTCAGCACGCCGGCCTTCTTCTGCGCCGGCGTCAGCGCCGAGATCGCGTTAAAGCCACCGCGGAACTTGAAGGCGCCCATGCGCTGCAGGTTCTCGGGCTTGAAGACGAGGCTCGCGCCCGTCCGCTCGTCGGCGGTGCGCGAGGTCAAGGCCGGCGTATGATGGGCGACGCCCCTGATCCGGCCGGCGGCAATCTCGACATCGGCATAGGTCGGCAAGACGAGGCCGCTCGGGGCGGAGGCAAGCGCGGCAGTCATGACGATAATCCTGCTTGGAATCTGAGGCCGCCATCGTGCCGGCAGAAGACGGGACGGTTCAAGTCAAAGAACGTCACGCCCGCCATGCATGATGGTGATCGGTCGCAACCTTCGAACGCCGATTACCGGTTCTTGAACTCGGGCTTCCGCTTCTCGACGAAGGCGGCCATGCCTTCCTTCTGATCCTGCGTCGCAAACAGCGACGAAAACACACGGCGCTCGAAGCGCAGGCCCTCGTTCAGCGTCACCTCGAAGGCGCGGTTGATCGCCTCCTTCGCCATCACGACGGAGGGCAGGGATTTCGATGCGATCGCCTCGGCGGCCTTCATTGTCTCCGCCATCAGTTCGGCCAACGGCACGATCCGCGCGACGAGGCCGGCCCGCTCGGCCTCGGTCACGTCCATCATCCGCCCGGTCAGGCACAGATCCATCGCCTTGGCCTTGCCGATCGCATGGGTCAGGCGCTGGGTGCCGCCGGCGCCGGGAATGACGCCGAGATTGATCTCGGGCTGGCCGAATTTCGCGTTGTCGGCGGCAATGATGAAATCGCACATCATCGCGAGTTCGCAGCCGCCGCCGAGCGCAAATCCCGCAACCGCGGCGATGATGGGCTTGCGGCGCTGACCGATGCGGTCCCAATCGGCGAAGCGGTCGTCGAGATAAGTCTCCGGGTAGGTCCGATTCTGCATCTCCTTGATATCGGCGCCGGCGGCAAAGGCCTTCTCGGAACCCGTGATTACGATGCAGCCGATGCCGGCATCGGACTCGAAGCCGTCTATCGCCGCATTGACCTCGCCGATGAGCTGGCCGTTCAGCGCGTTCAGGGCCTGTGGGCGGTTCAGCGTGACGACGCCGACCTTGCCCTTCGTCTCGACGAGAATGGTCTCATAAGCCATGGCGGCCTCCCGGATGCTTGCTGTTGAGCGAGCTTTAGCGGGGAGAGCGCGTCCAAGTCCATGCGCGCCCGCGCAAGGCAGGCTGCGCCATCGCGGACGAGCCGGGCAAGGGGCGATGGATCCGAAGACCGCCTTCGCGCGTAAATCTGATGAAGAACAGTGGCCGATCCGGTCGCCGGCGCTGGGGGCAGCGGAGAATTTCTCGATGAAGCGACACATCCTCACAGCCCTTGCCGCCGGGATGCTGCTGGCGGGCTGCGCCGGCGGCGCCATGCCCGAAGCGGTTGCGCCGCAGCCGGCCAGGGCTATCGATGCCGGCCGTCTCTATACGGGCCTCTGGCACGAGATCGCGCGCCGCCCGATGGCGATCACCGATGGCTGCGTCGCTGGCGCGACCGAATACAAGCGCAGCGCGCTAGGCCGGATCGAGGTGCTCGATTCCTGCCGGATGGGCACGCCGGCCGGCGAGCCGAAGACGATCGGCGGCCCCGGCGAGATCCTCGACCCCGGCACCAATGCCAAGCTGCGCGTGACCTACACCGTGCTCGGCGTCGTGCCGGTCGTGCGCGACTACTGGATCCTCGATCGCGCCGCCGACTACAGCTGGTTTATCTCGGCCGACCCGACCCTCAAGGATCTCTATATCTTCACCCGCAACCCGCAGATCGGCGAAGCGCAGCGCCAGCGGCTGGTGAAACGCGCGAGCGAACTCGGCTACCACGTCTCGAAGCTCGAATTTCCGGAACAGCCGAAGCGCTGAGTATCGGCCTGTCAGCCGCGCTTCGCCGCGCGCGGCTGACAGCTCTCGCAATAGAAGGTCGAGCGGCCGGACTGGACCAGGCGCTTCACTGCCATGACGCAGCCCGGCGCCGTGCAGGGCTGCCCCTCGCGGTCGTAGACCTTGAAGCGATGCTGGAAATAGCCGAGCGAGCCGTCCGTCTGGGCGAAGTCGCGCAGCGTCGAGCCGCCCGACAGGATCGCCTCCTCCAGCACCTCGCGGATGATCCGCGCCAGCTCATGGGCCGCCGGACGCGGCCGGCCCGTGGCTGTCGCGATCGAGCCGGCCGGCGCTTCCGGATGGAGGCCTGCGCGGAACAGCGCCTCGCAGACATAGATGTTGCCCAGGCCCGCCACCAGCCGCTGGTCGAGGAGCGCCGCCTTCAGCGGCGCGAATTTTCCGGCGAAGAGTTTCGCCAGCGTCTCGCCGGAAAGCTCGTTGCCCAGCGGCTCGATGCCCATGCCCGCAAAATGCTTCGAGGCGGTGAGATCGGCGCGCGGCACCAGGTCCATGAAGCCGAAGCGGCGCACGTCGTTATAGGTGACGCGCGCGCCCGAGCCGAGATGGAAGACGACATGATCGTGCTGCAGGTGCCGGCCGATCTCGTTGTAATAGGCGCCGGGCTCGACCGGCGGCGTACCGGGCGCCTCGACGACGAAGCGCCCGCTCATGCCCAGATGCATGATCAGCGCCTGCCCGTCGTCGAGATCGGCGATCAGGTATTTCGCGCGACGCGAAAGCGCCTCGACCTTGCGGCCGGTCAGGCGCTCGACGAAGCGCTGCGGCAGGGGAAAGCGCAGATCGGGCCGGTTCTGCTCGATGCGCGCGAAGACCTGTCCGAGCATGGCGGGCTCCAGCCCGCGCCGGACGGTCTCGACCTCGGGAAGTTCGGGCATTCCGGTTCACTCTGTAGGCTGCGTCGAGACGGGCCGCGACAAGCCCCGCTCGTTTGGCTATTCATCGCATCGGGCGAAAACAAGATAGTCTTGCACAAGAGCAGCCGAGCCGTGACAGCAGCCTCCGACACCACCCATTTCGGCTTCGAGACCGTGAAGCTCGACGAGAAGCAGGCCAAGGTCGACGACGTCTTCCACAAGGTCGCGGGCCGCTACGACCTGATGAACGACCTGATGTCGGTGGGCCTGCACCGGCTCTGGAAGGACGCGCTGATCACCACGCTGAAGCCCGCCAAGGACCGGCCCTTCCGCCATCTCGACGTCGCCGGCGGCACGGGCGACGTCGCCTTCCAGGTGCTGGATGCGGGCGGCCCGCAGACCGACGTCACCGTGCTCGACATCAATGCGGAGATGCTGGCCGTCGGGCGCGAGCGTGCCGAAAAGCGCTTTCCCGGCGACGAGCGCATCCGCTTTGTCCAGGGCAATGCGGAAGAGCTCGGCCTGCCCGACGCTCATTTCGACGCCTACACCATCGCCTTCGGCATCCGGAACGTGCCGCGCATCGACAAGGCGCTGGCCGAGGCCTTTCGCGTGCTCAAGCGCGGCGGGCGGTTCCTCTGCCTCGAATTCAGCCATGTCGATGTGCCCCTCCTCGACAAGGTCTACGAGGCCTATTCCTTCAACGTCATTCCGCCGATGGGGCGGATGGTGACGGGCGAGGCCGAGCCCTACCAGTACCTCGTCGAGTCGATCCGCAAGTTTCCAAGGCCGCAGGCCTTCGCCGCCATGATAGAGGATGCCGGCTTCCGGCGGGCGAAGTTCACGCCGATGACCGGCGGGGTCGTGGCGCTGCATTCCGGCTGGAAGCTGTGAGGATGGCCATGGCGTCATGGTCGGGCTCGACCCGACCATCTCGGTCAGGCGGCCTCTTGCGGAGGGAGATGGTCGGATCGAGCCCGACCATGACAATCCGCGCATGATCACCTCGCTCTTCCATCTCGCCCGCACGGCGCGCGTCGGCTTCGTGCTGGCGCGCGAGGGCGCGCTTGCGTTGGTCGATCCGTCCGTGCTGCCGCCGCTGGCGCGGGGCGCGATCCGGCTCGGGCGGCTGATCGAGCGCAAGGGCGCGGGCTCCTCGGCGACAAGGCTCGCGGCTGCGCTGACGCGGCTGGGCCCGTCCTACGTCAAGTTCGGCCAGTTCCTGGCGACGCGGCCCGATGTCGTCGGCATGAAGATCGCCTCGGATCTCTCGGCACTGCAGGACCGGATGGCCCCGTTCCCCATCGAGCAGGCACGGGCCGCGATCGAGGCCGCCCATAACCGGCCGGTCGAGGCGATTTTTGCCGCGTTCGGGCCGCCGGTCGCCGCGGCTTCCATCGCGCAGGTCCATCGCGCCCGGCTGCAGGACGGCTCAGAGGTCGCGGTCAAGGTGCTCAGGCCCGGCATCCGCGACCGCTTCCACCGCGATCTCGCCGCGATGCGCTTCGGCGCGGAACTGGCGGAAGCGCGCTCGGCCGAGGCGCGGCGGCTTCGCTTTTCCGGCATCGTCGAGACGCTGGCGCGCTCGGTGACGATGGAGATGGATCTGCGGCTGGAGGCGGCCGCCCTTTCCGAATTCGCCGAAAACACGAAGGACGACAGCGATTTTCGCGTGCCGGTGCCCGACTGGCAACTGACCGCCCGCGAGATGCTGGTCGACGAATGGATTGACGGCACGCGGCTGTCGGATGTCGAGGGGCTGGTCGCGGCGGGCCACGATCTCCAGGTGCTGAGCCGCACCGTGATCCAGTCCTTCCTGAAACATGCCATTCGCGACGGCTTCTTCCATGCCGACATGCATCCCGGAAACCTGTTCGTCGATCCCCAGGGGCGGCTGGTCGCCGTCGATGGCGGCATCATGGGCCGGCTCGGCCTGAAGGAACGGCGCTTCCTCGCCGAAATCCTGCTCGGCTTCATCACCCGCGACTACACCCGCGTGGCCGAGGTCCATTTCGAGGCCGGCTATGTCCCGGCCCATCATGCGGTCGCGGACTTCGCCCAGGCGATCCGCGCCGTCGGCGAGCCGATCCACGACAAGAGCGCCGACCAGATCTCGATGGCGAAAGTCCTGACCCTGCTCTTCGAGATCACCGGCCTGTTCGACATGGCGACCCGCACCGAACTGGTGATGCTGCAGAAGACCATGGTCGTGGTCGAGGGCGTGGCCCGCACGCTCGATCCGCAGCTCGACATGTGGACGACTGCCGAGCCGGTGGTGCGCGACTGGATCACCCGCAATCTTGGTCCGCTCGGCCGGATCGAGGAGGCAGGGCGGGGCGCGCGTTCGCTCGCCTTCAGTCTGGCGTCCCTGCCGGAGACGGTCGGCCGGGCCGAGCGCGTGCTGGGACAGCTCGAAGAATCCTCGCGCCACGGCTTCTCGCTCGATGAACGCTCAATCGCCGCGATCGGGCGTGCCGAGGCGCAGCGCAACCGCTGGGGCAACTGGGCGCTGTGGCTGATCGCGGCGCTGCTGGCCTGGGCGGTGTTCGCGTAGGCCGGCATTCCCGTCTTCGCCGGGCATCCCAAAAACGAAAATGGCCGGGACGAGCCCGGCCATGACGTGGGAACTGCCGTAACCGGCAGCTCGCGCTGGAAAGTCGCTTACGCCACTTCCTGCTTCATCTTCTGCGAGCGCTTGCGCTCGTTGGGGTCGAGCACGCCCTTGCGCAGGCGGATCGACTTCGGCGTCACTTCGACAAGTTCGTCGTCGTCGATCCAGGCCAGCGACCGCTCCAGCGTCATCCGGATCGGCGGGGTCAGGCGCACCGCCTCGTCCTTCGAGGTGGTGCGGATGTTGGTGAGCTTCTTGCCCTTGAGAACGTTCACCTCGAGATCGTTCTCGCGGGTGTGCTCGCCGACGATCATGCCCTGATAGACCTTCCAGCCGGGCTCGATCATCATCGGGCCGCGGTCTTCCAGGTTCCACAGCGCATAGGCCACGGCCTCGCCGGTCTCCATCGCGATCAGCACGCCGTTGCGGCGGCCGCCGATCTCGCCCTTGTAGGGGAGATACGCATGGAACAGCCGGTTCATGATCGCCGTGCCGCGCGTGTCGGTCAGGAGTTCGCCCTGATAGCCGATCAGGCCGCGCGTCGGGGCGTGGAAGACCAGCCGCAGGCGGTTGCCGCCCGAGGGACGCATCTCCAGCATGTCGGCCTTGCGCTCGGACATCTTCTGCACGACGACGCCGGAATGCTCCTCGTCGACGTCGATGATGACCTCCTCGATCGGCTCCAGCAGCTGACCGCCCTCGTCGCGCCGCAGCACCACGCGCGGACGCGAGACGCCGAGCTCGAAGCCCTCGCGGCGCATCTGCTCGATCAGGATGGCAAGCTGCAATTCGCCGCGGCCGGAGACGATGTAGCTGTCCTTGTCCTTGGCCTCCTCGATCTTCAGCGCGACATTGCCCTCGGCCTCCTTGAGGAGGCGATCGCGGATGACGCGGGTGGTGACCTTGTCGCCCTCGGTGCCGGCCAGCGGGGAATCGTTGACCATGAAGGTCATCGACACCGTTGGCGGATCGATCGGCTGGGCTTTGATCGCGATCTCGACGCTCGGATCGCAGAAGGTGTCGGCGACCGAGCCCTTCACCAGCCCGGCGATGGAAACGATGTCGCCGGGGATGGCTTCCTCGATCGGCGTGCGCTCGAGGCCGCGGAAGGCCAGGATCTTGGTGATGCGGCCGCTCTCGACCAGCGTGCCGTCGCCCGACAGCACCTTGATCTGCTGGTTCGGCTTGGCCGAACCCGAGACGACGCGGCCGGTGATGATGCGGCCGAGATAGGGGTTGGCTTCGAGCAGCGTGCCGAGCATCCGGAACGGGCCTTCCTCGATGCGCGGCTCGGGCACATGGCTGAGGATGAGGTCGTACATCGGGGCGAGGCCCTGATCTTGCGGACCGGCGGGGTCATGGGCCATCCAGCCCTGCTTGCCCGAACCGTAGAGGATCGGGAAATCGAGCTGCTCGTCATTGGCGTCGAGCGCGGCGAAGAGGTCGAAGACCTCGTTGATGACTTCGGTGACGCGGGCGTCGGGCTTGTCGACCTTGTTGATCGCCACGATGGGCCTGAGGCCGAGCTTCAGCGCCTTGGAGACCACGAACTTGGTCTGCGGCATCGGGCCCTCGGCCGCATCGACCAGCACGATGGCCGAGTCGACCATGTTCAGGATGCGCTCGACCTCGCCGCCGAAATCGGCGTGGCCGGGGGTGTCGACGATGTTGATGCGAACATCCTTCCAGACGACCGAGGTCGCCTTGGCCAGGATGGTGATGCCACGCTCCTTCTCCAGCTCGTTGGAGTCCATCACGCGCTCGATCACGCGCTGGTTGTCGCGGTAGGTGCCCGACTGCTGAAGGAGCTTGTCGACCAGCGTGGTCTTGCCGTGGTCGACGTGGGCGATGATGGCGATATTGCGCATGGACATGCGGGTAAGGGCCTTTGTCATGGCCACAAGCCGGCGAGGATCAAAGCCCTGCCGGCGCAGCCCGTTCACGAGGAATCTGGAATTCGCTGCGCTGCACATAAACGCTGGAGGCCGTTTGGGCAACGGCATAGGCGGAATTTGCGCATCCCGCCTCGCGCATTGCCTTAACGGGCAGCGGAGTAAGCGGCCGGTGCGGCGTTTTCCGCCGGCGCCGCGAGGCCGAAGGCGAGCGGCAGCCAGAGAAACAGATAGTGCATGTTGGCGAAGGCGAAGGGGTTCGAGAGGTCCGATCCCATATAGCCGAAGCTGAAGATCACCGCACCGGAAGCAAAAATGCCGATCTCGGCGCTGCGGCTGGCGAGATGGCGGCTGTAGATCAGCGCCAGCGCAAGAAACAGCGCCAGTCCGGGGATGCCGAAGAACATCATCGTTCCCAGCAGCCCGTTATGGGGATGGTTGAAGGTCGAATCGTCGAAGCGGTAGACCGGCGTCAGGCCGAAGATCGGGTTACGGACGACATGGTCGGCGACCCAGCCCCAGATCTGCAGCCGCGCCGACGGCCGGCAGAAATTGATCTCGTCGATACACAACAGAGAGCGCAGATAGGGATCGGCAAAGATCAACCCCGTCACCAGCGCCCAATTCACCAGTGCCAGGATCGCGAGCCGGCCGGCCGACAGCCGCCATGGCGCCAGCATCGCGACAAGCGCGACAGCCACCGCGATCATCGGTCCCCGGCTCTGGGTCATGACCACGGCCGTCACAATCGGAACCAAAGCTGCTAGCAGCAGTGACCGCCGGCCCGGCGAGAGATGCCAGAGGCCGCGCAGCACTGTCGCTGCCGCGATCAATGCGAGGCACAGCCCGCCGGCGCCGGGAATGGCGTTGCCCGGACGTCCGAGCGGTGTCAGCCGGCCTGTCCACCCCTGCCCCTCCAGAAGGTGTAGCCCGATCGACGCCAGCGCGCTCAGGGAGGCGACGGCGATGATCGAGAGGCAGATCATGCGCAGTCCGCAACAGGCGATCAGGCGTCGTCCTGCCAGAATGACGATCCCCAGCAGCAGGAAGCTCGCGACGACCTCGCCGGCGCGGCCCCATGCGGTGCCATTGGCGATCAGGCCCAGCATCGACCAGGCCGCAAAGGCGGCAAGGCCGAACAGGCCCGCAGCGACCGCGCGCGGCAGGCGATCGCGCAGCAAGGTCGCATCCGTCGCGACGATGACGACCAGCGCGGCGATCATCAGCTTGGCCGAGGTGTTCTTGCCGATGAAATAGGCGAAGACGAGCAGGCTCAGGAAGGCCGCCATGCAAACGATATCACGCAGCGGAGCGCCCGCCGGCAGATAGAACCGCTTCATCGTCATCGACGGTAACTCATCGCGGCTGAAGCCCGTCCGCCGCTGCGATAATCGCGCGCGCGGTCTCCTCGGGATCGATCGCGAAGGACTGCCTGCTGCCCTCCTTGCCACCGAAGACCGGCACATAGCGCGCGCCTACCGCCGCCGACCAGTGCAGTCCGGTCGATTTGCGGCCATCCGTCGCCATCAGCTCGATCACGGTCGCGCCGGGCTTGCAGAACAGGACATTGGCCAGTGCCGCGCCATGAACCGCAGCGATAACGTCGGCGCCTGCGCAGGCCGAAATCTGGTCGGCATGGTTGGTCCAGTCCGGTTCCAGCACCGAAAACCCCGCCTGCTCGAGCCGCGCGACCAACGCATCCTCGCCAGCGACGACACGCTGGCGATGGCCTTTTCGCTTGAGATAGACGCGTCGCGAGGCAGCCGTGGCCGGCTTGCTGCGATAGGCGGCCTGAAACAGCGAAAGCGCAGTGGCGCAGGCCTCGGGCACGCCGAAGATCTGCTCGATGTTCGGGGAATGGCTGCGCGCATAGAGATAGCGGTCGGTGACGACATGCTCCGTCGGCGCCAGCGGCATCCGCCTGACGCGAAGGCCCGTGGCCCTCATGCCGTCGATGAAGGACGAGACCAGCGGCGGATGGTCGCCGGTGAAGACCACGAGTTCTTCCCGATCGGTGATCGCGCCGATCCGGATCGCCTCGCAGATCGGCATCAGCACATCCGTCATCAGATGCCCGTAATGCCGGATCGGCGGGATCGCTAGACAAGGCTGGCCCACGGCGATCCGCTTCAGGGCGATGGGGCCGGGATAGGCGAAGGACCAGCGCGCCTTGCCCTGCTGGCCCAGAGAAATCTGGCTGCCGGAGGCTGCGTCGACGGCGGTCAGCGTATGCCCTGGGACGACGACGCCGGCGATCTCGACGATCATGGTCCGAGAGAAACCGGCCTCGCAGGCCGTGTCCAGCGGGTTCAGCACATCCACATTGCGGTCGCAGACCAGCGGCCGGACGGCGTCATAGGCAGGACCGTTGAGCGCGTGCCGCCAGCGCCGATCCTCGAACACGCGCACGCGGCTTGCATCAGGCCAACCGAAATCCGGGAAGAAGCCCGAGAGCAGCCTCGTCCTGGGATAATGGCCGAGCACGGCCTCGCTGAGTGCGAAGGCCTTGGGCTTGAGATCGAACAAGCGGTCGAAGAAGGTGTGATGCCGAGCCAAGCCCGTCTCCTGACCACCGGCCCTGTCGCGCGCATCGATCCTGCGGCGTCCGTGTCGCGGCATACCCGCTGAGATTGCCTCACGCAACCGACGGGCTTGAGCTAGACCTCCAGCAGCAAGCGGCGCCGCTCCGCCACGGCCCGGCCGACCTGGTCCATCACAAGCCGGTATGCCGCGAGCCCCGAGCCGTCGAGATCGCCCTTGGCGAAATCGCTGAGAACCCTCGTCAAGATCGTGTCGGCCTCGCGGTCGAGCCGCGCCAGTTCGATCTCGTCGGAACAGCTGCGGATTCCAGGTAGCAGCGCCAGCAATTCGTCGAGCCCCGACATCGCCCGCCGCCGGCGGGCCGCGCTTTCCTGCCCCAGCAAGCCGGCGGCGCCGGTGCCCAGCATCGAAAGCCCCATCACGCCAAGATAGAACCAGTCGCCGTAGCGCTCGAAGAAGGTCTCCTGCTCGCCGTCGATGAAGGCAGCTGCGCCGGAATGGACCGTCAACGGCGCATCCTTGTCGGTGGAAGGTGTCTCCAGGCCCTGGATCGACGGCAGTTCGGCGGCAAGCGTGAGGCGTAGGCCGAGCACCTCCTTGACGACGAGACCGACCAGATTGTCGTCGAGGTTCTGGGACGCCATCAGCCGCGAGGTCACCGAGATCGTCGGCAGGTTCTCCAGGGGGCGGGGCGGGTCGCCGCCCAGCGCGCCGCGCACGATCTCGCCGGTCTCGATCGCACGGTAGCGGGCCTTGATCGCCTCGGCCTCGCGGATGGGGATCAGCACGGGGTCCTCGCCCCAGGCAGACCGAAGACGGTTGAGGCCCTCGTTGTTGGTCAGCGAGCCGACGGCGTTGACCGAGAAGAAGGCGTCGATGCGGCCTTCCTTCGCGAAAGGCACGATCTCGTCCTGCGTCACGCCGACGATTTCGACCTCGTCGGGCCTGACCTCGTACTGCGCCAAGACGCGCTGCAGCAGCATGATATTGCCGGCCGGATTGCGCGAAACGCCGATCTTGCGGCCGCGCAGATCGGCGATGCGTCCGATCGCCGTCTCCTTCGTCGTGATAATGAACGGAAAGGTGCGCCTGGTGATCAGCGCTGTATCGCCTTGTGCCGGCAGTGCGATGTCAGGGCGCACGATTGCGAGATCGGCCTGGCCATCGTCGAGGCGCTTGGCGCTCTCCTCCGAGCCCTCGGTCAGCAGCAGCCGGATGCGGATCGACGATTTCTCGCGATTGAGCCCCTGCACGAAGCCGGTCGCCATGCGGGCGTCTTCCGAGCCGAGCGGCCCAACGGCGAGCCGCAGGGTCTTCGGCTGACTGGCGAAGTAGAAGACCGCCGCCGTCACGCCAAAAATCGCCAGCAGCCCCGCCATAGCCGTGAAACCGCGCCGCCCCATCCCCAACGATCCTGACCGTTCCGTCGTCGCCTCGACCACAGCATGGCTTCGACGGCCATCATGTCGCAAGTGCGGCGGCGTGCACGATCATGCTATGGCGGGCGCATGAACGATGTTGAAACCGGATTCCTGGTGAAGATCTGCGGTCTCTCGACTCCGCAGACCCTGACGGCCGCGCTGGAGGCAGGCGCCGAGATGATCGGCCTCAACTTCCACCCGAAGAGCCCACGCTATGTTGCGCTCGAGCGCGCCCGCGAACTCGCCGCCATCGCCCGCGGCAGGACGCAGATCGTCGCGCTCATCGTCGATTGGGACGAGAAGGAGGCGGTGGCGCTGGCCGAGACGCTGAAGCCGGATTGGCTTCAGTTGCACGGCCGCGAGACGCCGGAGCAGGTCCGCGCCATCAAGGCCGCGACGGGCCTGCCGGTGATGAAGGCGCTCGGCATTGCCGGCCGCGAGGACCTCGCGGCGATCGAAACCTATCGTGGGAGCGCCGACCTGATCCTGCTCGACGCCAAGCCGCCGAAGGACGCGGCTTACCCGGGCGGCCATGGCAGGACCTTCGACTGGACGCTGCTCGCCGGCCTCGACCCCGCTTTGCGCTTCATGCTATCGGGCGGGCTCGATCCCGCGAATGTGGCCGAGGCGATCCGCATCGCAAAGCCGGCCGGCGTCGACGTCTCGTCGGGCGTCGAGAGCGCTCCGGGCGTCAAGGATGCCGGGCGGATCAGGGATTTCGTCGTGGCGGCGCGCGCCGCGCAGAGTTCGAACGAAGAGGCAGGCCGGACATGAACGCGCCCCAGAACCCCAACACCTACCGCTCCGGCCCCGACGAGAACGGCCGCTTCGGCATCTTCGGCGGCCGCTTCGTCGCCGAGACGCTGATGCCGCTCGTGCTGTCGCTGGAGGAGGCCTATGCGGCGGCCAAGGTCGATCCCGGCTTCCAGAGCGACATGGCGAGCTACCTGAAGCACTATGTCGGCCGGCCCTCGCCGCTGTACTACGCCGAGCGCATCACAGAACATCTCGGCGGCGCCAAAATCTACTTCAAGCGCGACGAACTGAATCACACCGGCGCGCACAAGGTGAACAACGTGCTCGGCCAGATCCTGCTGGCGCGGCGCATGGGCAAGAAGCGCATCATCGCCGAGACCGGCGCCGGCCAGCACGGTGTCGCGACCGCGACGCTCTGCGCCCGCTTCGGGCTGGAATGCATCGTCTATATGGGCGCGGTCGACGTCGCCCGGCAGGCGCCCAACGTCTTCCGCATGAAGATGCTCGGCGCACAGGTCGTGCCCGTGCAGTCGGGCACCAAGACGCTGAAGGACGCGATGAACGAGGCCCTGCGCGACTGGGTCACAAATGTCGCGACCACCTTCTACTGCATCGGTACCGCGGCGGGCCCCCATCCCTATCCGGCGATGGTGCGCGATTTCCAGTCGGTGATCGGCAACGAGACCCGCGAGCAGATGCAGGAGGCCGAAGGCCGTCTGCCCGATTCGCTGATCGCCGCCATCGGCGGCGGGTCGAATGCGATCGGCCTGTTCCACCCCTTCCTCGACGATCCGAACGTAAAAATGTGGGGCGTCGAGGCGGCAGGCCACGGGCTTTCGACCGCACAGCACGCGGCCTCGCTCACCGGCGGACGGCCCGGCGTCCTGCACGGCAACCGCACCTATCTGCTGATGGACGATGACGGGCAGATCAAGGACGCGCATTCGATCTCGGCCGGGCTCGACTATCCCGGTATCGGCCCCGAACACGCCTGGCTGCACGATTCCGGCCGCGTCAGCTACATCTCGGCGACCGATCAGGAGGCGCTGGACGCCTTCCAGCTTTGCGCCAAGCTCGAGGGCATCATCCCAGCACTGGAGCCGGCCCACGCTTTGGCGAAGGTGATCGAACTCGCGCCGAAATTGCCCAGGGACCACCTGATGGTAATGAATCTCTGTGGGCGCGGCGACAAGGACATCCCGCAGGTGGCGGAGATCCTGGGCGGGATGGCATAACCGGACGATCGGGCAACTGTTTCGTCCGGTTTGCCCCACGCCAAACACATTGGATGACAATAACCGCCGCCCTTATCTCAGACCGGTCGTGCCGTTGGCGCGATCGAAAATGGAGCCGGTCGGTGGCAATCATCAAGAAGTCGATCCTGTTTGCGGCCCTGCTGGCCATCTCGGGCCATGCGGAGGCCCAAAGCCGAGATGCCGCTCCGGCCGAAGGCATCGTCATCCGCACCGAGGGCGAAGTCCGGCTCAGGCCCGATCTCGCCGTGCTACAGGCCGGCATCGTCAGCGAAGGCAAGACCGCCGCCGAAGCGCTCGGACAGAACACGCCGGCGCTCGCCCGGCTGGTCGAAACGGTCAAGGCGGCGGGCATCGCGCCTGCCGACATCATGACCTCGCAGGTCTCGCTGACGCCGCGCATGACGCAAGCCCCGGCGCCCGGTCCCAAGCCCCCGCGCGCGGCGACGATCGACGGCTACGAGGCCCGCACCGGCCTGACCGTGACCATCCGCGATCTCGCCAAGGCGGGCCCCGTCATCGACGCGCTCGCAAAGGCTGGCGCCAACGAGATGTCTGGCATCAGCTTCGGGCTCGCCGACGAGAGCAAGGCAAAGGACGCCGCGCGACAGAAAGCGGCGGAAGCCGCCCGCGGGCGGGCCGAACTCCATGCCAGGGCGCTTGGGGTCAAGGTCGGCGACCTCGTCTCGATCGTCGAGGCTGAGGCCGAAGCGCCCAACCGCAACGCCGGCGACATGCGCGCCTTCCGGATGGCTGCGGGGGCGGCTCCAATCGCCATCGAGCCCGGCGAAATCACGGTGACAAGTTCACTGCGCACGGTCTGGCGCATCGAGAAATAGCGGGCAGTCACCTGAGATGTCGTAGAGCATCGGTGAGCAACGGATGCATGGGCCCCGCGAATGGGTTGATCACGGTGACCCCGCGATGGACGAAGCCGTGCTGCATGTCCTCGGACAGGAGCGCCGTACAATGTGCGTCGGCTGCTGTCGCGAGGATCACGGCATCCCATATTTGCAAGCCGGCCTCGGTGGCGAGGTCGATCGCATGCGCGAACGTCCCTTCGGTTGCTGCACTCGAAACGCAGGTGTCTATCCACTCCTGACAAATGCTACGCGACCGATGAAGGTCCATACGGTATTTGCGGGTGAGGACATTGTAGAATTCGCCCACGACTTGAGACGGCAAGAATATCCTGGCCCCTCCGAGCTTCGCACGAATCTCCTTCGCCCGAGTCTCGCGCTGTGGATCGTTCAGGCCTTCGGCATAAACAAGAATATTCGTGTCGAACGCGACGAGCATGGCTCATTCATACATGTCGTCGCGCGTCGCGCGCGGCAGGTTTTGAGCTGTTTGGCTGTTGAGCCGCCGCGTCAACTCATCAAAAGCCTTCTGTCGTCGCGCCGTTTCGCTGTCTGCATCGTCGGCGCGCACAATCTTGACTTTTGGCTGCCCGCGCGACGTCACCACGACCTCTTCGCCAGCCGCAGCGATCTGCATCAGCTTGGAGAATTCTCGGTTAGCCTGTGCGGCGGAAACGGTTTTGACCATGCCTGCCTCCAAAGTAGTGATCTCACTACATTGGCATATTGAACCCTTCCTCGCAAATCGCAGCCAGGAGTTCCCGCGCCGCAGCCGCGTGCTATCCATACGCATGACCCTCCGCATCGTCCGTCTCGGCACGCCACGCCACCCGCAGGAAGGCCTGCGGATCGGGACCGTGCGCCGGCCGCCGCGCGGCGTGCGCAAGGAGCGCTATGGGGTCGATGACTGGTTCGACGTCTGGTATCCCGAACTCGCACCCAGCGCCGAACTGATGGCGAAGGGGCAGGCGGCCGTTACCGTTGCCGAATGGACGAGCTTCGCGCGAGCGTTCAAGGCGCAGATCTGCGAGCCGGGGCCGAGCCGCACGCTCGATCTCATCGCCGCATTATCCCACAGGACCGATCTCTCCGTGGGCTGCTATTGCGAGCAGGAGGAGCGCTGCCACCGCTCCATCCTGCGGCAGCTCCTGTCCGAGCGCGGCGCCGACATCGCCTGAGGCGCAAGCCTCTCGCCAAGCCCGGCCCCGCCATGCTAACCGCAGCCTCATGACGACAGCCCCGACCCGCATCCAGACCCGCTTCGCGACCTGCGCCTCGGAGGGCCGCGCCGCGCTGGTGACCTTCGTCACCGCCGGCGATCCCGATTTCGACACCGCCTCGGCGATCCTGCACGCGCTGCCTGCGGCCGGGGCCGACCTGATCGAGCTCGGCGTGCCCTTCACCGATCCGATGGCGGACGGCATTCCGGTCCAGCTGGCCGGGCAGCGCGCGCTTAAAGGCGGCCAGACCCTGAAGAAGACGCTTGCGATGGTCACCGCTTTTCGCAAGACGGGTCACGACACGCCAATCGTGCTGATGGGCTATTACAACCCGATCTATGTCTATGGCGTCGAACGCTTCCTGCAGGATGCCAAGACCGCCGGCGTCGACGGCTTGATCGTCGTCGATCTGCCGCCGGAAGAGGATGCCGAGCTCTGCCTGCCGGCATTGGCCGCAGGCGTCAACTTCATCCGTCTGGCGACGCCGACGACCGACGACAAGCGCCTGCCGAAAGTGCTGCAGAACACGTCGGGCTTCGTCTATTATGTTTCGGTGACCGGTGTCACGGGCGGCACCATCGCGAACTACGACGCGGTCGGGGACGCGGTCGCGCGGATCAAGCGCCATACCGACCTGCCCGTCGCCGTCGGCTTCGGCGTCAAAACGGCGGCCGACGCCATTGCGATCGCGAAGGGTGCGGACGGCGTCGTCGTCGGCTCCTCGCTGGTCGAGCGCGTCCGCCTCTCGCTCGATGCGGACGGCAAGGCCACGGAAAAGACGGTTTCGGCTGTCACTTCGCTGGTCGCCGAACTCGCAGCCGGCGTGCGCCAGGCCGCGAAGGCTGCCGCCTGAACCACCCCGAACGCCTGAAATTCTCGAGGATGATCCGATGAACTGGATTTCCGAAGTCGTCCGGCCGCGGATCAAGACGCTGTTCAAGCGCGAGAGCCCGGAGAATCTCTGGATCAAATGCCCCGATTCCGGGCAGATGGTCTTCCACAAGGATGTCGAGGCCAACGGCTTCGTCATCCCCGGATCCGACCACCACATGCGCATGACCGCGCCCGACCGGCTGCGCCTGACCTTCGACGAAGGCAAGTGGATCGACGTGGCTCTGCCCGAGGTCGCCACCGATCCGCTGAAGTTTCGAGACGAGAAGCGCTATCTGGATCGGTTGAAGGATGCGCGCACCAAGACCTTGGCGCAGGACGCCTTCAAGATCGGCTATGGCCGGGTTAAGGGCCTGGCCATGACGCTCGCGGTCCAGGATTTCCACTTCATGGGCGGTTCGCTCGGCATGGCGGCCGGCGAGGCCTTCATCAAGGGTGCGCAGACCGCGATCGAGAAGAAAACGCCCTATGTCGTCTTCGCGGCATCCGGTGGTGCGCGCATGCAGGAGGGCATCCTATCGCTGATGCAGCTGCCCCGCACCACCGTTGCGGTGCGGATGCTGCGCGCGGCCGGGCTGCCCTACTTCGTCGTGCTGACGAACCCGACCACGGGTGGCGTCACGGCCTCCTATGCCATGCTGGGCGATGTCCATATCGCCGAGCCCGGCGCGTTGATCGGCTTCGCCGGCCCGCGCGTCATCGAGCAAACCATCCGCGAGAAGCTGCCCGACGGCTTCCAGCGCGCCGAATATCTCAAGGATCACGGCATGGTCGATATGGTCGTGCACCGCCACGAGATTCCGGAGACGCTGGCCCGGCTCGGACGCCTGCTGACCAAGCAGCCGGCGCCGGAGGCCGCAGTCAAGCCGCTTCCCGACACTGCCGAGGCTGCCTGAGGAATGGCGAGCCCGGCGCGGGTGGGAGCCTGGACGGCACGATGAGCTCTTCCGACACGCTGCTGGCGCGCTTCCTGGCGCTGCATCCAAAACTGATCGACCTCTCGCTCGGCCGCAGTCTCAGATTGCTGGAACGGCTTGGCGATCCGCACAAGCGCCTGCCGCCGGTGATCCATGTCGCCGGCACCAACGGCAAGGGCTCGACGATCGCCTTCATGCGGGCGATCCTGGAGGCGGCAGGGCTGAGCGTCCATGTCTACACCTCGCCGCATCTGGTGCGTTTCCACGAGCGCATCCGGCTCGGCGCGACCGGCGGGGGCCGTTTCGTCGACGAGGCCGTGCTGGTCGAGGCGCTGCAGCGCTGCGAAAGCGCCAATGCAGGCGAGCCGATCACCTTCTACGAGATCACGACGGCGGCCGCCTTTCTGCTGTTCGTCGAGCATCCCGCCGATGTCGTTCTGCTCGAAACCGGGCTCGGTGGCCGGCTCGACACGACCAACGTGATCGCCCACCCGGCCTGTACGGTGGTCACGCCGATCTCGCTCGACCATGCCGAATATCTCGGCGACACCGTCACCAAGATCGCGGCCGAAAAGGCCGGCATCTTCAAGCGTGGCGCGCCGGCCGTGATCGCGCCGCAGGAGCCCGAGCCCACAGCGGTGCTCGAAGCGACGGCCGAGCGCGTCGGCGCCTCGAAAATCCTGATCGGGGCCCAGGATTTCAACGTCCATGAGGATGGCGGCCGGCTGGTCTATGAAGACGGCGAGGGCCTGCTCGACCTGCCCTTGCCGCGGCTCGCCGGCCGGCATCAGCACGTCAATGCCGGCACCGCGATCGCGGCCCTGCGCGCAGCGGGCTATGGCGGCCTGCCGGCGCGCGCTTTCGAGCAGGGCATGCTGACCGCCGACTGGCCGGCGCGGCTGCAGCGGTTGCCGCGCGGAAAGCTCGTCGAACTCGTGCCGCCGCGCGCCGAACTCTGGCTCGACGGCGGCCACAACCCCGATGGCGGGCGCGTGCTGGCGCAGGCCATGGCCGACCTTGCCGATCGCAACCCGGCACCGCTGGCGATGATCGTCGGCCTGCTTTCGACCAAGGATGCGCGCGCGACGCTCGCCCATTTCAAGGGGCTGGCGCAGGCGCTCTTCGCCGTGCCGATCCAGAACTCGCTCGCCGCCCGTCCCGCGGAAGAAGTGGCGATGCTGGCCCGCGAGGTCGGGCTCCAGGCTGAGATTTCAGGTTCGGTTGAGCAGGCCCTGCGCGAGATCGGCGCCCGTAACTGGACGGCCCCGCCGCGCATCCTGATCTGCGGCTCGCTTTATCTCGCCGGCGAGGTGCTGTCGGCGAACGGGACGCTGCCAGTGTGAGGCTTGGCTGGCATGTCCGTTAGAAAGACTTATCGTGGAGACGACCGTGACCCAGAACCGCTTCGGATCAATCGGCCGTGACATCCCCGCCATTGGCCAGGGCACCTGGAACATCGAGATGTCCGACCGGCGCGAGGCCGTCGCGGCCCTGCAGCGCGGGCTCGATCTCGGGCTGAGCCATGTCGACACCGCGGAGATGTACGGCTCCGGGCGCTCCGAGGAGATCGTCGGCGAGGCGATCGCCGGGCGGCGCGACGATGTCTTCCTTGTTTCGAAGGTGCTGCCCTCCAACGCATCCAAGGCCGGGGTGCGCAAGGCCTGCGAGGATACGCTCAGGCGTCTGCGCAGCGACCGGCTCGACTGCTACCTGCTGCACTGGCGCGGGTCCTATCCGCTGGCCGAGACATTTGCGGCTTTCGACGCGCTGCAGGCGGAAGGGAAGATCCTGTCCTGGGGCGTCAGCAACTTCGACGTCGACGATCTCGACGAGGCGCTTTCAGTTGCGGGACCCGGGCGCATCGCCTGCAACCAGGTACTCTACCATCTGCTTGAGCGGGCGATCGAGCATGCCGTCATTCCGTGGTGCGAGCGCCATGGCATTGCCGTCACCGCCTACAGCCCCTTCGGACAGGACGATTTCCCGCCAGCAGGCAGCGCAGGCGGCAAGGTCCTGGCCGAAATCGCCTCGGCGCATGGCGCCAGCGCCCGGCAGGTCGCCCTCGCCTTCCTGACGCGGCGGCCCTCGGTCTTCGCCATCCCGAAGGCCGCCAGCGTCGCCCATGTCGAGGATAATGCCGGCGCATTGTCGCTGCGCCTTACCGAGGAGGAGGTCGCCCGGATCGACGCCGCCCTGCCGCGTGGAGCAAAGCCGCGCTCACTGCCGATGCTGTAAGATCGAAAACGCCTGCCATAGCCGGGGACGCTCCTGCGATTTCGGAAACCACATTTCGGCTTGGCGCTTTACAAGGATGCGCCTTGCAGAGTTTCATGATGGCAATGGCAGCGGAGCCTTTACGCCCGACAACGCCGTGATCGTTGCAACAGTTGCGTTTGTCGGAGAGTGGTGATGCGTCGCGTATTCGGCATCCTGGCCGTGTTGTTCCTGTCTGTCTTGGGCAGTGCCTCCGCCCGGGCCGGCATCGAGGTTCGCGTCGATATCGCCGCCCAGCGTATGCAGGTGACGACGACGGACGGCGAGATCCACAATTGGGCGATCTCGTCGGGCCGCAAAGGTTTCCGCTCTCCCAATGGCGTGTATCGTCCGGTCCGGCTGGAGAAGAGCTGGTATTCCCGCAAATATGGCGGCGCGATGCCCTATGCGGTGTTCTTCCGCGGCGGCTATGCGATCCATGGCACGAATGCGGTCGGGGCGCTCGGCCGTCCCGCCTCGCATGGCTGCATACGCCTGCACACCACCAACGCGGCCAAATTCTTCGCACTGGTGAAGAAGCATGGGGCCGGCCAGACCCGGATCGCGCTCAACGGCTCTGCCCATGACGGCCTCTCGCAGTTCGCCAAGGCGTCGGGCGGGACCAAGTCCAAGCTCGCCAAGGCAAAGGCCAAGGAGCGCGCCGCGATCGCCCAGCAGCGCAAGGCGCCCAACTGGGACGCCGCGCGCGAGCAAATCCTGCTGCGCCCGGCGCTGCCGGCTGGCGCGATCGGCTTCCAGCCCTACCAGACCGGTCCGACCTGGCGGTAGGGCTTTAGATCGCCTCCGGCGCGATCCGCAGCCAGCCTGACAGGGTCTCGCCCGGAGCCAGCCGCTTCAGCGGCGATATCGCCCGCACAACTTCTTCGCTCGGCGAACCGATCGCATGGCTTTGCGGCTCGACGCAGAGAAAATCCGCGCCCGCCGGGGCCCAGACGACCGGGCAGCGCAGGCTTTCGCTCGCCGTCAACGTGATGGCGAGCCCCTGCGACGGCGTCTCGATGCGGGCGGTTCCGCCCCACTCCAGAAAGCTCCAGGCTGACTCCGAGCCCGTCGCGAAGACCGGCGCTGCGGCATAGGGGCCGTCTTCGGAAAGCTGAGCGCAGCCCGCGGCGCGAAAACCCTCGCCGAAAACCAGCGCCCGCCTTGCGGTCATACCGAGCCTGGTATCAGCGGCGCAGGGAAACCACGGATGATGGCCGATCCCATAAGGTAGGGCCAGGTCCGCCTCGTTGGTCACGGAGATTTCAATGGTCATACCGGCTTCTTCGAGTCTGATGTCCTGCTGCGCCCGGTAGCGATAGGGGTCGGGGCCCCCGCTGCGGCGATGCTCCAGAACGGTATGGCCACGGTCGTACCGCAGCACCTCCCAGTCCGCCTGCCAGCCGAAGCCGTGGATGTTGCCCTCCCCGCGCAGGTTGTTCTCAGGCACGAGAAAGCGCTGTTGCCCATCGTCGACGACGCCCCCGAAGGCGCGGTTGGCGAAGGGAACCATCGCCCAGGTGCCGAACGGGTTGGGCACGGATGTCGAAGGAACGACGCCCTCGGGCGAACGCAACAGCTCATGGACGCGGCCGTCGGGCCCGCGCCATTCCAGCGCCGTCACGATGCCGCCGGCCTCGGGCACGATGCGGGCGGAGAGCGGTCCGGCGGCGAGTTCGATCATCGGGGTCTCTTTCGGCTCAGGGAATAGCGAGCAAGTTCCTGTCGACGATGTCGCGACCCTGCCCGCGCATTCCGTATCAGGTCGTCCTAAGCCGCGCGTTTCAGCCCGACCTGTCCCCAGATCGTGGTCAAGGCGCCGATGAGGTGGTCGATGTCGGCGTCCGAATGCAGCGGCGACGGCGTGATGCGCAGGCGCTCGGTGCCGCGCGGCACGGTCGGATAGTTGATCGGCTGGACATAGATGTCGAAGCGCTCCAGCAACTCGTCGCTGATGCGCTTGCACAGCACCGGATCGCCGACCATCACCGGCACGATATGGCTGGGATTGGGGAGATGCGGGATGCCGGCAGTGTCGAGCCGCGCACGAACCCCCGCGACGCGATCGCGCTGGCCGGCGCGCTCGGCCTGGCTCGTCTTGAGATGGCGGATCGAGGCGAGCGCGCCGGCCGCCAGCGCCGGCGGCAGGGCGGTCGAGAAGATGAAGCCGGAGGCGAAGCTGCGAATGAAGTCGCAGGTCGCGGCCGACGCGGCAATATAGCCGCCCATGATGCCGAAGCCCTTGGCGAGCGTGCCCTCGATCACCGTAAGGCGATGGCCGAGTCCGTCGCGCTCGCTGACGCCGCCGCCGCGCGGGCCGTACAGGCCCACCGCATGGACCTCGTCGATATAGGTCATCGCGCCGAACGCGTCGGCGATGTCGCAGAATTCAGCGATCGGGGCGATGTCGCCATCCATCGAGTAGACCGATTCGAACGCGATCAGCTTGGGCCGGCCTGGATCGATCGCCTGCAGCTTGCGGCGCAGATCGTCGGGATCGTTATGCGCGAAGACGACCTTGTCGGCTCTGCTGTGGCGAATGCCCTCGATCATCGAGGCGTGGTTGAGCCCGTCGGTCAGCACGACGCAGCCGGGAATGCGCGCGGCGAAGGTCGAGAGCGAGGCCCAGTTCGACATGTAGCCGGAGTTGAACAGCAGCGCCGCCTCCTTGCCGTGCAGGTCGGCGAGCTCGCGCTCGAGCAGCACGTGGTAGTGATTGGTGCCGCCGATGTTGCGGGTGCCGCCGGCGCCGGCGCCGCAGCCGTCGAGCGCCTCGTGCATGGCCGCGAGAACGTCCGGGTGCTGGCCCATGCCGAGATAGTCGTTCGAGCACCAGACGGTGACGTCGCGCGGGCCGTCGGGGCCGTGCCAGGTCGCACGCGGAAACTGGCCGGCCTTGCGTTCGAGATCGGCGAAGACCCGGTACCGGCCTTCCTTGTGCAGCCCGTCGAGCTCCTTGCGGAAGAAGTTCTCGAAATCCATCGGCAGCCTCCTGCGAATGCGACCGGTTCTAGACACCCGGGACCGCGCCGGAAACGGCACGCGGTGTCGCGGGGTGGCCTTTATCCGTGATTGCGCGCCAGTTCCAGCACGGTCTCCAGCAGCACCTTGATCGCGATGCCGGCATCCGACTCTGTCATGTTCTCCAGCGGCGAATGGCTGATGCCCTTCTCGTTGCGGACGAAGAGCATCGCCGCCGGGCAGAGCTTTGCCATCATCATCGCGTCGTGGCCGGCGCCCGAGGGCAGCCGCCGCGCGCTCAGATTCGAGCCGGTGCGGGCAATGCCGGCGGCGAAGGCCGCCTGCAGCGCCTCGTTCATCGGGGTGGCGTCGTCCTGCGAATAGGGCGTGATCGTCAGCCCGACGCCACGGCGCGTGGCGATCTCGGCAAAGCGTGTGGTGATGGCTGCGTCCATGCTCGCCAGCGTATCGTTGCGCGGGCTGCGGTAATCGATGGTGAACTCGGCCGCGCCCGGCACGACATTGGTGGCGCCGGGATCGGGTCGCAGGACACCAACCGTACCGACGGCGTTCTCATGGCCGGCGGCGATCGCCTCCAGCGCCAGGACCATTTCGGCTGCGGCCGTCAGGGCATCCTTGCGCAGGCTCATCGGCACGGTGCCGGCATGGCCCGCCTCGCCGGTGACGCGCACGCGGGCACGCTTCTGGGCATTGATCGCGGTGACGATGCCGACCGGCTCGTTGTTGACCTCCAGCACCGGCCCCTGCTCGATATGCACCTCAAGATAGGCCAGGATCGAGCCCGGCTTGCGGACGAGCGCGGGGATGCCGGCGGGATCGCTGCCGAAACCGAGAAGTGCGTCACGCACCGTGATGCCATCGGAGTCGCGCGCATCGAGCCATTCGTCGCGATAGGCGCCCGCCAGCGCATTCGAGGTCGAGAACGAGGTCGGGAACCGCACGGTCTCCTCATCGCCGAAGGCCACCACTTCCAAAGCGAAGGGCAGCACGACCCCGGCGTCGCGCAGCGCCTGTGCGGTCAGGATACCGGCGACGACGCCGAGATTGCCGTCGAAGCGGCCGGCGTCCTTCACCGTGTCGATATGCGAACCGATCATCACCGCCGGCCCGCCCGGCGCCGGACCCTCGCGCCGACCCTGGACGGAGCCCGCCGCATCGATGAAGGCGGTCAGGCCCGCCACTTCCATCGCGCCCTTCGTCCATTCCGCCGCCTGCCTGTGCGCCGGCGAGAGATAGAGCCGTGTGAGCTTGCCGGGTTCGTCGGTAAATCGATTGAGCCCCTGAAGCGCGGCGAAGGCGCGTGCACCGAGCACGGCGGCGGAGGGAAGCGTCTGGGTCATGGCGCGAAGTTTAAAGCCCAACCCGACCGGCGGGGGAAGTGGGGTCGGCGCCGGAAAAAGGCGCGACAGCCGTCTTTTCCGCCGTGCGGCGCTGGCGGCGATGCGCTTCCTCTTGCTAGAAGCGCCTTGGAGCACCGTCTCTCATCGACCAACCAAGCAGAGGCCCATCCGAGCCGCACCGCCGGCCGCGTGGCTCCCTCGCTTTCGAGAGACACAAGACATGACGAATGAGAACGACCACGGCATCCGCTTCGGACGGATTGCCGCCATGCTCCCGGTCCGCGACATCGGCAAGGCAGAGGCCTTCTACACGAGGGTTCTAGGCTTCCGAAAAACCTTCGAAAACGGCGATCCCGTCGGCTTCATGATCCTGAAGCGCGACGATGCGGAACTGCACCTGACCCTGCAGAAGACGCACGAGGCAGCGCCGTTCAACGTAGCGCATTTGCTCGTCGACGATGTCGATGAGCTGCATGGGATCTGCCGGCGCGAGGGCCTGCGCATCATCAAGGGCCTGCGCGACCACGATTATGGCTTGCGCGCCTTCGTCTTCGCCGACCCCGACGGCAATCGCATCGATGTCGGCCAAGCCATGTAGAAAAGCTGAATCCAGGGGAGCCGCGAGCCCGATGGCCCGCGGCTCCCGGGTTCGACGACGTCAATAGGTCGCCCGGCCGCCCGAAAGGTCGAAGACGCCGCCGGTGGTGAAGCTGTTCTCCGACGAGGCCAGGAAGGCGACCATCGATGCGACCTCATCCGGCTGCAGGAAGCGCCCGCGCGGGATCTTGGCCAGCATGTAGCCGATATGCTCTTCGCTCATCTGGTCGAAGATGCGGGTGCGTGCCGCGGCAGGCGTAATGCAGTTGACCGCAATGTCCTGCGTGGCCAGTTCCTTGCCGAGCGATTTGGTCAGCGCGATGACCGCCGCCTTCGAGGCCGAATAGGCTGAGGCGTTGGGATTGCCCTCCTTTCCGGCGATCGAGGCGACGAGCACGAGGCGTCCGTAGTTGCGCTTGATCATGCCGGGAATGACCGCCTGGCAGCAATGCAGCGTGCCATCGACATTGAGGCGCATGACGCGGGCCCATTCGTCGAGAGGGTATTCCCAGGTCTTGAGGTTCGGCCCGGCGATGCCGGCACTGGTCACCAGAATGTCGATACTGCCCGCTTCGGCTTCGAGCGCGTCGGCCGCCGCCTTCACGGCGACCGCATCGGTGACGTCGATCGCAAGTCCGCTCGCGCCATCGCCGATCTCGGCTGCGGCCTTGCGCGCCAGATCGCCGTCGAGATCCCAGATCGCAACCCTTGCGCCGCTTTCGGCAAAGCGGGCGGCAACGGCGCGGCCGATGCCCTGTGCGCCGCCGGTGACGATGGCGACGCGGCCGTTCAGATCGATCTGGTTCATGGATTCCCTCGAGCCTTATGTTCGAAACAGCCTAGACCATGCCGGTCGGAACGGGGAATCGGTTTTCAAAGAGCCTTCATGCGCCAGACGAGTGCCTGCGTCCTGGGATCTAAGGATCCGGACATGTTCCAATTCGGAACAAAGAGAGGCGCGCTATGCAATACAAATCGCAGCCACCCTGGCATATTGTAACGAAATGAAACGTATGATTCCAGTTAACCTGACATAAACCAAGGTGCCGTCCCGGATCTTGATATAGCTCGTTCACCTTCATTTGGAGTTAAGCTTGATCTGACCGGCTATCTGAGGCTGACGTATCCTATCGATCGCTGGAAAGCATACGGTGATACCTGCCTCCCTGACATTCGCGCTTCAGGAGAAGACGAGTTCGACTCTCCCGGAGCCGAATGCGGATGCTGCACGGCGTTACGACATCGCCAAGCGCGACATCGGCGGCATCGGCGTCGCCGTATTCCGCCAGGAGACCGCACTGGCCGAACTGGACGATGCGCTGTCGAAAAATCGGCACGTCAAGCTCGCCTTCTGCAACGCTCATATCGTCAATCTTGCTGCGAACGATCCTGTGCTTCAGCAACTGCTGTCGCAATTTCTCGTTCTGGCCGACGGCGTCGGCGTCGATTTCGCCTCGAAGCTGCTGCATGGGGCCAGGTTTCCGGCGAATCTGAACGGGACGGATTTTATCCCGTTCTTCCTGGCGGCGCAGTCACGCCAACTTCGCGTGGCCCTGCTCGGCGGTAAGCCGGGCGTCGCAGAACGGGCCGCCCAGCGTTTTGCCGCGGACCATCCCCAGCATCGCTTCACCGTCATCGGCCACGGCTACGTCGCCGGCGACGAAGAAGCCGCGATGCTGTCGAGGCTCGATGCCGACCCCGCCGATCTGCTGCTCGTCGCCATGGGCAACCCGCGACAGGAGCGCTTCATCGCCGAGAAACTCGGCGGCCAACACTGCACGGTCGCGGCCGGCGTCGGCGCCCTGTTCGACTTCATCGCAGGCGATGTCCCGCGGGCGCCGGAGCCCATCCGCGAGTTGCGCCTGGAATGGCTCTACCGACTCTGGGTCGAGCCCGGCCGGCTGTGGCGGCGCTATATCTTCGGCAACCCCGTCTTTTTGCTGCGGATATTGAGACTCCGCCTGTTTCATCGCAAACTTGCCGGATGAATCTCAGCTATGCCATCGCGACGCCGAGCTATGCCGGCGACCTCGAACGTTGCCGTCTGCTCTGCGCGAGCATCGACCGCTTCGTCACCGGCTACCGCATGCATTACATTCTGGTCGAAGATCGCGACCTGCAGGCGTTCAGGACGATGGAAGGCCCCAGACGGCGGGTGATCCCCGAATCGGCGCTGCTGCCGTCCTGGCTCAAGGCGTGGCCCGACCCTTTCACACGCGGCAGGCGGCGCGTCTGGACGGGCCTGGGCGCATTGCTGCGAGGCGTGCCGCCGCTGCGCGGCTGGCACGCGCAACAATTGCGCAAGCTCGCGCTGCCGCGTCTGGCCGAGGAGGACGTCATCCTCTTCGCCGATTCCGACATGCTCTTCCTGCGACCCTTCGATCTGGCCAGCCTCGCCGATGAGGGCGGCGTCCGGCTCTACGTCAAGCCCGCGGCCATCACCAGCGAGATGGCCGAGCATGCGGGCTGGTGCCGCGGTGCAGCCGAACTGCTCGGCCTGCCGCCGCCCGCCTTTCCGAGTCCCGACTACATCAACAATCTGATCAGCTGGCGGCGCGAGACCGCGCTAGCGCTGCTCGCCCATATCGAAAAGCTCAGCGGGCGCGACTGGGTCTCGGCGATCGCGGCCAAGCGCGGCTTCTCGGAATATATCATCTACGGTTATTTTGCGGAGCGCGTGCTCGGGCTCGCGGCAGCCGGACAGCGCGCCGAAAGCGCCGAGTTGTGCAAGGTCTACTGGGGGGGCAGCGATGCCGACGGCATCGCCAGCCTGCGCTCCTTCGAGGAGGTGCTGGAGAAGGGGCAGGTCGCCGTCGGCGTGCAATCCTTCATCGGCCAGCCGGTAGCGCAGCTTCGGGCGCTGTTCGAGGCGCAATAGCGCCGGGCGAACGCTTCAACGGGTGACTTGACCGAGCAACCGGTAGGTCACCGACGCCGAGACGATGTAGATCGCGCCGAAGACGGCATTGAGCCAGAGCGCCCACGCATCATCGGCGGCAAAATGGGTCATCACCCAGGTCATGAGCGCAGCCTTCAGCGCGGTTACGGCGCAAAGCAGGGCGATGCGTGAACCCGTGCGCTCGCGGGCATAGAGCAGCTCGGCATGATACTCGACGAGATTGCGGAAGGCCGGCACCGCCAGCATCGGCAGGAAGAGATAGGCAGCCTCCGAAACGTTGCGCCCGAGCGCTCCGGGCCAGGGCTTCAACAGCAGGATGATGGCGGCGAGCCCCCCGATCGAGACCGCCGTGATGGCGACCTCCACCAGTGCGCGGCGGCGAAGGCCGCCTCCCAGCCGCCGCTCCTTCATGATCTTCTGGACCAGCATCTGGTTGAAGCTGCGCACCGGCATCGCTGTCAGATCGACGACCCTGAGCGCGATCGCGTAGAGCCCGGCCGTGCGCTCGCCGGCAAGTGCCAGAACAAGCAGCTTGTCGAGTTCGGCCTGGATGTAGAACAGGATATCGGCCGCGCCCGCCGAGAGTGCATCCGTGAGCCTGCGCGGATAGAGCCGCCAGACCAGCCGCCAGCGGGCCGCCGGCAGGAAGAAGCCGAGCGCGATGGCGGCCGACAGGGCCGTGGCGCCGAGATAGGCCCAGATCCAGGTCGTCAGGCTGGTCTGGCCGAGCCAGAAGAAGGCCAGCGCCGCGACGGTGCGCAGCGCCGAGCCCAGGATCACGAGAATGGCCGACTGGCGGAAGCGCCGCAGGCCGTTGTTGACGATCGCGACCACCTCGACCAGCCGCCAGCCCAGAACCTCGGCGAGGATGATCAGCGAATAGGGCAGGATCGCGAGCCGCCCGGCGAAGAGCAGGTGGTAGAGCAGGCCCGCCACCAGCGCGATCACGGGCAGCGAAGCCAGTCCGAAGCCGGCAAAACCGGCCAGATAGGTGCCGAGCAGGCGCGGCTTGACGGTCGCCACGCGATAGAGCGGCGAGACGAATCCGAAGGCGAGCAGGCGCGACAGGATCAGGCCTGTTGCAGAGGCGGTGGCGAAAAGGCCGAATTCGCCGAGGGTCAACGTATTCGCAACGATGAGGAAGTACACAAGGGAGATGACGAGGCGGCCGGCGGAGCCGCTCAGGATCGTAAGGTAGGCTGTGATGGCGGCGCGATCAGGCAAGTTGAAACCCGTTATGGCGGTGATCGCTGGCATGGCGCATGCCCGCGCCAGTTCGCTCTTCGCCTGTTCCATAGTCCAGAGGCATTGAGCGACCCTAAACGAAACGGAACTGTGCCAAAGCCATGCAACCGCCGAAACCGGATCGAGACCTCGCGATGATGACGCGGCGCCAGGCGCTCGCCGCCGCGGCAGGGTTGTCCGTCGCCGGCATCGGCGCTTGCCCTGCTATGGCCGCCCGCGCGCCGATCGCTTTCGGTTCCGCCGCCGAGATCGGCGTGTTTCGTGACGATCCGCGCTATCGCGAGGCGCTCAAGACGCATTGCGACATCGTCGTGCCGATGAACGACCTGAAATGGGAGGCGTTGCGGCACGAGCGGGCGTCGTTCGACTTTTCCGGCGCCGACGAACTCGTCGCCTTCGCAGCGAGCAACAAGCAGGCGCTGCGGGGCCATACGCTGCTCTGGGGCGAGGCGCTGCCGCCCTGGGCCAAGACGTTGAGCACGCGGGCCGAGGCCGAACGCGAGCTGATCGGCCATATCGAGGTCGTGGTTGACCGCTACAAGGGCAAAATCGCGACCTGGGACGTCGTCAATGAGGCGATCAGGTTCGATCCGCGCGAGGGCGGGCCCTTCCGCGATACGATCTGGCAGCGCCTGCTCGGGCCCGAGCATATCGAGATCGCCTTCCGCACGGCCGCCAGGATCGACCCCAAGGCCCGGCTGGTGTTGAACGATTTCAGTTTCGAGGAGGCCGATGGCGGCACCGCCGAGCGGCGCAAGGTCGCGCTGTCGATCCTCCGCCGCCTCAAGGACAAGGGCATCCCGGTCCACGGACTTGGTATGCAGGCGCATCTCTACGGCGACAAGACGATCGACAGCCCCGGCATCCAGCAGTTCATGCGCGATCTGGCCGCGCTCGAAGTCGAGGTCGAGATCACCGAACTCGACGTGATCGACTGGAAGCTGCCCGCTGACGCCGCCACGCGCGACCGGGCGGCCGCGAGCCTGGTCTCGGCCTATCTCGATGCGGTCGCCTCGGTGCGCCAGCCCAAGGCGATCGTGACCTGGGGCCTGAGCGACCGCCATACCTGGATCGACGAGACCTTTCCCCGCAAGGACGGCGCCAAGGCCCGCCCTCTGCCGCTGGACGTGGACTACAAGCCCAAGCCGATGATGAGCGTGCTCAACCGCTACCGGCGGGGCGCAAGCTGAACGAAAGACCCGCCGCGTGCGGGATAGGACTGCCGCCAGAACGAGCGGACGCGGGCGTCGCCCGCGCCCAGGCCGAGTGTGAAGAGTGAAGCGTAGCGTGATGTTCACCACCGAGACCGCCAAGGCCGAGCGGAGTCCCGATCAGGAGCGTCGCGCTCCCGCGGCGACGCGCGCCGACGATGCGCCCGGCCAGCCCGCGCCGCTTTCCCGCCTGACCGATCCGGCCTGGCTGATCTCGACGCTGTGGCGGCGCAAGGGGCTGATCCTGCTCTGCGCCATCCTCGGCATCGGGCTGGCCGGCCTCGCCAGCCTTCTGATCACGCCGAAATATGTTTCGACCGCACAGCTCTTCATCGACCCGCGCGACCTGCGCGTGCTGCAGAACGAGGTTTCTCCCAACGCCGTCAGCGGCGATCCGACCTCGATCACGGGCTATCTGGAAAGTCAGGCGCGCGTCATCGCGTCCGACAGCATCAAATCGCTCGTGGTCGATAGCGAGAAACTGGATACCGATATCGAGTTCGGCGGCCAGGCGCCCAAGACCGGTCTCGCCCGCCTGATCGCCGACCTGTTGCCGAGCAGCGGGGCTCCCCCGCATGACGGCAAGCTCTATGCGCTGGCGGCGCTGGACAAGAACGTCGCGGTGCGGCGCGGCGAGCGGACCTTCGTCATCGACATCGCGGTGACGTCGCGCGAGGCGACCAAGGCCGCCCGCATCGCCAATGCGCTGGCCAATTCCTATCTCGAAAACCAGGCCACGGTCCGTGCCGACGCCGCCCAGCGCGCCACCAGCGCGCTGACCAGCCGCCTCGAAGAACTGCGCAACCGGCTGCGCATCGCCGAAGAGAAGGCCGAAAAATACAAGGAAGCCAACAACATCGTCGGTGTCGGCGGAAAGTCGATCGGCGAGGAGCAGCTGGCACTGAACAACGCCCAGCTCGTGGCCCTACGAACCCGGCTGACCGAGGCTAAGGCCAAATACGACCAGACGCTGGCCACCCGCCCCTCCAGCATCGAGGCCGGCGCGGTGCCCGAGGCCGTCGCCTCCAACACCATGACGGCGCTGCGCTCGCAGCTCGGCGCGGCGCTGAACAAGGAGGCCGACCTGCTCGCCTCGCTGGGTTCGCGTCACCCGTCGCTTGCCGCGGCGCAGGCCCAGGTACGCGACGCCCGGCGTCAGATCGCCGAGGAGCTCTCGCGCATTGCCCGCGCCGCCAAGACCGAATTTGACCGCGCCGCCGAGGCCGAGCGTCAGATCACGCAGCGGGTCGATCAGCTGACCCGGGCGCATTATGCGGCCGGCCGCGCCTCGGTCGAGCTGCGCGAGCTGGAGCGCGAGGTCGAATCCTCCCGCGTCGTCTATGACGCCTTCCTGCGCCGCGCCCGCGAGACCGGCGAACTTGCCGGCATCGATACCACCAATGCCCGTATCATCAGCGCCGCCATGCCGCCGCTGGAGAAGAGCGGCATCACCCGGCGCACCGTCGCCCTGATGGGCGGTTTTGCCGGCGGGGGCACCGGCGCCGCTATCGCTATCGGGCTGGCGCTGCTGGCCGCCACGCCGGCGCGCACACCGGCCGAGCCGGAGACAAGAACCTACACCGGAGGCTTTCGGCTGTGGCGGCGGCGCAAAACGCCTGCCACCGTCACCGAGGCCGCCGTGAGCGAAATACCGGCCGCTGCGCCAGCGAGCAGCCCTACCCCGGAGGCGGTCATCGTGCCGCCGGTCATGCCCGCAGACCCGCCGATGCCCAAGCCCGCCAGCGGCAAATCCGGCTGGCGGCGCTTGGCCGCGATCGAGGGCGGGCAATCGGCCAAGCTTCCGGAATTGCTTCAGGCTATGTCGGTCCCGCTGCTCGCGACGCTGCCGGCCGTGCGGCACCGGCGCTGGCGGCGCGAGGATGCCGAGGCGCGCTCGGTCTTCCAGTCCAAGGCGTACCTCGTCGATGTGCTGGACAAACCCAACGCCGCCTTTGCCAAGGCTATCCATGCCGTGCGTGCGGCATTCGAGGGCCAGTCTGGTTCCGATGGGCCTCGCCGTATCCTGGTCGTGGGCCTGCGGCCGCACGCCGGCGCCTCGACTCTGGCGCTCAACCTTGCGCTCGATGCCGCCGGCGAGGGGCAGCCGGCGATGCTGGTCGATGCGGGCCTGGGCGAGGTCAGCCTGACCCATGTCTATGCGCCCGAGGCGCGGCTCGGCCTGCATGACGTCGTCACGGGGGCAGCCCGCGTGGTGCGGACGGCTCTGCAGGACGAAGGCACCGGCCTGTTCTTCCTGCCGCGGGCTGGCCGCGTCGATCTGGTCACGGCCGAGCAGATCGGGCGAGATTTCCTCGGCGCGACGCGCCGCTTCAGCCCGATCGTGATCGACGGCGGAACGGTCGGCGGCGACGCCCTCTCGCAAGGTTTCGCGGACGCCGTCGACGACATCATCCTGGTCGTGCGCGAAGGCGGGATCGCCGCCGGCGACCTCGAACAGGCCGAGACGGCGCTGGGCGAGAATGCCAGCAAGATCCGCGGCTTCGTCGTCAACGAAGCGTTATGAGCGCAGCCGGCCTCGGCGATGGGACGGGCACGAGCGCAACAAGCGCCGATCCCGGCTACTGGCTACGCAGCGTCGTCGTCGTTGCATCGCTGCTGCTGGTCTGGGTCTCGCTGGCGCCGTTCAAGGGCTCCTACGAGGTCGAAGCCGAGAATTCCAGCAACGTCATCAACCAGATCGGCTTCACGCTGATGGCGGTGCTCGGCATCGCCTGCGCGGTCAAGTCGGGCGGACGGGCGGCCAAGGCCTATCTGCGGCCGAGCTGGCTGTTGCTGCTCGTCTGGATGACGATCGGTGTGCTCCAATCGGCCAATCCGGATGTCTCGATGCGGGCCTTTCGCTTCACGCTGGTGGTGCTGACGATCGCTGGAACGGCCATTTTGCTGCCGCAGGGCCAACGCCATTTCGCGGCGCTGATGGGCATAGCGGCATCGATCGTGCTGTTCATCTGTTATGCCGGACTTGTGGTCTATCCCGATATCGCGATCCATTCGGGCGGCGACGTGCTGGAACCCGAACATGCCGGCGCCTGGCGTGGCCTGTTCGACCACAAGAACGTCGCCGGCGCGATGATGGTGATCATGATGCTGATCGGCATCTTCGTCACCACCGCCTATTCTTTTCGCTTCGGCCTCGTCATCACCTTGCTGGCGGCGACCTTCCTGTTCTTCACTGGCTCGAAGACCTCGATGGGGCTTGGGCCCTTCGTGGTGCTGGTCGGCCTCGCCTGCGCCCATATCCGCGGCCTGTGGCTGAAGGCGCTGATCGCGCTCGGCCCTTTGGCGGTCCTGCTGACGGCGACGGTGGGCTCGGTCCTGTTCAAGCCGGTGGACGAGATCGTGCAGTCGGTCAGTCCCGGCCAGACCTTCACCGGCCGGACCGAGATCTGGAGCTTCGCGCTCGATCGTCTCTGGCTGAGGCCTATCTTCGGCTATGGATTCGAGGGCTTCTGGCAGAGCGATTTCGTTCGCTATGCCGAGATCGGCGAGAAGGAGACCGGCATCGCGCAGGGCATGGTCCATGGCCATAACGGCTATGTCGATCTCGTCATCGGACTGGGCATTCCGGGTCTTGCGATCGCGGTCCTCGTGCTGATCCTGCTGCCGCTACGCGACCACCACCGCGTTATCCGCACGGTCGAGAACAAGGCGATGGCCGAGCTGTTCTTCCGGATCTGGCTGTTTGCGATCTATTCGGCCTGTCTGGAGAGCTTCTTCTTCCGCCGGGCCGATCCGGTCTGGTTCGCGCTGCTGCTCTCGGTGATCGGGCTCAGGCTGACGGCAAGCTACAAGGTCGCGCCGTAGCGCCCGCCGCAATCCGTCACTTCCATTTGAAGACCTGGACCAATGCCGGCGTCAGGATCACGACGAACAGCACCGGCAGGAAGAACAAGATCATCGGCACCGTCAGCTTGGGCGGCAGCGCGGCGGCCTTTTTCTCGGCCTCGTTCATGCGCTGGTCGCGGCTTTCCTGCGCCAGGGTGCGCAATGCGGTGCCGAGCGCCGTCCCATAGCGCTCGGCCTGGATCAGCGCCGTGGAGACCGCTTTCACACCTTCCAGTCCGGTGCGACGGGCGAGGTTCTCATAGGCCTGTCGGCGTTCTGCCAGATAGGAAAGTTCGGCCGTGCACAGCCCGAACTCCTCGGCCAGGGGGACCGACTGGTTGCCGATCTCGCCTGAGACCTTCCGGAAAGCGAGTTCGATCGACATGCCGGATTCGACGCAGATCAACAGCAGATCTAGCGCATCGGGGAAGGCCTGCTTCATCGAGGCCTGGCGCTTGGAGATCTGGTTGGAGAGAAAAACCTCCGGCGCCTTGATGCCGATATAGGCGCCAGCGATCGCGATGCCGAAGCGGATCGCCGGCGGCTGGCCGAAATTGTTGATAACGAAGACATAGAACAGGGCAAAGCAGAACAGCCCGATCGGCGTCACCAGGCGGAAGAACAGGAAGCCGATCTCGGCCTGCTGGCCACGATAGCCGGCCATGGCGAGTTTTTCCTTGGCGGTCTCCGTGCCGAGCCAGTCGCCGAGCTTCAACTGGTCGACGATCTGACGCATGAACTGCTTCGGCTCATAGCGCAGCGTGACCTTGTCCTTGGGCCGGTTGAGCCTTTCGCGCTCGCGCGCCCGGATCTTGTCGCGCTCCAAGGCGACATCCTTCATGCGCTTGTCGAGGGTGTTGCCCTCCAGCAGCGGCATGGCCAGCGTCAGCACCGTGGCCACCGCGGCGATAGCCGCCAGCATCGAGACCAGGAACTGCGTATCGGCTAGCTTGGATGCAATGAGGTCGATCATCGGTGTCGCCTCAGATGTTGAAGTTGATCATTTTTTTCATGACGAAGATGCCGACCAGCATCCAGACGGCGCTGACGGCGAGGCCGACCTTGCCGGCGCTGGTGAGCCAGAGCAGCTCGATGTATCGCGGGTTACTGAGATAGACGAGGATGCCGACAATCACCGGCAGCGAGCCGATGATCCAGGCCGAGGCCTTGGCCTCCATCGAGACCGCCTGGATCTTGTCGCGCATCTTGCGGCGCTCGCGGATGACCCGCGACAGGTTGCCGAGCGTCTCCGAGAGGTTGCCGCCGGTCTTCTGCTGGATCGCCAGAACGATGCCGAAAAAATTCGATTCCGCGCAGGGCATCCGCTCGAACAGCTTGGCCGCCGCCTCGGTCAGCGGCAGGCCAAGCGCCTGACTCTCGATGATCATGCGGAACTCTGACCCGACCGGCTCGGGTGACTCGCTGGCGACGATGCGCAGGCAGTCGTTCAGCGGCAAGCCGGACTTGATGCCGCGCACGACGATATCGATCGCATTGGGAAATTCGAGCGCGAACTTCTTCAGGCGCCCCGCCTTGCGGCGCTTCAGGAACCAGGACGGGAGACCCAGACCGCCGACGAAGAGGCCGACGAAGAAGAAGATCACGTTGCCGGTACCGATGAGCAGGCCGAGACCGAGGACGACGCCGCTGATGGCGCTGACGACGTAGTATCTGCGGCGGCTCCAATTCAAACCGGCCTGCAGGAAACGCGTTTCAAGCGAGACCTTGGCCTTAGGATTCTCCCGGCTCTCGATCTCCTTCAGGCTCTGTGCGATCTGGCCGCGCTTGGCGCGTGTCTGGGCCTCGCGATCGTGGATGCGCGTGGCGACGGGAGCCGAGAACTCCTTGCGGCGCTTCTCGGCACGGGACTGGCCGCTGAGCATCGGGTAGAACAGCGCATAGACGACGCCGCCGGCCGCAAAAGTGGCCAACGCGATGACGGCGATGAGGCTCATATCCATGGGCTGCCGCTCCCCTCAGCCGGTGCCGTCAGGCGGCATCGGGCGCACCCTGCGCGGCGAGCTGATCGAGCGCGGCGGCCAGCCGCTGCTCCTCGCCGTAATAGCGGGCGCGCTCCCAGAAGCGGGGCCGGCCGATGCCGCTCGACTTGTGTCGGCCGATCAGCTTGCCTGCGGCGTCCTCGCCGAGCACCTCATAGGTCATGAGATCCTGGGTGGTGATGATGTCGCCTTCCATTCCCATCACCTCGGTGATGTGGGTGATGCGGCGCGAGCCGTCACGCATACGCTGGGCCTGGATGATCACGTCGATCGAAGAGCAGATCATCTCGCGCAGCGTCTTCGAGGGCAGGCTGAAGCCACCCATGGTGATCATCGATTCGATACGGCTGAGACATTCGCGCGGCGTGTTGGCGTGGAGCGTGCCCATCGAGCCGTCATGGCCCGTATTCATCGCCTGCAGCAGGTCGAAGGCCTCGGGTCCGCGCACCTCGCCGACGATGATCCGCTCGGGCCTCATGCGCAGGCAGTTCTTGACGAGATCGCGCATGGTGACGGAGCCGGTACCCTCGAGATTGGGCGGGCGGGTCTCGAGACGCACGACATGGGGCTGCTGGAGCTGCAGCTCGGCTGCGTCCTCGCAGGTGATGACGCGCTCGTCATGCTCGATATAGTTGGTCAGGCAGTTCAGCAGCGTCGTCTTGCCCGAGCCCGTGCCGCCCGAGATGACGATATTGCAGCGGACCTTGCCGATGATCTTCAGTATCTCGGCGCCGGGCGGCGAGATCGCGCCGAAGCGCATCAGCTGATCGAGGGTCAGCTTGTCCTTCTTGAACTTGCGGATGGTGAGCGCGGGGCCGTCGATCGCCAAAGGCGGGGCGATGACGTTGACGCGCGAGCCGTCGGCGAGGCGAGCGTCGCAGATCGGCGAGCTCTCGTCGACGCGCCGACCGACCTGGCTGACAATGCGCTGGCAGATGTTCATCAGCTGCGCGTTGTCGCGGAAGCGGATGTTGGTCAGCGTGATTTTGCCGGCGACTTCGATGAAGGTCCGCGTCGCGCCGTTGACCATGATGTCGGCGATGTCGTCGCGCGCCAGCAGCGGCTCGAGCGGACCGTAGCCGAGCACGTCGTTGCAGATGTCGTCGAGCAGTTCCTCCTGCTCGGAGATCGAGAGCACGACGTTCTTCAGCGAGATGATCTCGTTGATGATGTCGCGGATTTCCTCGCGCGCCGATTCGCCGTCGAGCTTGGCGAGTTGCGAGAGGTCGATCGCCTCGATCAGCGCGCCGAAGATCATGCTCTTGGTCTGGTAATAGTCTTCCGAGCGCGGAATCTCGGCCGGCGCGATGGGTGCCGGGGGTGGCGCGCGGCGGGCCTCCTGAACGGCCGGCTTGGCCTCGAACTGGCGCACTGGCGCGCTTTCGGCCCTCTGGTCGAGGGCCGGGGCCGCGCCAGTCGCGGATCGCTTACCGAACATGGCGCCCTCCCATCCCGGCCGCAAAGGCAGGCCGTCGCGGCCGATGGCGGAAGCCGGAACTCAGGAATGACGGATTGTACGCGCGCCTCATCGCTCAGGCCTTCTTGCGCGTAAGCTTAGCCACGAGCGGCTCGAACAGGCTTCGCTTGCTGCGCTTGGCCTCGCCACGGCCGGTCACCGTGCTGGCGATGTGGACGAAGGCTTCATTGATCTTCCCGCCCGACTGCACCTCGGCGATCATCTGGCCGTTATTGGCGGCCGTCCCGAAGAGCTGCGCGTCGAAGGGGATCGAGGTCAGCACCTCGACGCCGAGCGCCTTGGCAAATTCGGCCGCGTCGATCTCGGGCCGCTTGGGCATTCCGACCTGATTCAGCACCAGCCTCGCACCGGAATCGTTGGGGCGGTTGGCACGGGCAAGATCGATCAGGTTCTTGGCGTTCCTGAGCGAGGCGAGCTCGGGCGCGGCGACGACCACAACCTCGTCGGCGCTGATCAGAGCACGACGCACCCAAGCACTCCAGATATGGGGCACGTCCAGGACGACGCAGGGCACGCTGGCACGCAGCAGGTCGAAGAGCTGGTCGAAGGCCTCCTCGGAGAGATCGACCGTACGGTCGAGCATGGCCGGCGCCGCCAAAAGTGCGAGGTTGTCGCTGCAGCGCGACAAGAGCCGGTCGAGCATATTGGCGTCGAGCCGATCGGGCGCGAACACCGCCTCGGCAACGCCTTGGGGCGGATCCTGATTGAAATCGAGGCCGGCGGTGCCGAAGGGGATGTCGAGATCGACGATGACCGTCGAGGCGTCGAGATTGCGGGCGATGGCCCAGGCGACATTGTGGGCGACAGTGGAGGCGCCGACGCCGCCCTTGGCGCCCATCACCGCGATGATGCGGCCGAGATTGCGGGCCGAGGGCGAGACATAGAGTTCCGACAGCGTGCGCAGGACATCGAGCGTGCCGAGCGGCGCGATCAGATACTCGCTGACGCCGCGCCGGATCAGGTCGCGATAGAGCTGGACGTCGTTGACATGGCCGATGACGACGACCTTGGTGCCGGCATCGCAGCTCTCGGCCAGCGCGTCGAGATGCCTGACCAGGGCGGCCGGCTCGGACACGGTCTCCAGCAGAATAATGTTGGGCGTGGGCGCCGAGCGGAACGCCTCGACGGCCGCCGCGGGGCCGCCCATCTGGATGCGCGCATGGGCCTTGTCCATGCGCCGGTCGGCGATGACCGCCTGCATGGTCGCGGCGACGCCTGGCGTCTCGCAATAGGCCTGCAGCGTGATGCGCGGCAAAGGCGCGATAACGCCATCGCCCGCAGTCCCCGTCGACTCGAAGCCCTGGTCGGTCTCCATCAGCGTCCACCCCCGACGGCGGAGTTGATCGAGGTCTGCTCCTGACGGTACTGGGTCGAGGGATCCTTGCCCTCTCGAAGCTTGGCGATGGCGTTCATGCGCTTGACCATGTCGACGCGGCCTTCGCTGCGGCCGCGCACGAGATCAATGGGATCGGCGACCTGGGCGGCGAGCATGGCCTGGCTGGCGCAGCCGAAATTCCATTGCGACGCATTGGACGCGTCATGCTTGTAGCTCGAGACGCCGGCATCGTCGGGCCATTGCCCGCAGGAATGCGGCAGGCCGGCCTGGAGCGAGGCGAAGGTCAGCCGGATCGGCGAAGCCAGCAGCGTATCCCGCACGGGGTAGGTCGCGACCGAGAGATGCGCCGGCGAGACGCCGCTGCGGGCGAGCGCAGCGCGAATCCCGTTCAGCGCGTCATGGGCAGCAATGTCGCGACGCGTGCCGGCGGGTACCTGCGCGACGAGGCCGCCGCGACCGGAGCGACGGTATTCCTGGGCAAATTGAGTCACGTCTTCCGCTTGACGCGGATCGAGCCCGCTCCCGGCGCGCCCGATGAAGACGTCCAGCGTGCGCGGGGCATCGCGGAGCACGATGGGGTGCCGCTCCCGTACGTCCTCGGAGACGATCGAGCCGGTGACGTCGCCCTTGCCGGCGCAAGCGCCGAGCATGAGCGCGACCGACAGCGCCGCCAAAACTGAGCGGCGCTTGCGCCTTGTCGTGTTCATTGCCTGAGATGTCATGGTTCGGCGATCCCTCACGCGCGTTCTGGATGCCGTTAGTCGGCGATGAAGCCGACGCGGCCCTTATAGGCCTGCGGCGCTGGTCCGCCGGTGGTTCCGTAGATCTTGTTCAGGCGCCCGAGCAGGATCGTCTGTGCGTCATGCGCATCGACGAAACCGTCGTCAGGACGCTGGATCTGGTTCGGCTCGATCGGCTTGGCGATGTAGGGCGTCGCGGTGATCATCAGCTCGGTTTCCTCGCGCTGGTAGTCGCGGGAGCGAAACAACGCGCCGATGATCGGGATGTTCATCAAGCCCGGCAGACCGTTGATCGACTGCTTGGAGACGCGCTGGATCAGACCTGCCGTCGCCAGCGTGCCGCCTGACGGCAGCTCGACCGTCGTGTCCGACTTGCGGACGCGGAAGGCAGGAGCGTTGACCACTTCCTGATTGTTGTTCGACGTTCCGGCGATGCCGGTATTGGTCAGCCGGAGCTGATTCTCGAAATCGAGTTCGGTGACCTCGGTCGCGATGCGCATGCTGATCTTGTTGTCCGACAGCACGATCGGTGTGAAGTTCAGCGAGACGCCGATCGGCTTGTAGGCGATGCCGAGCGTACAGCCACCCACCGCCTGGCAGGTATAGCCGGTCGGAACGGGGACTTCGCCGCCGGCGGTGAACTTCGCGCTCTCCCCCGAGATTGCCGTCACCGTCGGTTCGGCCAGGACACGCGACAGGCCGGCGCGTTCCAGGGCGCGCATGGTGAAATTGGTCGAGTTGCCAATCCCTGCCGCGATCGCGGTCGTGGACAGGGCCTGGGGCGATAGCGGCAGCGGATTGTCGAGCGAAGGTTTGAGCGAGAAGTTGCCGAGCTTCCACTCGCCCGTCGAGTTGATGCCGAGCTGCTTGATCGCCTTGCGGGAGACCTCGGAGACCACGACCTTGACCATGACCTGGTCGCGGCCGCGAACCGTCAGGGAGTTGATCACCGCGCCCTTGGTTTCGGACTTCTCCGAGACGCCGACGAAGGCGTTGGCGATGTCGACGGCCTGCGTGGCTTCCGACGCGTTGGCGACGCTGCCGACGAGCAGGATCGAGGTTCCCGCCGGCTTGACCTCGATGCGGGCATTGGGCATCGCGCTGCGAAGAGTCTGGCGCAGGACGTTGAGATCGCGCCCGACCTCGATCTCGAGTGCCGAGATCTGCCGGCCCTCGGCATCGATCACGAACATCGATGTGCTGCCGTCGGCGATGCCGATGATGAAGATCTTGCGGGCCGAGCGGACGACAGCGTTGGCGACCTTCGGATTGGCGACGAAGACCTCCTTGGCGTCACGCGGCAGTTCAACGACGAGCGAGCGGCCGATCGAGAGATCGAGCTTGCGAGCGATGGCATGTTCGCTGGAGCCGACATTCAGCACGGGCGCCGGCCCGGTCGACTGGGCGCCGGCCGGGCTTGCGAGCAGCAGTGCCAGAGCGGCGGAAATCGCGATGCGCTGCACGGTCATTGTTTCACGCTCTTGCTGGTGACGCCGTAACGTACGAGCGTCATGGCACCTTCTTCCGAAGGCCTGCCGGCCTGGCCCGCATCCTTGAGGCTGCGTAGGGCCAACGACAGCGCGCCGGTCTTCTGCGCCTGCACGACGACCTCAACCTGGCGCGGGTCGAGTTCCAGCGTCGCGGTCTCGCCGACGACCACCTTCTCGCCGTTGCGCTCCTGAATGTTCTGGCCGATCGCCAGCACGCGGACATTCGTCAGCGTTGTCTCACTCAGGTAGTTCTCCGACTGGCCGCCCGTGCTGTCCTCGCGGAAGGTGCGGATCACGTCGACCCGGTCGTTTGGAAGAATGAAGCCACCCGCGGTGTTGGCGCCGCGCGCGTCTGTGGTGATGGCGACGGCCCGCCGACCGGCGGGCAAGACGGCGGACAGGAAGCCGGTGCCGTCCGTCCTGATCAGCTTCTCGCGGCGGACCGGCTCGGAGCCGAGAATGGCGAAACGTGCAAGCTGGCCGGAGAGTTCGGTCACGGCCTCCGGCGCCTCGTCCTTGCGGATGACGCCTGCGGGGACGCTCGCCAAAGGCCAGTCGATCCAGCGGACGTCACCCGCCGCGACCGTATTGCCGACCGGGATATCGGCGGAGGCTACCAGGACCGGGACAGTGGGAAGCGCTTCGCGTGGGGCCGAGGCCACCGGCCCGCTCGGTCGCTGCATCAGCAGAGCCGCGCCGAGACCGGCGACCAGCGCGACGACCAGAATGATGATGCGGGCGGGACTCATGACGGACGATCCTCGGGCAAAAGCACTCGGCTCTGCTCCGGGATGGTGCGTCTCGAATCGTCAACTTATGGTTAACCGGACGTATATTTTTTTCGCGATCCCGGCTGTTGGGGGGCAGAGGGACGACCGGCCGTTCAGAGGCCTATGCCTGCCCGCCATATCTCCGTATCGGGCAGGACGAGCAGCGCCGAGAAGGCAAGTGCGATGCCGTAGGGCACGCCCGAATTGGCAGCGTGCAAACGCCGCAGCCAGCCCCAGTTCTCGGCCACGATCGGAAGCGGATGCCCGCGCAGCTTCAGAATGACGAGCGTCATGACGCCGCCGAAGACCGACGCGATCAGAAGATAGGGCAGCAACTGCCCGAAACCGAACCAGAGCGCGGTGGCGGCCGCGAGCTTGGCATCGCCTCCGCCGATCCAGCCGGCGGCGAACATGCCAAAGCAGATCGCGAGCACCAGCCCGCCGGCGGCGAAATGGAGACCGATCTGCGACAGCGAGAGCGGCACGGCAAACGCACAAACAACGAATGCGGCGATCAGTATCAGGCTGAGCTTGTTGGAAATCGTCATCGTGAGGAGGTCGCTCGCCGCTGCAAAAGCCATGGCCGCCGGGAAAATGACGATGATGACGATCATTGAAACCGGCATAGGGTTGTTCCCGACGTGAAAGCGATATCTTTTGGCGTGAAACGCTCACCAGAGACTTACTAGATGGAAATGAAAACGCCCCGGATTGCCGGGGCGTTTTCGGTCGTCCGAGCGGAACGCGCTCAGGCAGCCTTGCCGGCGAGCTTGGCCGAGATGCGTGTAAACAGCGAGCTGATGTCAGTGCCGAGCTGGGTAGCGGCCGTGATGATGGCGACGGCGATCAGGGCGGCGATCAGGCCGTATTCGATGGCGGTGGCGCCGGACTCGTCCTTGGCAAAGCGAGCGAAGAGATTGGTCATCGGAGAACTCCTTGTTGAACCACGGTTGACTGCTGCCTTCGCTCTGAGCGGCTTCGGTCAGCGACAAATGGACATTACCGCGAGCCTCTTGCTGATCGGTTAAGGGGCTTGAAGAATTCAAGGCGTATCCGGAACATCGATTTGATGGTTAACGACGTATTTAGGCGATATTATACTATCACAATCGCTGTATATCTACTTTTTTGTTTATTAAAATGGCAGTCTATTTGGCTATGTAGGCCTCTGAGTTATAATCATAGGCCATGATAGTTGGAATGTGTCGCATTTTAGCAGATTATCATCTTCGTCAATTGCAGCGATATCGATGCGCCAGCGCCTCACCGCCGGGCGCTTAGCGATTGATTCATCATTTTCCGCTTTGCTTCCGCTGTTGGAAATCTTGGGGCGCCCGCCATGTCCGTTCTTTCGCCCGTCGGCCGGCGCATCGGCACCGTGAAGGCGTCGATGATTTTATCCACGGTGGCGGGTCTCGCCGTAGCGCCGCTGCTGGCCGTTCCGGCCGCTGCGCAGAGCACGGGCGCTACAACCAAGCCCGAAACCGTGCTGGTAATGGTCGATCACGCGAAGGTCATCCGGCTGCCGGAGCGGGCTCAGACCGTGATCGTCGGCAATCCGGGCATCGCCGACGTGGCCGTCCAGAAGAACGGCGTGATGATCGTGACCGGAAAGAGTTTTGGCGTGACCAATCTGATCGCGCTCGATTCCGGTGGCGCGCTGCTGGCGGAATCGCTGGTGCGCGTCGGGGCGGCGTCCGATTCGGTGCTGACGGTCCAGCGCGGACTGGAGCGCGAGAGCTATTCCTGCACGCCGACCTGCCAGCCCTCGATCCAGCTCGGCGACGCGCAGAAGTATTTCGGCGAAGTCGGCGGCCAGACCACGAGCCGCAACTCGATCGCGACCGGCGCTCCGGCCGGACGATAACGTATCCGGGCGCTTGGATAGCCTGAGCCCTTGCCGGAATAAGGTGATTTTCCGAGGAAACACCGCCGTCATTCCGGGGCTTTGCGCAGCGAAGAACCCGGAATGACGATGCGTGTCCGCCCCGGATCAAGGAGCCCCGGCCTCAAATGGTCTGGTTGTAGGCGCCGACTTCCGGATTGGTGCGCAGCAGGCCGTCGATCGCGGCGAACATTTCGCGCATCCTCGCGTCCGAGATCGGGCTTTCGCAGACCACGACGAGCTCGGGCTTGTTCGACGAGGCCCTGACCAGTGCCCAGCTTCCGTCCTGCGTCGTGACGCGCACGCCGTTGACGGTCACGACGTCGCGGATCGGCTGGCCGGCAAAGTTCGCGCCCGATGCCTGCATCGCCTGCACCGCCTTGGTGACCCGCTCGGCGACATCGTATTTGATCTCGTCGGCGCATTTGGCCGACATGGTCGGCGTTCCCCAGGTCTTGGGCACGGCGGCATAAAGCTCGGCCATCGACTTGCCCGGATTGCGGTCGAGCATGTCGATGATCGCGATGGCGGTGACGAGACCGTCGTCATAGCCGCGCCCGATCGGGGCGTTGAAGAAGAAGTGGCCCGACTTCTCGAAGCCCGCTAGCGCGTTCAGCTCCTGTACGCGGCGCTTGATGTGGGAGTGGCCGGTCTTCCAGTAGTCGGTCTTCACGCCGAGCTTCTGGAGCTCGGGATCGGTGTCGAACAGCCCGGTCGACTTTACGTCGACGACGAACTGCGCGCCGGGATGCAGCGCGCCGAGATCACGCGCCAGCATGACGCCGATCTTGTCGGCAAAGATCTCCTCGCCATGGTTGTCGACGACGCCGCAGCGGTCGCCGTCGCCGTCGAAGCCGAGCGCGATGTCGGCGCCATGCTCCTTCACGGCGTCGGCCATGGCATGAAGCATCTTCATGTCTTCGGGATTGGGATTGTAGCGCGGGAAGGTGTGGTCGAGTTCGGCATCCATCGGGATGACCTCGCAGCCCAGCGCTTCGAGGATCTTCGGCGCGAAGGCGCCAGCCGTGCCGTTGCCGCAGGCGGCGACGACCTTGAGCTTGCGCTTGATCTTCGGGCGGCTGGTCAGATCCTTGAAATAGACCTCAGGAAAATCGGGCACGAAAGCGTAGGAGCCGCCGCCGACGAGGTCGAAATCTCCCGCCAATACGATGTCGCGCAGGCGTCCCATTTCTTCCGGGCCGAAGGTGACGGGGCGCTGCGCACCCATCTTGATGCCGGTCCAGCCATTGTCGTTATGCGAGGCGGTGACCATGGCGACGCAGGGCACGTCGAGCGCGAACTGCGCGAAATAGGCCATCGGCGACATGGCGAGCCCGATATCGTGGACCTTGCAGCCCGCCGCCATTAGGCCGGTGACCAGCGCCATCTTGATCGACGAGGAATAGCCGCGGAAATCATGGCCGGTGACGATTTCGGGCTTGATGCCCATGCGGCGGATCAGCGTGCCCAGCCCCATGCCGACGGCCTGGACGCCCATCAGATTGAGTTCCTGGCCGAAGAACCAGCGCGCGTCGTATTCGCGGAAGCCGGTCGGCTTCACCATCGGCAGGGACTCGTATTCGAAGGTGTTGGGGAACAGTTCGGGCAGGGGCTTGGGGAACATCGGGTCATCCATGGCTAGGGAAGCGGGTTCTAGTGAAGATGTCGGAACCGCGATCATCGCGGCCATGTTGCAGCGCGGCATGACCGGCTTAAACGATCGCCCCCCGGATGGGAACGTACGCGCACGCCAAGCCCGCCGCCAAGGTTAGCGTTCGGTACCTCTGGGCCGGTGGAACGCCAGGATCGACAATGGGACCTCCGGCTGCGCTTACCGGGCTCAGAGAAAACTCGTCCCGACCAGCGCCTCGATCGCGTCGCGACGCGGTATGCTCGGTTGCGCGCCGCGCCCGGTGCAGGCAAGCGAGCCGGCCGCGAGACCACGCTGAAGCGCCCCTGAAAACCCGTAGCCGGCAGCGAGCGCAGCGGCAAAGGCGCCGACGAAACTGTCGCCGGCCGCGACCGTGTCGAGCGCCTCGACCTTGGGGGCCTCCAGCCGGCGACGGACGCCGTCATGCCAGCCGACGAGGCCGTCGGCCCCGAGCGTGACGATGCAGGCGAGACCGCGTTCGGAATCGATGCGCTGCGCGAAGGCATATGGCTCTAGCGCCGGCCAGCCGAAGGCGGCGCCCAGCAGGGCAGCCTCGTGCTCGTTGACGACCAGGATGTCGACCAGCGCAAGCAATTCCGCTGCCGGCGGGCCGGCCGGCGCAAGGTTGAAGATGACACGTCCGCCAGCGTGCTTCATCAGCGCGGCTGCGGCAATGCATTCGGGCTCCGGCACCTCGCGCTGCAGCAGCAGGATGTCGGCATCGCCCAGCACCATCCCGCCGATCGACTCCGCCTTGGCTGCGGCGTTGGCGCCGGAGGCGACGACAATCTGGTTGGCGCCCGAAGCGTCAACAGCGATGAAGGCGGCACCGGTCGGCTCGCTAACCCGCGCGACGCGCGACAGATCCACGCCATCCGCCGCCAGCAGCGACAGCGCGATCTCGGCGAAGCCATCGTTTCCGACAGCCCCGACCATCACGACCTCGGCGCCGGCCCGGCGCGCGGCGAGCGCCTGATTGGCGCCCTTGCCGCCGGGATGGAGCGCGTAGGCCGGACCGATCACGGTCTCGCCGGGGCCGGGCAGGCGCTCGACCTGCGTGACGAGATCGACGTTGAGGGAGCCGAAGACGACGATCATGAGGCCAGCCGCATCACGCCGGCGACGAAGGCCGCCTCCGGCGTGGTCAGGGTGAAGCCGAGGCCCGCGGCCCTCAACGCAGCTCCATAGCTTTCAGCCAGTGCGCCGTCGGCGACGAGATGCACCGGCCCGAGCGAACCGACCAGGGCTTGTGCGCCGGCGATCTCCTGACCGACCAGCAGCGCCGAAAGATAGGGTCCGACAGCGCCGCCCTTCATATGGCCGGCCAAGACCTCGGTACGGGCCGCGAAGGCCGCGTTGAGCAGGCCGCCGGGACGTTGCGCCGCTGCGAAGCCACGGCGTGCGCCCTCGGCCGCATCCTCAGGCAAGGGTTCCTCGGCGAGGCGTGCCAGGATGGAGTGCTGCCGCAGCAGGCCATAGACCTCGCCGGTCATGAAACTGGCGAAGCGCTGGATGCGGCCGGCCTCGACCCGCGCCCATTTGGAATGGGTTCCGGGCAGGCAGACGATGCCGTCACCGAGGCCGAGGCCGACGATCAGCGTCTCCTCGCCGCGCATCACGTCGAAGGCGCCGTCATCGCAGGAGAGGCCGGGGATGATCGTGACCGGCGTGCCGTCGGCAAGCGCGACCGGCATGGCGGCCGCGACGATCTCGCCCGGCGCCGCCGGACAGGCGACATAGGGCGCCTCGACCCAGCCATTGCGGCTGCCGACCATGCCGGCAAGCACGATCCGGGCATCGGCGCGCGCGCGACGAAACTCTCCGGCGATCGCTTCGAAGGCGGCCGGAAAACCACCCGGGGGGATAGACTGGATGCCCTGCTCCGCGACATGCCGACCGAGCACCTTGCCCTGCTCGGAGATCAGGAAAGCGCGGGCGCGGGTCGTGCCCCAGTCGAGCGCGATCAGGGGGTGAGGCATCGGGAGCTCCGGCGTGACGTTGCGCTCGTGGCAGCCCGCGAGGTTTCGCCACCGTCACGTCAGGGTCAAGCCCTCATCGTCGTTGACGACTGCGGTGCTAGGCCGCCAGCGCCTGCGCGAGATCGGCGATCAGGTCGTCGGGATGTTCAAGCCCGATCGAAAGACGGACCATGCCGTCGGTCACGCCCATCGCCGTCCGGACCTCCGGCGTGAAGCGCTGATGCGTCGTCGTGGCGGGGTGGACGATCAGGCTCTTTGCATCGCCGAGATTGTTCGAGATCCGGATCAGCTTCATCGCATTGAGCAGCCTGAAGGCTGCGTCCTTGCCGCCGGGCACCTCGAAGGCGATCAGCGTCGAGGGACCGCTCATCTGCCGGGCGATGATCTCGGCCTGCGGATGGTCCTTGCGGCCGGGAAAGATCACCTTCGACGGTCCGGGCTGCTCCGCCAGCCAATCGGCGATGATCGCGGCGCTCTGCGCCTGGCGCTGCACCCGCAGCGGCAGCGTCTCCAGGGCCTTGAGCATCACCCAGGCGTTGAACGGCGACATCGCCGGGCCGGTCTGGCGCAGATAGGTCTGGATATGCGTTTGGATGATGTCCTCCGACGAGACGATCAGACCGCCCAGGCAGCGGCCTTGCCCATCGATATGCTTGGTCGCCGAATAGACGAGTACATCGGCGCCGAGCGTCAGCGGTCGCTGGAAAAGCGGTGTGGCGAAGACGTTGTCGACGACAAGGAACGCGCCCACCTCCCTGGCGAGCGCCGCCACGGCCGCGATATCGATCACTTCCAGCGTCGGGTTGGAGGGGCTCTCCAAGAAGAACACCTTGGTGTTGGGACGCACGGCCTTGCGCCACGAGGCGATGTCGGTGCCGTCCACCAGCGTCGATTCGACGCCGTAACGCGGAAGATGGTCCTCAACGACGTATCGACACGAACCGAACAGCGCCTGTGCCGCCACGACATGATCGCCCACGCGCGTCAGCCCCATCAGCACGGCCGTCACCGCCGCCATGCCGGTGGCGGTCGCCCTGCAGGCTTCGGCGCCCTCGAACGCCGCCATGCGCTGCTCCAGCATGGAGACGGTCGGGTTGGAGAAGCGGGCATACTGAAAGCCCGGGTCCTTGTTCAGGAAGCGCGCCTCGCATTGCTCGGCGCTGTCGTAGACATGGCCCTGCGTCAGGAACAGCGCCTCCGAAGTCTCGCCGAACTGCGAGCGCATCGTCCCGGCATGGACCAGCCGCGTCTCGGGATGCAGGGCGGCCGCGCCCGCTTCGGAACCTGACATCGTGACGCTCCAGTCGTTCGATATAACGGATGGAGGGAATATCAGCTTCGTTTCCGTTCGTAAAGACGAACGATTATCCTATTGGAGGAACGAGAACGGAGCCAGAGTCGAGAGGGCTCAAGCCACCGGGGTAGCGAGCCCCAGCGGCGCCAGAAATCCCGCCAAGTCGCTGGTCACATAATGCACGTGCCCGGCTTCGATCGCCGCCTGCTCCCAGGCTTCCCGAAACGGGTCGGGCGTTTGCGGTATCACCAGCACGGTCTTCATGCCGAGCGTGCTGGGCACGATCAGGTTCTTCTCGATATCCTCGAACATCGCCGCCCGGCCCGGATCAACGCTGTGCTTGGCGAGGAAGTTCTCATAGGTCGCGCGCTCGGGCTTTGGCACGAAGCCGGCATGGACGATGTCGAAGATGTCCTCGAAATGCGCGAGGATGCCGAGCTTGCCGGCCACGTTGCGGGCATGGGCGACGGAGCCGTTGGTGAGAATCAGCTTGCGGCCGGGCAGGCCGGCGATCGCCGCACCGAGCGCAGGATCGGGCTGGAGCAGGCCCAGATCGATATCATGGGCGAAGTCGAGGAAGATGTCGGGGTCGATCTGATGCTCCAGCATCAGCCCGTTCAGCGTCGTGCCGTAGCGGTGGTAATAATACTGCCGCAGGGCATAGGCGGAGAGGCCGTCGAGCCCGAACAGATCCTGGAGGAACAGCGTGATGCGCTCGTTGACCTGCGGCCAAATCCGGCTCTCATGCGAATAAAGCGTGTTGTCGAGATCGAAGATCCAGTGATCGACATGCGCGAAGGCCTCCGTCTGGAGCGGCGGCGCGGCAATGGGGATGGCGGCGTGCGTATTCATCGGGGACCCGAAATGGCGAGGCCCAGCCTGACATGCAAGTCCCCTGCTAAGGCTTAAGCCCGGTCTCAAACATCGCAGGGTATCTCGCCGTCAATTCCGGGCGTAGCGAAGCGGAGACCCGGAATCCATCGTAAGGCGCTGTCGTGCTCAGTGATGGAGTCCGGATCGGCGCTGCTACGCAGCTTGTCCGGAATGACGGCGGATTCCAGGATAGGATCACCGCCGAATGATCGTGCCCGAGCCGGTATCGGTGAACAGCTCGATCAGCGCCGCGTGTGGCACCTTGCCGTCCAGGATGACGACCGCTTCGACGCCCTTTTCCAGCGCGTAAATGCAGGTCTCGATCTTCGGGATCATGCCGCCCGAGATCGTTCCGTCCGCGATCAGGCCGCGGCACTGCTCGATCGTCAGTTCCGGGATCAGGTTCTTGTCCTTGTCGAGCACGCCGGGCACATCGGTCAACAGCAGCAGGCGCTTGGCGTTGAGCGCTCCCGCGATGGCGCCGGCGAAGGTGTCGGCGTTGACGTTGTAGGTCTGGCCGTCGGCGGCGGCGCAGACAGGCGCCAGCACGGGGATGAGTTCGGCCTTCAGCACCGCGTCGAGCACGGCGGTATCGACCTTGTCGGGCTCGCCGACGAAGCCGAGATCGAGCACCTCCTCGATCTTCGAATCGGGATCGACGATGGTGCGCGTCACCTTGCGCGCCGTGACCATGTTGCCGTCCTTGCCGCAGAGCCCGATCGCCTTGCCGCCCTCGCGCGAGATGTAGCCGACGATCTCCTTGTTGACCGAGCCGGCCAGGACCATCTCGACAACGTCGACGGTCGCGGCGTCGGTGACGCGCAGGCCCTGCTTGAACTCGGACTGGATGCCGAGCTTGGTCAGCATCCGGGCGATCTGCGGCCCGCCGCCATGGCAGACCACGGGCTTGAGCCCGGACTGCTCCAGCAGAACGATGTCCTCGGCGAAATCCTCGGCCGTCGCGGCGTCGCCCATGGCGTTGCCGCCATATTTGATCACGATGATCTCCTGATCGTAGCGCTGCATATGCGGCAGCGCCTGAACCAGAAGGTCGGCGGCTTGCGACGGCGTCAGGAGAGCGGGATTGATCATCGGGCAGGCTCCGCAAGACGCAAGGCAACTGCGCCGGAGCGCCTTCTAGCGGAAGTCGGCGACATGCGGAAGAACGTTGGCGGCTCGCGCCTGCGGGACCGGCTCAGCGCCTGCCGGCCGCCTTGCGGATCGCATCTGCCATCCGGCCCCGCCAATCCTCGCCGTCGTTCTTGTAGGCTTCTATCAGGCTGGGCTCCAGTCGCAGCGTCACGACCTGTTTTGCGTCGGCCAGCTTCGGCCGGCCGGGGCCGCGCGTCAGCGTGCCCTGCGCCGGGCGGATGATTTTGCCGCCGATGGCGAATTCAGCGCGTGCGAACTGATCGTCAGTCCATTCCGGGCCGTCATCGGGATCGACGAAGCTGGTGCTGGAATTGAGCTCTTTCACGGTCATTGCAGTGCCTCATGGATATGACATGGCAAGCATGTCCGCGCGGTGTCCAGACGACGACCACCAGCCGGTCAATAGCAAGGCCGTAGGTCAGAAAGCGGTCTTCGCCATAATCCTTGCGGTCATCGACCATCGTCAGCACGGGGCCGGCGAACACCTCCGCCGCATCCTCGAAATCGAGACCGCGTTCCTTCAGCGTCGCTTCGCGCTTGGCCGGATGGTACGTGATCTCCATACCGGCTCAGGTTAGATGCAAATCAGGCCGGGCGCAATATCCGTAATACGAAAACCTGTCAGGTGCGCTTCGCAAACAGCGCCGCGAGCGCCAGGCCGAGCCAGCCCCCGACCATCAGGAAGCCCCCGATCGGGGCCGCGCGAGGAAACAGCGCCTCGCTGGCGAAGCCGCGCCTCGCGAGGTCGGCGGCAAACAGTGCGACGCCGAGGATGACTACCGAGATCGCGACGCGGCTCAGCCAGTCGTGCAGGAACCCGGCCTTCCGCGCCGCAGTCGCGCCGATCACAGTCGGAGCATGGAACAGCAGCATCTGTCCCGCGGTCTGGACATTCGTCGTGCCGGTGACATGCGCCGCTGCGGCAAGCAGCGCGACGCCGGCAAGCCCCATCAGGGCGGCCAGCGTGAGATGGATGCGGGTTGCAGTTATCATGTTGTCAGGCCCGCTCCGCCAGCACGCGTCCCACCGCCGCACGCAGATCGGGAACCCCAAGGCCCGTCTCGCTCGACGTCAGCAGCACCTCGGGAAACGCCGCCGGGCGGCGCTTGATCTCGTCATAGGTCGCCTCGCGCATGAACTGCTGGTCGGCGGGCTTGAGCGCATCGCCCTTCGTCAGCACGACCTGATAGGACATCGCCGCCTTGTCGAGCGTTTCCAGCACGGCGTTGTCGACGTCCTTCAGCCCATGCCGGGCATCAATCAGGAGATAGACCCGCATCAGGTTGGGCCGCCCGCGCAGGTAGTTGTGGATCAGGTTGGTCCAGGAGGCGACCTTGGCCCGGCCGACCGCCGCATAGCCATAGCCGGGCATATCGACGATGGTCAGGCGCTCGTCGGCGCCGACCTGGCGGAAGAAGTTGAGCTGCTGCGTCCGGCCCGGCGTATGCGAGGTCCGCGCCAGCGCGTTGCGGCGGGTCACGGCGTTGATCAGGCTCGACTTGCCGACATTGGAGCGGCCGGCGAAGGCGATCTCGTGACCGACCATCGTCGGCAGGTCGTCGACATGCGTCGAGGCCCAGACAAAGTCCCACGGCCCCTCGAAGAGCTTTCGCGCGGATTCGATCTCGTCGTCGCTGTAGGGTGTGGCGGTACTGCTGGTCATGGCTTCTGCCTGCTTGAAAACAGAAGCCCTCATCCTGAGGAGCCGCGAAGCGGCGTCTCGAAGGATGCTCAGGATGAGGGCTGAGGATGTGACGCGGTCTTACACGGCAGCGCGCAGCGCGTCGATGTCGGCAGCCCCGATAGCAGCGATATTGCGCGCAATCCGTTCAGCGTCCCAGTCCCACCAGGCGATCGCGAGCAGATCCGCGACGATCTCCGGCGAAAAGCGCAGCTTCACCACTTTGCCGGGATTGCCGACCACGACCGCATAGGGCGGCACGTCGCGCGCGACCTGAGCCCGCGTGCCGATGATCGCGCCGTCTCCGATCGTCACGCCCGGCATGATCACCGCCTCGCGGCCGATCCAGACGTCGTTGCCGATGCGGGTGTCGCCACGAAAGCCGGTCTTCGTCGTCTTGTCGTCAGGCGTGCCATCGAGGCCGAACATGCCGAAGGGATAGGTGGAGAAGCCGCCCATCGGATGGTTGGCGCCGTTCATGATGAACTGCGCGCCCTGCGCGATCGCGACGAATTTCCCGATGATCAGCCGGTCGCCGATGAAGTCGAAATGGTAGCGCACGCAGCGCGCAACGAAATGCTCAGGCCCGCGCGAGTCGTCGTAATAGCTGTAATCGCCGACCTCGATCAGCCGATGATCGACGATCGCCTTGAGAAAGGCGGTGCCCTTCCAGCCGGGAATGGGGTGGCGGGTGAGGGGATCGGGAAGGGGCATGGGCTTCGCCGGGCGGTCGGAAATGGGCAGCGGGCAGTCGAAAGACGAGGATCTTCCCTACTGCCGACTGCCCACACCCGATTGCCTCACTTCTTGTTGCTGTTGGCCGGTTTGTCCGGCGCTGCCACGGCAGTGGCCGGCTTCTTGCCGAACATGCCCTTGATGTTGTCGAACAGTTCGATCTTGGCGCCGTGCTTTTTCATGATGTAGCCTTGCTGGCTCACCGAAAGCAGGTTGTTCCAGGTCCAGTAGATCACCAGGCCGGCCGGGAATGAGCCGAGCAGGAAGGTGAAGAACACCGGCATCCAGGTGAACATCATCTTCTGCACCGGGTCCGGCGGCTCGGGATTCATCTTCATCTGGATGAACATCGTGATGCCCATGAAGATCGGCCAGATGCCGATATGCAGGAAGCTCGTCAGTGCCGCCGGCAGGAAGAAGAAGACGTTGGTGGGGTCGGGCGCGGCCAGATCACGGATCCAGCCGAAGAACGGCGCATGTCGCATCTCGATGGTGATGAACAGGATCTTGTAGAGCGCGAAAAACACCGGGATCTGCAGCAGCACCGGCCAGCAGCCGGCGATCGGGTTGATCTTCTGCGTCTTGTAAAGCTCCATCAGAGCCTGCTGCTGCTTCATCTTGTCGTCGGCATAGCGTTCGCGGATCGCCACCATCTCGGGCTGGACCGCCTTCATCTTGGCCATGGACGCGTAGGATTTGCTGGCGAGCGGGAAGAACAGCAGCTTCAGCAGCAGCGTGACGCCCAGGATCGCGATGCCGAAATTGCCGACATGCTTGTAGATCCAGTCCATCACGAAAAACATCGGCTTGGTGATGAAGTAGAACCAGCCCCAGTCGATCAGCAGTTCGAAGCGCTTGATGCCAAGGTTCTTTTCGTAGCCATCGATGGCCGCGACCTCCTTGGCACCGGCGAAGAGCCGGGCGTTCGACGAGCCGTTGGCGCCTGGAGCGACGGTCACGGCCTCGGCCAGGAAATCGGCCTGGTAGGTGCGGGCGCTGCCGGTCTGGACCGAGGAATAACGACCCTCGTATTTGCGGGCCTGATCGGGGACGACGGCGGCCGCCCAGTACTTGTCGGTGATGCCGACGAACCCGCCGACGGCATCCTTCCAGACCTTGCCGTTGGTGCCGGTGCCGAGCGCCGGTTCCTTGTCGACATGGTCGTAGGTGAACTCCTGCAGGCCCTGCTCGCCGAGATTGCCGATCAGGCCTTCATGCAGAACGTAATAGCCCAGCGTCGCCGGCTTTCCGTGCCGGACGACCTGCCCATAAGGGAACAGCGTCACGGGCCCCGCGCCCTTGTTCTCGACCTCGTCGCGAAGCGTGAACATCGCGTTCTCGTCGATCGTGACGACGCGCTTGAAGAGAAGGCCCTGGCCGTTGTCCCAGGACAGCGTCAGCGGCGTGCCCGCCCGCAGCACCTGCGCATCGGCGCTCCAGACCGTCGTCGCGTTCGGCAGCGGCACGGCGGTACCAGGCGCGCCGACCCAGCCGAAATCGGAGTAGTAGGCGTTCGGCCCGCCCAGCGGCGAGAGCAGGATGATGTTGGGGCTGTTGGGATCGACCGTCTCGCGATAGGCCTTGAGCGAGACGTCGTCGATGCGTGCGCCGGTCAGCGCGATCGAACCGGCGATCTTGGGCGTGTCGATCTGGACGCGCGGGCTGCGGGCGAGCGCCTGGGCACGGGTTTCCACGGCGGGCGTCGCTGGCACGGCTCCGGGCGCCGTCGTTCCAGCCACACCGGGTGTTCCGGGCGCGGGAACGGCGGTGGTGCCGGGGGCCACGCTGTCTGTCTGCGTCTGCCGGTTCTGCTGCGCGATCTGCTGCTGCTTCTCCATCTGCGGCTTGGCGTAGAAGTATTGCCAGCCGAGCAGGATGACCACGGAGAGTGTGATCGCCAGAAGCAGATTGCGGTTGTCTTCTTTCATCATGATCGGAAACTGGTCTCGCTGACGCCCTTGAGGGACTAGGATTTGGCCGGCGCGCTGCGGGGAACCGCCGGGCGGCGCTTGTCGGAAGAGCGGCCAGGGCCTGCCGGCCGGGCGCGGTCGAGCGCCACCGACAGATCGGCGATGAGAGCCTGAAAAGCTGCGGTCAGCGTCTGGGGCCGCGCGACGATCACCACGTCACAGGCACGTCCGGCCTGTTCGGAAAGAGCGGCGCCGGCAGCAGCACGCAGACGGCGGCGGATGCGGTTGCGCTTGACCGCGTTGCCGACCTTGCGGGACGCGGTCAGGCCAAGCTTCAGCCCGTCGCGGCCGGGTTCGCCGGTTGCGTCGCGCACCTGCACGGAAAACGCGGACGAACGAAAACGGCGGCCATGTTCGGCCGCCGCCAAAAACTGCTTGCGTTGGGTCAGACGGGCGAGGCGCATGGCGATTTGCCAGTCTTCCGGAAGAGGCGCGCGAGGATCACGCGCCGTCGGCTCAGGCCGAGAGCTTCTTGCGGCCGTGCGCGCGACGGTTGGCGATGACCTTGCGGCCGCCGACAGTCGCCATGCGAGCGCGGTAGCCGTGGCGGCGCTTGCGGACCAGCTTGCTGGGTTGATAGGTTCTTTTCACGGTTCGTCTCCGGGGCCTTGGTGGCGCGGCGGTCGCGGCTTCCCAGTGGAAGCGTGGCCATTCGCGCCTGTCATGCAAAAGGTTCCGCGCCGCCATGGGCTGCGCAAGTCGCGGGCTTATGGCGGAAGGCCGGGTCCAAGTCAATGCCGGATGGCAAGCCGCGACATCCTGCGCCGGCCGTTCCGAAGCGCTTGCGCTCCGGCGCCAAACCCCCGATATAGCGCCCGGGAGGTTGGCGAGGGACGTCTCACTCGCCAACCGGGTCAGGTCCGGAAGGAAGCAGCCCTAACGAGACCGAACGGGTCTTCGTCCAGCCTCCCACCTCAGCTGCTGCCACGCGCCGACAGGCGTTGCAGCTTATGTCGCGAAACGGGCGTTGACCCTCGCGCATCGAACCGCCAAACCAGATTCATGAGCGACGAGATTCCAGACGCAGCCCCCGTCGACGAGCCGGGCTTTGCCGGCTTCGACCCGGTGCCAGCGCCTGCGGCCGCCAGCCCTTATCGCGTGCTGGCGCGAAAATATCGTCCGGCCCATTTCGGCGACCTGATCGGCCAGGATGCGATGGTGCGCACCCTGACCAACGCCTTCGCCGCCGGCCGTATTCCGCAGGCGTGGATGCTGACCGGCGTGCGCGGCGTCGGCAAGACGACGACCGCCCGCATCCTGGCGCGCGCCCTGAATTTCCAGACGGAGGACGGCGGCGGCGCGCCGACGACCGACCTCGTAAAATTCGGCATCCACTGCAAGGACATCATCGAGGGCCGCCACATCGACGTGATGGAGATCGACGCCGCCTCCAACAACGGCGTCGACAATGTCCGCCAGATCAACGATGCGGTGCGCTATGCCCCGGTCTCGGCGCGCTACAAGGTCTACATCATCGACGAAGTCCACATGATGTCGACGGCGGCCTTCAACGCGCTCTTGAAGACGCTTGAAGAGCCGCCGCCGCACGCGAAATTCATCTTCGCCACCACCGAGATCGGCAAGGTGCCGATCACCGTGCTGTCGCGCTGCCAGCGCTTCGACCTGCGCCGGATCGAATCCGGAACCCTGGTTTCGTATCTGGCGAATATCGGTCGCCAGGAGGGCATCGAGGCCGAAGATGAGGCGCTCGCGGCCATAGCTCGCGCGGCTGAGGGATCGGCCCGCGATTCGCTCTCGATCCTCGACCAGGCCATCGCCCATGCGGCCGGCACGATCACGCTCGAAGACGTCCGCTCGATGCTCGGCCTCGCCGACCGCGCCCGCATCATCGACCTGTTCGAGCAGGTGATGAAGGGCGACATCGCGGCGGCTCTCGGCGAGTTGCGGGCGCAATACGATGCCGGCGCCGATCCGGCAGTTGTGCTGGGCGATCTCGCAGAATTCACCCATCTGGTGACGCGCCTCAAGCTCGTGCCCGAGGCGCTGAAAGACAACAGCCTCAACCAGGCCGAACGCGTCCGCGGCGGCGATTTCGCCGAACGCCTGTCGATCCGCGTGCTCGCCCGGACATGGCAGTTGCTGTTGAAGGGCCTGACCGAGGTCAGGCAGGCCGACAGGCCGATCATGGCCGCCGAGATGGTTCTGGTGAGGCTCGCCCATGCCGCCGACCTGCCGACGCCCGACGAGGCGCTGAAGGCGCTCCGCGACGGTTCCGGGATGGGCAATGGCGGCAATGGCGCACCCTCGTCCGCGCCGCGCCCGCCTTCGGGAGGCGGCAACACCGCGCTCGCCGCCCGCCCGGTTCTTGCCAGCGCCAATCCGATGCCGTCGGCCGCGCCCCGCGCCATGGCCCAGCCGCAGGTTCTGGTCGCCTCGCTGGAAGATGTGGTGGCGCTCGCCTCGCAGCATCGCGACATCACGCTGAAGCTCGCTCTGGAACGCGATGTCCGGCCGGTGCGCTTCGAGCCGGGGCGGATCGAGTTCTCGCTGGCGTCGGGCGCTTCGCGCACGCTCGCCACCGACCTCTCGCGCAAGCTCAAGGAATGGACCGGCCAGACCTGGATGGTCGCCGTCGTCAATGGCGAGGGCGGCGCGACGCTGCGCGAGCAGGCGGAAGCCGTAAAGGGCAGGCGCGAGAGCGATGCAGCCTCGCATCCCGCGGTGAAGGCGGTGCTGGAACGCTTTCCGGGCGCCCGTATCGTCGACGTCCGCGATCCGCGTGCGGCGGCTGCTGCCGAGCCGCCTCCGACGCTGGCCGGCGACGACGACGATCTGCCCGAAGCCGAGCCGCTCTTCGACGACAGCGAGCCGGATTTCGACGGCATCGATTTCTGATACGTGGGAGCACGAGACATGCGCGACATGATGGGCCTGATGAAGCAGGCGCAGGAGATGCAGCAGAAGATGGCCAATGTTCAGGCCGAACTTGACACGATCGAAGTCGAGGGTGCAGCCGGCGGCGGCATGGTCAGCGTGACGATGACCGCCAAGGGCGCGCTCAAGGCGGTCAGGATCGATCCGTCTTTGATGGTGCCCGACGAGCGCGAGATCATCGAGGATCTGATCGTCGCCGCCTGCGCGGACGCCCGCGTCCGGGCCGAGCGCGTCATGCAGGAGCGCATGGCCGAGATCACCAAGGGCCTGCCGATCCCGCCCGGCATGAAGCTGTTTTGAGCTTGGAGCGCGCCTCCCATTGTCATTCCGGGGCCTCGCCCTCGGGTCCGACCTTTGGTCGGCCCAAGGATAAACCCCGCGAAGAACCCGGAACCCACGACCGGGTGAATCCGCTTGCCGACCCCTATCCGGACGGGCTTACCCGGTCGTGGGTTCCGGGTTCGGCCTGCGGCCGCCCCGGAATGACAGAGTAGGTCCATGTCCCGCGCCATCGCCGGCCCCGAGATCGAGAGGTTGATCCAACTCCTGGCCAAGCTGCCGGGGCTCGGGCCGCGCTCGGCCAGGCGCGCGGCGCTGCATCTGGTCAAGAAGCGCGAGCAGCTGCTAGGGCCGCTCGCCGAGGCGCTGGCGCTCGCCCGCGAGCGCATCGTCGTCTGCTCGACCTGCGGCAACATCGACACCTCCGACCCATGCTCGCTCTGCCGCGACGCCCGACGCGACGACGGGCTGATCGTCGTCGTCGCCGATATCGGCGATCTCTGGGCGCTGGAGCGTTCGGGCGCGGTGCTTGGCCGCTATCATGTGCTGGGCGGCATTCTCTCGGCGCTGGACGGCATCCGGCCCGAGCATCTGACGCTGGACGCGCTGGTGGCGCGCGCCGCGCAGCCTGAGGTCAAGGAGGTGATCCTGGCGCTCAACGCCACGGTCGACGGCCAGACCACCGCCCATTTCATCACCGACCGGCTCGCCCACCTCCCGATCAGGGTGACGAAGCTCGCCCATGGGGTGCCGGTGGGCGGCGAACTCGACTATCTCGACGATGGAACGCTCGCCGCAGCCATCCGCCAGCGCACGGGGTTCTAGCTCAGAACTTGTAGCTCAGGCTGGCGCGCACCGCCTGCATCGCCGGTTCCTGCTCGCCGATCAGGCCGGCGAAGGCGCCCTGCCCGACATGGTCGAAGCGGCCGTAATCCGTATAGCGATATTCGATGCTGCCGATCACCGCGTCGGTGAAGGCGTAGGCGATGCCGATGCCGGCGGTCCAGCCGGTCTTCGAGGCCTGCAGCCGCTCAGCGAGCCCAGTCACGCCGTTGCGATAGGAGAATGCGAATTCGGTGAAGGATGCGCCGGCCGTGCCATAGACCAGCATCCGGTCGAAGGCATAGCCGATGCGCCCGCGCAGCGACGCCTGCCAGTCACGCCGGGTCGCGCCGACGCCAAGCGCGTCCGAGAAGCTGCCCTGCGCGTTCACCGCCTCGACATCGCCTTCCACGCCGATCACGATGGACCCCATCTGGTAGTTGAAGCCGGCATGGCCGCCGCCCAGCGCCGTGTCGGAAGAAAAGCGTGCACCGAAGCCCGTCGCGAAACGGCTCGGTGCGGCAAACTCCTGGATCCGGTCGCGCTCCCAGGAATAGCCGGCCTGACCGCCGACATAGAAACCCGTCCAGGAGTAGAAGGAGGGCAATTCGGGGATGGGAGGCAGCGACCTGCCCGAAGGCAGGTCTCCGGCCGCAGCCGCGCCCGCGAACAGGAGGCCGGCCAAGCTGGCTTTCAGGGCGATCTTCATGGCGGTCACTGCTCTCGCAAGATCTGTCAGGCGGTCCGTACGGCCACTGCTGTATCGGCGGGGCTTGCCGCGCGCCGGCATCGGACTAGTTCACGATCAGAAGAAAGCGTTAAGGTTAACAAACGTCTAAACACGGGCATCCGTCGCGGGCGGCGGGAACAAAGATGGACGGCGGGGTGTTGCCGCCACGCTGGCGTCCCAACGCGATATGACGGACAGCACGACGGTCGACACGGTCATTCTGACGGATTCCTGCCGATGGCATTCCTGAAACGGATCACGGGCGCAGCCGGCGCAGGGGTTGCGTTGGGATATTTCTACGAGGTCATCTCGAAGCGTCTGTCGCGACCTTCCGAGGAGGTTGCGCGCGGTCGTGCCGCTGTGTGGCCGTGGCAAATGACCTGGCTCGGCTGGAAAGATGTGCTGCTGCGATTCGGCAGCAATGTCGCTGATAACCGCCTGATGTCGCTGGCCGGCGCCGTCGCCTTCTTTACGCTGCTCTCACTCGTGCCGGCGCTGTCCCTGCTGGTGACGCTTTACCGCTCCTTCACCGACCCCTTCACGATCGCTGAACAGCTCGACACGCTGACCACGGTCTTCCCGCAGGCTGCCCGCGATCTGATCCATGAACAGGCGGTGCGGCTTGCCACCCAGGAGGCCTCGACCCTGTCGCTGACCTTCCTGATCAGCCTGGGCGTCGCCACCTGGAGCGCCAACGCCGCCGTCAAGGCGATTTTCGATGCGCTCAACATCATCTACCGCGAGACTGAAAAGCGCAGCTTCCTGAAACTCAACGCGATGTCGCTGATGACGACGCTGAGCGGCGTCGTGCTGCTGGTCGGCGCCCTGATCATCATCGCCAGCGTGCCGGTCGTCACCGCCTTCTTCCCCTTCGCCTTCGAACTCGAACGACTGCTGCGGCTGGTGCGCTGGCCGGCCTTCTTCGTCATCGCGGCGCTTTCGATCGCGTGTCTCTACTGGATCGGGCCGAGCCGCCATCCGGCCCGCTTCACCTGGGTCCTGCCCGGCGCCGTTGCTGCGGCACTGCTCTGGGCAGGCGCCTCCTTCGCCTTCTCCTGGTATGTCGGGACGCTCGGCAACTACACGGCCGCTTACGGTTCGCTCGCGACCGTCGTCGTCTTCATGACCTGGCTCTGGCTCTCGGCGACGATCGTGTTGGCCGGCGCCGAGCTTAACGCCGAGCTCGAACATCAGACCGCCCGGGACACCACGATGGGTCGCGCCAAGCCTCTGGGCCAGCGCGGCGCCACCATGGCCGATTCCATCGGACCCCCTCTCGCGGATTGACCCCATGCTCGATGCAGCCACGACCACCCAGGCCGAACTTCGCAGCGGCCGGAGCCCCTGGCTCGTCGGTCCGGCCCGGCCGCCGGGCGAGAGTCTCGATCACGACATCCGCTGCGACGTCGCCATTATTGGCGGCGGCATCACAGGCGCACTGCTCGCGGAGCACCTGACCGCTCAGGGCCATGCCGTCGTACTGGTCGATCGCGAGCAGGAAGGCTTCGGCAGCACGGCGGCGAGTACTGCGATGCTGCAATGGGAGATCGATCTGCCGCTGCGCGAGTTGACGGTGCTGTACGGTTTCGAGCGTGCGGCCGACATCTACCGCCGCAGCTTCCGGGCCGTTGAAGGCTTGCGCGATCTGGTCGGCCAACTCGACGCGCCCTGCGGCTTCATCCCGCGCGACACGGTCTATCTGGCCGCCGGCGATGTCGGCCCGCGCGAATTGCGGGAAGAATGGACCCTGCGCGAGCGCGCCGGTCTGCCCGGCACATTGGTCGGACATGACCTGCTGCTCGGCGAATTCGGCTTCGACCGCGCCGCCGCGATCGTCTCGCCGGGCTCCGCCGAGGCCGATCCGCTCAGCCTCTGCCATGCCCTGCTTGCTCAATCGGTGCGTCAGGGCGGCCGGCTGCTGCGCGACGAGGCGGTCGCATATGACGGGACCGGCCGCGCGGCGCTGGTTCAGCTCGCTTCCGGCCGCACCATCGAGGCCGGCCATGTCGTGCTCGCCACCGGCTATGTCATGCCCGATTTCGTGAGAAGCGATCTCCATCGCGTCGCCTCGAGCTTCGCGGTCGCGACCCTGCCGCAGCAGCCGGCCGCGCTCTGGCCCGGCCCGGCTTTGGTCTGGGAGGCGTCGGAGGATTATTTCTACTGCCGCACCACCATCGATGGCCGCATCGTCATGGGTGGCGAGGACGAGGAGACCGATGATACCGTTTTGCGCGAAAGTCTCGCTCCCGCCAAAACGCAGGCGCTTTTGGCGAAGCTCGCCGCCTTCCTGCCGCGCGCGGAGCCCAGCCTCGGCCACGCGTGGAACGGCGCCTTCGGCCAGACCTCCGACGGCCTGCCGCTGATCGGCCGCGTGCCGGGCCAGCCACGTATGCTGGCGGCTTATGGCTATGGCGGCAACGGCATCACCTTCAGCTTCATGGCCTCGCGGATGCTCGGCGCGCTGATCGGCGGCACCGAAGCGCCCTGGTTCAGCCATTTCGCCATCGACCGGCCCGATCCCGCTCGACCCTGACGGCACGCGGCGATTGCGCCCGTGCAATCCTGAATTTGCCGGTCCGGGGGGCGACAAGCCGTCGCAATCACGCCATCTCTCTGGGCAGGCGGCCGCCCGGCCGTATCCTCCGGAGGCTGCCATGCACGCGGTTTCGAATGCCACACCCGTCTTGCTCGAAGCGCTGGACGCGCCCTATTACATCGGCACCGTCGCGCTGCGGGTGAACGACCTCGCAAAGCTCGAGGCGTACTATCGCGATGCGATCGGCCTCGCCTTGATCGAGGAAGGTGCCGGCTTCGCCGCGCTCGGCGTCGATGGCGTCGCCCTCGTCCGGCTGGAAGAAGGCGCGGCGCGTCCGACCTCGCCGGCCGGCCTGTTCCATCTCGCCATCCTGTTGCCTTCGCGCGCGGCGCTGGCGGACTGGGTCGGCCACGCCGCAAAGGCCCGTGTCCAGATCGAAGGCGCCTCGGACCATCTCGTCAGCGAGGCGCTCTATCTGTCCGACCCGGAAGGCAACGGCATCGAGATCTATCGCGACCGTCCGCGCGCGGACTGGCCGCGCCGCGACGGCGCGATCAAGATGGCGACCGACCGGCTCGATCTGCAGAAGCTCCTGGGCGAGGCCGGCCCCGGTGCCTATGCCGGGATGCCCAGCGGCACCCGCATGGGCCATATCCATCTGCGCGTCGGCGACACGGCTGAGGCGGAAGCGTTCTATTCCGGCGTGCTCGGCTTCGACCTGATGGTGCGCTATCCCGGCGCGAGCTTCCTCTCTAGCGGCGGCTACCACCACCACATTGCCGGCAATATCTGGAACAGCCGCGGCGCCGGCCTGCGCAAGGCGGGCGAAGCGGGGCTGGCCTGGTTCGAACTGGTGGCGCGCGATGCCCCGGACTTCGCCGCGATGCGCGAGCGCATTCTCGCGGCAGGCGGCAGCGAGGTTGCTGGTGGCCCGACGCTCGCCGATCCGTGGGGCAACACGATCGTGCTGAAGCAAGGCTGAGGCTAACGCGTCAGCAGATGCGTTCGCTGTGCATCGCTGTCGTCGGGCCGGAAGCCCTGAGCCGTCCAGAACGCGGATGCGGCGGGGTCAGCGGCACGGAGCGACAGCCGTGATGCTACGGAAAGCCCCTGCTGTATCAAGGCGGATGCGATGACGCGCCCGACGCCGCGCCCACGATGATCGCGGCGGACATAGACATGGCGTAGCCGCGCCAGATCGGGCGCGGGGTCGTAGGGGTCGGCCGTCAGCGCGCCCAGCCCGACGAGTTGGCCATCTGCAAAAACCCCGAACAAGACGGGCAGATCGCAATCGGCATCGGCGTAGTCGCCGCGTGCGATCTCGTCGGCGAGCCGATCGAGAAAGACGTAGCCTTCCCCGACCGCTTCCAGACGCAAGTCCTCAAATCCCTCGGGCGGGGTCTCCGTGACGCGAACGACCTGGACGGACGCGCCGCTCAAAGCCCCTCGAAGAGCGCGCTCGAAATGTAGCGCTCCGCAAAGGAGGGAATGATCACCACGATCGTCTTGCCGGCGTTCTCAGGCCGCGCGCCAACCTCCAGAGCGGCCGCGACGGCAGCGCCCGACGAAATGCCGGCCGGAATGCCTTCGTTCTTGGCGAGAGCGCGTGCGGTCTCGAAGGAGGTCTGGTTGCCGACGGTGACGACCTCGTCGATCACCGAGCGGTCGAGGATGCCCGGTACGAAGCCCGCCCCGATGCCTTGAATCTTGTGCGGGCCGGGCGCGCCGCCCGACAGCACAGGCGAATCCTCGGGCTCCACCGCGATGATCTTCACGCCGGGCTTCCTGGCCTTCAGCACCTGGCCGACGCCGGTGATTGTGCCGCCGGTGCCGACGCCGGAGATGAAGATGTCGACATTGCCGTTGGTGTCGTTCCAGATCTCCTCGGCGGTGGTCTGGCGGTGGATCTCAGGGTTGTGCGGGTTCTCGAACTGCTGCGGAATGATCGAGCCCGGAATTTCGGCCTTGAGTTCCTCGGCCTTGGCGACTGCGCCGCGCATGCCGCCGGGTCCCGGCGTCAGCACGAGTTCGGCGCCGAGCAGCGCCAGCATCTTGCGTCGTTCCAGCGACATCGTCTCGGGCATGACCAGGATCAGCCTGTAACCACGCGCCGCCGCAACGAAGGCGAGGGCGATGCCGGTATTGCCCGAGGTCGGCTCGATCAGCGTGCCGCCGGGCTTGAGCGCGCCGGATGCTTCGAGCGCGTCGATCATGTTGACGCCGATGCGGTCCTTGACGCTGGAGATCGGATTGAAGAATTCGAGCTTGGCCAGGATCGTCGCCTTGACGCCGCGCTCCGCCGGCAGCCGGTTCAGACGTACCAGGGGGGTATCGCCGATCGTGTCGGTGATCGATTCGTAGACGCGGCCGCGACCGGGAGACTTGGTCGGAGCGGGATGCAGTTTGCGGACGGCGTCGGTCATGGGATCCTCCTCGGGATGATCTTTTGATTTAAGGTGACGCTAACGCAATTCACAGGCCTTGTCGATAAAACGAAAAATCCACATCACTATATTGTAAAATCACCATGGGCCGGTCTGTCGCCGAACACGGCCTCCCGCTCGGCTTTAAGGCAAAGCTCCGCGACAGTAACGCCGTCGAGCACGGTCAGGAAGGAGTCGAGCGCCCTTGAAACCTGCGGCTCTACGATCTCGTCGATCAGGCGCGAGCGCGGCAACGGCCCGAGCGTGTCGTCGCCGGCCTCCTGCATCGCCGCCCTGGCGATCTCGCCAGCGGTGATGCGGCGCCGCTCGCGCGCCAGCTCGTAGCCGCCGCGCGGCCCGCGCACGCCCTTGAGGATGCCAACCCGGACCAGCGCCTGCAGCAGCGTCTCGAGATGGCGCGGCGGCAGTTCGTGCCGTGCCGCCAGGAGCTTTGCCGAGACGGGTGAGGGCCGCGCGTGCAGGGCGATGTCGACCACCGCCGCGATGGCGAGCAGACTGCGGCGCGAGAGCAGGTTCATGACGCCGCGTCCCGCGATGCGGTCGTGATGTCCGTAACGCCGGTCGAGCCGAAGCCACCGGTTCCGCGCGGGGTTTCGTCGAGCGCCGCCTCGACCAGCGCAGCTCGCGTCACCGGCGCGATAACGAGCTGCGCGATGCGGTCGCCATGTCCGATCGCCAACGCCTCGCTGCCATGGTTGATCAGGATCACCTTGACCTCGCCGCGATAGTCGCTGTCGACCGTGCCGGGACTGTTCAGCACGGTAACGCCATGTTTCGCCGCGAGCCCCGATCGTGGCCTGACCTGGGCCTCGAACCCGTCGGGCAGTTGCAGAACGAGCCCGGTCGGCACCAGCGCCCGCGCACCGGCCTCCAGTACCAGCGGCGCCTCTCCGGCCAGCGCAGCGCGCAGATCCATGCCGGCCGCGCCGGCCGTCTCGTAGGTCGGCAGCGGCAGGTCGGCGCCATGCGGCAGGCGGCGAAGCTTTATCGTCGTCACGGCGCTTACACCTTCGCCGGCGGCGGGGACAGTTGCACCAGATGGGCAACGAGCCGGGTCGCGACCTCGGATTTTGCCAGCGTCGGCCAGGTCTCGACGCCGTCCTTGCCAACGAGATGAACCGTATTGGTATCGCCGCCCATTACGCCGGTCCCGCCGACATCGTTGGCGACGATCAGGTCGCAGCCCTTCTTCGCAAGCTTCGCCCGGGCGTGCTCGATGACGTGCTCGGTCTCGGCCGCGAAGCCGACAACGAGCGGCGGCCGGGCGCTCGTCCGGCCTGAGACCGTCGCCAGGATGTCGGGGTTCTCGACCAGCGCCAGCGCCGGCGTCCCGCTTGCGCCCTTCTTCATCTTTTCGGGCGCGGTTTCGGCAACGCGCCAGTCGGCCACGGCTGCGGCGAAGATCGCGATATCGGCCGGCAGGGCCGCCTCGACCGCCGCCAGCATCTCGCGGGCAGATTCGACCCGCGTCACGCTGACCCCGGCCGGATCGGGGATCGCGACAGGGCCGGAGACCAGCGTCACGCGCGCGCCGGCCTCCGCCGCAGCGGCGGCGATCGCATGGCCCTGCTTTCCCGAGGAGCGGTTGGCGATGTAGCGCACCGGGTCGATCGGCTCGTGCGTCGGCCCCGAGGTGATCAGCACATGGCGGCCGGCGAGCGGCCCGGGGCCGCCCCCGCCCGGCAGCCGCCCGAGGAAGCCGATCGCGCGCGGCGAGGTCTCGCCCGCCAGCGCCTGCTCGATCGCCGCGAGAATTTCCGCCGGCTCGGCCATGCGGCCGACGCCGCTCTCGCCGCGCTCGGCCATGGCGCCGGAGTTAGGGCCCACGACGAGCACGCCGTCCTTCTCAAGCTGCGCCATATTGCGCCGCGTCGCCGGGTGCGACCACATGCGAGGGTTCATCGCGGGCGCGATCAGGACGCGCTTGTCGGTCGCGAGCAGAGCGGTGGAGGCGAGGTCGTTGGCGAGCCCCGTCGCCATTTTCGCGATCAGGTCGGCGGTCGCGGGCGCCACGACCAAGAGGTCGGTCGAGCGCGACAGGGCGATATGACCGATATCGGCCTCGTCGGTCAGCGAGAACAGATCGGTAAAGCAGCGCTCGCCCGCCAGCGACGAGACCGAAAGCGGGGTGACGAATTCCTCGCCGGCCTTGGTCAGGATGCAGCGCGAGGTGATGCCGCGATCCTTCAGCCGCCGGATCAGCTCCAGCACCTTGTAGGCGGCGATGCCGCCGCCGATGATCAGGAGAACGGAGCGGGAGGCGGACAAGGCGGGACTCCTGAGCCGGAAGGCTTCTCCCCTAGCATCCGGGGGGATGGGCTGTCATCGGGGCGAGGGAAAGAGTGCTCCGTCCGTCCCTCACGCCCTGCAGCTCTCCATCAGCCGGCGCAGGAAGGCCTCGCCGGCCTCGAACTGCTCCAGCGTGATGTATTCGTCGGGCTGGTGCGCCTGGTCGATCGAGCCGGGGCCGCAGACGATCGTCGGCAGGCCGGCGCGCTGGAAATGTCCGGCCTCGGTGGCATAGGCGACCGCGATCGTGCTGTTGCGGCCGGCGAGCCGCATCACCAGCGTCTCGGCCTCGGAGCCCGGATCGGGCGCCAGTCCCGGGACATCCGAACTCATCACCGTCTCGATCGTCGATGACGGCCCGGTCTTGCGCATCTTCGCCAGAACTTCGTCCGACAGCGCCTTGAAGCGCGCCGGCACCGTCTCGACGTCGGAGCCGGGCAGCGTGCGGACCTCCCAGGAGAGATCGCAGCGATCGGCCAGGATGTTGCGCGCGATGCCGCCGTGGAATTTTCCGACATGGACGGTGTCGTAGGGCGGATCGAAGCGCCCGCTCGTATCGGGCCTGGCCTCCAGTTCGTCCGCGATCTTGACCAGCTCGGCCGCCAGCCGTGTCCCGGCATGAACGGCGCTGGCGCCCAGATGCGGCTTCGACGAATGCGCCGGCACGCCCGTGATCGTGGTGAAGAAGGTGCGGATGCCCTTATGGGCGTCGGCCAGCTCCAGCGAGGTCGGCTCGCCGACGATCACGGCGCGTGGGCGCGGCAAGTCCTTACCCATCCGCGAGATGCCGTCGACGACACCGAGGCAGGTCACCTCCTCGTCATAGGACAGGAAAATGTGGATCGGGGTCTTGAGGTTCGCCGCAAGAAAGTCCGGCACCAGCGCCAGAGCGAGCGCATCGAAGCCCTTCATGTCGACCGCGCCGCGGCCATAGGCCCGCCCGTTCTCGACATGCAGCGTGAACGGATCGCGGCTCCAAGCCTGGCCCTCGACCGGCACGACGTCTGTGTGGCCCGACAGCACGATGCCGCCGCGATCCTGCGGGCCGATGGTGGCGAAGAGCGCAGCCTTGTCGCCCGCGGCGTTGGGGAAGCGCACCGAGGGCACGCCCCAGCCGGCGAGATAATCCTCGACGAAGGCGATCAGCGGCAGGTTGGATTTGTGGCTGACCGTGTCGAAGGCGACGAGACGGGCAAGCATGTCGAGCGGCGCATAGCGCTGCCCCGTGGCTGCGGGAGAGGCGTTCAATGCAGGACCTTCTTCACATAGGGCGAATCGAGCGGGAACAGCGGCACTTCGACATCGAAGATCACGCCGTCCTCGCCCAGCATGGCGTAGAAGCCGCGCATCGAGCCGTCCGGCGTCATCAGCGGGCAGCCGGAGGTGTAGCTGAAGCTCTCGTCGGGCCGCAGCACCGGCTGCTGGCCGATCACGCCCTCGCCGCGCACCTCATGGACCTCGCCGCGGCCGTCGGTGATGAACCAGTGCCGCGTCATCAGCTGGATCGTCTGCTGCGACAGATTCACGATCTCGATCGAGTAGGCCCAGAAATAGCGTCCCTGGGCATGTGAGGATTCGCTTTCCATGAATTTCGGCGCCGCGGTCACGCGCACGCCATGCGTCTCCGCCTGATACATGAGGGCCGCTCCGTGGCTTTCCGCCTGCCCGCTGGATGGCCGGCAGAGGTTGCGTCTGTTATGGGCCGCTGGCCGGCAGCGTCAATATCGTCGCTTGCCGCGATGACGGGCTACACGCCTCATGTTCGACGGTCGCCTGCGCCGCCTCATCGACCCTACTCTCGACAAGATCGGCCGCTCCCTGACCCGTCGCGGCCTCTCGGCCGACAGGGTTACACTTGCCGGACTGGCGCTTGGCCTGCTTTGCGCGCTCGCAGTCGCCCGCCGTCTCGACGTGCTGGCGCTGGCCCTTCTCGCCGTCTCGCGGATCTGCGACGGGCTCGACGGCGCGATCGCTCGCGCCACCGCCCCGACCGATCGCGGCGGCTTCCTCGACATCACCTGCGATTTCGTCTTCTACGGCGCGGTTCCACTCGCTTTCGCGCTGCGCGACCCGGCCCCCAACGCGCTGCCGGCCGCCGTCCTGCTCTTCGCCTTCTACGTCAATGGCGCGAGCTTCCTCGCCTTCGCGGTGATGGCGGCCAAGCGCGGCCTGACCACCATGCAGCGCGGCGCGAAATCGCTCTATTTCACCGCAGGCCTCGCAGAGGGTGCAGAGACCATCGCCTGCTTCGCCGCGATGGTGCTCTGGCCGGGCCATTTCGCCTGGTTCGCCTGTGGCTTTGCGGCGCTGACGCTGGTCACGGCTGTGAGCCGCGCGATTCTTGCGTGGACAACGTTCGACTAGCTTGGCAAGAACCAATCGTGCCTGCGAGCCTACTATGACAAGTTGCGAGCGATATGACTGAGCGCCCTTAATGGCCGTTTCCCCTGAATTCTTCCCGCCGGGCATCGAGGCCTCCAACTCGGTCGCCGGACCTTCGGGCGTGCTGCCGCGTCAGGACATTCGCAAGCTGGTCGCGCGCCGGATGATCTGGTCGCGCGCAGGCGACATTCTCGACGCACAGTTCCAGCCGGCGAGCCTTGACCTGCGCCTTGGCGGAAAGGCATACCGCGTCCGCGCCAGTTTCCTGCCGGGCCCCGGCAAAAGCGTCGAGCAGGCGCTGACCGATCTGACCCAGGACACGATTTCCCTAGATGGAGACGGCGCGATCCTCGAGCGCAACTGCGTCTACGTTGTCGAACTGATCGAGGCGCTGGATCAACTCCCCGAAACCATCTCCGCCTTCGCGAACCCGAAGAGTTCGACCGGACGCCTTGATGTCTTCACGCGGTTGATAGCCGACAGGGCGGAGGTGTTCGACACCGTGCCTGGTGGTTACTCCGGCAAGCTATATGCCGAGATTTCGCCGTCCAGCTTCCCGATCCGCGTCCGGCGCGGCAGCCGGCTGAATCAGCTCCGTTTCCGCCGGCGCAATCCGGCCCAGGACGAGGCCGTAGGGTTCCGGGTCTCTGACCGCGATCTGCGCCAGATCCACGAGCAGGCCCCGCTGGTCGACGGGCAGGCAACGATCCGCAACGGCCTCGTCTTCCGCATCCATCTCGCCGGCGCGCATGACGGTGAGGTCATCGGCTTCCAGGCGCAGCGCTTCACCGACGTGATCGACATCGACAAGGTTGCGGGTTACGCGATCGACGATTTCTGGATTCCGATCCCGGCCAAGCGGGACCGGCGCCTGATCCTCGATCCGCATCAGTTCTACATTCTCGCTTCCAAGGAGAAGCTTCACATCCCGGCCAATATGGCGGCCGAAATGGCGCCTATCGACCCGACCATGGGCGAGTTCCGCGTCCATTATGCCGGCTTTTTCGACCCTGGATTCGGCGTGGGGGCCGATGGTGCTCCCGGCAGCCGCGGTGTGCTCGAAGTGCGCAGTCACGAGGTGCCCTTCGTGCTGGAGGACGGGCAGGTCGTCGGGCGGCTCGCCTTCGAGCGCATGGCTGCCGAGCCTGACGCCCTCTATGGGCAAATCGGCACGTCCAACTACCAGGGCCAGGCGCTGAAGCTCTCCAAGCATTTTCGCGACTGAGGGCCCTTCGAGGGGATCGCCGCCTTGCTGTCTTGTCGCGACCAGCTGGGCTATTCACCCAAAACGATGTCAGGACGCATCAATGGGAGATGACTCGCTGCCGCGATGCCGCTAAGAGTTTTTGCGTCGGCGTCAGGCAGGTTCTGCCGGACCGGCCTCGCGGGCGTAGTTCAGTGGTAGAACGTCAGCTTCCCAAGCTGAATGTCGTCGGTTCGATCCCGATCGCCCGCTCCAACATTTCAATGAGTTAGCTGATTTTCCTGATCCACTGATTGTCACCAGCTACGTCACAGCTACATTCCTGATCGCGTTTTGGACGCCTTTTTCAGCGCTGATTTCAAGCTTGAACTCGGAGCCGCATCTTTCGCGACGCCCTCCGAGATGCTGCTCTCGGCTATCAGATCCGCAACCCGCACGCCGATCGCGTTGGCAAGCTCATATAGCGAGATGATCGTCGGGTTCCGCCGCCCGCGTTCCAGGCTGCTGATGTACCATTGGCTGAAGCCTGATCGCTCCTCGACCTGCTCCTGAGTGAGCCCGCGCTCTTTGCGCAATCTCGCAAAATTTTTCCCGACGAGTTCGCGCATATCCATGCGCTTAGAGCTGGCAATTTCTCTCGAGTTCGATTACCAATTATAGTTGGTATTCACGCTTCGCGCGTGCTGGGGAATTGAAAATGCGGTGGGCGATTGGGCGTCGAATTGCGGTTCCTAGGTGCACTACGATCAGTATCTCAAGCAAATCTTTCATAAATCCAAGTATCGTTAGTAATCAAACTTAAACAATCAAATAGCAATTGAAATTAAATCGAACTGTAGATCACAATTCTGGAGATATGACATGCGACTGGCAGTTCTAATCATAGGTCTTTGTTTGACCGGGATTCTCGGCATTCAATCACTTGCGATCGTTGCAGGAGGTAATCTGGCAGGGAAAGAAGCAATGGCCCAAGGAGGCGCGGCCGGCCTGCTTATGGCTTTCATGTTCGTTCTCGGTTCGGCATTCGTGATGAATTATCCGAGAGCGTCTGGAATTATTTTCAGCTTAGCTGCTGTGATCGGCTTCCTTACGGCAAGTTCATCGGGCTTCAAGGACCTCCAGATCTGGGGAATTGTATCACTGGGCCTAGCTATAATGTCGGATTTCGGCAGAAAACAGCTAATCAAGATGCGAACGGTCACTACGAGCGAGGTTAGAAAATAACATGCGGCGTGTATTGCGATTTCTTTCCAGTTTAACTGTAGCGTGTTCGCCAGCTTTAACCTATTGGCTGCCCGACGTGAGAATAGACCTATGTTGAATTGATACCGTTTATCGTAAGAGCGCTCAGCGAGATAATTTCATGGAACAATGGAATAAGCCTATCGGATGAAAGCTCATGCGACTGTATGCGACCATTAAATCCGTGTTTTGAGTATACGTCTTCTTGTATTGGAGTTCTTAGAGAGCCCGCCATGGACCAGTTCGTGAATTGCCTTGGCCCGCATGCGACGAGTTCGACCAATTGAATTTCGCCGTGGCGGCCGTCTAATTGTATTCTCTGAAATGCACTCCAGATTAAATGGCGTTGCCCTTCCAGGATCTGAATAAAATATAATCGATCGAATACAAGAACGCCAGTTATATCGTCTCGCAAGTTATTTACTCGCGAAGAATCCAAAATAGATTTGAACACAGCAATAGAAGAGCCATGGACGATTTCTGTGCTGATTCGAGAGACATAGATCAATCTATGTATCGACGTAGGGTGCAGCGTTGTCACAGATTTATGCTTTCAGCACTCAGCTCAGAGCGTCAGAGCGCTCGACGGGTGACCTCCTGCTTTTAGTTGGAGAGCCGGACGATCCAAACGTGGCGCTGCGGCATCGCGGTGATTACGTGAGGATAAAGGCTAATTAATGTTTGCGTCAAAACGACGAGATTTTTGAAATTCCCAGCCAAATCAAGCGCCGTGTAGGAAGCGATCGCCGCGATCAAAATCGAGAGCGCGGCAAGCGATGGACTGTGAGTTCCGGTGATCAGCAAGCAGGCCAGTTTTTGTTCAGCTGCACCGAAGAAAGCGAAGGGAGGAACATGCGCGGGCCGATCTCAGTTGCAGGAAAGCAACCGGAGCGCGCCCATGCCAAAGTTTTATTTCACCACCGAAGACGGCCAACGGGTCGAAGCCAATGAAGACGGCGTGGAGCTTGCTGACGAATTCGCGGCAAAAGACGAAGCTCAGAATGCCTTGGTTGATATGGCCCGGGAGAAGTTGCCAAACGGGAAGCACGCGGACTTCGCCATCACCGTGCAGGACGCGGCTGGAAACAGTTTCTACCGCGCCAAGATGACATTCGACGGGCAAAATCCGAAAGAGGAGGACCGGGAGAACTCCGCTTCCTTCGACGCAGCCGTTGATCAGATCTCGAACATGCTCAAGGAAATGAAGTAAGCTGCTAGCCTTGGCGGAGGAGACGATTACGTCCGGTCGATGGATGGTTGTCCCTCTGGTCGAGTGCCAGGACTCCGCACCCGGCCACCGCGAGTCTCCTGCTCGACTATCCCCATTTGAGATACGAGCATTTGCTACCGTTACAGGCAGGCAGTAGTCGATGGGTCCAACGACTGAACCCGCCCCGAATGTCATATGGATGTATCGCCTTCAGGATGCGGCCGCCGACTGGACATCGGCCGATTTCTGCCGTCGTCGCGGTCACTTGCTTGGTGTCCGAAGCCCAGCCAGGGACATTGTCGTATGAATGATGCCGCCGCATCCCTTAGCTGACATAGCAAACTACGAGCGGTTATTAGTTCTCCAGCACGCGACCGCAGCAGACGCTTTCCATACGCCATTGGCCTTGCAGCCAGTCATGCTGGTAGAACAGATACGTGCAACGCAAGCGCTGGGATTATTCCCATTCTGACAATTTTTCTCACACGTAGCGTTCATCTGCGAGCAAGAAGCCGTAACTGTTTTGCATCCGTCTTGAGCAGCCAAGGGCGTGGATGCTAGTACCGTAAGCGCGAACATTGGGGCAAGTATCAATATAGAGCGCATTCTTCGTACCTCCCGTTAAGTCAAAAGAGTGCACTACAGATCAGCTGAAGAGTCCAGTATCAAGTGACAAGCTATCGCGGGGCCCGTGCGAACTGCACGATGGCGCCCGCCGCGGCAGTCGTACGACCATTGAAGGTGTGTGGTGTGTTGGGCCGGCAGGGTGGGCCAAAGCCGCCGCCGCCGGTTACCCAGCTCGCACGTGCTTTCCCTCTCGACCACCGAACGAACTCCGGTACCGCCTCAGGTGGCGTCATCACGCAGCCGTCGTCGCGATGGTGCAGAACAAGTGTTCGTGGCAACCGCGACGGATCTCCTAGGGCCTCAACGACCGAACCGTTTGGCGTGCCCGGGGGAAGCAGGCCGCCAGCTGCGAAGACGACTGCGTCCGGCCGCGCACCTGACGCGATTGCTTGTGCAGCGGTAACAGCTCCGAGGCTCATTCCTACTAGGACAACGCGCATATTCGCCCCCTTGAGCCGGTCGATTAGCGAGGACGCTTGGCTTGCGCTTGTAGTGTATTCGATTGTGAACCCAGCCGCCTCGAATGTTGGCTGGCTTTGGACGAGGAAGTCCAATGGATGGATACCGCCCGCACCCGGCATTAAAACGAGTGCCACTGGTTGGCGGCTTGTCTGTGCTATCGCCGACGACACGAAGACGAAGAGCAAAATTGAGGCCATGGCAAAAATTCGCATAATCGTCGCCCCAGGAAATTATCCCCGTGCGATAAAGTAGGCTCGTGACATAGCTTCGTGCAACTGTTCGTGACGCCAGCGTGTGGACTACTTGCCGTAAGCGTGTGGAGATGTCGCCTATTCACCTCGATAGGCCTTCAGTGGCGTGCGACCCAACAACCGTGCGTGGTGGGATCGCTCTCAATCTCGCATTCGTTGGCAATCCTCGTCGATCGTGGCCAAATCGATGCAACCAAATCGGTTTTGCTGCGACCGATGAGGATGCATTCGGCCGCGTGCAGTAAAACTCCGACAGAATCCAGCGCGTTGGCGTCCTTGCCTCCATCATGGGCTTTTCCGATAGCTTCTGCCGAAGCTGAAGCAGCCAGTTGACTGAGATTGTCGCCGCAGAGATATTGAAATAATAACGTTTAGGTCCGCGATTTCGCTCTTTGCGAAATACCCAAAGGGGCTGCAGCCATATGCCAATGTCCGCGATTTCTCGCCGCACGTTCGCCTTGGGGCTTGCGACGACAGCTTCAGCAATGTTTGACGGTGCGTCAGCTCAAAACGGTCGGACCGGCGTAGTCCTGCTTCACGGCAAGAAAGACAATTCTTCCGGCTCTCTAGCGGCTGTTGCTTCTGCGCTTTCGAGCCATGGCATGTTGACCTCAGCGCCAGACTTGCCCTGGTCCGGAAGTAGGTATCTTTCAGGCACGTGGTCTGATGCAATGGGTGAAATATCTCAAGCGATCAGCCAACTGAAAGGCCGTGGTGCCGTTAAGGTTGCTCTTGTAGGGCATAGCATGGGATGCCCGGCAGCCATGTCATTTGTTGCATCACAGCGAGGTGTCGCAGCGGTTGTCTTAACCGCTCCAGGTCACTCGCCGCGTCTATACTTCAATCAACCGCCAATGCGGGAAAGTATTTTACGCGCGAGATCCATGGTCAAAGCTGGCAATGGCCGAGAGCGATCGGAATTTCTGGACAACAATCAGGGGAACATGTTCGGCGTCCAAGCTACCGCCGCGCAATATCTCAGTTATTTCGATCCAAGCGGCCCCTGTGAGATGTCAAACACGGCCGGTCGCATAAACTGTCCCACGTTATGGATTGTAGGAAGTGAGGACGGGGCTGCTGACTGGGGGGCACCGATCGGCCGCCGACTAACAAGGCGGCCAAACAGCCGATATATCGAAGTTCCTGGTGCTCGGCATCGTAATACGCCATCAATCATGGCTGGAGAGATTGCGGCCTGGCTTGCTACTGTGTGAGGCTTCCTCATAGATGCGAGAGCTTGGCCGTGCCGGAAGTCCGCTATCCAGCCCCGTATCGCTCGATCCCAGAAAAACCGCGTGGCGGGTTCCTCGCGTTACTCGGAAAGTTGCGACAATTTTTGATCGATACCGTGATAGTCGGCGCTGTCGCCGGGCTTGGTGTCGCCGTTGGGCCAAGCTTGCTACGACCATCCGTAATTATCGAACCCATCAACGTACCTTCGTCGCTTGAAGAGCGCGGCTACTCCGGCGAGGTCGTAGCCCGGCGATTGCGCGATGAGCTCCGTGATATCTTTGCGACCGCACGCCCTACGATTTTGACGTCGCTGAAGCTGTCGGATGTAGCCGTAGAACAGAGATTGCCCGACATCGAGGTCCCTGGAGGACTCAATCTCCGCTCAATCGTAAGCACAATCCGCGAACTGCTCGATCTAAACGACATTTACGTTTCAGGCGAGCTGACCGTAGATCGCCGACCGGACAATCAATTACCCAAGAAGCCCAAGACAAGCGACGAAGAGGATGTCGAAAAGCCCGAAGTGCCTCCATCGTTCGTACTCAAGCTACGCTCCCGAAATACGGGGCCGTTCTATCAAACGAAGGAGCCCACCGAGGACTTGCAAGCTGCGTTCAGATCCGCGGCTGTGGCAATCCTGGAGATTTCAAATCCGAGCTTAGCTGGTCGCCACTTTGAAATGCAGCGACAATACGACGATGCGGCTCGCATCGCTCGGCTATTAATAGCTTCTAACAAGGTGGGAGAGGCCGAGAATGGCTTGATACTACGAGGGAACGTTAGTCTTCGTCGTCAAGACTACGACGCGGCCATCAAGGATTTTGAAGAGGTGCTAAAACGTAACCCGCAGAATGTTTTGGCGGCAGTCAATATTGCATGGGCCAACTTCCGAGCGGGACGCTATGATGCTACGATCGCATCTGCCGAAAGGGCCATTGCTATCGATCCAAAGGCAGCAAGTGCTCATGCCCACAAGGCCAATGCGTTGAGGATGCTTGGCCGTGCCAGAGAAGCTGCTGAAATTGCGCAAGGGGCTGTCGACCTCGAACCGACGAATGGGCAGCCTCTGACTGCGTTGGCTGCTGCGTACAACGCAATGCGTAGGCCCCGTGAAGCACTAGAGATCGGCCTCCAAGCCGTAGAACGCGACCCAAACTATGGCTCGGCTCATCTGGTGCTCGCCGTTGCGTTGAACAATCTCGGTCGAGGCGAAGAAGCACTGCCGCGCTACAAAAAGGCTGTGGACCTTGATCCAACCTATTCTCGCGCCTGGTACGCATATGCCCAAGCGTTGAAGCGAGCAAAACAATGGCCTGAGGCGCTGCTTAATTTTGAAGAGGCGGTAAAACGCGAACCTGACAACATGGAATACGTAGGAGAACGTGGTCTTGTCTTAAGCGAGATGCTCAAGCATGGGGATGCCATTCCGCCGTTGCAACGAGCGCTCGATTCTGGATATCGGCCAGCGGTTACAGCCCTTGCTTTAGGTCGGTCGCAGCTAGCGCTAAAGCGGCTCTCCGAAGCTATCGCTAACTTCGATCGCTCAACGTCAATCGATAGTCGCAATGCAGAAGCCTGGCTTGAATGGGGGCAAGCGCTCATCAAATCTCTTCAGCCAGCTGACGCCGATAAAGTGCTGGCTCGCGCGCGAGAAAAACTGCCGGGTAACGGTATTCTCGCCAAGCTACACGGCGACGCCTTGCTTGCTATAAAGGATGACCAGAGGGCGCTGGATGCCTATGAGACAGCAGTCAGGCTAGATCAGGCTTTAGCACAAGCCGTCGGCAAGACGATTACCCGCCTCCGCAAAAAGCGTCCTCAACTGAACGCGAAGTTACAGCCAAAATTGGCTCCATAAGCCCTCGTGAGAGCTTACTTTAGCTACGCGCCGCCCAGGCCCACAACCTGTATATACATTCGGGGCGGATCCAACGACTGAACCCGCCCCGAATGTCATTTGGAATGTATCGCCTCAGGATGCAGTCGCCGATTGAACGGTCAGCGCCTTATGCCTGCGTGGTTTGACGACCTGAAGGGTGCCATCCTTCCAGTCGGACTTAGGCCCGATGAGCCCGAATTCGTCATATCCGCCTTTGACGAACCCTGTTTTCCATAGAACGCCCTTGCAAGCGTACTCGGTCACCCGTTGGACGTCTGTTGTGGCTCCATTCAATTTCTCCATGTGAATGTCACCTGAGAAGCCTTTGGCATCGAAAGCAGCCTCGAAGCGCTTTTTCCAAGCCGGGTGCACGACCACCACAGCGTGAATATGAAGACCTTTCTTCGATCGCGCTTTTCCGACTTCGCTGCCATCGTGATCCACAAAATAGAAGCCCGCGTGCTGGTACGGGAGGTAGCGATCGACGCGCCGTGAAATCCGCCTCATCAATTCGAAGTTGGCTTTTTCGAAGGCGTCCATCTGCTTCCGAGGAGACGATGTCTTCGCCCGGAAGGTTAGTAGATAGACGCTGTCGTTAAATTTGGTTTGGTCATAATTTGACGGACCGCCCACATGGCGTGTATAAGTGTTGGACATGAAGTCGACTGCAGCGTCTACTACTTGAGATTTGGTCAGTGGTATCGCTGCGCCTGTTTTATTTTGATAACTAATTTTCATTTTGAATCCTTTCGTTGAAAATATTTGGACAAGTTTCTATAATACGCCGGCCTGGCGGCCACCGTTTGGTCTGGAATTTTGAATTTTCAAGAAATCGAGGAACCGCTCAGAAATTTTTTGAATATATTCGTTTTCTACGTTGGCCGTCGCTTGACGATTTCTGTATGGTAGCAGTTCTATTGGGTGAAGTCAAGTATAAAATCGCATCCGGCATTATTTCATCTAAATAAGCGTGGATTTATTTAGGTGAAATAAATCGCCGTTCAGGCAAGCTAGATAAGAATCCGCTCGACCTCATCCAACGTGATGTCGCCCGAGCGCCGATCGTAGAGTTGCGTCGTACGCGTTGATGCGTGATTGGCCATCGACGCCGCCTTTTCCAGTGTCCCGCCATTGCTGAGGTAGGCGGTTATCCCAGTGGCTCTGAACGTGTGATTGCCGATCTTGGTGGCGATGCCCGTGGCTTCAGCACGGCGCTGAACCATCTGATAGGCACTGGCTTGCGGCATCGGGTTTCCGCTGAGCCTGCCGGTGCCTCGGCCGATGGTCTGGAATAGCCACGCCTGCGGTGACGAGGCCATTTCAGCATGTTCCATATAATCAGAGAGGTAGCGTTCGAGGCTGTGATGGCAGGGCATCTCGTGGCGCTTTCCGCCCTTCTCATGCAGCCGGACCCACAGCCGTCGCTTTTGCACGTAGACGTCCTCGGCCTTCATGCCGACAGCCGCGCCTATGCGAGCGAAGGAATAGACCATGAGGCCGATCAGCGCCTTATCGCGGAGACCGACCGTGGTGCTGACATCAATGCTGTCGAGAAGCTGTCGTGCCTCGTCGGGAGCCAGTACTGGCGTCTTGCCCGTCTTGACCGAGTAGCGCGGTCCCCGAACAGCCGTCGCAGGATTGAAAGCGATAATGCCGCCGGTGGCCAACCAATCCAGCATGGCTCTAACGCCAGCCAGTCGCTGCTTCACCGTCGGAGCAGGATGCCGCCGCTGAAGCTCTTCCACGTATGCTGCAACCACGAACGAGTTGATCTCTCGGATGTCCACCACACCGCGATGATCGAGCCATCCCATGAAATCTGAGACCGCCCGCATATAGGAGCGTCGCGTGTTTGCGTTGCGGACTTGGGCGGCGAAGAATTCTAGGAACCGGTAGGAGGCGCGCTCGCCGGCAACTTGGACGACGGCTGGGGTTCGCTGGACGGCGACATTGGCAAGAGCTAGATCCAGGACTTGGCCTCCATGCCGTTCGCGGCAGCACGGGCGTCGACAATCCTCAACAGATGGTTTGCTAGGAGCACGATTTCGCTTGCCTCCTGCGGATCATCGAGCGCCACGTCGCGGTGCGAATGTGGATTCTTGTAAGAGCCGATCGCGCCTGCGAACAGCTCCATTCGAGCCACTCGTTCACCGGCCTCGGCCGTTCGGTCTGTTAACGGCCCGTCTTCGGGTTTGAAGGCTGCCCGCATGAGCCGGACGCCGATCATTTCAGATCCTAGCGCTGAGGCTTGCCGAACTGCCACCTCGACAGCCTTCATGGCCTGAAACACTGCGGTGTCGAACTCTCCCCTTATCAGCGCGCTCCAAACGCGGTGACGCATGACAGGATGTAGGGACTCCTTGGGCAGACGCCGAGCAGCTATGAGCGAGGCCATCTCGCCTTCATCGTCCATGCGCTCTGCTCGACGACTTAAAATGCGAAACCCGCTTTGACCATTCGATCCAGGAGCCGGGACCAGCAAGCCTTGGACCTCCAGCCAGGACCAGGCCTCCGCACTCGCGCGATAAAACTCGTCGCGTCTGCTGTCAGGATAGGTCGCTCTGCCATCGCTCCGATTTCCGAATGGTTCAGATTGATAATTGCTCAGGTTGGCGCGGTGATTGACCTCGTTTGCCCGGCGAGCCTTGATCAAAAAAAGAAGCTTCGTGCCCAGCTCCTCGGGCTCCAATGCGAGGACCGTGGCGATATCAGGTATATCCCTCGGCAGCTCAAACATCACGAATCCTTTGTATGATAAACGACATTATCATATATATCCAAAACATGTAAGCGAAGGCAATTCGTCCCGCTGCTACGCATCGATGACAGAATGCTCGTGAAAACCTGACTAACCTGACTGCCTGAACCACGCCGACAGACTGTCTAGGCACGATAGCCGGCCAGCGTCGGTCGCATGAGGCGATCTAACAAATGGAACTTTTATGCGGCGTTTGATTTCTCCGGGCGATCGAGAAAGAGCCGGGTGTGACCTAGGCCGATCGTTGTGCTGCGACTAGGCATTTTTTTCAGTATCTGTACTAACTTTGTCGTCTGGAAGTTTCTCCCAGTCGATGCCTTTGCATTTCGCCATTTGTAAATTCACAAAAGCATCCGCGTTCAAACCCGTCTCCAAGCGCCATTCCTTAGCTGCAGCGAAAATATTTCCAACAGCTCTATCAGGATGTTTTCGATTTTTTGCGCTAACGACCATAACATTCAAAAGGGGGTAATTGTTAATACTGCAATATTCACCGACCCGTCCAAGCGTTTTTTTTATCAAATACCTGCTTGTGTGGTGCTTCCATTTTACGTCAGGAAAAAATGCGTACCATAAATCACCAAATGTCGTTAGTCCATCTTTGGACTTGCTGACTAATTCTCCGAGTTTGTGCGTTAGATCCCGAGAGCTATATAGATCCAGCCTCTCCTGGAAGTTATCATATTGGACGTCAGCCATGGCTATATTGTTCCTCAATTTGGCAACGTGCGAATCAGCACATGATCTATAAACTATCAACACATATCGCGCTTAGACCAATAAACCTTGTCTAGCCTATCTATTAGCGCCGTTGCCGAGCTGCCCATTTGTCAAAAAAGTGCATTGGCGGCGATGCAGATGATGGTAATGCCGTTCAAAGCCAGAATTGAGCCACCGTAGCTGATTGGCAAATAGCTGGAAGGCCAGTTTTGCGGATAGCGTAGCCCGGTTTGACCGATTGTGTTGAAAAAGTCCGGTAAGTCTGAACTCTCAGCGAGCATATCAGTCGACGCGGAGATCGGCGAGGTTAGAATAGGAGTCGGCGATAGGATTGTCCATACGACCGTCTCCATCCGGCCGGCGCGGCTCAGCAATTAGCGGGCTACTCCCTCAAGCAAAATATTGCATTCGATAAAGCGTCTTGTCACGCAAAATACCCGAGAGGCAAGCTTCAATTTGTAGGCAAAATTATCTATTATATCTTTCATTGGGTGATAGTTGAGCTTATTACTTCGCAACTACCTGAAATTAAAGTTGGAATTTTGTATTCGTAATTCTCCTTTCGACGAGCAGACCAGCTCATTAGCTCACTCACGCCGGATTTGCGGCGCCACTCGATATCCGTGATGCATCGCCCCTCCGGCGTAGTACGGATCCATAGAGCTGTCGTGTGGGTCTGGCGAGCGAGTAAACGCACGATTGTGGTCGAGTTTACAACTTTCCAAGCTCCCCTAGCTTCCAGAGTATCAAAGTCTTCTCCAAGAGTAACTACGCGCGACACATCTCTTGATGATCTCGGCCCGCCCGGACCACCAAATTGTACAACCTCAGATATCTTATTATTGCCCTTTAACGTAACCACCGACGATCGTTTTACTCGCCTGATCTCGGTCCGCGGAAATATTTCCTCAGTTATCCACTCCAAGTTTATCTTAAATATAACATCAGCAAATGAAATTTTTGTAAACGCAATAATCGTAAGTATGATAAGAGTCGACGTTAGCGATATTTTGTAAAGGATGTACATAATTCCTCCATTGTCATGGGTGCGCCTCGCTCTAATATCACTGAGCTCGCGGCTTTTAACCGACCACAGTGAAACAGTCCGACATTAATTAATTATGGCCCGGCATGAAGTGAAAATGTCAGTTGGTTCTGTAAAGCGGAATTCCTGCTTAAGCCTGGAGGCCCAGCCAACATATTCGGTTTGACCAGGCTTCAACTTCCATTCCATCGTCACAGTACAGCGTTTTTGGCCGTCGGTCCTCAGCCAGATCACCCAACTGTAGGTCTTGCGATCTTGGACCCGCGCCAAGGTGTTCGCGTTAACCACCTTCCAGGCGCTCTTTCGGCGTTCACCGAATTCCTCGCCCAAGCCTCCCTGGCGACTAAAATTCAGTGCTCTACTAGCGTTGCCGTCGACGGTATTGAGTATTGATTCCTCGACGCGGTTGCCGGGTTTTAGCGTAACGATGATGCTGCGTTGATTTTGCCGACTCTGCACTTTCGGAGATACCTGGTGATGGATCCACGCCAGCGACACCTCGAAGCGGACTTCTTCTGCCAAAGCAGCTGAGCATTGAAGGAGGCAAAATGCGACCAGAGGCAATACGGCACATTGCATTCAGCTTCGCCTGCCTGATAGAAGAAGCCGAGGCTATGGCTAAACGGATGGTTATGCAAGTTACCGGGGTAGCTTGACGTAATTTTCCTATAGGCGATGTGCTCAGGCGTCTAATATGATGATTGCGACTGACTAGGCTGAGTTTCGATGCCAGGCAGGCAGGCAGGTGCGAGCGTAGATATGTCGATCGCGCGAGCATTAGTTATCGTCGCAGCTGCGCTTTTTCCGACGGTCGCGGTGGCGCAGAATGCCCAATTCCGGCTGACCATGGCCTGGACGCAGGATCCCACCGAAGCCGGTGAGCGTTCGCGGTTGGTCATGTCAAGGTTGCTGGTCACATTGATGCCGGGTGCTAAGGTGTTGGAAAGTTACACTCGCCTGCGTGGAGGAAGGCCCGGCAGGCGTACCAGAGTACAAGAGGGTGAGCTCGGTGAGGATTTCTCAGGCGTTATCGTTGGTCGCTGGCGAGTTCTAAATGCGCACAGTCTGATACGGCTTGCCGCCCATACTACCCATACCTTCACAATCCGGCTGACGACTGATGGGCTACGGTCGTGCTCAATTGCACTTGAATGGCGCGCCAAGGACGGCGTTTCCACGCTCGTCGAACAGCGACAAACTCGGCGCGGGCCACGGGTTGACAGCTTCACCCAACCGACAGTTCATCAAGCGAATTGCGAAGTGATGGGATGACGATATCGATCCAAGAAAATAAGCCCCCTTCAACCGGTATCAGCGGTACCTCATGATACTTGCGCGCCTACTGATCATCTGTCGCTTGGCCATCGCTGTTGGCGTTGGGTTCGTGACCGTCGTTGAGGCCGCTCCCGGCGAGACGTCCGAACGACGTGTAGCACTCGTCATCGGCAACTCAACCTATAGAACCGTCCCTGCACTTCCGAACACGGCCAACGATGCCAGCGATGTTGCAGAGGGCCTTCGGAACAATGGTTTTGAGGTTATTGAAGCCCGCAATCTTGACCGACGAGGAATGGGTGAAGCTCTCGGCCGTTTCGCGAGACTGGCGGACGGAGCCGACGCCGCGCTGTTTTATTATGCAGGTCACGGTTTGCAGTTTCGCGGTGAGAACTATCTCGTCTCGACCGACAGCGCGCCGTCCGACGAGTTCGGAATACCATACGAGACGACGAGAGTCGCCGACGTGATAGAGGCTTTGAGTAACGCTAAGGGCCCGCGTATCCTCATATTGGATGCATGCCGTAACAATCCGCTTTCAGACCGTCTTGCGCGCGCGCCGCGGACAAGAAGCACCGGCGAGACACGTGGCTTAGCGCGGATCGCACAGAACCAGGGAATGGTGGTCGCCTACGCAACTCAGGCGAATGACGTGGCAGCTGATGGAGCCGGTCGCAACAGCCCATTTACAGCAGCCTTCGTCGAGCAACTTCGCGAGCCCGGGGTTGAGGTTGGACAGCTCTTTCGGCGCGTGGCTGTCGAAGTGAACAAGAAGACCGATGGCCGACAGACCCCAGAGTTGTCGATCTCTCTGCTCGGCGACTTCTACTTTAATCTCCGCGAGACGGACGTGACCGCATGGTCGAAAGTTCGCGCTAGTGGAGATGCGCCTGCCTTAAAAGGCTTTTTGGAGCGGTTTCCAGCAAGCGTTCTGGCCGATGCCGCCAAAGCGCGCCTTGACGTCCTGGAAAGGACCCAGCGAGAAGCTACTTTGCGAAGGCAGCTCGACCAGTTCGAGGAAGATCGTCGAAAAGCGGAGAACGCCGCCGAGGCAGCTAACCGTCAAGAGCGCTTGCGTCTCGAGGCCGAACGGCAGGAACGACAAAAACTCGCGGACACGCACGCAGACGTGCTGCGCAAAGCCCAGCAAGATGCCGTCCGCGCACAGGCAGAGCAGAAGAAGCTGCTCGATGCTCGACTAGCACAACTTGAAGAGGAGAAACGCCGCTTCCAGAGCGAGCTTGCCAATCGCGCGACGTCCGAAGAGAAGCGAGCCCAGAGCGACAAGGAGCGCGAACGGCTCAGTGCTGAGCGTGAGCGCATCGCTACAGAGCAGGCCCAGCGATTGAAGGCGGCCGAAACAGCTGCAAGCCGACAGAAGCAGGACGAGGATGAACGCTTGGCTAAGCGCCTTCTTTTGCTGGAGGAGCAGAACCGGAAATCTACGCTTGAACTGTCGGACCGGTTCAAAGCCGAACAGGGTTTGCGAGACGCGGCCGAGCGCGAACGGGTTAAACTGCTCCAGGAACTCGAAGCCGAGAAGCGTCGCGCCAACGAGGAGCTTCTCAGGGTGCAGAAGGAAGTGGCTCTTGCGGCCGAGGCGGCTAAAACCGCAGCGACAGCGAGCTCCACGCAGATGGCATCGTTGCCGCGCGCGGTTGACGCCGAAGAATTGCCAACGCCTCAGGACTCCCGCGTCCTAGCGCGCACGATCAATCTGGAATTGTCCCGGATTGGTTGTTTTAATGGGGCCGCTACCGAGGGATGGACGAGCCCCAACGTCAAAGAAGCCGTTCAACTGTTCATCAAGCTAGCTAACGTCCCCGCCCCAGAACGACCGGATCCGAACTTCTTAAACCTCTTACAAAAACAAGATGAGCGCGTCTGCGCCCCGACCTGTTCTGTCCACCAACTGCTTCGCGGAAACGCCTGCGTCGCAAAGACCTGCCCGCGCGGCGAGACGCTGAATGGCGATGGCGGTTGCGTTGCGGACAAAAAGCGAGTGGTGAGGCAGGTTCCTTCAAGACCCGCTCCGGCTATCCGAGCGCCGGCGGCGCCGAAGTCGACGCGATCTGGACGGTGCTTCAGTTTCAATGGTCAGTCGTTCTGTGAGTGACAATAAGCCCTGCCTGAGAACCGCATCGCTCCAGAGGGTCACCTCCTCGTAGATAATCGTGTCAATAAGTTTGTTTTTTGCCGCAGGCATTGCATCGGGTAACGCAATATTCGCGTACGGAGCGCCGAAATGGCATTTGAACCTGATGAAAGGCTAACCGCCCAAGTCACCTCCGATGCCGATTGCTGCGGCCACGCGTTTAGAGTGGACGGGCACTGGAGCATGGAGATGCTAGTTGCAAGGAACAAGTCAACGAAGGTTCACTACCTAGATCGGCATAGTGATATAATATTATAACCTCGAGCGCCGCTTTGTAGGTAGGACGACTATGTGATGTAGTTCGCAGACATGGCGGTTAAAAAAAGGAATACGGATTCGCACTTGTCGAATCGATCTATCGGCAAGTGATGTCATATATTGTGACAACTACTTACATCCGGCCTTACGACGATAATTGGCCCGTAGGCAGTTCATAGTAACACGTTATAATTGGAGAATAGAAATGTTAATCATGTCCGAACAACGGCTTAACGTAGAATGGCAAAAACTATTGAAATTTAATCCGAAGTTATGCCATATAATGATTCAGCTTTCATCACATATGAAATCGAAACGCAAGGTTGATCTTTATGTGACATGCATATTTAGATCTCAGGATGAGAACGATAAAATATATATAATGGAGAAAGGAAAAAAGACAGCTCACTCTGTGTGGGCTGCGATCGACTTAAGATCACGGGGAATTGAACAATACATCCCGGAAATGTTACGGATACTAAATTCTTATAATGTCTCTAATATAAATAAAACAAAAGACGGAAGAACGGCGTTCCACCATGAAATTAATGGTCACGGCGCGCATTTTCATGTACAATATCAATCAAAAAAGATATCCTAGAGAAAATATTGGCGGTTTGATGAGGTTTAGATTTTGTCATGCGCTGGTGTGTCGAATACTGGTGTGTCGAGTATAAACATGATTGTCTAAGATGGTAGGCTGGTGACCTAAACTGAAGTCATAGGCATTTGCCCTCAAATCGGAAAGTGATCGATAGGGCCACAAATTTTCTCGATGCACCATCTAAAGTTGCAACCAAATCAGAATAATCATCGGCTCCCAAAAGATGTGATCAAATTTTCTAATCGTAATCAACGTTGGTGCAATGGCGCTTGGAGTTCAGTCCGCCCTTGGTGCGCCCGATACGACTGGGAAGAGCCCCCTTTTTAACAGGCCCGCCGCCGTGCGGTGCGCCTTCAGATGCGTCGCGTTGATCATGATCCGCTCCGGCTTGGGCCCTTTGCCGGCAAGCCCGGCAAAGATCCGGTCGAAGACACCGAGCGGCTCCAGCGAATGAAGCGGTTGTAGAGCGTCTTGGGCGGACCTTAGCCTTTGCGTGCGCCCTTCCACTGCAGGCTGTTGCGGGTCACGCGGCAGGACGGCGAACCTTGGCGGATCCCGTTTCGAATGGGCGCACGCCGCGCATTTGCGCGCCGGCAGGCGCCGGTGCGAAGACGTAGCGCAACCATCCGTCCAGACTTTAGAAGACGCGCTCTTGCGCAGCCGCCACTTAGTGCTGATAATTCCGAATGTCCAGCCGACCTGATCCTTTCATAGTTTCAGCGCGCCGCAACGAACATCGATCCTTGACCGTTCAATTTTATCGTGATCAGCCTTGGTGAACTTCCACAGCAATGAGATACATTTTTGCACTAACGCTTCTTTGGTTGCCTACCGTATCACTGGCAAAGGAAGTGCAATTTCGGCTGACGATGGCTTGGACAGAATCCGAGCTGGAAAGTCGCTCCCGATTGATCAGTTCGGTACTGACCGTGACGCTAATGCCGGGAGGCAATATCTCCGAATCATATAGGCGTATACGGCGCGGCCGAACAGGTAGAGGGCGACTTCAAGAAGGTGACCTTGGTGACGACCTGAATGGACATATACCGGGTCGTTGGAAGGTTCTGAATGAAAGAACCCTAATGAGACTCCAAGCCGAATCGTCGCACACGTTCGCGATTATGCTAAAGACGGACGGTGCCAGCTCATGCTCAGTCTCATTGGAATGGAGGTTGAAGCCCGGTCGCACATCGTTTGAACGTTATGCGCGGAGACGCGGAAGACATGTCGAGTTCCATCGTCCTGAAGTCCACCAAGCGAGCTGTGAGGTGCTTTGAGATGGTGAGGCAACAAAAGCAAAACTAGTCGGCCAGCGCGATCTCAGCCACTGGACGTCAGAATTCCAATTCTGTCTCAAATATATTTCTCTTTTTTTCGATTTTTATTTGCTTTGCGTAAACTTCTGCAGTTTTAGCTGCGTCTCCGACCGAAAGACGCGTAGCGCTGGTTATTGGCAATTCGAATTACCTCACGGTGCCGGCGCTGCCAAACACGGCTAACGACGCGTCAGATTTAGCTGAAGCTTTGCGATCCAACGGGTTTGTGGTTTTCGAAGCGCAGAAACTCAATCGACGCGCCATGAGAGAGGCGCTGACGGCACAGGCCGCAACAGTCCGTTCACCGCCGCATTTGTGGAGCAGTTCCGTGAGCCTGGATTGGAGGTAGGTCAGCTGTTCCGTCGCGTGGGGGTTGAAGTCAACAAGAAGACAAACGGTCGGCAGACGCCCGAGCTGTCCGTTTCGCTGCAAGAAATTTCTATTTCAACCGCGCATGGGTTCCGTCGGCTTTAGCTAGGACCAGCAACGTCGAGATCACAAGGGTAGGCTGCTATCAGGGTTCCCTGGATCGAGAATGGTCCAGCAGAAATCTAGTCATTTTCCTCTCTAAATCTGGCGTACGACATCGAATCGTCACCGGTTTCCTGCCTACGCCAGATTAATACCGTCGATTATAATATGAACCTGTCAGCAATTTAAGCTATCCCGCTCATGAAAGCCCGTTCATCCTGTGGGCATTTTGCCTTGTTTCCGAAACTGTATCGACTAAGATTAACGAATGGCCACGGGAACTGCGTTATTGATACAATCTTTGCGCACTGCGATTTTGTTAGCTGGTCTCGCAACCTTCCTCCACGCGGATTTTTCCTTCGCTACGGCGGCAGAGTACGGCGCCCTCGCTGTTGTTCCAAAGCAAGGCCGTGTATTTCGCGGATTTGGAACTGCGGCGACTGCCGGAGAAGCGCGTAACTTGGCATTGTCTGAGTGCAAGAACTCTCGCTGCGTTGTTGCCCAAGAGTACCAGCCTGGGCAGTGCGCTCATGTTATACTAGGACGAGGGCAGATATATTGGAATAACGCTGTGTTCACTCGTCGACAATTGTCAACTATAGTGTCGGGATGTATTAGTAATGACCATGATTGTAAGTTGATATTGTCACACTGCTTTCTCGAATAAATCCGCACCTTAGTGAGAGGGTCGATTGTTTTACGGCTCGCATAATTCAACGGCCTGGCGTCCAGGGATTGCCGTAGTGCGAGTAAACGCGCGTTGTGCCGCGGCGCAATCCAAGCCTTGAGCGCATGTCTGCTTTCGAGCGGAGACCTAAATTCCGCACTTGGCGCGTCCTGTCAGGCTATGTAACCGAGCGCGCTCTATAGGACCGAATTTTAGCCGCCAACGCAGACGTCCTTTAGGGCTCTAGCTGCCGAGGTATCCTTCCCTTTTCCGCCCCTGGAAGAGTTTTGGCCTAGAACGACAAACATGGGCTCAACGTTTTCGAACATCGCGATCGATGCCCGAACGCCGTTTGCCAACCATCGCCATTGGGCATCTGGATCACCTGGATCGATATCGCACTTGGCGACTGTCAGACCGCTTCGACGCTCGAAAAGTGCGGTAGACTCTCGCACAAAAGAGTCGACGGCTTGCGGTTCGACCATCACCAGAGCGCGTATAAGACCGGTTTCCCGTATAGGGCTTCTGGCGAGGTACCCAATCCCGTAATGCCGCTGATGTCCGAGTCTATAAGCCTGTCGTTCCAGCTTTTCATTGGCGTCAACGAATGCCTCGAACAGCTCGTTGATGTCGTAGCCTGCTGCCCGAAATTCGATGACGAATAGCGAGTCCAGGAAGCCGACGATCGTACCGCATCTGGCGAGCCACCAATCCCGATAAAAGCGTATGATCGCATCGGTAACTGATGGATTTCGAACCCGAACCTCTAGATCGACCATAATGCGCTCCCTAACGAAACGCATTATAACAGGATATTATTCCTATATCAACGCCAGATGCCGCTCTCGGGTGAGGACATCTGGCGTCTGCGTGCTAGATAGGGCGCGCCACGCACGGCTGCCTCAAACGTCGTCGTGCATAGCTATCAGAATTTAGCGTTCGGAGATCTTTCGCTCATGGACAACCCGTCCCCGCACATAATCACCTATGGCCTTCCCGAGGCGGAGGCCATCGACCGAACCGCCCGCCGTCTGAATGCGCGACCGTCAGCTAGTGGTCATAGGACCAAACCCTAACCGTCAGTACCGCGCTGTTGGGCGATCGCCATAGCGAATACACCATTTCCGACGCTCCAGTCCGAATAGTCATTCTCGTGCATGAAAATAAAAATGTCTTTAGGCGATACAGTCGCCGTCGCTTCGAGATTTCGGCTGATGGCAGCATAAAGATCGCGTTTCATGGCGTCGCTTCGGCCTCTGCGCATCGTGATTTCAACAACGATCAGGGTTTCAGAACGGGCTATACCATTGAAACTTCGATTATAGAAGAACTCACCGTCCCCATATTCAGTGACTAGGTTGAACAGCTCATCTTTTGGCATTCCGATACTTTCAACTAAAGCTTCATGAATCCCTTGCACGATCCGCAGTTTTTGGGTCTGCTCTGTTCCCATAGGCATTGATGTTCTGACAAATGGCATGTTTCACCTCGTTATTTCAATTGATGTATACCGAGTGCTTGGGTATAAAGCGCGCCACCTTATTGCCTAATTCGCTAAACAGTATGGAGTGACTCGGCGGTGTCGCGCAGGCTCCCAATTTCTTGGGGAGCCTGCGCGACACCGTCCCTTGGCAACGTGGACAACATCAATTATTCGACAGGCAATAGCTGCCCAGGTCCAAATCGGCTTCTGTCTCGGCTCTTTTCAGCTGGCGCTGCGGCGTTAGCAAAGTCGAACAATCATCCCCCGACTTTGTGGAAGATGCAGCGAGCGCTCCGGCAACCGCGGCGATGCCAATCTCCCGGAAGCGAAGCGGCGGCGCCGTAACGTATAGAGTTGTTACATTTGATCTTATAGCTGCCCCAGCGGAGCCGTGACCATCGCTAATGCTATCTTTAGGCATAAACAAAATTTCCTCTATATTGATATATATTAGTTCAAAATTATAGTTCATTAGCAACGATAAAAACTATGATTTGCATACAACACTGTATTTAATGAATTCCAATGTCTTTTCGAATACGTTCCGGCATCGCATTAAATTTTTTTATAACGGAGTAAGAAATCCTGCCGGGTTTGGGTGTCTTCCCCAAAAGTAAACATTTGAGTATTTTGCGGAGAGAGATATTCTTAAGATGATATACAATTGTTTTGAGAAGCATGATTAATATGTAACTCGGCAAAATGAGACACGGGAAGCATCTTTACGGATATAGCGATATGGATAATTTGTATCGATCGTGAGGATTTAATAGCTAAGATTATTTATTGGCGCATCGGGGAATATCCCTATTTTTATTTGTGCCATTCTCCCAATTTTTTAACAGTCACTGATCATATAGCCCAGCGGTGCGGGCAAGGGCGGCGGCTTGACCGCGCGATTTTGCGTTCAGCTTTGATAGAATCGCGGAGATGTGGTGGTCGACCGTCTTAGCGGTGACAAAGAGCAAATTTCCGATCTCTTTATTTGATTTTCCAAGTTCGACAAGCCGGAGTACATCCATTTCGCGCCTTGTTAGACCAGCGGCATTTGCCTTGGTGCTCGCGCGGGGTCCTCGAGGGGCGACGCGGCCAGAGCGCCTGCGAATAAGATCTCGAATCTGCTCAGCCACGGGGTCCGCGCCAAGTCTTCCGAAAATTTCCAGCGCTCGGTACAACGCGTCAACGTCGCCGGCGAGCAGTGCTAGGGCGCTTTCATAAGGGAAGTCAGCGGCCTGCCATACCGTAGCTGCCTCCTGCCACTCACCGGTGACAAGCATTCGAAGAGGAGGCGCCAGTCCCTGCGTGGCAGTTAGACCGACATCCCCATCGAGCATGTATTTCCAGAATAGGACCTCAGATATGTAAACGGGATCCGGCGCCATTGACTGCGCTTTTTCAAGCAAAGTGGAGGCCGCCTGCCTGTCGCCAAGGCCGAGCCATGCCCGCTCTGCCATTAGGCTCGCATAGGGCACAAGGCGCTGCAACTCCATCCCAGCATCCAGAAATTGCGACGCTTCGTTCAGGAGGTCCTCAGCGTCGATGCCGCGACGCGTCCGAATTCTCGCAAATGCTATGACCGACGGGTATCGTGCCAGTGCACTAGCAGTCTTGCCTTCGACGACAGAGCACGCAATGCGTTGGGCTTCGTCCCAGCGCCCACGTTGGATCAGAAATTCTGTAAGGTAGCCGCGCATGAAGTCACGCCAGGTATCGAGATCGTGCTCTGTACAATAGGAAATACCATCGGCTAGAAAGCGCGCGGCATGTCGGTTTGGAAACTGATTCAGTTCAAGCCAGGATCGATTTGTGAACGTACGTGCAGCATGGTCCTGGAAGCCATTCGCGAGCGCAATCTCAAGGCTACGCGCAAGGTAGGATCTACCGCTATCTGCATCGTGCCAATGGATCGCGCTACCAACGTTATTGAGCGCATGGCAGAGGATATCTGGCCTGTCACAGATCAATGGCTCGGACATTTGCAAAGCTCTATTCCCGAAGGCCGACGCCGACTCAACGTCGCTGGCGAGCATGGCAAGATGCGACAGATTGGAGTAAGCCATCGCGAGTTCCGGACTTGGACCCAACGGTTCCAACAGTGATAACGCTTCTTGACCAAATTGGTCGGCGTCAATGCGATTTCCAGCTAAATAGCTCAATCTCGACAACCAGCGCCGGCCGTCGCCTTCCTTTGCCCGATCACCGGATGAAATTCGAAGAGCCAATGCGCTTTTCTGAGCAACGATCGCTCGCGCGATCTCTCCAATTAAATGGCATTCAAAGGCGTATCGCTCGTAGAGGTCCGCGCGCACATTGGCATCTAGCGACGACGCGTGCGTTAGCGCAGCCTCGTAGTGCCGCACCGCCTCTCTGTGTGCACTCACGCTCGCTGCTTGCTCGGCAGCCAACGGTGCAAGCTCGCACACGGCAGCGATATCGTTCGCTTCGCGCGCGTGATGGACAAGCTGAGCGAGCGGAGCGTTCTCGACGCATCGCAACGCCTTCAAAGCTTCCGTGTTGAGAACTCGCCGCCGTGATATCGGCAAGGCTTGCTCAATGACCTGACGGGCAATTTCGTGTTGGAATGCATATTGGCCGTCCATGCAACGCAGAAGCCCGTAGTCGATACAAATATCCAAGGCTAATATTGCGCCCGCTTTCAGCACTGATTCTACGATGGCAAGTCCCACGCCGGCTGGAAAAATAGAAACTGCGTTTAGTGCGTCTCTTCCATTGGATGGAAGATATGAGGCTCTCGTGAGCACCGCGTCCCTAACGGAAGCCGGCATGCTATTCTTCGTTTCACGGAGTAGCTCCGTTACAAAGAAAGCGTTACCACCGGTGATTCTATGAATCTCTCTGCCGTCAAGGGCCTGCGCCTCCGCGAGCTGAATGACTCCGCTTTCGCTGAATGGCAGCACCTCGATACGCTCCGCTCTGTCTGCGGGAATGTCCGCAAGCGCGTGTCGAAGTTTCGACAGTGATTTCGTATCGTCATTGCGCGCTGTTATGAGCAGCAGGATTTTTGAGCTACGGATGCGACGTCCCATATAACGAATGAAGTCAAGCGTAGCGCCATCTGCCCATTGAATATCTTCAATGACAATTAGGTTATAAGTTGCCGTATTATTGAACAGACTAAATGCTTCGGAGAATGCAGCAAGGCGGCCATCTCGTCTCAGGACACTCTGCATATCCCATTTTACTTGCCGAGCAAGATCGTTGACTGCCCCTAAAGGCTCGGCGATGGCGAAGTCATCGCATGCTCCCCACAGCACGCGTCCTTCCGGGTCTGCTACGGTTTGCGCTGCCGCCGCCAGCGTGGATTTGCCAACGCCCGCAGGGCCGACTATCGCCACAAGGTGTCCCCTGCCTTCCTTTGCAGACTCCATCAAGTATCGAAGACGTTCAAGGGAAGAATCTCGTTCTATAATTACCATGTAGTTTCCCTCAGATGTAGCCGCAGATGCCGCGGTGAACTAGAGGTAAGCCCTGTGTGAGGGAAGCGAGAAAATGATCGTGGTCATGCCAGGAGATTCCTCCAGATCCGCTGTTCTGCCTGTTACCCACGTGACAGCGCGCTACAACGGATCGTGACAAGGTATAGGTTTTTCCGTCCGTCTGCGCACATCCGCTTTGAGCGGTGGCGTCATAGGCGATCTGTCGGCAGGGCAACAAGTCCCTGGGCAATATTTGGGGGAACACCGCGGCAAATATAGGGAATTCTGCCGTGGCGGGTCAGCTGATATTGTTCCTATTTATTAGTGCTCGGATTGAGTAAAACCAATGAAGGAACGCATCAATGCCCAAGTTTTTGATCGAGAGAAATATCCCCGGCGCGAGCACCCTTAATGCTGACCAACTTAAAGCCATTTCGCAGAAGTCGAACGCGGTCGTTGCTGGCCTGGGAGTTCCCTATAATTGGGTAACGAGTTATGTGGCAGGTGATAAAATCTACTGCCTACATGAAGCCGACAGCGCAGAAATTGTGTACAAGCACGCCAGCGAAGGCGGATTCCCGGCCGATTTGGTGACTGAGGTTACGACGGAAATCGGCCCGTCGACTGGCACAGCCAGGTAAAATATCGCGAGCGGCCGCGGAGGGATGGTCTTTCTCGGTCGCTATTCGAGCGGTTCAAGCACCTGCGATTCTAATAAAGACGAGTTAATCGATGTTCCTCAAAATTGCTGCCGAAACCGGCGATTTGGATAATTCACGGTCACTGATGCGCTCGTTCATCGAGTGGCACCGAGAACGCCATCGCGAAGACCTCGATCTCATCAATAGCTATTTCAATGAGGTAGAATTTGAAAAAGAACTAGCGGAACTGCCAGGCAAATTCGCGTCCCCGGCTGGCCGACTTTACGTCGCTTACGAAGGCAACTCACCGGCAGGCTGCGCAGCGTTGCGTGCTCTAGGTGGTGGCAGATGCGAAATGAAACGCATGTTCGTTGCAGCCCAGTTTCGTGGGAAAGGGATTGGCGTCGCCCTCGCGACCCAGATCATAGCTGACGCCGAACAAATTGGGTATCGCACGATTCGGCTTGATACGAGCCATCGTCAAACGGAAGCAATAGCGCTTTACGAGAGGCTCGGATTTCACGAGATCGACGCCTACTATGAGGTCAGCGGCGCGATGCGAGCGTGGCTTCGATTTTTTGAGCGGGCAGTTTGATCGATTTTCATTAATGCGAAGGTCTAGGCTTTGAGCCGCTGACGACGCCAGCCAGAGCCCACAATCTAACGGCAAGGCCGAGCCTTCGTGCGAACAACAAGGGCGTCTACGCAGGCGAAAAGGAATATATAGTTTCAGGATTAGCTTGCGCCGCAAGGGTGATTTCGGAAGCACACACGCTGACAAAACATAACAGATGCTACCGGTGACTGTGATGTCAATCACAGATTCCTGACGGAATTCTGCCGAAGACAACAGTGCCTGCGAGGCTGATCGCGATGTTCTGGGCTCGATCGCGGTATCCAAGCACTGCGACCGCGCAATGGCGCGCGACGCAGGCCGACTATTTATTCATCGCAACCGACCGAGGTACTCGCCATGCGCAAGGCCACTATCCTCCTCTATGGCCTCCTGTCATATGCCTTCTTCTTCGTAACCTTCATCTATGCGGTCGGCTTCGTCGGCGGGCTTCTCGTGCCGAAGGGGATTGATGACGGATCGGCAACGCCTATCGTGCAGGCGGCCCTCATCGACCTCGCATTGCTGACGCTTTTCGCGTTCCAGCACAGCGTTATGGCTCGTTCATGGTTCAAGCGCTGGTCGCTGGGTTGGATCGATCCTGCGCTTGAGCGGCCAACCTATGTCCTGCTCGCTACGGCTGCCCTGGCACTCTTGATGTGGGAGTGGCGGCCTTTGCCGCAACTTCTTTGGAGCGTGACGGACCCGACGCTGTCGGCCGCTCTGACCGCGCTGTCCCTGTTCGGCTGGCTGCTCGTACTGCTTTCGACCTTCATGATCAGCCATTTGGAGCTTTTCGGGTTGAAGCAGGTATTCCTGAGATTTTCCGGGCGTAGCATGCCCGCGGCCGATTTCCGGACGCCAGGCCTCTACAAGCTCGTTCGGCATCCGATCTATCTCGGCTTCATCATTGCCTTCTGGGCGACGCCCGTCATGAGCCAGGGTCATCTGATCTTCGCGGCAGTCACGACCGGCTACATCCTGATCGGCATCATGCTGGAAGAGCGCGATCTGATCGCACTCTTCGGTGACGACTACCGGCGTTATCGCGAGCGTGTCTCAATGCTCCTGCCGTTTTCGCGCAAAGGCGCTGTCCGCCGCAGCAGTCTCGCATCAGCCCCCACACATGATGCGAGGCGAAAATGGCCGCGCTGACTTTTAGATGGCTCGCGCCGCTGGCTAGTGGTCGACTCAGACGCCCGCACGCTGGCCTTGGTGATGGGCGTGCTCGTGAATGGCCTGACAGCCTTCTTCATTTCAATCAAGGACTGCTGAGGGCTGGGGCCGTTCCGAGATTGCTGCCATCAACAGCCTTGGTCTGCTCAGACTGGCGGCCCGCAGTGTCGTCATGGGCTTTGTCGCAGATCGCGTTGTCATCCCCGGTCGATCTGCCTAATCGCCGTGACCACGATGGGAGCCTGCCTCTTGCTGACCGCGCAGGCGCATACGCTCTGGCAGATTTACCTGCAGCGACTGTGGTAGCCGGTGCGACGCATGTGTGCCCCGGCTTCTGCCTATCGTCAACATCCCGCCTGCCGAGGCTGAGGAACTCCATAACGAACAAATAGTCCAGGTAGCCGACGATCGCACCGCATTTGGCGAGCCACCAGTCCCGGTAAAAGTGTATGATCGCGTCGGTAACTGATGGGTTTTGAACCGCGGCTGCCAGATCGACCATAATGCGCTCCGAACGAAACGCATTGTAATAGGACTATGATCCTATTACAATGCTCAAGTCGGCTTTGCTCGCCGAGGCCCGCTCGTGTCAGGTGTCACTTGCCATTGGCGATGCACCTCGTGCCGTACACCGGAGGTTTAGCGCAGCTGGCATTTGAATGCCTCTGACGATCGCCGTGAATCGCAGCCATCTCCGCTTAGAATTCTGACCAGCCAACCTCGCTGCGGCTGCCGGCGACCTTGCGCGGGGCCGGGCGATCGCGGAAGGCAGCCTTAGCGACATCCTGAAGCTGGCGAGGTCCCTTGGCTGCCAGAACCGGCTTCAGGACATTGCTGGCATGCTCGGAGCTGATGCGGAATTGGCTCATCAACTGGTCGAGGCGCTTGATTTGATCGTCGAGGGTAATCGCCGATGCGGCGCTTTGCTCTGCGAGAGCGGCGTTCTGCTGCGTGATGCCGTCCATATGGCTGACTGTCTGCGCCATTTCGTCGATGCCGTTGGCCTGCTCTGAAGATGCGGCCGAGATTTCCTTGACCGTTAGCGAGACGCGGTTCGAGGCTTCGACGATCTCGCGCAATGTCTTGCCGGCCTCCCTGACGAGCTTGACCCCGTCCGAGACCTGCTGGTCGGACGAGGCGATCAAGGCGGTGATGTCCTTGGCGGCGTCGGCCGAGCGTTGAGCGAGCGTGCGGACCTCGGCAGCCACGACCGCAAAGCCGCGGCCGGCATCGCCAGCGCGAGCAGCCTCGACGGCCGCATTGAGCGCAAGCAGGTTCGTCTGGAACGCGATGCCGTCGATGACCGTTGTGATCTCGGAAATCTTCTTCGACGCTTGTTCGATCCGCTCCATGGCGGCGATCGCATCCTGAACGATGACCCCGCCCGATTGGGCAACGCGTGACGCCTCGTCGGCGAGTGTGACCGATTGGCTGGACGACTGAGACGCAGCCTTGACCGAAGCCGCGAGCTGTTCGGTAGTGGCGGCGGTCTCTTCGAGCGCGGAGGCCTGCTGCTCGGTGCGCTGGGAGAGATCCTCGGCGCCTGCATTGATCTCCTTCGAGGAGTCGGAAATCTGCGTTGAGGTGGCCTTGATCGTGCCGATCATGCCTTCCAGGCGCTCCATGGCGCGATTAAACTGCTCGCCGATGACAGCGTACTCGACGGGGATGTCGCTGGGCATGCGGTAGGTCAGATCGCCGTCTGCCAGGGCTGACATCGCTGTCGTGACATGGGCGACCGCCTTCTCCCGTTCCTCGGCCTTGCTCTTCTCGACCCGTTTCGCTTCCTCTTCCAATTTGAGGCGCGCCGCCTCCGAGGCTTCGAGGTAGACCGAGATCGCGTAATCCATGTCCAGAAGTGCGGCTTTGACAATCGCGCTCACCTCCGCGGATCGGTCCTCGGCTCCGGGCATGACACTCCCGAGCATATTCTTCGGCCAGTTCGCTTTCAGCACATGCGAGAGAACCTGCTCCAGGATCAATGCGTAGCCACCGATGTACCAGCGCGGCTCAAGCCCGATGCGGGCGTGGATCTGCCCGACCTTGGTGACCGCCGAGACGAAGTCCTGGTCGAATTCACCTTTTGCGATCCGGTCCCAGTGGCTCGTCTGCCGGGACTTCGCCCCGTCGATATGAGCCTCGCTTGTGAAGAACTTGGCGGTCTCGGGATTGCCCTTGAGCTGGCTGTAGAAGGCACCTAGTGCGGCAGGCAAAGCTTCCCGGATCTGGGCCTCGACTGACTTGATCCGCTTCCTAGTGGCCGCGTCGAGCTTCATGAATTCGAGACGTTGGTCGAGTGCTTCAACCTGGCGCATGGACCATTTCCCTATATCAAAAATTACACTGCTTTCCTGTGAAATATATGACCGTTAAAAATTAAGGAACCATGTTCAATAATGAAGCATCTACCGGTTCGCCCCGGAGCAAGGCTGAAGCGCCAAAAGCGGTCGCGATGTCAAAGGTCAACGATGCCAGCGTCAGACCCACATCATACCTGATGCTGAACGCCGGATCGGAGCCGAGCATAGCGATGAAATGCGTTATCCAGAAGCCTGAACCAACGGCGGCTCCAGTGGTGGCCAGTCAAATTAAAGCGGCCCCGCTCGACCGAATGAAGGTTTGACTTGGCGCTGTGAGATCCGCACCTCGACTGCCAGATCAACCATGATGCGCTCCTTGGTAGAAACGCATCATGAGGATCGTGATCTTAATTCAGTGCTGAAGTTGCCCGGTTTTCACTGACTTCGCCATCTCGGGCATGACGAAAGGCGAGGGCGTCTGAACGGGGAATCTGAAGGGAATTGAAGCGTTAGGACCCAAGGGACCCCATTCGTCGTTGCCGCCGGGATAAAACCCGTTTGCGTGCATGATGCCCTTCACGCTGTAATGGATGACGTCCCGGATCGATTTCTTGGGATCGAACCATTCCCAATGAAATCCACGATTGTTGGCCATAATTCCGTTATAGGACGAAGTGTTATCACCAGCAGCTGATGCGGAGCCTCCAGACAACTGCATTTGGGTCAATCGCAGCTGATCAGCGATCATGGCCTTGGTTTCGGGATGTAAGACCCACAATGAATGGATATGTGGACCGACCTTAGAACTAACGCCTCGTCCACAACGACTACCATCATAGTCCATCGCATAAATTCCGACAGGTTGACGTTCGTAAGCCCAAATCCGGTCGGCCCGCTGCGATGCCAATGATCTAATAAAGCCTCGACTCCATCGTTCAAAGCCTCGCAAGAATGAATCGTTCGGCGAATGAAGATCGAACCTACGGTACGTAATGAATACGGTATGATCTGCGATTGGATATGCAGATTCGTCTATTTGCCAATAATCGTAATAGACTGATTTAATCGTATTAAATATGTCGCTTGAAAATCTATCTTGTGTAAAATTTGTGTTATGCAATTATGTACTCCTGAAACTTTGCATGTCAAACCATACCTATTGCTTGGCAATAAGTATTTTGTAAATTTTGTAGAATCTCGCATCTCCCCCTGGTTCGACTATGAGACAAAAATATGTTTTCATTATTTATTTGAAAATTTGCCCATCAACATCAGCGTAAATGCTGTTGTTTATCTTTTAATTGTAGGGCGAAACGGCGTCGCTGTCAAGAATTAATTGACGTATACTTCACTTATAAGATAATTATTTCACATTCCCGACGCTTTGTCAAGTATCTTCTTGTATCTCATCATAACTAATCATAGCGATGCGAACGGCTGCGCTCAGATGAGAGCGCAGCCCATATAGTGATGATTTGTGGATTTGCTGGCTGGCCAAAGCGCCTGGGCTGAGCCGTGCAAACGCTAGGAATCGCGACCATACTCGGAAGTGGACGAATAGATTCGCCGGTCTATCCACTCCCGGAGGTCTTCCTGCCTATAAGCGATCCTGCGTTTAGAAACTCGGGCCCATTTCGGGCCGTTCCCGCGCAACCGCATGGCCTCAAGCGTCTTCGTGCTAATGCACAGGGCTTTGGCCGTATCCTCTGGTGACAGCAATTGAATTATCATAACAAAAATCTCCTCGAAATCGACAATGAACTCCTTCGTGCTGAAGTGAAAACAGCATGCCCAACAGCCGTAAGCCCGTCAACAATCCTAATTCTTCACTTAATTCGATTTCGACGTTTAAGAAACTGCTGTGCCCTGTACCGGGGTAGCCGCTCGCGGCAATTTCTTAATGCTGACGCTCTGAACGCTTGGAACAGGGCTTTTATAAATGTGCCCGCGCCGCCACACCTTTAGGGTTTCTATGCGGTGAACGCGATCGGGCCCAAAAACGAGGTCCGGCGCTTCAGTTCGAGTCGGCAACGGTCGGCTTTGAGCCCAGCGCCGATGAAAGCAAATTGCCGATCTTCTCGCTCTCCGCCGCAACGTAGCTGTCAGCCAAATGGGCATATCGGAGCGTTGTCTCGCTGCTGCGGTGGCCAAGCAGCTTGCCGATGACCTGGATCGAGACGCCGTTGCGGATCGCCAACGAGGCGAAGCTGTGTCGAAGGTCGTGTATCCGGACATCCGACAGTCCCGCCTCTTTCCGGATGCGCTGCCACGGTCTTTGGAGATCGACCAAATGGCAGCCATGACGTCGGCCCACGATCACAAAAGGGTTGTCCGCAAGCCGTGGAATCGTTTTGAGAAGCTCGATAGCTGCCGCCGCGAGTTCGATTGTCTTGGCTCCTGTCTTGGAATCGGGCAGCCGCAACCGTCGGCGATCGAGCTGGACGTGCTCCCATCGAAGCGTCAGGACTTCGCTCAACCGTGCACCCGATAGCGTTAGCAGACGAATAGCCGCGATGGCGTAGATTGATTCGAGCCCGTCCTTCTCAAATTGATCGAGTACCGATCCCAACCGGAGAAACTCATCGCCCGTTAGATAGCGCTCCTTTGGCGCTTCCCGGTACCGCGTCACGTCTTTGACAGGATTGCTGCCTTTCGGGCGGATACCCCAACGTTCTGCGACGTTAAAGATTGTATGAAGCAGCGTCAGGCATCGATTAGCAACGCCAGGCCCGCCTCTGACAACAATCCCGCCGCCTTGTTGTCTCCTTTTGAGACGAGGATTTTTTGGAGCCGTCTTGCCGGCCTTCACCGCATTCTTGAAGACCTCGATATCGCTCGATTTAATCAAATCAGCGAACTTATTCCCCATCAGCGGAATGACATGGTTCGCTATGTTTTTGCTATCAAGAGCGACGCTTGATGCCTTCTTTTTTGGGATGGCATATTGTTCGAGATATCGACGACACAGTTCGTCGATGCGGATCTTATCGGCGAATTTGTCCTCCGTCGGGTCGTGGCCCTGTACGATCTCTCCTAGCAGCCGCAACGCCTCAGAACGAGCGGCATCGGGCGTCCACGGTGATCCATGTCTTCCAATGGTAATCCATCGCTGCCGGCCCAGGATCGCTGTTTTCAGAACGTAGGCTTTGCTATTAGCTTGCGCGCGAACGCCGAAGCCTTTCACCTCGGCATCCCAGATGTCTGTCCCGGGCGTGAGTTCATCGACCACACGCTTCGTAATCCGAACGGAGCTCCGCTTCGTCATAGCTTTCCCTACCCCAAGCCAGCTACGTCACAGCTACAAGCCTACAGAGAAAGCACAAGGGATTTTAGGGTCTTTTGCGAAGTTATCATAACGAAATGGCCATTTCTCGGGCCAAATAGGGCTAATATCAATTATACATTATGATTCCCAAGCTGAATGTCGTCGGTTCGATCCCGATCGCCCGCTCCAACATTTCAATGAGTTAGATCGACCTGAAAACGGCAGCGGTGGGAGTAGCTACGTCAGAGCCTAATCCAGGCGACGTTCGCTCCCCGCACCTGACATGTTCACGTAACGGCCGCCGCTGGCGCCCTAATGTGGTCGGCCTTCAGCCACCGATCGCCTATCCTCTATCAAAGGCTAAGGCTGCGTATCGCGGTGATGCAAGCTGAGGCTGCTCCTCCCGTCGCGTCACTCGCAGCCTGGCCATTGCGCGTTGGATGAGCCGCCCTGCAGCTTCATTTCAGCAGAATAAACAACTTTACCGCGCTCGTCGCGCGCGCACACCCGGAAGGTCCGGTTGTCGCCGTCGGGCATCTTGTCCCGTGCCATGTCTGGAAGCGCGTCCAGGGCCTGCCAACGGGCGGCGCCATGATCGGGCAGATCCATGCCCTCGTCGTCGATAACCAGCGTCTCATCGTCGTCCGTATCGATGAAATATCGTGGCATGTCGCATCCTCGCGCTTCCCGTATGATGCAAAGCAGCGGACACCCGGATAGTTCCCCGGCTATGCGCTCAGTCGCATCGTCAGTCGCTGCGTCGATCCCGTGAATGAGACCTTCACCCTGGAAACTGTCGTTCCGAGGCTCCTTCGCTCGAACCACCTTTGAACCGGACAGCCGGGCAAGGCAGCTGCCGCGGGGATACAACTCAAGGGAAAACGCCTCGGTGAATACACGTGCTAAGTCATTCATTATGAACGGCTATTCATGGAACAGCCACTCCATCTGGCAGTTTAGTTCTTCGGCAGGGGCCATGAAAGGGAGAAGAACCATGATCAAGAATCTTGCTCTGATCGCCGCTCTCGCCGTCATTCCGGCGACGGCATTTTCGCAATCGAACTCGGGCGCAGCCGGTGGAGCCGCGAGCGGCGCAGCCACAGGCGCTGTCGGCGGCGCGATCGTCGGCGGACCTGCCGGGGCAGCCGTGGGTGCTGTCGGTGGTGCGGCTGCCGGCGCAATAGTCGGCGGTATCGCCGGGGATCAGCGTACCGAGTTCCGCACCTATGTGAAGGAGCAGAAGGTGCCTTCGGTGGCTTATCGCGAGAAGGTCGTGGTCGGCGCGACTTTGCCCGACACGGTCACCTATCGCGAGGTTCCGGCTCGCTACGGCAAGACCGAATATCGCTACACCGTGGTCAACGACCAGACCGTCCTGGTCGAGCCGAAGACCCGCCGGATCGTGCAGATTATCGAATGATCAGTGAGGAGCCCACCCAACCCGGTGGGCTCCTTTCTTCCTCAGGTCAAAGCATTGGAAGCTGCCTTTTGTCTTATCATCATCGGCGCAGTCTCAGATACGGCTTGATGTCGACTGTTTGGCAGGCGCGATCAAAGAAGACGTCGTTGTCTTCCACATCGGTGGACGCCCGACATGAATGAGTTCCCGATCGTTCAGCTGATTTACGCTTCGACCCATACGCCTGGGCGGATCACCAGCCCTCAAGCGACCTATCGCGACATCCTTTCGACGGCTCAGCGCAGCAATGCGGCGTCCGATATTTCAGGCTGTCTCATCTTCGACGGGCAGACGTTTATCCAACTCCTGGAAGGCGACAGGGCCGCAATCGGCGCCACGTTCGAACGCATACGACGCGACCGACGACATCGAGACATTCGCGTTCTCGGCTCGCAGTCTTGTCTCCATCGCACTTTCGCGGGCTCGCCGATGAAGGGCTTCGTGCGGTCATCCGCGCTCGAAAGCGCTCTCACCGACGAAGGGCTGACGGGTATTCTCCACCCAAGAAGCCTCGATGGCGATGTCGTTTTCTCTCTGGCTGAACGGCTTGCATCGTTTGATGGAAACTCGCTCAGATATACTTAGAGAAATCGTCGAACCCGATAGTTGAAATTCTCAATTCTTGGCTGAACTTGCCGGTTGGACGGGACCTGGTTGCGGGACAGACCATGTACTGGTCCAGGTTTCAGAGAGCGTGCGACCGCGCGATTTCAGATAAATCCGCAATTCCGCAGTTTGCCCATTTGGAAGCGTTGCATCGATGATGGCGCGGAATCCTTTGATCTCCGGGTTGGCGATGAGAATGGTGGATACGACCGTGCCGGTCGTGGTCGATGCCGCGATTTCGACGCGCGCAGGATCACTCACATAATAAGCCAAATCTCCGCCGGCAAAATCGATGATGAAGCGCTTCTTTCCTATTTCACCGACCTGATCGTCCTCGATATCTGCGCCGCTGAAGCTGTTTTTGGTCTGTGCGTATGGGTGAAGGTGCCCGGTCGTCGAAAGAGCGGAAATCCGGTAGCGGAATTCTGTCGGCTGGCCGACCGGCAAGGGGGTCTGGGGTGTCCAGCAGGCGACGACGTTGTCGAAAGCCTCGCCGTCCGTCGGAATTTCGATCAGATCGACGCGCCCTTCACCCCAGTCACCATCAGGTTCGACCCAATAGCCGGGGCGCGCATGATAGTGAGCTTCGAGATCCTGGTAGTGGCCGAATTCGCGATCCCGCTGCATCAGCCCGAATCCGCGAGGGTTGCGATCACCGAAACTCGAGATGCGAAGCGATTTCGGGTTCTTGATCGGACGCCAGATCCATTCGCCGCTGCCGGTCTGCATCATCAAGCCGTCCGAGTCGTGTATCTCAGGCCGGAAATCTGTTCGCTGCCCAAGATCGCCTTCGCCAGCCAGAAACATCGAGGTCAGCGGCGCGATGCCGAGACGAGCGATGCTCGTCCGGGGCACGATCGTCGCGGTCACCTCGACATTCGTCTCCTTGCCGGGCGTCACGACGAAACGATAGGCTCCCGAGACTGAAGGGGAATCCAGCAGGGCATAAATCACGAGTTGCGTGCTGTCGCGCGACGGCTCTTCCAGCCAAATCGAGCGCAGAAACGGAAATTCCTCGGGCTGTTTGCCACCGACATCCATGGCGAGCGAACGCGCGGAAAGCCCGTAGCGCTGGGCACGTCCGATCAAGCGGAAGTAGCTCGCTCCCAGAAACGAAATGACCTCGTCCTGAACGTTCGGATCGTTCAGATTGGTGGTGACTGCGAAGCCAGCAAAGCCCAGGCTCGGCGACAACTGCTTTGGCACCGGCACCTTGCCGTACTCGAAGAGAGACGTCGTGAACGGTATCGGCAATGCAGCGCCATATCGAATGATGTGAATTTGAACCGGTTTGTTGTGCAGGAAGCCGAGATGGAAAGGCAGAAGGCGGAAGTCCGACCCACCGTCGCGCCATAAGGCTTTGTCCCGGCGAAACCGAATTTCCCTGTAGCTGTCATAGGTCAACTTTGAGAGTTCGGCTGGGACGGCAAGTCCTTCCGCATCGAAGGGCCGCTCACCAAGGGTGCGCGCCTGGTTGACCACATCTTCGTACCCAAAGCTCTTTTGCGCCGGATTATCGCCCGGCGCTGCGAATGCGATAGCCGGGGTCAGCCCCACGGCCGACGAGGAAAGGAGCAGCGCAAGTGCTCTGCGGCGGGAGAGCGACAGTGAGCTGACGACTGGACGCTGCAACTGTCCGGATGTGAGCGCTCCCGCATAAAGGCCTTTGCGCGCGCTCATGGGTTTGCAGGCGCCGGATAAACGATCCTGACCTTACGAATTGCGGCAGGGGTCGATTTGGAAGGCTCAGACGGGAGAACCACCACATTCTGCTCGGGCGGGGCGGTTTTGCCGTTCGAAGCCTGCTGTTCGAGCAGGAGCCCGCCAAGGGCGATCGGCATTGCATGCTCCCGCACTATCGCCGTCAGCCTTTCTGCCGATGCAGCGTGCGGCGATAACAACGTCCCGGCGATCGTAAGTCGTACAAGTGTTTGACGGATTGTCATGGCGGGCCCCCGTGGTGCATGTCGAACCATCGAAGACGGCGGATGTTCCGCAGTGAGACCGCGCGGAAGGCCCGCCAGCCGAGGCCGCGATGCGCACCTGTTTGCCGAGCCGGATTCTTTCAAAATCGGCGGCGCCGGCCGCCTCCCAACCTGCAACCTGACGCTGCAATTTCTGCGCGAATACGCTGTTTCTGAATTTAATATGAACAGTTAACAGATAATTCGAGTATAGATACCTTTCAAAGATCCCATACTGAAGGAACATTGGCTGGCAACGTGTGTTTACCCAACCGTTGAACCGAGCGCGGGATCCACCCGTAACCGGAATCACCTGGGAGATTATACCATGTTCAAGAAAATTGCTGTCGTTGCCGCGGTGATGTTTCTTCCCGCAGCCGCATTGGCTCAGAATGCTCCTGCGGCACAGGGGGGTGCCCTCGGCGGAGCTGCAACCGGCGCTGTTGGCGGCGCGATCGTCGGCGGTCCGATCGGGGCGGTTGTGGGTGGTGTCGGCGGAGCCGTCGTTGGTGCCATCATCGGAGACAACACGCCAAAGTTCCAGCAATATGTCGTCCAGCAAAACGTGCCGTCATATGCTTACGCCGAACCGGTAGCTGTCGGCGCGGTGCTGCCGCCCCAGGGTATCCAATACCGCGAAGTGCCCCGTGAATATGGGGAGACCCAGTATCGGTACACCGTCGTGAACAACCGCACCGTTCTCGTCGACCCTCAGACCCGACGCATCGTGCAGGTCATCAATTAGCATCCCCGCTCGCTGCCGGCGACATGCCCAATTGCGCGTTGCCGGCAGCGCTTCGGCCGGGGGGTGAACTGGCTTGGAAACATATGTCGATGCTGATCATAGACGAGGTGCCTCCTGCACCTGCGACAGACGACGTGCCGCCCGATGACATCGACCCGCGTACAGTCGAAAAACTGCTTCTGGGGTCGTTGGCGGCGTTCATGATCATGTGGCTCGCCGCACTTGCCTGGCTCGTCTGGTGGCTATTGCAATGACAGAGAAGGCGCCATCGTTACCTTTGACGATGCTTGCCCTGTCTTCTGAATCCATGGCGACGTGCTCGACTACGCCGAGCAAATTCCGTTGGGACGGCTGCCGACCGAGTCACGTCTGGGATTCTGCAATCCCGAGCGTGGCCCAAAGCTGTTGCTTGTTCATGCATGAAATATCGTAAGTCACCTGCCGGCCCTTGAACTCCGGCCTTTTCGCAAACTGGCTGGTCATCGAACCGACGATCTCATCGACTCGTGCTTCGCAGGCGTCGGCGGTCGTGAAGGTACTATCGCTTATGCGGGCCGACGTGCATTTCATCTCGCCCGAAACGCAAGCGAGAACGACCATCGTAAAGGCATCCATGTGTGCGGCTCCGGATCAATGGTGATGTCCCTGTCGACGCCCGGATCTCCAGCAAAACTCGCGCCAGTATGGGAACCTTCGTGACGCAGTCGTGTTCTGTGGGACGTCGCTGGCGGGGGCCGCATGAAAATTGCCAAACATCCGCTTGCCATCGCGGTTCTGTCAGCCGCTGCCGGCGTGGCCGTTTGGCTGATCGTTGCCAACCTGATGCCTGAGCGGCGAGAGCTGCAACAGCCGCTGCCTCACCATCTTGCATCCTCCGACCCCCAGTTCAAAATCTCGATGGGCGCGTTATTCGGCTCCAACACCGTTCCCGGCAACAGGGTGGAGACGCTCGTCAACGGAAACCAGATTTTTCCGTCGATGCTTCAAGCTGTTCGAAACGCCAAGAACACAATCACTTTCGAAACGTACATCTACTGGCGAGGCGATATCGCGGATCAATTTGCGGATGTGCTTTCTCAAAAGGCGCGCGACGGCGTCAGCGTCAAGGTTCTGCTCGATTGGGTCGGCAGCGTCCCGATGGAGGATAGTCTTATCCGGCGGATGCAGACGGCCGGCGTCGAATTGGTCAAGTTCCGGCCCGTCAAGTGGAACACGCTGGACCGGATCAACAACCGAACCCACCGCAAGCTCCTGATCGTCGATGGACGGATTGGTTTTACCGGCGGCGTCGGAATCGGAGACGAATGGAACGGTGATGCCCGGACGGCGGCCGAATGGCGCGACAATCACTATCGCCTCGAAGGCCCCGTTGTTTCGGAACTGCAGGCAGCGTTTGCGGAGCACTGGATCGAGGCTACCGGCGAATTACTGATGGGGGACCGGTTCTTCCCGGCCATCAAACCCGATGGCGAGCAGGATGCGCAGGTCGTCGTGAGCTCGACGCATCAGCGCAATGCCATGCATCTCATGCTGATGACGGCGCTCGCCGCCGCCGAGAAGACCGTTCGAATTGCCACCCCTTACTTCGTTCCGGACGCCATCACGCGGCGGCAATTGCTGGAAGCGAGGCAGCGCGGCGTCGACATCGAAATCATCGTGCCTGGCCACAGGACGGATGCGCGCGTCGTCCAGAAGGCGTCACGGCATTTCTGGGGAGAAATGCTCGACGCCGGAATCAAAATCTACGAATTCGATCCGACGATGTATCACTGCAAGCTCATCATCGTCGATGATGTCTGGACCTCGGTGGGATCCACGAACATCGACGAGCGCGCCCTCCGCTTGAACGACGAGGCCAATATCAATTTCTACGATAAGCGGTTCGCTGGCCATCAAATTGAAATCTTCAAAGCCGATATCGCGCGCTCGACGCTCTACACAAACACACAGTGGCAACAAAGATCCACTGGCGAGAGACTGACTGATTGGCTCGCGAGCCTCTTGCGATCCCAGATTTAAGTGTCGATCCCGGATGGGGAGGGTGCGGGTCTGTTGACGTTGTCATCTGATGCCGTCTTACGGCCGATGATGCGAACAAGGTAGCCGGCGCGATCGTTGACTCGTCGGTCGGCTCGAAGGAATGCCGCACCCACCTTCACGCGCGGAGCGAGGCCTGCGTCACGGACGCACTTCCTGCTTCCGGCGCGAGCGCCTATGATCTTGCTATGACGCAGGTCAACGACAGACAGGACGCGGCTCATCCGGCGCCCTCGCGCATGAGCATCGCGCTGCTTTCTATTGGTGCCTTCTCGCTGCTGGCGGCCGGCTTGCTGCTGTGGTGGCGCGAGGGCGACCGGCTTTTCACCGACGGTCTCATCGCCGCCCTGATCGCCTGTTTCTGAACCACCACCACATCGGCCGTCTCGCCGCCATCAGGATATTCCGACCGTGAACCGCCGTCTCGTCCTTCCGCTCGTCGTTTTCCTGCTCGGCGCGCTTGCGCTTGCCGCCGCGGCATTCGTTACCTTCTCGCCGCCGCGTACCGGGCAGAGCGGCGTCGCCAGCGTCGGCGGGCCGTTCACCCTGACCACCCAGGAGGGCAAGGCCCTGACCGACCGGGATCTGCGCGGCGCGCCCTTCCTGGTCTTCTTCGGCTTCACCCATTGCCCCGACATCTGCCCGACCAAGCTGTTTGAGATTTCCGAGGCGCTGCGCGCCGCCGGAACCAAGGGCGGAAAGCTCAAGGCGCTCTTCGTCAGCGTCGATCCCGAGCGCGACACGCCGGAGGTGATGAAGAACTATCTCGGCAGCTTCGACCCGCGGATCATCGGGCTGACCGGCGACAGGGCGGCGGTGGACGCCACAATCAAGGCCTATCGCGCCTATGCCAAGAAGGTGCCGCTCAAGGATGGCGACTACACCATGGACCACACGGCCCTGGTCTATCTGATGGACAAGGAGGGCGGCTTCGTCGGCGCCTTCAATATCGAGCGGCCGCCGGCCGAGGCGGCAGCGGAATGGCTGCGGCATCTGTGAGCGGCCGATAGGTCGAACTCCGCTTCAGCCCGTGCGTGGTCTTGTTCCAGGCGTGAGGGCGCCGGACATAGTCGTAAAGCGCGATCCAGGCCGCGATCGAGACCAGTCCATAGTAGAGCGGCAGCAGCGGCAGCCATAGCAACAGGCGCGGCGCCCCGTGCCGCAGCGCGCCGAGGGCTGGCGGCAGAAACAATGCGAAGACGCCGGACACCGAGACGACCAGCGCCAGCGCCGAAGCCAGGCTGCCAACCGGGCCATCCGGCCGCAGGAAGGAGCCGTCATGCCAGGCCACGACCAGTGCGGCGGCGAAGACCGGGTAGCCCAAGGCGGTGAAGACACTGCCAAGCGCCAAGGCAAGGAAGGTCAGCGTCGGGACGATGCCGGCCTCGCGCAGCAGCGTCACGGGGTCGCGCAAATGCGTGACCAGCGTCTGGATATAGCCCTTGATCCAGCGCGAGCGCTGTCTGAACCAGGCCGACAGGGTGATCGGCGCCTCTTCCCAGGTTCGCGACGGCAGGTCGTCCATGCGGTAGCCTGCCCGCGCCAGCCGCAAGGCGAGATCGGCATCTTCCGTCACGTTCCAGGCATCCCAGCCGCCGACCGCGCGCACGGCCTCCGTCCGGAAATGGTTCGAGGTGCCGCCCAGCATGATCGGAAGCTGGCAGCGCAGCAGGCCGGGATTGATCACCTCGAACAACCCGGCATATTCGAGAGCAAACAGCGCCGGGAGCGGACCGTCTCCCGGATTGTCGATGACGAGCCTGGCCTGCAGGCAGGCGAGTTCAGACGGTGCGTTCAGGAAGCGCGCCGCCGCCAGCCGCAGCTGCCGCGGCTCGGGGATGTCTTCCGCGTCGAAGATCGTGAACAGCGTGCCGCGCGCCTCGAGCAGCGCCAGGTTGAGCGCACGCGGTTTGGTGCGCGGCGCGCCGGGAGGCACGATGACGGTGGCGACATGGGCGGGAAGTCCAAAACGTAGCAGTGCCGCGCGCAGGCCGGCATCGTCTTCCTCGACAAGCAGGCGGATATCCAGCTTCGCCGGCGGATAATCCCGGCATTGGGTAGCAAGCTCACCTAAGAGAACGTATGCCAACGTTTTCCGTTGGTCTAGTGTTTTCTGATGTCGGACCCCAACGTTCTCCTCACCCTTCGCCGCCGCCGCGACGCCATCAACGACGCGATCAAGGCGTATGAGGACAAGCTAGAGACAGCACGCCGCGACCTGGCCCATATCGCCGCGACGATCCGGCTATTCGAGGTGGGAGACGAGCCGCTTCAATTCCCGGTCTACATGGACATAGGAAGGCTGTTCAGGCCCCGCGAGATCGGGAAGCTCTGCCATGAGGCGCTGGCGATCGAATCGCCTCTGGACACGCGCGAGTTGGCGCTGCGAGTGATGCGCGCGAAGGGCATGGACGAAAGCGACAAGGTGCTTCGCAGTACCGTCGCGCATCGCGTCGTGCAGACGTTGAGCATGCGGCTTAAGCGCGGGCTGATCGTCTCAGAGGGTAAGCGCGATGGCGTACGGTTATGGACTGGGATCAAGCTCTAGGCCAATGCCCTTTGCATACCTAAGCATCGAAGGCCTTGTATCATCGGAAGACCATAGTCCATTAATGACCCTCTCAAGGACAGCTTTGCTCAAGTCTTCTTTAGGAACATAATACTTCTTATCGACCATCTTCTGAATGTGATGCGCCGGCGATTGAGTCGCAAGACGATACAGCAAGTAGCTTGGATGAACGACAAATGGGTGATCACCAGCCTGCAAAACGCATGCGCCGTCGTGTAACTTCTTAGGATTTATTGATGTCACCATTACTAGGAGGCAGAAGCCATCCTTGCATGGCTCGTTGAGAACGAAAAATAGATGAGGGACGTTGTTATAAGGTATCAGCAGCGTTGCGCCTTGATACGGCTTATATGACATCACTTACCGGCGAGATGAATAAACAGTTCTCTCTCGGCTTGGATGTCATCTGCCAGTTCAGCAGGCGATTCTTTGCTCAAGTTTTTGAAAACCGTCGAAAAATCGATTGGTATAGAGGAGCCGCCAGGGTCTCTCCACTCAGGGCAATATCTATGCGTCCACTCGGCTAATTCAAAGCGATCTACCTCTTTGAATTCCTCCCACGTATCGTCAAGAATTTTGAGGTCTGACCGGCTCAGCTCGTCAAGATCGCCAATATCAATCCTCTTGGTCAGCTCAAGCTCGTTGCCGTTTCGCGGCGCTACGAATTCCGTCCAAGCGTCGGAGTGAGCTGCCCCGTCCATGTAGCTGTAAGTAAACGTATTGACGGGTCCAAACGGCATCGAAACGAAATTGTCCCCCGTAATCGGGTGATCGCGTCGGGACATACTGAGCCGGTCAGACAGGTAGACGAGCTTGGTCGCCTTAAGAATGTTGATTTTGCCACCGGATTTAAGCGCAAAAAACGCCGTCACCTGCGCCGCTCGGCGCGGTTCAAACCATTCCGGAATATTGGGTACAAATCGCTTCATTTAGCTGAAGGTAACACGGCGTGATTCGCCTGGGAATCCCCCCGGGCAAATGTCAACCCGTGCGGCGCTGCCAATAGCCTTTCCACAGCCGGCTGACGGGGTGCGCGAGCGCCGCGCTCGCGATCATCAGGTACTGTTCGCCATTGCTGACACGACGGTGATCTTCGCGCCACGCCATTTCTGACGAGTAGGCGTTGAGGTACGGGCCGGCGATGTGGTGATGCGTGCCGATCTCGGCGCGACGCAGGCGGGAGAAAAAGCTTTCCGCCATGTTGGTGCAGGATTGGCCGTCCGAATAGGCCTCGCTGTGGTTGATGCGCTTCGTCAGATAGAACGTGTGAAGCTCATCCCAATGCAACGCCTCGTCAGCGTGAACCGTAGCCGAGGGGTGCACGCGTCGGCCGATGGTCGCCAGCGAGGCGCCCTCAGACTTAAATACGAATGGCAACGTGCGACCGGCGCGCTCGCGCATGATGACCACGACGCGGCGCTTGCCGTTCTGGTTCTTGGCGAGACGGCGATCGACGCGGTTCTCTTTGAAGTTGGCCGGGCGAACGTGACCACCGAAATAGGCGCCGTCGATCTCGACCTCACCCGAGACAGTCATGTCGGCCATTTCGGCGGACATCGCCTCGCGCAGCTTGTGCGTCAAGACGAAGGCCGTCTTGTACTGGACGTTGATGTCGCGGGAGAGCTGCAAGGCCGAATGGCCCTTGGCGCCGTTGACGAAGATCGCGATGGCCAGGAGGTAGTCGCGGATAGCCAGTTTGCGGCTGGCGAAGATCGTACCAGACGTGACCGAGAACTGGTGCGTGCAGGCTTTGCACTTGTAGAGCTTGCGGGTCTTGAACGTGTAGACCGCACCGCAGTTGCAACGCGGGCAAACCGGCTCGCCGCCAGTGTCGCACCAACGGATCTGGCGAAAGGCGCTATGCGCTTCGTCGTCCGACATGCGGGCGACCGTCACCAAAGAGAGGGTGCGGGCCGCTGCGGAAAGGAGGAAATGCTGTGCCATGCCCACGCCAACGAATATCGTTGACATCAGTGATATCCATGGAAATCAGCGACGTCAACACTTTTCGTTGGGGTTGACTGAAAAACTTTTTGTCACTAGTCATCGTGTATGTCGCCAGAACAGAGCCGCGCCGCGCGCGGGTGGTTGGATTGGACGCAAGATCAGCTAGCGAGCGCTGCAAGCGTATCGCTTTCGACCGTGCGGGATTATGAGAAGGCGCGTCGCGTCCCAATCGCCAATAATTTAAACGCGATGAGGCGCGCCCTCGAAGGCGGCGGGATCAATTTCACAGCGAGTGGAATCACTTACGCCCCGCCAACGAAAAGCGTTGAGGCGCTAGACGCCCCTGCCTAGGTTCGCTATATAAAGGGCGCCCACTTTGCAGTTACCTGCAAAGCGGGCGCTGTGGTGGAGGTAAGGGGACACGAACCCCTGGGCTCGCTGGTGGGAGACCGTTAGCCCGACCATCTACCCCCGCAGAGCGACCCGGATGCGCGAACACCCGAGCCGCCGCGTGGTTATTCAAGTGGGTCGACGGTCAACGTCTTCTCATGTGCCACCTCCCCGACCGGCTCCACGGTCGTGCTGTTGGTTTCAGGAACCTGAGCCCGCTCATTCGTCCCCTCGGACGTTGGATGAGCGGGCTCATTCGTTTCTGGCGCATCGGGCGCCAAACTCCACAAGTTACCCAAGCGGGTAATTTTCCCCTCTGCCTTCAGCCGCGACAACTGCGGGCTCAGCGAAGTCCTAGGGTAGTCAGTATCGAATTTGGCGTTGATGGCCGACAACAGATCCAACGCTGTAAGGCCTGTGCCTAGAACCCCAAGGACTTCCAACACAGCTTCCTTAATCGTCTTCTCGGGGATTGGCCGCCGCGAGACTGTCATGCCTACCCCTTGGGTAGTCGCGCGCCCTTGGGAGGTTCCGACCGACAAGACATAAGTAGCCGGCGGCGGTGGCGGCGCTTCGGTAATGGGCTTAAGGTGCAGCCCTGCCGCTTTTGCAGCCTTTTGAAGCTGCTCTCGCTCTTGTTCATTGAGCGCAAGCTTGCGCCTTAAGCTAGCATCGTCGGTTGCAAGCTCGTTCATCCGGCCGTGTAAGAATTCTTGGAGCGTAGTCATGGCTGCCTCTCCTTGAGTCAACCCATACGTCGAGTCGGCAGCCAAGGCAAGCGCCCAAGCCAAGATTGGGAAGTCTCAGAAAGTTATCCACAGGCACTCTATGGTTAACGGACTCAGCAGTTGGTGAGCTTGCTACCTAATGCCGGATAATCCAGGGCGCACAGAGCCGCGATCAGCTGCGTCAGAACCGCCTCTTCGCGACGCAGCGGGACTGCGACCGTGTAGACCGGAAGGCGACTGTCATCGACGCGCCAGCGATGCGTCCGCCAGAGATCGGCCGTTGCGGGCTCGAACACGGCTGCGAGCCGCAGCACGATCATGCCCAGAAAGACCGGCCCGACCAGCAGCGCCAGAACGGCAAAGGTCTGCAGCGGGGCTCGGGCGCCGAAATACGCGGCGAATCCGATGCAAAGGGCAGCCGCGATACGCTGGCCGCGGCTGGAACCCGTGCGTGCGCTTTGCCGAGCCTTTCCGGCTCCATCGAGCCCTGCGATATGGCAGGCGAGCGCGGCTCCATTGGTCTCGCGCAGGCTGTTCGCGAAGGCTTCAGGCGTCGTCACCGCGACATCCGTGCGGCCCTCCAGCCCTGCGACGAGCATACCACGTAGCGCTTTGCCGGTCGGCGCGATGACGAAGCGCAGGCTGCCCATGGTGTCGGAAGCGACCGCGGCGACGCCTTCGCGCAGGAGCGCGCCATAGCTGCCGCCCGGCCGCAGCTTCAGCTGGCCGTCGTGGAAAGGCAGCCGCAGTTCGGCGGCCAGCGCCCGATAGAAGCGGACCTCGGTGATCAGCCCCGAGGCGATGAGCTGCTGCGCCGGCTCGACGCCCAACCGTTCCGCCTGTCGCGTCGCCGCCGCCAGCGCCTCGACGGGAACGCCATGCCGGGTCAGAAAGGCGATCTCGCGCGGAACCGAAGACGCCGCATCCAGCACCAGCCGCCCCCCTTTACACAACGCTACAAATCAGTGCTCCACATGGTTAGCGGAGCGTTACGACAACCCATGGTTGCCGATTTTGCGAGATGCCGCAAGGTCATGCTGAGGTGTGGCCGGAAGCCATCCTACCGTGTTCCGCCTCACGCCACCCGTTTGTCGGGAGAATCGCACAGGTCGTTCAGCAGGCAGTGGCCGCATTCGGGCCGCAGCGCCTTGCAGGTGTAGCGCCCATGCAGGATCAGCCAGTGATGCGCGTGCCTGCCGAATTCGCGCGGCACGGCCTTCTCAAGGCCGAGTTCGACCTGAAGCACGTTCCAGCCCGGCGCGATGCGCAGCCGGTTGGAAACGCGGAAGACATGGGTATCGACTGCGTGAGTGATTTCGTCGAAGGCGATGTTGAGCACGACATTGGCGGTCTTGCGGCCGACGCCGGGCAAGGTTTCGAGCGCCTCGCGATTGCCCGGAACCACACCGCCGAACTGCGCGATCAGTTTCTCGCTCAGTGCGATCACGTTCTTCGCCTTGGTCCGGAACAGGCCGATCGTCCTGACCAGTTCGCGCACCCGATCCTCGCCGAGACCCAGCATCTTTTGGGGGGTATCGGCGAGTTCGAACAGCTTTCGCGTCGCCTTGTTGACGCCCGCATCCGTCGCCTGCGCCGAGAGCACGACCGCAACCAGCAGGGTGAAGGGATTGACGTGTTCGAGTTCGCCCTTCGGCTCGGGTTCTGCGGACCGGAAGCGCTCGAAGATCTCGCGGATTCCGGCCGCGTCGCGGGCGCGCGCGTTCGTGATCCCGGCCGGGCCCGGGGCGCGGCGTTTGGGCCTGTTCTCTGGCGTCATCGGCGCGTTATAGTGAGGCCATGATCCCCGGCAAGCCCGATTCAGGCGAGAGCGGTGCAGGCCCTGATATGGCGGCCGAGCGCCCTGTCTTCGACGCGACGATCACGCCGCATCGCTCGCTCGGCCAGAACGGCATTCGCATCGTAATGACGCTGGTCTGCCTGTGCAGCGTCGTCTCGTCGATCCCCTTCATCGTGCTCGGCGCCTGGCCGGTGGCAGGCTTCTTCGGCATCGACGTGCTGGCGCTGTTCATCGCCTTCCACGTCAATTTCCGCCACGCCCGCGCCTTCGAGCGCGTGATCGTGACGCCGCTCGAAGTGCTGCTGCGAAAAGTCTCGCATCATGGCCGCGAGGCGGTCTGGCGCTTCAACCCGGCGTGGACCAAGCTGGAGCGCCAGGACGACGAGGATTACGGACTGCTGCGGCTCAGCCTCGTCTCGCGCGGGCAGAGCGTCGCGGTCGCCGCCGCATTGTCGCCGGGCGAGCGCGAGGGCTTCGCCGAAGCGCTGGGCACTGCGCTGGCCAGCGCGCGGCGCGGCGCCGATTTCGGCCCGGCGTAAGCCTCCCTCAGGGTCTGGCGTCCAGAAAGGTCCGGACGAGCTTCACCGTCGCGGTCGGGTTCTCCTCCATGATCCAGTGACCCGAGTCGGGCACGACCGCGCCCTGCACATTGGTGGCTGCGAACTTCATCACCTCGGCCATGGTCAACCCGAAGGACTTCTCCCCGCCGAGCGCCAGTACGGGCATGGTGAGCTTGCCCTCCGCCAGGAACGCCTTGTTGTCGATCGCGTCCTGGTCGAAGGCGGCGAACTGGGCAAAGCCCGCGTGCATCGCGCCCGGCCGGGCGTAGAGCGCGGCATAATGCCTGCGTGAAGCCTCGCTGAAGCGGCTCGGCGTGGCCGAGAACTCGTTCCAGAAGCGGTCCAGATAGATCCGCTCGCGTCCGGCGACGAGGCGCTCCATATCGGGCCCGCCGAAGCGGAAATGCCAAAGCAGCGGGTTCTTGAGGATCTCCTCCCATGGGCCGACGCCCGGCAGCGGCGCATCGATCAGGACGAATTTCGTCACCCGGTCGCGATAGGCGGCGGCAAAGGCGTAGCCGACCATGTTGCCGATGTCGTGGGTGACCAGATCGGCCTTGCCGACCTTCAGGGCGTCGAGCACGCCGGCGACATCTCCGGCCTGGGTTTTCTTGTCGAAACCCCCCTCGGGCTTGGTGGAGAGGCCCATGCCGCGCAGATCGGGAACGATGACGGTATGGTCGCGGACGAGCTCGGTCGCGAGCGGCCCCCACATGTCGCCGGTCTCGCCATAGCCGTGCAGCAAGACCACGGCCGGCCCCTTGCCGCCGACGCGGACATGGATCGTCGTGCCGTTGGTCTCGATCTCCTGAAGGCGGAAATCCGAGGGGAACGGCACGATGCCGTCAGCAGCGAGCGGTGCGGTAGACATGTCGGTGTTCCCCTGGCTGTGATCAGCAGCGGCGTCGGCCGCGATGCTGCCGGAGAATGCCCGCCCCGGAGCCCCAGGGATAGCCGTCCTCTGTGACGAGCAGCGCAGTTCGCGAGCCGGACGGTGCGACTTGCCAGCTTTCGGGTGGAGTCCGCATGGTGCCGGACCTAATTTCGCGTCATGACGAATGATGCGAGGTTCACGACGATGAATGTCCATGGCTCCATGAAAACCGCGATGACGCCGACCCGTTTCTCCAACGCCGTGCTGGCCCGCGCCACCGAGGCGATGCCGGCCGAAGGCGATTTCCCGATGGCAGCGCCAGGCTCCGACTACGACACGGTGCGCAAGATCCTGGCCTTCATCACGGAGCGGTGGCGCGAGCAGCCGACGATCGAGGCGATCGCCGATGCAGCTGGCGCGACCCCGACCGACGTGCACCATCTCTTCCGGCGCTGGTGCGGCCTCACCCCGAAGGCCTTCCTGCAGGCGATCACGCTCGATCATGCCAAGGGCCTGCTCGGCGCCTCGGCCAGCATCCTTGACACCAGCTATGAGGTCGGTCTGTCGGGACCGGGCCGGCTGCACGATCTCTTCGTCACCCATGAGGCGATGTCGCCGGGCGAATGGAAGGCCGGCGGCGGCGGGCTGAAGATGTCCTATGGCTTCCATGCCTCGCCCTTCGGGGAAGCGCTGATCGTCGCGACCGAACGCGGCCTCGCCGGCCTCGGCTGGGTCTCGACCAGCGTCGATGGCGGCAAGGCCATCGGCGGGCGGGCGGAGGCGCTGGCCGACATGATGCGGCGCTGGCCCCATGCCGATTACCACTTCGACCCGGCCACGACGCGCCCCTACGCTGCCCGTGTCTTCGATCCGAAGGCGTGGTGCGAGGAGACGCCTTTGCGGGTGGTGCTGATCGGCACGGATTTCGAGGTCCGGGTCTGGGAGACGCTGCTGCGCATTCCGGTTGGCCGGGCAACGACCTATGGCGATGTCGCGAGCCGGATCGGCAAGCCGAGCGCCGCGCGGGCGGTGGGGGCGGCCGTCGGCAAGAACCCGATTTCCTTCGTCGTGCCCTGCCACCGCGTCATCGGCAAGTCCGGCGCGCTCACAGGCTACCATTGGGGACTGACCCGCAAGCGCGCGATCCTGGGCTGGGAAGCCGGGCAGACGGCGGGTGTGTAGCAGCGGTTCTCAGGGCCGCAGCCACATGTCCCAGCATGGCGACAGCTCCACCAGCCGCCGTCCTTGCAGCGCCGGGGCGAAATGCTTGGCGATCATCGAGCGCGCCGTCGTCGGCGGGCATTTCGGCGCCAGGATCGCGTCCGTCGCGGCGATCGCGGTCAGCGTCGGCGGCGCCAGCGCAGGGGTGCTACGGCCGGGGTCGATCCCGATCGGCACATGGCTTGGAGAGATACGGCCCAGCAGGGGATTGATCGCATCGACGAAGTCGAGCGTGAAGACCCCGTTCAAATGACGGCCGCTGCTGGCCTCCCAGGTACGAATGGCGGTGATGCCCTGCTGGAGTTCGAGCAGCCAGACGCCCTGGTAGTCGATCTCGGAATACAGGATCGGCGAGGGCAGCACGTCGCGTGCGACGAGGTCGCGATAGCTCGCCTGCTGCACGGCATAGTGCGCCAGCATGTCCTTGGCGCGTTCGGCGCTCTCGTTCTTCATGCTGATGCGCCCCAGCGGACCAAGGTCCGGCAAGGAAAGCCCGACATAGGTGGCCGCACCCAAACCCGCCCGCGCACTGCGCTCGATGAAGATCACGGCGCTAGGCAGCGCGACCGCCAGCGCCATGACCAGCACGACCGGCCGCAGCGCCTCGTCACGGCCGCGCCATTCCATGATGACCAGAAGCAGTACCGGCCAGAGCCCGATGAATTCGAGCGAACCGGTGTTCTGCGTCTCGAAGAAGGTCAGTGCCAGGAGCCCGGCGGCGAGCCAGCCGAGCGGGGAGTCGGCCTGCTCGCGCACGCTTGCAACCGAGAGCGCCGGCCGTTGCCGCCAGGCCGCGAGCGCGAGCACGCCGATCAGCAGCAGGCAGGGGCCGACGACATTGAACTTCACCGAGGCAACGGTGAGGAAGCGCGGCAGCAGCGCATTGGTGTTGAGCAAAAGCAGCGTCAGGATGTCTTCGACATAGGCTCGTACCGCCCCGGTTCCGAGATCGACGAGAACCAATGCGGCGATAACCCCCACGGCTGCTAGCACCCCGTCGCGCAGCCGCAGCCGCCCGATCAGCACGGCGTAGCCGACCAGCAGCGTTCCGGTGACCGCGCCGGTGATCTTGACCAGGAACAGCGTCAGCATCAGCGCCCCGACCAGCCCCGCCATCAGCGCGCGGCCGCGCACGAACAGCAGCGTCGCGATCAGCAAATAGAGCAACAGGCTGACATGGCGGTTGTAATGGCCGTAGCCGTCGAAGCCCGGTGCTGGAAAAAGGCTGTGCAGGTTCACCGGCAGCGAGGCGAAGAGCAGGAATGGCAGGAGCAGCGCCAGCGCCTGTCCGCGCGAGCGGGCATCCACATGGGCGATCAGGGCCGCGAATAGCGGCAGCAGCACCGGCAGCAGGGCCCAATTGACCAGCAGCATCGGCTGCGCCTGCGGAAAGAGCGCCTCCAGTCCCGCCGCCAGATAATAGCCGAGCGGCCCGACCGGCGCGAAGAAGTCGAGGCTGGGGACCTGGCCTAGCCCGATCCGGTGGATCGCGTCGAGATAGACGGCGGTGTCCCAGGCATTGGGTCCGAGCGGCAGGCGCAGCGGCAGTACGAGGCCCGCCAGCACGACGAGCGTGAAGGCGGCGAACCAGAACCGGGGCAAGCCGAGCAGGCGGGTGACGGCGCCCGTCGTCGCAGCGCTGCCCGCAACCCCAGCCTTCAGATCGCTCAACGCCATCACCGCCCCGGCATTTGCCCACCGGGAGCTTGGCAGAAAATCCTTACCCGGAGCCTTCCACGATCTCCGAGAACCGGTGCGGCAGTTCAAATCCCCATCCGAGCGGGTCGTCGGCCTCGATCGTGAACATGCCCTCGCCGGAGAAATAGCTGGTGCCGCCGACCTCGACGGTCACCGCGCCGGCCGCCGGGAAGGTCGCCGGCCCGACGACGCGGCCTGAAAAGGTTCCGCCGGTGATGCTGCGGAACAGCCGCTCCTGCCCCTGCCCGATCAGCCCCTTGGCATGGTCCAGCGCCATTCGGGCGGTCACGCCCGAGCCGGTCGGCGAGCGATCGATCTGGCGTTCTGCGAAGACGCAGAGATTGAAGCTCGTCTCGGACGGCCCGGCCTCGTCGGTGACGATCGTGCCGTAGAGAAAGCCGAGATCGGGTTCGGTCGGATGCATGATCGGCGGCCCGGCCCGCACCGCGTCGGTCATCGCGCTTGCCGCCGCGACGATCTCGGCGATGGGCGTCTCGAAGAGGTCTAGCCCGAAACGAGAGGCCGGCAGGATGCAGTAGAACGCGCCACCATAGGCGATGTCGGTGGTGATGGGCCCGAGCCCCGGCACCTCGACGACACGGTCGCGCGCCTGCACGAAGGCCGGTACGCTCTCGAAAGAGACGTGGCCGACCGTGCCGCCCTCGACCTCGCAGGCGAGCCGCACCAGCCCGCAGGGTGCTTCGATCGCGAGGCGCGTCATCGGCTCGACCGTCTCGACGAGGCCGGCCTCGATCGCGTAACGGCCAAGCGCGATCGTGGCGTGGCCGCACATGGTCGAATAGCCTTCGTTATGCGTGAACAGCACGCCGAACGCTGCTTCCGGATGCGAGGCCGCGATCGGGATCGCGCCATACATCCCGGCATGGCCGCGCGGCTCCAGCATCATCGCGCGGCGTAGATGATCGTGGTTGTCGCGGGCGTCGCGGCGCTTCTCCAGGATCGTCGCGCCGCGCAGCACAGGATAGCCGCCGGTGACGATGCGGACCGGCTCGCCACAGGTGTGATAGTCGCGATAGCTCAGGCGGGTCATTCGAGGTTCTCCACCATCATTGCGAGCGTCGCGGCGGATCGCAGCCCGGTTTGGTGCAGCTGTCGGCAGCCACCTCGCAGGCGAATGCGAGCGCCGCTTCGAGATCGCCTCTGGCCGCCTTGGCCAGCCCCGTCCCGAGCCTGTCTCGCGCCGCAAGCACGGCCAGGAAGCCGCCGATGAAGGTGTCGCCTGCTCCCACCGTATCGGCAACCACGACCGAGGGAGACGGCATAGCGAATGTTCCGGCCGGCCCGTCATGGACTGCTCCGTCCATCCCCCTGGTCATCAGGACGATGCGGGCGCCAAGACCACGCCAGTCCATCGACACTTCGTCGGCCGTCTTGCCGGGGTAGAGCCAGTCCAGATCGTCGAGGCTGACCTTGACGATGTCGGCGCGCGCCACCCGCTGCTCGATCAACCGCGTCGCTTCGTCATGCGGCGGCAACGCCGAGGGACGGATGTTCACGTCGTAGCTGGTGCTGGCGCCCCTTCTCCGGGCGCTCTCGATCAACGCCAGCGTCGCTTCACCCGATGGACCTGCCGTCGCGCCGAAGGAGGCGGCGTGAAGATGGAGGACAGCTTCGGGGCACTCGCGCGGCACGCCGTCGGGTTCGCCGTGAGCGGTGCCGTCGAGATAGAGACCGAAGGCCGGCACGCCGTCCGCTCCCAGCGGCGCGACGATGGCGACGGCACTGGGGCGGTCGCTCGCGACAACGCGCCTATCGTCGATGCCCTCCACCGCCAGAGCCGCGCGAAAGCGCTGCCCAAGCGCATCGGTCGAGAGCGCGCCCGCATAGCCGACATCCGCTCCGAAGCGGGCCAGTGCCAGCGCGGCGTTGAAGCCCGAGCCGCCGAGCACCGCCTCGTAGTGCCGGCCCTCGCCGTCGCGCGGGATGAAATCGCCGATCGCCTCGCCAACGACGAGGATCGCCGGACCGCTCACAGCAATCCGCGCTTCGCCAGATTGCGCATCAGATGCGAGGTGCCGAAGGTCCAGTGCTCGCAGGCGTCGCAGCGGCGCATACGATTGACGAGCGCACCCAGCTCCGGCGCAGCGATGGTGACGATGTCGCCCTGCTTGTGGGTAAAGCCGCCGCCGGGCGTGTCGCGGTCCTGGATCGGCGCGAACATGGTGCCGAGATAGAGCGCCGCGCCGTCAGGATACTGGTGGTTGGCATTCAGCATCTGGCCGGCGAGATCGGCCGGGTCGCGGCTGATCTTCGCGATCGAGGACGAGCCTTCGAGCCGGAAGCCGTCCTCGCCTTCCACCGTCAGCGTCACGGTGGTGTTGCGGACATGGTCGAGCGTGAAGCCGGAATCGAAGAGGCGAATGAACGGCCCGACCGTCGCCGAGGCATTGTTGTCCTTCGCCTTGCCGAGCAGCAGCGCCGAACGCCCCTCGACATCGCGCAGGTTGACGTCGTTGCCGAGCGTCGCGCCGACGATGATCCCTGTCGAGGCGACGATCAGCACGACCTCCGGCTCCGGGTTGTTCCAGGTCGAGGCGGGATGGAGGCCCGCGTCGTAACCGGTGCCGACCGAGGACATCGACGGGGCCTTGGTGAAGATCTCGGCGTCGGGCCCGATGCCGACCTCGAGATACTGGCTCCAGGCGCCCTGCTTGATCAGCACCTCCTTGAGATGCATTGCCTCGGGCGAGCCAGGCTTCAGCTTCGAGAGATCGTCGCCGATCAGCTTGCCGATTTCTTCGCGAATGGCGACGGCGGCGGCCGGATTGCCGCGCGCCTTCTCCTCGATGACGCGCTCCAGCATCGAGACCGCGAAGGTGACGCCGGCCGCCTTCACGGCCTGCAAGTCGAGCGGCGAGAGCAGCCAGGGCCTTCTGGCATCGCGGGCATCGACGGGTGTGTTCGCCAGGATGTCGGCAAGCGGACCGATGGGCGTGCCGCTCGCAGCCTTTGCAGCGCCGGCCGGATCTTTCGCCTCGCACAGGTCGCGCGTCGTCGGAAACGTGCGGCTGATGTCCATCAGCTGGCCCTCGCGCAGGACGACCACGGCGGGGCCTGCAACATCCGGCAGCCAGGCGCGGCCGACCAGTGTCGCGCTTGCGGCATCTGCCGGCAGCGTGTTGGCAGGTGTGAGGGATAGCGACATGGCGGACATCCATCGTCGTGGAAAGGAGGGTGCGGAGAACAGCCGCTTCCGGCGCAATGTGCAAGAGCCGAGAGCGCACATCGCATCATCGAGGACCGTCGTCATTTTGTCATTGAAACGTCACCTCGGCTTCATGCTAGCTTGCGCACCAACGACAAGAGCCACCCAAGACGATGCAGGGTGGAAAGGGAGACGAAGATGACCGTGAAATCGATGATCCTGATGTCCGTCGCGACAGTCGCGATGGCCGCTTCCGCTCCGGCGCTGGCGCAGACCGAGATCCAGTGGTGGCACGCGCTGACCGGCGCCAACAACGATGTCGTCGTGAAGCTGGCCGAGGACTTCAACGCCTCGCAGAAGGACTACAAGATCGTTCCGGCCTATAAGGGCTCCTATCCGGACACGCTGAACGCCGGCATCGCCGCCTTCCGCGCCAATGCCGCGCCGCACATCCTGCAGGTCTTCGAGGTCGGCACCGGCACGATGATGTCCGCCAAGGGCGCCGTGAAGCCGGTCTTCGAACTGATGAAGGAAGCCGGCGAAGCATTCGACCCCAAGAGCTATCTGCCCGCCATCACCGGCTACTATTCGACGGCCAAGGGCGACATGCTCTCGATGCCGTTCAACTCGTCGTCGATGGTGATGTGGTACAACAAGGACGCCTTCAAGAAGGCCGGCCTGAACCCCGACGCGCCGCCCAAGACCTGGCCTGAGGTCTTCGAGGCCGGGAAGAAGCTGAAGGCCGCCGGCTTCGACAAATGCGGCTTCACCAATGCCTGGGCGACCTGGGCCAACATCGAGCAGTTCGGCGCCTGGCACAACATCCCGATCGCCACCAAGGCGAACGGGCTCGACGGCTTCGACACGGTGCTGAACTTCAACAGCCCGCTCTTCCTCAAGCACTGGACCAACCTGGTCGAGCTGCAGAAGGACAAGACCTACGACTATTCCGGACGTACCAACACCGGCGAGGGCCGCTTCACCTCGGGCGAATGCCCGATCATGCTGACCTCCTCGGCCTTCTTCGGCAATGTCCGCGCCAACGCCAAATTCGACTGGGCGAATGCGCCGATGCCGTATTATCCCGAAGCCGCCGGCGCGCCGCAGAACTCGATCATCGGCGGCGCCTCGCTGTGGGTGATGGGCGGCAAGTCGGCTGCCGAATACAAGGGTGTCGCCAAGTTCTTCACCTTCCTCTCGGATGTCGATCGCCAGGTGAAGCTGCATACCGAGTCGGGCTATCTGCCGATCACCAAGGCGGCCTACGAGAAGGTCAAGGCCTCGGGCTTCTACAAGGACAAGCCCTATCTCGAAACGCCGCTGCTCGAGCTCAACAACAAGGAGCCGACGGAAAATTCGCGCGGCCTGCGTTTCGGCAGCCTCGTCCAGATTCGCGACATCTGGTCCGAAGAGCTGGAAGCGGCGCTGAACGGCCAGAAGACGCCCAAGGCGGCGCTCGATGCCGCCGTCGAGCGCGGCAACCAGATGCTGCGCCAGTTCGAGCGGACCGCGTCGCGCTGACCCCCTCCTGTCGTTCCGGGGCGGCCCGAATGGGCCGAACCCGGAACCCACGACTGGGCGGAACCTTCAGGTTGCGCCTTTGACAACTCTCACCCGGTCGTGGGTTCCGGGTTCTTCGCTACGCGAAGCCCCGGAATGACACGAGCAGTGCTTGCCATGCAGAAGAACGCCTACTTCACTGGATTGACGGTCCCTCTCCTGCTGCTGGCCCCGCAGCTGGTGATCACCGTGCTGTTCTTCTACTGGCCGGCGAGCCAGGCGGTCTGGCAGAGCTTCCTGCTTCAGGACGCCTTCGGCACCTCGACCGAGTTCGTCTGGTTCGAGAACTACCAGCTGCTGTTCTCCGATCCCGGCTATCTCAAGGCTTTCTGGAACACCGCGATCTTCTCGTCCTTCGTCTGCGTCCTGTCGCTTGGCCTGGCGCTGCTCTTCGCCGTGATGGCCGACCGGCAAATCCGGGGCGCCGAGATCTACAAGACCCTGCTGATCTGGCCCTATGCGGTCGCGCCGGCCGTGGCCGGCGTGCTCTGGCTCTTCATGTTCGATCCGTCGCTCGGGATGCTGGCGCGCGGGCTGTCCAATCTGGGCATCGCATGGAATCCGCGGCTGAACGGCAACGACGCGATGCTGCTGGTCATTCTGGCAGCGACCTGGAAGCAGATCAGCTACAATTTCCTGTTCTTCCTCGCCGGCCTGCAATCGATCCCCAAGAGCGTGATCGAGGCCGCCGTGATCGATGGAGCGCGGCCCTGGCGGCGCTTCTGGACGATCGTCTTCCCGCTGCTCTCGCCGACGACCTTCTTCCTGCTCGTCGTCAACATCGTCTACGTCTTCTTCGACACCTTCGGCATCATCGACACCGTCACCGGCGGCGGCCCCTCGGGCCAGACCGAGACACTGGTCTACAAGGTTTATTCCGACGGCAAGGGCGGCTCCAATCTCGGCGGCTCGGCGGCGCAGTCGGTCATCCTGCTGATCATGGTGATCGGCATGACGGCAGTGCAGTTCCGCTTCATCGAGCGCAAGGTGAGCTACTGATGGCCTCGGTGCTGTGGAGCGAACTCACCGCCGAAGAACTGCGCGCCAGGGCTGCGGCCGACGCCGTCGTGGTGCTGCCGGTCGCCTCGATGGAGCAGCACGGGCCGCATCTGGCCGTCGGCGTCGATACCATCCTGTGCGGGGCGGTCTGCAAGACGGCCGCCGAGCGCGCCGGGGATGTCGAGGTCGTCGTGGCGCCGACGCTGTGGTGCGGCATGGCCGAGCATCACATGGCCTTCGGCGGCACCTTCACCTTCGACATCCCGACCTATCGCGCGGTCCTGCTCGCCCTGCTGAAAAGCATCGAGCGGCACGGCTTCCACCGCGTCGTCATCGTCAACGGCCATGGCGGCAACATCGCGGCCCTCTCGGCCTTCCTGCCGGACTTCGCGAGAGAGACGAAACTGCGCATTCTGGCGACAACCTATTTCCTGCTCGCCCAGAAAGACATGGCGCCGACGATGCAGGACCAGACCAGCGTGATGCATGCCTGCGAGGTCGAGACTTCGATGATGATGGCGTTGGCGCCCGATCTCGTGCGCGAGGATCGCCTGAGCGAGGCGTTCGGTATGCGCGATGCCGACCCGGCCGCCTTGATGGCTCCCACCGTCGTGCGCTATCGCCCGTTCCGGGACATGACGCAGACCGGCGTCATCGGCGATGCCCGCCGCGCCACACCCGAAAAGGGACGAACCTTCATCGACGCGTCGGCCGATGCGCTGGTGCGGCTGTTGCGCGAAACCGGAGGAACGGCCTGATGGTCGAGGACCGCCGCCTGGGCGACATCATCGCCTACATCATCCTGACGATCGGCGTGCTGATCGTCGCCTTCCCGGTCTGGCTCACCTTCGTCGCCTCGACCTGGGATGCGTCCACCATCATCAACGGCCAACTGCCGCTTTATCCGGGACCGTATTTCTTCGAGAACTACTACAAGATCCTCTTTGTCGGCACCTCTGGCACGACGCGCGAACCCGTCGCCGGCATGATGCTGAATTCCTTCATCATGGCGATGGCGATCGCGCTGGGGAAAATCCTCATCTCGGTGCTGTCGGCCTATGCCATCGTCTATTACCGCTTCCCGTTCCGGATGGCGGCGTTCTGGATCATCTTCGTCACGCTGATGCTGCCGGTCGAGGTCCGCATCTTCCCGACCTTCAAGGTCGTCTCCGACCTGCGGATGCTCGACACCTATCAGGGGCTCGCCATCCCGCTGATCGCGTCGGCCACCGGCACGCTGCTGTTCCGGCAGTTCTTCATGACCATCCCCGACGAACTGCTGGAGGCCTCCAGGATCGACGGCGCCGGCCCCTTCAGGTTCTTCAAGGACACGGTCATCCCGCTCTCGATCACCACGATCGCGGCGCTGTTCGTGATCCAGTTCATCTATGGCTGGAACCAGTATCTCTGGCCGCTGCTGGTGACGACCAAGGACTCGATGCAGACCATCGTCATCGGCATCAAGAAGATGATCGTTACCTCCGACGCCCTCACCGAATGGCAGCTCGCCATGGCCACCGCCATGCTGGCGATGCTGCCGCCCGTCCTCGTCGTCGTCCTGATGCAGCGGCTCTTCGTCAAGGGCCTGGTGGAGACGGAGAAGTAAGTTCGGCAATGGGCAGTCGGCAGTAGGCAGTCGAGCGCCCATCCTTCCAACCCGACTGCCTACTGCCGATTGCCTACTGCCCAGGAATCCCATGGCCCAGGTCACCCTCACCAACGTCAAGAAGGTCTATTTCGGCGGCGTCGAAGCCGTGAAGGGCGTGTCCTTCGACATTCCCGATGGCGGCTTCTGCGTGCTCGTCGGCCCGTCCGGCTGCGGCAAGTCCACGCTGCTGCGCATGGTGGCGGGTCTGGAGACGATCTCGGCCGGCGAGGTCTCGATCGGCGATCGCGTCGTCAACGAGATCGGGCCGGCGGAACGCGACATCGCCATGGTCTTCCAGAACTACGCGCTCTACCCGCATATGAGCGTCTACGAGAACATGTCCTATGGCCTGCGCAATCTCGGCACCCCCAAGGACGAGATCGACAGGCGCGTGAAGGAAGCCGCGCGCATTCTCGCCATCGAGCCGTTGCTCGACCGCCGCCCGCGCCAGCTTTCGGGCGGTCAGCGCCAGCGCGTCGCCATGGGCCGCGCCATCGTGCGCAAGCCGCAGGTCTTCCTGTTCGACGAGCCGCTTTCCAACCTCGACGCCAAGCTGCGCGTGCAGATGCGTGTCGAGATCAAGAAGCTGCAGCGCGCGCTCGGCGTCACCGCGATCTACGTCACGCACGACCAGGTCGAGGCGATGACACTGTCGGACAAGCTCGTGGTGATGAATGGCGGCCAGGTCGAGCAGATCGGACTGCCGGCCGAGGTCTACAAAAAGCCCGCCAGCAAGTTCGTTGCGACCTTCATCGGCTCGCCGCCGATGAACATCCTGCCCGGCACGATCGACGGCCCCGGCATCGTCGCGCTCGGCGATGCGATCCTCGAGGCGCGCGACCTGCGCGAGGATCTGACGACGGGGTCCGCCGTCGAGGTGGGCCTTAGGCCCGAGGATGTCGAGATCGCCTCGGAGGGCGCCGCCGGCTCGCTGCCCTTCGACGTCGAGTTCATCGAGGAACTGGGCGCGACGCAGCTTTTCCACGGCCAGTTGTCTGGCCTGCCCTTCGTCATGCAGGCGGCGACCGACGTCGTCTCGGCCAAGCCCGGCCGTCTGTGGATCACGGTCGACCCCGACCGGGTGCACGTGTTCGACGTGACGACGGGTGCAAGGCTGGGGCGGACGTAAGCTCGCTGCCGCTCGACAAAAACTTGCCGTCATTCCGGACAAGCGGCGAAGCCGCGCCGATCCGGAATCCATCGAAGGGCATTGCGCTCTACGATGGATTCCGGGTCTCCGCTTCGCTGCGCCCGGAATGACGGCGCGTATGAATGCAGTCGTTGGTCCTTACGAGACCGGCGCGTACTTCACCGCGCAGCCATAGGACTTCGTGCTCGCCTCGCTGACCGGCTTGCCAGCCTTCAGCTCGGCTACGGCCTGCCGGACATAGCTCTTGGCGCCGGTCAGGCTCGCGGCGCTAGAGGACGGCTTGTCGTCGATCGCGCCCATATAGGCGAGCGTCCCCTTCGGATCGACGATATACATGTGCGGCGTCGTCGTTGCGCCATAGGCGCGGGCGACCTTGCTGTCGGGGTCGAGCAGCACGGCGGCAGGAGCGGCGTCACGCTTGGCGGTCAGCTCCTTGGCCATGGGTCCCTCGACATGGCCCTGCTCGCCGATGGGCGAGGAGATCACCGAGAGCCAGACGACGCCCTCCTTTGCCATGTCCTTCTGCAGGCCCTGCATGGTGGCGCTGTTGTAGTGCTTCCGGACATAGGGGCAATCGTGGTTGGTCCATTCCAGGATCACGGTCTTGCCGGCGAACTCAGCAAGATTGCGGGTCTTGCCGTCGGCGTCGATGGCCTGGAAGGCGGGGGCGGGCGCCCCGACCTTGGCGGCGCCTTGCGCCAGAACAGGGCCAGCTGCGAATGCGAGACTGGCAAAAGCGAGGCCGGCGATGAAGGTCTTGCAGGTCTGATGGGCCGTCATGGTGCGTCTCCTCCGGTTTGGGGTGAAGTTCAAGGCCGGTTCGCGACCGTCTTGAGATCGAGCCCGGCCGCGCGCCTTGCGGCCGTGATCAGCGAGTCGGGTGTCAGCAGTTGCGGCAGGATCTCGGCCTGACCGTCGCGCTTGCCCGGATAAAACAGATAGAGCGGCACGCCGGCCCGGCCCTGCTCTGCCAGCGCCTGGGCGATCGCGGAATTGCGGTTGGTCCAGTCGGCCTTGAGATAGGCGACCTTGAGTTCGGCGAAGGCCTCCTTGACCTCCTGCCGCGAGAGCGCGACGCGCTCATTGGCCAGGCAGGTGATGCACCAGGCGGCGGTGAAGTTGACGAAGACCGGCCGCCCTTCCGCCTGCAGCGCCATGACGCGCTCGGGCGTCCAGACCTGCGTATCGGCGGCGCGCGCCTCGCTCGTGGCGCTCGGCACCGCGCTCTGCAGCACGAACCAGCCCGCGCCGAACGCTGCGACGACGCCGAGAGCCGAACCGATGAGACGGGCCCGGCCGGAGTCGCGCGACACGCCCGACAGCCAGACGATGAAGCCCGCCGCCAGCACCGCGACCAGCGCCGCCAGCACGCCGCCCGGACCACTCTGTACCGAGGCGACCCAGATCAGCCAGATCGCGGTCGCAAACATCGGGAAGGCGAAGGCCTGTTTCAGGACGACCATCCAGCGGCCCGGCTTCGGCAGTAGCCTCAGCAGCCCCGGCGCGAAGGAGAGCGCAACGACGGGCAGCGCAAAACCCAGCGCCAGCGCCATGAACACGGCAAGCCCCAGCGCAGGCGGCTGCGTCACCGCATAACCCATCGCCGCGCCCATGAACGGCGCCGTGCAGGGCGTGGCGACGACGACCGCGAGCGCTCCGGTCATGAAGGCGCCGACACGCCCCCCCCGGCTCGCCAGCCCATGGCCGACACCCTGCACCGAAGTGCCGACCTCGAAGGCGCCAAGCAGATTGAAGCCGATCAGCGTCATCACCACGGCAAGCGCGATCACCAGCGGCGGCGACTGCAGCTGGAAACCCCAGCCGACGCCCGAACCGAGCGCCGCGAAGCCGATCACGATGCCGGCCAGAACCATGAAGGTGGACACGACACCAGCGAGGAACAGCAGCCCCTGCTCGCGCACCTCGCTGCGGCTGGCCCGCGCCAGCTGCGCGAAGCCGAGCGCCTTGATGAACAGCACCGGCAGCACGCAGGGCATCAGGTTGAGGATCAGCCCGCCGAGAAAGGCAAAGGCGAGCGCAGCCCAGAGCGTCAGATCGGCGCCCTCGACGGGCATCGGCAGGCGCACTACGGCCGGACGCGGCGCGGATGCGGCTTGTCCTGCCGCCGTCACCAAAGCAGGCGCCGCCTCGGCGGTGAGCGCGAGCGAGCGCGGCACGCCGCCGTCCTTGTAGGTCAGGACACCCGACAGCTCGGCATTCGTCAGCTTGAACGCGCTCGATCGCGCCAGCTGCAGCGTCACGCCATTGCTGTCCGCCGTCATCGGCTGCGGCGCGGCATGGTCGATCAGCGTGTCCGACAACGGAAAGAAGCGCAGGTCGCGGATATCGGCGGCGATGCCCGGCAGCGCCAGCAACAATGACTCACCCTCTGCGCTCAGCCTCCCCTTGAAGTCGGCCGGTTGCGGCAGAATTGCCCGTGCCTGATCGATGCGCGCCTGCGCTGACTCGTCGACGACCGCGGCCTGCGCCACCGGCAGATCGAGCGTGAAGGAGCCCTCTTCGGGAATGCAGATCTTTTCGCAGACCAGCCAGGTCGCGTTCGCCTTCAGGGTGATCGTCTGCCCGGGCTTGGCGTCGGCCGGCACGGCAATCTCGACCGGCAGCAGCAATGTGCCCTCGAAGCCAAAATTCACCAGCGGCTCGACCGGCAGCGCCTTCGGCGCCGGCCACTGGATCTCGCCGGCGCTCAGGCCCGCCGGCAGCGCCCATTCGATCCTCGTCGCCTCGCCCGAATCGCCGGGGTTCTGCCAATAGGTGTGCCAGCCCTTGGAAATCTTCTGGACGAGCGCGACCTGGAAGCGCTCGCCGGGAGTCACCGTATCGCGGCTCGACAGCAGCGTCGCGGAGACGCGCGGCGTCGTCACGGCCGCCGATTCCGCCGCCGGCGCAAGGCCGGGCGCCAGCAGCGCGAGGACGAGCGCCGCCTGCCGCAAGAAACCGTGTCGGGACATCAAGGCCATGAGCTGCGTCGTCATCCTGTCGAGTTCAGCGTCCAGATGCCGGATTTCACGCCTGAAATCCAATGACAAGCCGGTGATGCCCGAAAAACGCGGTCATTTTCAGGCAATGCGGGCGATCGCGCAAAGCGCCATGATGTCGCCGCGCGCCATGGTCTTAGCTGCGTGTCCCGACAGTCCGAGTCGTGAAAGCCATATCATGACCGCATCGCTCCCGGCCCTTGCTCCAGACCATGTCGCCGTCGTCACGGGCGCGGCCTCGGGCATCGGCTTTGCCGCCGCGCGCGCCTTCGCCGGCCGCGGCATGAAGGTCGTGATCGCCGACCGCGACGCCGAGGCGCTGAAGGCGGCCGGCCAGATTCTGGAAACGCTGGTCGGCGCGGAAAACGTGCTCGCCGTCCCGACGGACGTGGCCCGCCGCGAAGCGATCCAGGCGCTGCACGAGCAGGTCGTCGCCCGTTTCGGGGCGGTCCATGTGCTGATGAACAATGCCGGCATCCAGCCTGGCAGCACGATCTTCGGCCCGTCCGAGAGCTGGGAACAGATCCTTGCGGTCAATCTCGGCGGCATCGTCCATGGCACGCAGGTCTTCGCGCCGGCCATGATCGCGTCGGGCGAGCCCGGTCTGATCATCAACACCGGCTCCAAGCAGGGCATCACCACCCCGCCGGGCGACCCCGCCTACAACGTCTCGAAAGCCGCCGTGAAAGCCTTCACTGAGGCGCTGCAGCACGAACTGCGCGAGACGGAAGGCTGCGCAGTCACGGCCCACCTGCTGATCCCCGGCTTCGTCTTCACGCCGCTGACCGCCAAGGGCCGCATCGAGAAGCCGGCCGGCGCCTGGACGCCCGAGCAGACGGTCGATTTCATGCTGGAGCGGCTGACAGCCGGCGATTTCTACATCCTCTGCCCTGACAATGACGCGACCCGCGCGCTCGACGAGAAGCGCATGGCCTGGGCGATGGGCGACATCATCGAGAACCGCCCGCCGCTCTCGCGCTGGCATCCGGGCTTCGCGGAGGCGTTCAAGGCGCATGTCGAGGGGCGGTGAGCGCCTGCCGTCATTCCGGGGCATCGCGCAGCGATGAGCCCGGAACCCATAACCACTGCCCTCGGCGAGCCATGCGACCGGCCTCGGTACCATGTCCGGCACGCTCCGAGGTTATGGGTTCCGGGCTCAGGCCTTCGGCCTGCCCCGGAATGACGGCAAGCTCAGATCGCAGCCCCGTCCGTCACCGTATCGGCACCGAGCCCGAGCCGCACCGCCCGAACGATCTCGGCTTCCGCCGCCTCGCCGCGCTTGCGCGGACGGGCTGCCGAAATCCGGTGCTCGGCGATGATCTGGCCCGGCGCGCCCGAGAGGATCACCACCCGGTCGGCGAGATAGGCCGCCTCGTCGATGTCGTGGGTGACGAACAGCACCGTCTTTCCGGTCCGCTGCCAGACCCGGATCAGCTCATCCTGCAAAGTCTCGCGCGTCAGCGCGTCAAGCGCCGAAAAAGGCTCGTCCATCAGCAGGATTTCGGGATCGACCGCCAGCGCGCGGGCCAGCGAGACGCGCTGGCGCTGCCCGCCCGAGAGCTGATGCGGCCAGCGCTGCGCTTGCGGTGCCAGTCCGACGAGATCGAGCATCTCATGCGCCCTGGCCAGCCGCTCGGCGCGCGTCATCTGCCCTTCGAGTCCGAAGCCGACATTCGAGACGACCTTGCGCCAGGGCAGCAGGCGCGAATCCTGGAAGACCAGCGCGACCGGCCGGCGCGTCGAATCGTCCGCGTTGATCACGACCTCGCCGCCGCTCGGCTGCGCCAGTCCCGCGATCACCCGCAGCAGCGTCGACTTGCCGACACCGGACGGCCCGACGATCGCTAGGAACTCGCCGCGCGCCACCTGCAGGTCGAGCTTGCGCAGCACTTCGGTCTGCTCGCCATCGCGCGTGAAGGTCAGCGACAGGCCCAGAATCTCGATCACGGTCTTCTCGATCACGCTTTCCATCGCAGCACCCATTTCTGGAACGCCACGAACAGCGTGTCGAGGAAGCCGTAAAGCCCGGCCATGGTCAGCATGTAGACCACGACGATATCGGTCGCGAGCAGGCTCGATGCCTGCATCATGCGCTGGCCGACGCCGGCGACGCCGAAGATTTCGGCCGCGACCACCGCCATCCAGGCCTGTCCCAGCGCCGTGCGTACTCCCACGAGAATGCCGGGCATGGCGGCGGGCAGCAGGATCTTGGTCAGCCGCTGCCAGGGCGAGCGGAAGCCGAAGGCGTCCGCCACCTCGATCAGGTCGCGGTCGACGCCGCGGATCGCGCCCTGGGCCGCGAAGAAGACGATCCAGAACACGCCGATCGCGATGATGAACACCGCAGCCGACGGGTTCACGCCGAACCAGATGATGGCGAAGGGCACCCAGGCGAGGCCGGGGATCGGCCGGAGCACTCGCACCACCCAGGCCGTCGCCTCCTCGGCGATGCGCGACATGCCGACCAGCACGCCGAGGCCTGCACCGAGCACCGAGCCGACGATCAGGCCGGTGAAGTAATGCCCGAGCGAGCCGAGGATTGCGGTGAGCCAAGCGCCCGAGGTGACCTCACGCCAGAACGCCTTCGGAAGCACGCTCGGCCCCGGCAGGAAAGCCGGATTGACGATGCCGAAAAAAGGTATCGCCTCCCACAGCAGCAGGAAGGCGACAAGGCCGAGACAGGCGAGGGCCGGAGCCCGGAGGGAATGCGCAGTCAACTCACTCTGGCCTCAAAATCATACCGCCGTCATTCCGGACCAGCGGCGAAGCCGCGCCGATCCGGAATCCACCATAAGGCACAGTCGGCTCTATACGATGGATTCCGGGTCTCCGCTTCGCTGCGCCCGGAATGACGGCGGGTTTCCGCTCAAAGGCCGAATGCTAGCCGCCCGCCTTGATCGCGCGCTCGTAGTACTGCGTCTCGAACAATCCGTCGAACGGCAATTCCTTCTCGAGCGAACCGAGCTTGACCTGATAGGTCTGCATCGCCCGCGACGGCTCAATGATCTTGCGCGGATCGATCTCGAAGGTCGACGCCGGCGATGTCAGCGCCTGCCGGATCAGGCCCGGATCGACGATGCCCTTGCCGAGCGCGGCGCCGATATGCGGCGCCGCCCGGTCCGGCTCCTTGGCGATCAGCGCGGCGGCACGTACCAGGCTGTCGACGATCTTCTGGACGGCTTCGGGGTTCCTGGTGACGAAGGCGCCCGAGGCGGCAAGGACGGTGCCCGGCTGACCCGGAAACAGCTCCTGTCCGCCGGCGATCAGCTTGATGCCGGGATTGCGGGTCTGGACGATGGTCAGCGCCGGCTCGCGCACGATCGCGCCCTCGACCGCGGCGGCGAGTACCGCCTGCTGCGTCGCGTCGATGCCCATGGGGACGATCTCGACATCGGCCTTGTCGGCCTTGGCGACCTCCCAGAGCCAGTATTGCAGCACCGTGTTGGGCACCGAACCGGCCGGCTGGGTGGCAAGCCGCGCCGCCTTGCCGGTGGCAGCCTTATGCGCCTTGAAGGCGGCGGCGGGCGCTGTGCCGGGCGTGAAGAACTTCGCCAATGCCGGCGCCGCGACGAAGACGTTCTCGGCGATCGCGGTCGCGGCGACGACGCGGACATCGACATTGCGCGAGCGCGCCACCGCCAGCGGCGCGATGCCGGCGAGATAGAAGTCGATCGTGCCCGAGGCGAAAGCCGCGATCATGTTGGGGCCGGATTCGAACACCGTGAAGGTCGGCGCGATACCGGCCTCCTTCAGCCAGCCCTCGCCGTTGGCGACGAAGACCGGAGCCGTGCCGATGATAGGGATGTAGCCGATGCGGGCCGCGACCGGGGCCTGCGCACGCGCCGGGGCGAGCGTCCCGGTTGCGAGAAGCGAAGAGCCGGCGAGCAGGAACTGGCGGCGGTCCATCGATAAAATCCTTCGTGGCGGCGGCGCCAAAACGCGCCCTCTTGACTGTTTGAGAAAAGGATTTTCTATCTGAAAACAAGAGAGCAACCTCAAAAAGATAATTATTCTACCTAAGTGGCAGACGGCAGAATAATTCATCTCCTAATCGACGGATTGCAAGATGGATCAGATCGACCGAAAAATCCTGACGGTGCTGCAAGGCGACGCCAACATCTCGATCGCCGAACTGGCCGACAAGGTCGGCCTCTCGCAGACCCCGTGCTGGAAGCGAATCCAGAAGCTCGAGCAGTCCGGCGTCATCATCAAGCGTGTCGCACTGGTCGCGCCGGAAAAAATCGGGCTGGGGCTCACCGTCTTCGTGCAGATCGAAACGGCCGACCATTCCGGCCCATGGCTCGATAAATTCGCCGAGATGGTCTCCTCGATGCCCGAGGTGATGGAGTTCTACCGGATGGCGGGCGATGTCGACTACATGCTGCGCGTCGTGGTCGCCGACATGGCCGCCTATGACGGCTTCTACAAGAAGCTTATCGAGACGATCCCGCTCAAGAACGTCACCTCACGCTTCGCCATGGAGCGGATCAAGTCGACGACGGCCTACCGCGTCCCGGATCTGCCGAAACCCTGAGCGCCGCCCGCAGGGAGCGCGTCGCGGCCGTGACGTCGTCGCCTCCGAACATGGACCCGATGACGGCGATGCCGTCGGCGCCGGCCGCCATAACCGACGCCGCATTCGCCGCGGTGATCCCGGCGATCGCGCCGATGGGGAGCGTTCCCAGCCCCCGGCGCGCCGCATCGCGCAGGGCATAAAAGCCGTCGAGACCGAGCGGTGCACCGGCATTGTCCTTGTGCTGTGTCGGAAACACCCCGCCGATGCAGGCATAGTCGATCCGGGCGGAGGCCAGATACGGCAGTTCGCCGGCATTCTTCAGCGTCGCACCGATGATGGCGTCCTCGCCGAGCAGCCGGCGCGCGTCAGCGAGGTCCATGTCGTCGGCGCCGAGGTGGACGCCCTCGGCGCCCGCCGCGAGCGCGACGTCGATGCGGTCGTTGATGAGGAGCGGCACAGCCGTGCCCGCTAGCGCCGCGCGAATCGCCCGGGCCTCGCGGACCATCTCGCGGGTAGAGGCCTCCTTGGCGCGGTACTGGATCAGCGTCGCGCCACCAAGCGCTGCCGCCCGCGCCAGATCGGCGAGCGGCCGTCCTTGCGCGATCTGCGGATCGATGATGCCGTAGAGGAGGATGTCGAGGATCATGCCGCCATTCTCGCCTGTAGTGTCGCTTCGTCCATCGCCGCCACCGCGTCGATCAACTCCATCTCGAACGAGCCCGGCCCCCGGCAGCGCTCCGCCGCGATCTCGCCGGCGATCCCATAGGCCGTGAGCGCGGCCGTGGCGGCGAAAGCGAAATCGCTCTCCACCGCGCAAGCCGCTGCGATCAGCGCGCCCGCCGCGCAGCCGACGCCGGTGACCTTCGTCATCAGCGGGTGGCCATGCGCGACGGAAAACGAGCCGCCCGCGCCTTCGATCCGGTCGACCTTTCCCGTCGTGACCAGCGTCAGATTGCGGTCGGTCGCCGCCTCGATCGCGGGCGCGATCGCGGCCATCTCGGTCGCGTTGCCGCGCACCACGATATCCTTGAGCCGCAGCACCTCGCGCGCCACATGCTGGCGCAGGGGCGAAAGTTCGACGAAGACCGGGTCGAACACCAGCGGCTTTCCCCTGTCGCGCGCCACCTCCAGCAGCTTGGGGATGGCGAGTTCGCTCTCGGCGTTGATCGTGCCGATGTTGATCAGGATCGCGCCGGCACCATCGGCCATCGCCGCGACCTCGTCGACATGGATGGCCATGGACGGGATCGCGCCGAAGGCCAGCAGCATGTTGGCGGTGATGTTCTGCGCTACGGTGTTGGTCAGGCACTGCACGCGCGGCCTCTGCGTCGCCACGCGCCCCAGGATGGCCGCGACGGCTGCGGCGTCGAGGCGGTTGGTCGTCATGCTCATGCTCATTCGGCTGCCGGCAGGTAAAGATTGCCGCCCTTCGAGAGGAATTCCCTGGACTTGTCCGCCATCCCCTTGGCCGCCATGCCTTCCAGCGCCGCGCGCTCATTGTCGCCCATTGCCAGCACCTCGGCGCGCAGATCCTGCGTGATCTTCATCGAGCAGAATTTCGGCCCGCACATCGAGCAGAAATGCGCGACCTTGTGCACGTCCTTCGGCAGCGTCTCGTCGTGATAGGCGCGGGCCGTATCGGGATCCAGCGCCAGGTTGAACTGATCCTCCCAGCGGAAGTCGAAGCGGGCGCGGCTGACCGCGTCGTCGCGCAGTTTGGCTGCCGGATGGCCTTTTGCGAGGTCGGCGGCGTGGGCCGCGATCCGGTAGGTGATCACGCCGGTCTTGACGTCGTCGCGATTGGGCAGGCCGAGATGCTCCTTGGGCGTGACGTAGCAGAGCATCGAGCAGCCGAACCAGCCGATCATCGCCGCGCCGATGCCCGAGGTGATGTGATCGTAGCCCGGCGCGATGTCGGTCGTCAGCGGTCCCAGCGTGTAGAACGGGGCCTCGCCGCATTCGCGCAGCTGCTTGTCCATGTTCTCCTTGATCTTGTGCATCGGCACATGGCCGGGGCCCTCGATCATCACCTGGCAGCCCTTGTCCCAGGCGACCTTGGTCAGTTCGCCCAGCGTCTCCAGCTCGGCGAACTGGGCCCGGTCGTTGGCGTCGGCGATCGAGCCCGGACGCAGGCCGTCGCCGAGCGAGAACGAGACATCGTATTTGCGCATCAGGTCGCAAATCTCGTCGAAGCGCTCGTAGAGGAAGCTCTCCTTGTGATGCGCCAGGCACCAGCGCGCCATGATCGAGCCACCGCGCGAGACGATGCCGGTCACGCGCGATGCCGTCAGCGGCACGTAGGGCAGGCGGACGCCGGCATGGATAGTGAAGTAGTCGACGCCCTGCTCCGCCTGCTCGATGAGGGTATCCTTGAACACCTCCCAGTCGAGCTTGACCGGGTCGCCGCCGACCTTCTCCAGCGCCTGGTAGATCGGGACCGTGCCGATCGGCACCGGGGAGTTGCGCAGGATCCAGGAGCGGATGTTGTGGATGTTGCGGCCCGTGGACAGGTCCATCACGGTATCGGCGCCCCAGCGGATCGCCCAGACCAGCTTCTCGACCTCCTCGGCCGCGCCCGAGGTCACGGCGGAGTTGCCGATATTGGCGTTGATCTTGACCAGGAAGTTGCGGCCGATCGCCATCGGCTCGAGTTCGGGATGGTTGATGTTGGCCGGGATGATGGCGCGGCCGCGCGCGATCTCGCTGCGGACGAATTCCGGCGTGACGAACTCCGGCACGCTCGCGCCAAAACTCTCGCCATCGGCATGGCGCTCGCGGGCACCCTCCAGCATCGCGGCGCGTCCGAGATTCTCGCGATGGGCGACATAGATCATCTCGGGCGTGACGATGCCGGCCCGGGCGAACTCGAACTGCGTCACCATCTGGCCGTCGCGGGCGGTCAGCACCGGGCGCTCTGCCGGGCAGGCCGGGACCAGTGCGTCCGCCGAGATGTTGCCGTTGTCAGCGGCGGTGACGATGCGGCCGGGGATCGTGTCGAAGCCGCGGCGGCTCAGCCAGTCGCGCCTGACCTGCGGCAGGCCGGCATTCAGATCGATCGCAACGTCGGTCTCTGTGAACGGCCCGGAGGGATCGTAGATCCGCACCGGCGGTTCGGAGTCGGTGGTCAGCTGCACCTCGCGAAACGGCACCCGGATCGCGGGGTCTTCCGGCGTCGGCACATAGATCTTGCGCGAGCCGATGATCGGCCCGGTGGTGACGCCGGTCGGCGCGCCGAATTTGCCCGCGGCCTGGGTAATGTCTTTAGGAAGTTTGGTATGGCTGTTCATGGGGATCTCCGCCTTGGTTCAAGGGTCAGGAGATCCGGCGTCGAAGCGGTTCGTCGCTGTGATGCGGACGCAAGGGTGCCGGCGCCGCGTTCCAGTCCCTCCGCCGGTATGACCCGGATCAGGTTCGATGGGTTCGGCGGTGAAGCCGTCTCAGCTCTTGCGAGCACCCCTCGGAACGGGAACGAAGTTATGCGGGATGAGCTGCGGGCGCAACAGGCAAGGGATCAAGCCGTCATTGCGAGCGAAGCGAAGCAATCCCGGAGGGTGTAAAGCGCCAGTCTGGATTGCCTCGCTTCGCTCGCAATGACGGGTGGCGCTCAGGCCAGAATATCCACGGCCTGCCCCTGCCCGCCCGGCAGCAAAGCCTTCGCCTGCTCGGCGCTCTGCTGCAGCAGTTCGACCACCGCCTGGTCCTGCCCGGCCTGCTGACGCAGCATTTCGGTCTGCAGAGCCTGCTGGGTCAGGGTCGCCTGCGTCACGGCCGCGCTTTGCGCAATCGCCAATGCGTCGCTCATGACAACCTCCGGTTACTCTGCGAACTGATCCCGTCCTAGACGCAATTCCTTGCCCAAGCCTGAACGAAAGCAAGACAATGCGCTCCGGCGCGGCCTAGGACCGCCGCGCCGGGCTTACAGCCACTATTGCGGCGCGTTCTGGCCGGCCAGCAGCGGCGTGATCCGGCGCAATGTCACGCGCCTGTTCTCGCGCGCGGCCTCCTGCGTCGCGACCTTCAGGTATTGCTCGCCATAGCCCTGCGTCGTCAGGTTCTCGGGCGGCACGCCGAAATCCTTGGTCAGGATTTCCGCGACCGACTGGGCCCGGCGGTCCGACAGCGACAGATTGTCGATGTCGGGGCCGACCGCGTCGGTGTGTCCCTCGACCAGGAAGACCTCGTTGGGCGAGGCCTGCAGCGCCTGCCGGATCGACTGCGCGAGCACCGAAAGCCGCTGCACCTGTCCCGGCGCGATATCCCAGGACGCGGTCTCGAAGGTCACCGTATCGATATCGACGCTGCGCATCCGCGCCCTCAGATCGGGCGAATAGCGCACCTCGTCGAGCGTATAGCGACGCGGGATCGGCGCGATCGGCGGCGCGATGATCGTCTCGTAGATCAGGCGCTCATCGGCCTGGTCGGCATCGACGACGTAGCGGTCGCGCGGGATGGCCAACGGCGGACGCTCCAGCACGACGATCTCGTCGGAGAAGCGGTCATTGGGCCGGTCGCGACGGGTGTTGTCGATGATGACGAACTCCTCGCCGCCGCGCGTCTGCCGGGTCCGGCGGATCAGCCGACCCTCCTCGTCGGTGATCGTCACAACACGCGTGCCGTCCGGACGCTCGAAGACCGTGCGATTTTCGTCGCCGCGGCGTTCCGTGCGGCCGTCATAGCCAAGCTCGCGGAAGCGCTGCGACTCGTCGCGCCGGATGATGACCCGGTCGTCGTCGCGGATGATCGTGCGGCCGGGCTCGCGGATGATGGTGACGTCGCCCTCGCGACGCTCCTCGCGCCGGCTGCGAACATCGTCGAGCCTGTCCGCTCCTTGCGTCGCCATGATGCCGCCGAGCACGCCGGCACCGAGACCGATCGCGGCCGCGCCGCCCAGACCGATGCCGCCGCGACGGCCCTGACGGTCGGGCGCGGGCGGAACGGCAGGCGGCTGGCCGGGAGCCGGCTGCGGGCGCGCATCGCCGGGCACGCCTTGGCGCAGACCGTCCGGAGCGACAATCGGCGCGGCGGGACGCGGCATCGCGGGCTCAGCGCCAAGCGGACGCTGCGCCGGCGGGATGGCCGGGGGCTGACCCGGAGCGGGATCGGTCCGCAATCCGGGCGGAACAGCCTGGCGCTGCGCATCCGGAGCGACTTGCGGTGCAGGAGCAGCTTGGGGCGCCGGTGCCGTCTGAGGCGCAGGCGGAACGACGGGTGCGCGGTTGGCCGGCGGTACCGGTGCTGCCTGCGGCGCGGCGGAGGGCGGCGCAGGCGGCGCCCGATTAACCGGCGGAACCGGAGCGGCTTGCGGAGCAGCGGGCGCGGCCTGCGGGGCGACGGGCGGAATCGGACGTGCGGGTGCCGCGGCGGGGGGCACGGGAGCAATACCCGGCGCCGGGCGCGGCTGTGCCGGATCGGCTCCCGGCGGGCGCGGCGGCGTCGGACGGACGGCCGGAACCTCGCTGGCGGGGGGCACGGGAACCGGCCGCGCGGCCGGAGCACCTGGAACCTGCGAGCCCGGCGCCATGACGGGCGGGGCCGGGCGCGGCATCGGCGGGGTGCGTTCCGGCTGCGGCGCAGGCGCTGCGCCGGCGGGCGGGCGGGGAGCGACGGGCGGGGCGGCGTTCGGCACGGCGGGAGGCATGGGCCGCTCGGCGCCGGGCTGGCGCTGCGGATCGGGCGCACGGGGCACTCCGGGGGCGCGCTCGCGAGCCGGCTGGTCGGGACGCTGCTGGCCGGCGGGGCCTCTTTGCCGCTCGCGTGGATCACGGCCCGGCTCGTCGGCGGGTGCGGGAGCCTGCGCGAGTCGAATGTCGCCTGGCTGCAGGGCGAAGCCGCTTTGCGACAGGGCAAGAGCCGGCAGGATGGTGCCGACCAGAAGCCAGCTTTTGGTACGCGTCATGAGATCCGTTTCCGTTTCAGCGACGGGCATCAGCGCGTCTGCGTGCTGAACCCGGCATGAAGCGAAAACGGCCGAAATCGGGCAGTGTTCCCTCCGACCCTGCTACAGCCCGGCCTGGGCCTTCACATAGGCCGCGATCTCGGCATGGGTGGCGAACCAGACATCGCCCTTCGCCTTGGCATGGCGAACAAGCTCCTCGAGCAGCCAGAACCGCGAGCGATAGGTGATGACATGCGGGTGCATCGTCAGCAGGAACAGCCCGCCGTCACGATAGGCGCCGTCGAACTCGCGGCGGAATATCTCCAGCACGGCTTCGGGCGCCGTATAGGGTCTGAGCGCCTGGAAGCGGTTCATGTTGAAATAGACCGCGTCGTCCCGGATCCATTCGACCGGCAGTTCGACCATGCCGGTCGGCTCGCCCTTGTCGATCAGTTCATAAGGATCGTCGTCGGCGAAGAGCGACGTATCGTAGAGGAGCCCCAGCTCGCGCTCGATCGCCAGCGTGACCTCCGAGAAATCCCAGGATGGCGTTCGCATCCCGACCGCCCTGACGCCGGTCACCTTTTCCAGCGTATCGGCCGCGCGCAGATGCAGCTCGCGCTCATTGGCAGGCGGCACCGCGGTGTTGACCTCGTGGATCCAGCCATGCAGGCCGATCTCGTGGCCCTCGGCGATGACGCGGCGCTGTTCGTCCGGGTAGAGCAGTGCCGTCACCGCCGGCACGAAAAAGCTCGCCTTGATGTCCTCGCGCTTCATCAGATCGAGAATGCGCGGCATCCCGACGCGATTGCCGTACTGGCCCCAGGACAGGCGCCCGACCGACTTGCCACCGTCGCGCAACTCGTTGGTCTCGTGGTCGACGTCGAAGGACAGCGCCACCGCGCAGCGCGCCCCGCCGGGCCAGCTTGTCGGCTTCAGATTGCGACCGGCCCGCACGAGATCGACCTTAGCGCGCCAGGTCTCTTCCGGCCATTGCCAGGGGAGAAGTTCGGATTCGGTCATCGCTGTCGTCTCCTTGCTCGCGTTTCTCCGTCATTGCGAGCGCAGCGAAGCAATCCAGGGGGACGTCGAGCACAGCGGCTCTGGATTGCTTCGCTTCGCTCGCAATGACGTTTCGGTATGCTCACGCCACCGGCAGCACCGGCACGGCGGCGAGCAGCCTTTGCGTGTAGGCGTGCTGCGGGTTGTCGTAGATCTCGGCGGCGCTGCCCTGCTCGACGATGCGGCCGCGATACATGATCGCGACCCGGTCGCAGAGATGGCGCACCACGGCGAGGTCGTGGGAGATAAACAGAAGGGTCAGGCCGAGCTCCGCCTGCAGCTTCATCAGCAGGTTGATGATCTGCGCCTGGATCGAGACGTCGAGCGAGGCGACCGGCTCGTCGCAGACCACGACCTCGGGCTGCATGGCGAGCGCGCGCGCGATCGCGACGCGCTGGCGCTGGCCGCCCGAGAACTGGTGCGGGTAGCGCGCGGACAGGCCGGGATCGAGCCCCACGGCGGCAAGCCACTGCGCGACATAGGCCGCCGACTGCGCCCGCGTCACCAGCCCATGGGCGAGCGGCCCCTCGGCAATGCTGTCGCCGATCTGCTGGCGCGGATCGAGCGAGGCGAACGGGTCCTGGAAGATCGTCTGCACATGGGTGGTGATCTTGCGCGCCGGCGGCCCCGCCGCCATCACCGGTTCGCCCTGGAGCAGCACGCTGCCGGCGCTTGGCGCATAGATGCCCGCCGCCATCCGCCCCAGGGTCGATTTGCCCGAGCCCGATTCGCCGACGAGCCCCAGTGCCTCGCCGCGCAGCAGCGTCAGGCTGACCCCGTCGACTGCCTGCACCGCGGGCAGTGGCTGCACCACGCCGATCCGCTGCGCGAAGAGCCGCACCATGCCGGGCGTCTGGCTGAAGCGCTTTTCGAGGCTGTCGAGCACGAGATGCGGCGAGCCGGGCGTCGGCTGTGTGTATCCCGGCGCGACGGCCTTGCGCGGCGGCGGCGCGGCGTCCACCTCGTCGCTGCGTCCCAGCGGCTGGCCGGGCGTGCCACGTGAGGGCAAGGCGTCGAGCAATGCCCTCGTATAGGCGTGCGTCGGCCGCGTCAGCACGTCGAGCATCGGCCCGGTCTCGACGATGACGCCCTTGCGCATGACCGCGACCTTGCTCGCGATCGTGGACACGGTGGCGAGGTCGTGGCTGATCCAGATCAGCGCAGTGCCGAGTTCCGCCACGATCTCGCGCATCTCGCCGAGGATCTCGGCCTGGATCGAGACGTCGAGCGCCGTCGTCGGCTCGTCGCAGATGATCAGCCTGGGGCGATGCAGCAGCGCGATGGCGATGGCGACGCGCTGGCGCATGCCGCCGGAGAACTGGTGCGGATAGAAGTCGATCTTGCTCGCCGCATCGTCGATCCGGACCTGTTCCAGCGCGGCGATGGCACGTGCGCGCGCCGCCTCGCGCGGGACGTTCTCATGCGCCTGCAGCGCCAGGTCGATCTGCTCGCCGATCGTCAGGACCGGGTTCAGCGTCATCAGCGGGTCCTGGAAGACCATCGAGATCGCCTTGCCGCGGATCGCGCGCAGCTCGCGCGAGGCCAGGCCGATGAGTTCGCGCCCCTCCAGCTTGACCGAGCCCGAGACGATCCGCCCGGGCGGATCGACCAGGCCGATCAGCGAGAAGCCGGTGATGCTCTTGCCCGAGCCCGACTCGCCGACGAGACCCATCACCTCGCCCCGTTCCAGCGAGAAGGAGACGCCATCGACCGCCTTCACCACGCCGGCGCGGGTGAAGAAATGGGTGGCTAGGTTCTCGACCTGAAGCAGGGGGGCGATCATGAGCCGACCCTCTCGCCGTCATTGCGAGGAGGCGTAGCCGACGAAGCAATCCAGAGGTCGGCGCGAGCCCTCTGGATTGCTTCGCTTCGCTCGCAATGACGGGATGGCCTCATCGCTTCAGCCTCGGATTGACCTGGTCGCGGATCTGGTCGCCGACGAGGTTGATCGCGACGATCAGCACGATCAGCGCGATTCCGGGATAGATCGAGATCCAGTAACGCCCCGACAGCATGTACTGGAAGCCGTTGGCGATCAGCGCGCCGAGCGACGGCTCGGTCACCGGCAGCCCGACGCCGAGGAACGACAGCGTCGCCTCCAGCGCGATGGCGTTGGCGACCTGCACCGTCGCCACCACGATCAGCGGCGGCAGGCAATTGGGCAGGATGTGGCGCCAGACCACGCGCAATCCCGGCAGCGGCGTCGAGAGCGCGGCCTCGACATAGTCCTTGCCGCGTTCGGCAGCGGCTGCACCATGGGCGGTTCGGGCGAAATAGGCGTATTGGGCCGCTACCAGTGCGGTGATCAGCTGCGCCTTGCCCTGTCCGAGCAGGGCCGAGAGCACGAGCGCCAGCAGGATCGCCGGGAAGGCGAGCTGCAGGTCGATGATCCGCATGATGAACGCCTCGCGCCGGCCCCCGACATAGGCCGCCCCAAGTCCGAGCGAAACGCCGATGACGAAGGCGACGAAGCCGGCGATCAGCCCCATCTGCAGCGAGATCCGCAGGCCGTAGAGGATTGCCGAGAACAGGTCGCGTCCCTGGGCGTCCGTGCCCAGGAGATGCGTATAGCCGTTCGAGCCGACGAAGCCCGGCGGCCGGCGTGCATCCATCAGCACGAGACCCGCGAGATCGTAGGGGTCCTGAGGCGCGATCAGCGGCGCCGCGAGCGCGACCGAGATCATCGCGACGACGACGACGAGCGCGACGAGCGCGATCCGGCTCTCGCGGAATTCGGCCCAGAACAAGGCGAAGGGAGAGGCTGGCTTCATCAGGCGCGCGCCTTGCGCAGGCGCGGATCGAGCGCGAGATAGGTCAGGTCGACCAGGAAATTGATCGTGATGAAGACGAAGGCGACCAGCATCAGATAGGCGACCATCACCGGCCGGTCGAGCGAGGTGATCGAATCGATGATCAGCTTGCCGATGCCGGGCCAGGAAAAGATCGTCTCGGTGACGACGGCGAAGGCCAGAGTCGAGGCGAATTCGAGGCCGAACACGGTGACGATCGGGATCGCGATCAGTCTCAGCACATGCCGGCGCAGCACGGTCCATTCGGACAAGCCCGCCGCACGGGCGAACTTCACCGTGTCTGTCAGCATCACCTCGCGCGTCCCGGCCCGCGAGAGCCGCGTCATCAAGGCGAGCTTGAAAAAGGCGAGGTTCAGCGCCGGCAGCAGCAGATGGGAGAGCCCGTTCAGCGTCAGGAAGCTCCACTGCACGCCGAAGAGCGCGACCGTGTCGCCGCGCCCGCCTGCCGGCAGCCATTGCAGTTCGACGGCGAAGGCCAGGATCAGCACGAGGCCGATCCAGAATGTCGGCACCGAGAAGCCGAGGATCGAAACCGCCATGATGATTTTTGCGGCGATACCGTCGGGCCGGTAGCCGGCATAGATGCCGGCCGGGATGCCGATGAGCGCCGCCCCGCACACCGCCAGCAGCGTCAGCTCCAGCGTTGCCGGCAGCCGCGACAGGATCAGGTCGAGCACCGGCATGCCAAAGACGAAGGAGCGCCCGAAATCACCGTGCAGGATGCGCCCGAGGAAGGTGAAGTACTGGCGGTAGAGCGGCTGGTCGAGCCCGTAGCGCGCGATCGTGTCGAGCCTGATGTCTTGACTGACATCGGGCCCGATCAGCACGTCGATCGGGTTGCCGATGGCATAGACGCCGACGAACACCAGCGCCGACATCACCAGCATGACGGCAAGCGCCTGGACCAGCCGTTCGAGGATATGGCCTAGCATGGGGTGGGCCGATGCCGGGCGGCGCGTAAATCGTCATTGCGAGCGCAGCGAAGCAATCCAGGAGGGCGTAGCGCGAGACGCTGGATTGCTTCGCTGCGCTCGCAATGACGGCGGAGCCGGTCGCGAGGGCAGTGGGAGGGGTCGTCCCTCAAGGCCAGTCCTCCACCATCACCGCCCGCGTCTCCTCGACGCCGACCTGCCAGAGGCTGAGCATCTCGCTGTCGGGGCGCTGGTAGCGGCCTAGGAAATTGCCGTCGCCGAGAATCTCGCGCTTCTTTTCCGGATTCGCGGCCTGATAGAGGGCAGCGTTGAAGGGCGGCTTGGCGCCATCGGGCATCGCCACGCCCTCCAGCCGCGTCCATGGGAAATTCTCCATCCATGAGGCGTGCGAGGCGTCCGGGTCGATCGCCTTCACTGCTACCTGGAAGCGCGGCCCTGCCCACCAGTTGTGCATCTTGACGCTCGCATCGGGACGCGCACCCATCCATTCCGTGCAGAATGTCATCACCGGCGCATTGCCGCCATGGCCGTTGACGAGAACGATGCGGCGGAAGCCCGAGCGGTAGAAGCCTTCGAGCATGTCCTCCAGCAGCGCGACATAGGTGCTCATCCGCAGCGAGATCGTTCCCGGATAGGCGGCAAAGCCGGGCGTCATGCCGTAGGCGAGCACAGGGAACACGGGGAGGCTCAGCGGCCCGGCGGCATCATTGGCGACCTTTTCGGCCAGGATCGCGTCGGTCGCCAGGCTCAGATAGGCGTGCTGCTCGACGCAGCCGAGCGGCAGCACGCAACGGTCGTCGCGCCTGGCTTGCGCCTCGACCTGCATCCAGTTCATTTCGGCGACGCGCACGGCCTGATCCTTGCTGTAGAGCGGAAGCCACCTGCTATGCGCGCTGGCAAGCTATTTTGAATAGTGAAATCGGCCTCTACTTTGTTATCCTTGACTCCCGCCATCATCGGGGTCAAGTTCCATTTGGAACTAAAAAGGGGGCCAAACGATGCGCCGCGCGCCGACAGCCCTATCGCGAGTCGATCACGAGCGCGAGGCTGCGCTGCGCGATCTTGACCCGCTGACCATCACCAAGCTCTGGGACAATCCCTGCTGGCTGTCCTTCCGGCTCAACTTTATCGCCTTTCGCTTCAACGATCCGGTCTATCGCTGGATCGAGACGCGCTACGGCCTGGTCCGGCCGGAATTCGTCGCGCTTTATGCGGTCGGCCTGAAAGAGGGCGTCGCGGCCAAGAATATCGTTTCCTCCTCGGGTTTGCCGAAGAACACGTTGTCGCGCGCCATCCAGAAGCTGCTGCAGCGCCGGCTGCTCAAGCGCGAAACCGACCGCGACGACCTGCGCAGCTACGTGCTGCGCCTGACGAGCGCGGGCCGCGCCATTTTCGACGAAACCATGCCGCTGATGGTCCGCCAGCAGACCGCCATGCTGTCGGGCCTGACCGATGCCGAACAACGCCAGCTCTGCGAACTGATGGACAAGCTCGTCATCGACTCGCCGACCTGGCCAAGCGATCTCGAACCAGAGGGAACATCACCATGACCATCGCAAGCGGCTTCCGTCTCGCTGCCTTCGCCGCCCTGCTCGGCGCCTCGGTGTCAGGCGCCGCACTGGCACAGAACCTGACCATCGGCGTGCGGGCCGGGCCGGATTCCATCGACCCGCACTTCACCGCGACCGGCACCCATGCCGAAGCGCTCAAGCATGTCTTCGACACGCTGACCTGGTCGGGCGACAAGCTCCAGATCGAGCCGCGGCTGGCGACGAGCTGGAAGGCGATCGAGCCGACCGTGTGGGAGTTCAAGCTGCGTCCCGGCGTGAAATTCCATGACGGCTCCGATTTTACCGCCGAGGACGTCAAGTTCTCGATCGAGCGCATCCCGGTCGTCGCCGGCCCCAACCCGACCACTATCTATGTCCGCCGCGTCAAGGAGGTGAAGATCGTCGATCCGCTCACCGTCCACATCGTCACCGACGGCCCGGCGCCCAATCTCCCCAACGATTTCATCCGCCTGTTCATCGTCTCGGCCAAGGCCGCCGCCGGCCTGACCAAGGACAACGCCAACGAGGCCTTCAATTCGGGCAAGGCCGCCCTCGGCACCGGGCCCTACAAATTCGTGTCCTGGACGCCCAAGGACCAGATGATCATCGATCGCTTCGACGGCTACTGGGGTCCCAAGGAGCCCTGGGCCCGCGTCATCCGCAAGGAACTGCCCAACGACGCCGCCCGCGTCGCCCAGCTCAAGGCCGGCCAGGTCGACATCATCGTGCGGGCGCCGTCCTCGGACGTCGCGACGCTGAAGCGCGATCCCAAGCTCTCGGTCTCGACCATCGACACGGTCTACGTCTTCAACATGGAGCTCGACATGCGGGACAAGTCCCCGCAGATCAGCGCCAAGGACGGCTCGGCCCTGGCCAAGAATCCGCTGCAGGACCCGAAGGTGCGCGAGGCGATCGACCTTGCTATCGACCGGCCGGCACTGGTCGAGATCGCGATGGAAGGCCTCGGCGCTGCGGTCAACCAGCTCGTCACCTCCAGCATCGCCGGCTTCAACACCTCGCTGCCGCCGCTGAAGCCGGATCTCGCCAAGGCCAAGAAGCTGATGGAAGAGGCCGGCTATCCCAACGGCTTCAAGGTGACGTTCTCCTTCACCAACGACCGCCTGCCGGGCGACCGCCAGGTCGGCACCTCCATCGCCCAGATGCTGGCCCGCATCGGCATCGAGGTGAACGCCAACGCGCAGCCTGGCGCCGTCTTCTTCCCGGCCCGCACCCGCGCCGAATTCTCACTCGCCATGTCGGGCTGGGGCACGCTGACGGGCGAGGCGAACTACACGCTCTCCTCGGTGGTGCATTCGAACGATCCGGCGAAGAAGCTCGGGCCCTTTAACGTTCTCGGCTACAAGAACGAGACGCTCGACAAGCTGATCGAGGACGCCGGCATCGAGATGGACGAGGCGAAGCGCAACAAGCTCCTCTCCGACGCCAACGCCATCGTCGCCACGGACCGGCCGCGCCTGCCGATCGTCGCCGTCGGCTCGGCCTGGGCGATGCAGAAGGACAAGGTCACGATCGCCCCGCGCGTCGACGAGGACACGCTGGCGATGGACATCAAGCCCGCGAAGAAGTGACCTGAAATCCTTCTCCCCTCGGGGGAGAAGGTGTCTGCGAAGCAGACGGATGAGGGAAGTCTCGTACCGACCTCATCCGTCCTTCCCTCATCCGTCAGCGCTGCGCGCTGCCACCTTCTCCCCCGAGGGGAGAAGGATTCCCCGTCGAGGTTTCCCATGCCAATCGCCCTCGCCATCCATGGCGGCTGCGGCACGCTGCCCAAGGCCGAGATGACCGATACCGAATGGGCCGAGGCGAAGGCCGATCTCGCCAAATCCCTGCGCGCCGGCTGGGCGATCCTGACCAAGGGCGGCCCGGCGGTCGATGCCGTCGAGGCGGCCGTGCGCGTCATGGAGGATTCAGCCCATTTCAACGCCGGCCACGGCTCGGCCTTCAACACCGAGGGCGAGCATGAACTCGACGCCTCGATCATGGACGGCGCGACGCTGGCGGCAGGCGCGCTCGCCGGCGTCAAGCGCATCAGGAACCCCATCAGCGCCGCCAAGTCGCTGATGCTGCGCGGCGACCCGCTGCTGCTGGCCGGCGCGGCCGGCGACGTCTTCGCCGATCACGAAGGGCTCGACATGGTCGAGAACGAGTATTTTTCGACCGACCGCCGCCGCAAGAACCTGTCCTCGATGAAAATCCGGGAGCTGGTCGGCACCGCATCCGACGCCAGCGAGGCCGAGAAGCACGGCACGGTCGGCGCAGTGGCCTGCGATGCGAAGGGGCATCTCGCCGCCGCGACCTCGACCGGCGGCTACACCAACAAACCAGCCGGCCGCGTCGGCGATTCCCCGATCATCGGGGCCGGCACCTATGCCCGCGACGGCCGCTGCGCCGTCTCGGGTACCGGCAAGGGCGAATACTTCATGCGCTACTGCGTCGGCCACGAGATCGCGTCGCTGATCACCTATAAGGGCTTGAACCTGAAGGACGCGACCGACACGGTGCTCGCCGAATTGACGCAGCACGGGATCGGCGCGGGCCTCGTCGCCGTCGGCGCCGACGGCGGCATCGTCGCGCCCTACAACTCGGAAGGCATGTACCGCGGCTGGGTCTCGCCGGACGGCCTCGCCTATGTCGCGACCCATGCCGACGTCGAAGTGGCGGGGCAGGCGTGACCCCCGAACCCATCCTGATCTGGGGTGCCGGCGCCATCGGCGGTACGCTCGGCGCTTACTGGGCACGCGCCGGCATCCCCGTCCTGCTCGTCGATATCGTGCCCGAGCATGTCGAGGCCTGCCGCACCGTTGGGCTCGCAATAAGCGGCCCGATCGAGGAATTCCGCCAAATCGTGCCGGCTGTAACGCCTGCCGAACTGACCGGCACCTACAAGCACATCGTGCTGGCGGTGAAGGCCGGCGCCACGGAAGCCGCGCTTAGCGCTCTGAAGCCTCATCTCGCCGATGACGGCTTCGTCCTCTCCGCCCAGAACGGCCTCAACGAACTGACCATCGCCGAACATGTCGGCGCGGCCCGCACCATGGGCTGCTTCGTCAATTTCGGCGCCGACTGGCACGGCCCCGGCGACATCCTCTACGGCAATCGCGGCGCCGTCGTCGTCGGGGAACTGGACGGCGCGACGACCCCACGCGTCCGGGAGATGTTCGAGCTTCTGACGCTCTTCGATGCCGATTCGATCCTGACCGACAACATCTGGGGCTATCTCTGGGGCAAGCTCGCCTATGGCGCGATGCTCTTCGGGACGGCGCTGACCGACGACTCCATGTCCGCCAACTTCGCCGATCCGCAGCGTCTGCCGGTCTGGCTCGCGCTCGGCCGCGAGGTCGGCGCGGTCGCCGCCGCGCGCGGCGTGAAAAGCCTCGGCTTCGGCGAATTCGATCCGATGGTCTTCGCGCCCGGCGCGCCCGAAGCGCCGCAGATCGCCACCATCGCCTGGCTCGCAGACTACACCTCGAAGACCGCGAAAACCCATTCCGGTATCTGGCGCGACCTCGTCGTGCGCAAGCGCAGGACCGAGGTCGATCCGCAGATCGGCATCATCGCGACGCTCGGACGCGAGGCTGGTGTCGCGACGCCCGCGCTGGAAACCCTCGTTTCCCTCATCCACGACATCGAGGACGGCAGGCGCCCGCTCTCCCTTTCAACCCTGAAAGTGCTGCTCGACCGATGCAGATCCGTTTCGACGACCGCGTAGCCCTCGTCACCGGCGCGGCCCAGGGCATCGGCAGGGCCATCGCGACCGCCTTGGTCGAGGCCGGAGCCAACGTCCATCTCGCCGATATAGACGATCAAGGCGTGACCGCGACGGCCAAGGCGATCGGGGCCACGGCCCATGCCGTCGATCTCGGCTCGCCCGAGGCGGCGCAGACCCTGGTCACCGACATCGTCTCGGAGAGGGGCCGGCTCGACCTGCTCGTCCATGCCGCCGGCGGCGTGCGCGGCCAGGTCGGCCGGCCCATCGCGGAGATTTCCGAGGCCGACTGGCGCGTCATCTTCGCCGCCAATGTCGATGCGGCCTTTTTCCTGGCGCAGGCAGCGGCGCCGGTGATGAAGCAGGCTGCTTACGGCCGCATCGTCACCATCTCGTCGGGGGCGGGGCTGAGACCCAGCCTGACCGGCATCCAGGCCTATGCCAGCGCCAAGCACGCGCTGGTTGGGCTGACCAGGCAGTTGTCCTGGGAGCTCGGCCCTCATGGCATCACCGTGAATTCGGTCGCGCCCGGCTTCGTCCGCTCTAATCCGGCAACCGAGAGGCAATGGGAGGCGTATGGCGCGGAGGGCCAGAAGCGCCTGGTGGAGGGCATCCATACCCGCCGGCTCGGTTCGGCCGCCGATATCGCGGCGGCGACCCTGTTCTTCCTGAGCGAGCAGGCCGGCTGGATTTCCGGGCAGGTGCTCTCCGTCGATGGCGGGCGGTCCTGACCGGTTGCGGCGCTATTGCGTCGGCGCCAGTTGCAGCGGCGGCGGGGCCGTCGGGCGCGGTCTCGGCTTCGGCTTGGCCGCAGCTTTCGGCGGCGGATTGCTGCCGCCGAGCCGGGCCCTGATCGAGGCGGCCTTGGCCTCTGTCAGGCGCGCGCCGCAAAAGCCGAGCGTGCCCTCGCGCTGGAAATCGCGGCAGGTCTGTTCGCGCTCGGCCGAGAAGCTGGCCTGCTCGCGGGCGATCGCCCGCTGCTCGACCGCATCGGCGCGCGCGGTCAGGACGCGATAGCCCTCGCGCACCGCCTTCTCGGCGGTGACGCGCGCCGACTCGATCTCCTTTGCGCGCGACGTTAAAGTGCGGGCGTCCGGCCCCCACAGGCCGCGCGGATCGATCCGGCAGGCGGCCGCCTCGACCACGCAAGGCTGAACCGGCTCGACGACGAGGATCGCGCCGTCCAGCACATCGAAGACGATCGGGCAGATCGGGGCCTCGAGCTTGTAGCGCGGTACGCCGGCCGGCCGGCCCTGCGGCGTCACCGGCAGCGGCGTCTCGCCGAAGGAGATGGCGCAGGGCTCGACGAGATCGGCCGCCTGGAACCCCTCGGCATTGAGCTTGAGGCCATAACCGGCCGCGGTCTTCTCGAACACGGCCTCTCCGAAGCCGCCATTGCGCCGGAGCGGGCGGCCGATGATCGCCTCCTCGCCCACCACCTTGATCGCAGGCATCTTGGCCTGTCGCGGCGCGGCCGGGGCTGCACCCGGGGGCGCGGCGCTCTGGGCCCCGCTGGAGTTGAAGGGCTGGGCGCCGGGCAGCTGCAGCGGCTGGGCATCGGCGCGCATGGCGCTGCCGGCCATGGCCAGAACGGCCAGGAGCGGAGCGGCGAGCCTGAGAGCGGGGGGCGTCGATCGTGTCACGTGGAGACCATGAGGCAACCGGAACAGGGCTCTTGCATGAAATGTCATGGCCTTGCGCGCAAGAGCACATTCGCCACACCGCCCCCGGAATGATCGGCCGACCCGGTCCCGCCACGCGGCAGGGCTGCGATTCTTAATCGGCTCGCGTGTCTTGCAAGCGATGGAACACCCTCCCTATATACGCCGCCAAGAGGCGGTTTCACCACCGCTCGACGTGGAATGCCGGTTTCGCTCGCCGCAGCAGGCGGGGGTGGCCCGGTCCATGGGCCGGAAGGTGACGTCCAGGCGTCGCGGGCCGGCGATCTGCTCACTCGAAAGGGATCCCCTCCATGGGTAAAGTTATCGGTATCGACCTCGGCACGACCAATTCCTGCGTCGCAGTGATGGAAGGCTCCACGCCGAAGGTCATCGAGAATTCTGAAGGCGCGCGTACCACGCCCTCCATCGTCGCCATCACGGATGACGGCGAGCGGCTCGTCGGCCAGCCGGCCAAGCGCCAGGCCGTTACCAATCCCGAGCGCACCTTCTTCGCGATCAAGCGCCTGATCGGCCGGACCTTCGACGATCCGATGACGCAAAAGGACATGAATCTCGTCCCCTACAAGATCAAGAAGGCCGCAGCCGGCGACGCCTGGGTCGAGGCCGACGGTACCGATTATTCGCCCTCGCAGATCTCGGCCTTCACCCTGACCAAGATGAAGGAGACGGCCGAGGCCTATCTTGGCCAGCCCGTCACCCAGGCCGTCATCACGGTCCCGGCCTATTTCAACGACGCCCAGCGCCAGGCCACCAAGGACGCCGGCCGCATCGCCGGCCTCGAGGTGCTGCGCATCATCAACGAGCCGACCGCCGCGGCGCTCGCCTACGGCCTCGACAAGAAGTCGAACGGCATCATCGCGGTCTACGACCTCGGCGGCGGCACCTTCGACGTCTCGATCCTCGAGATCGGCGACGGCGTCTTCGAGGTGAAGTCGACGAATGGCGACACCTTCCTCGGCGGCGAGGATTTCGACATGCGCCTGGTCGAATACCTCGCGGACGAGTTCAAGCGTGAGCAGGGCATCGACCTCAAGAAGGACAAGCTCGCGCTGCAGCGCCTGAAGGAAGCGGCGGAAAAGGCCAAGATCGAGCTCTCGACCACGGCCCAGACCGAGATCAACCTGCCCTACATCACGGCCGACGCCTCGGGGCCGAAGCACCTCGCCATCAAGCTCTCGCGCGCCAAGTTCGAAAGCCTGGTCGATGATCTGGTCCAGCGCACCATCGAGCCGTGCAAGAAGGCGCTCAAGGATGCCGGCCTCTCGGCCGGGCAGATCGACGAAGTGGTCCTGGTCGGCGGCATGACCCGCATGCCCAAGGTCCAGGAGGTCGTGAAGCAATTCTTCGGCAAGGAGCCGCACAAGGGCGTCAATCCGGATGAAGTCGTCGCCATCGGCGCCGCGATCCAGGCCGGCGTGCTGCAGGGCGACGTCAAGGACGTGCTGCTGCTCGACGTGACCCCGCTCTCGCTCGGCATCGAGACGCTGGGCGGCGTGTTTACCCGTCTGATCGACCGCAACACCACGATCCCGACCAAGAAGAGCCAGGTCTTCTCCACCGCCGAGGACAACCAGCAGGCGGTGACGATCCGGGTCTTCCAGGGCGAGCGCGAGATGGCGGCCGACAACAAGATGCTGGGCCAGTTCGACCTGATGGGCATCCCGCCGTCGCCGCGCGGCATGCCGCAGATCGAGGTGACCTTCGACATCGACGCCAACGGCATCGTCTCGGTGACCGCCAAGGACAAGGCGACCAACAAGGAGCAGCAGATCCGGATCCAGGCATCCGGCGGGCTCTCCGAGGCCGACATCCAGAAGATGGTCAAGGACGCCGAGGCCAACGCGACCGAGGACAAGAAGCGCCGCGAAGTCGTCGAAGCCAAGAACCAGGGCGAAAGCCTGGTCCATTCGACCGAAAAGTCGCTGAAGGACTATGGCGACAAGGTCTCGGCGGCCGACAAGGCTGCAATCGAGACCGCGCTCGACGCGCTGAAGTCGGCGCTCGCCGAGGATGACGCCGAAGCGATCACGGCGCGCACCACCGAGGTGATGCAGGCCTCGATGAAGCTCGGCGAAGCCATGTATGCGGCAAGCCAGGCCGAGGGCGCCGAGCCCGGAGCCGAAGCCGAAGGCGCCAAGAAGGACGACGTCATCGACGCCGACTTCAAGGATGTCAGCGACGACAAGGGCGACAAGAAGAAGAGCGCCTGAGCGCGCTCGTTCTCACCATCACGACGACATGGCCGGGCTTGACCCGGCCATGTCATTCGGGGATGGCCTCGTGAAGACAAAGTCGCTGTCCTGCGGGAGGTACCGGGTTGAGTCCCGGCCTGACGTGCAAGGGAGCGAAGGGGCGGCTGTTTGATGTCCAAGCGCGACTACTACGAAATCCTGAGCGTCTCGAAGACCGCCGGCGAGGCTGAACTCAAGAGCGCCTTCCGCAAGCTCGCGATGCAATGCCACCCCGACCGCCACCCCGGCGACAAGGAGGCAGAGGCCAAGTTCAAGGAGTTGAACGAGGCCTATCAGGTGCTGTCGGACGAGCAGAAGCGCGCGGCCTATGACCGCTACGGCCATCAGGCCTTCGAGAATGGCGGCGGCCAGCAGGGGCCGGAATTCTCCGACTTCATGTCGGACATCTTCGACTCGTTCTTCGGCGATGCCCGCCGCGGCGGGGCGCGCGGGGCCAATGGCCGTGAGCGCGGCGCCGATCTGCGCTACAACCTCGAGATCGGCCTCGAGGACGCCTATGCCGGCAAGAACGCCTCGATTCACGTGCCGACGTCTATCGCCTGCGAGGTCTGCTCGGGGACCGGCGCCAAACCGGGCTCGAAATCGCGGCAATGCCCGACCTGCGGCGGCCATGGCCGGGTGCGTGCCAACCAGGGCTTCTTCTCGGTCGAGCGCACCTGCCCGACCTGCACGGGACGCGGCGAGATCATCGACGACCCTTGCAAGAACTGCCAGGGCGCCGGCCGCGTCACGCGCGAGCGCACGCTCTCGGTCAACATCCCCGCCGGCGTCGAGGACGGCACCCGCATCAGGCTCGCAGGAGAGGGCGAGGCGGGCCTGCGCGGCGGACCCGCGGGCGACCTCTACATTTTTCTCTCGATCAAGCCGCACGCGATCTTCCAGCGCGACGGCGCCGATCTGTTCTGCCGCGTCCCGCTCGGCCTGACTTCGGCTGCGCTCGGCGGCGAGATCGAGGTGCCGACGCTGACCGGCGAGCAGGCCCGTGTAAAGATCCCGGAAGGCACGCAGACCGGCAAGCAGTTCCGGCTCAAGGGCAAGGGCATGAGCGTCCTGCGCTCGCGCGAGGCCGGCGATCTCTACATCCAGGTCCTGATCGAGACCCCGCAGAAACTCACCGCACGCCAGCGCGAATTGCTGCTGGAGTTCGAGCGCGAAAGTTCGGGCGCGACCCACCCCGAGGCCGCCGGCTTCTTTGGCCGGGTAAAGGAGTTCCTCGGCAGCTTGGGCGGAGCGGCCTGAGCCCTTCCCGGCACCCGAACAATCCTCGACGTCATCCCCGACAAACCGCGTCAGCGGCGCCGATCCGGGATCCATGCCTGAACGTCTCCGATCAAGGTTCAGGAATGGATCCCGGGTCTCCGCTACGCTGCGCCCGGGATGACATCGCGGATTGAAAATCGGCTTGAACGCATAAAAAAACGGGCCACCTCGCGGCAGCCCGTCTTGGTCAGGCTCTGATCGTGATCAGGCCTTATCGACCACTTTCTTGACGGCATCCTTGCCCTTGCCGAGAGCCTGCTGGGCTTCGCCCTTGCGCTCCTGAGCAAAACCCTCTGCCTCGAGCTCAGGCTTGTCGAGCGCCTTGCCGGCGGCCTGCTTGACGTTGCCGGTGGCCTCGTTGGCCATGCCCTTGACCTTGTCCATGGTGCTACCCATCGTCTTGATCCTTATGCTGAATTTCGTGCCGCCCTGTGCGGCTTGCGACGAAGAAACCAGCGGCCGGACGGAAGGTTCCAAATAAATTTCGTCCTGCCCCGTGTGGTCTCAAGGCTCATGAGAGGCCGCAGCCATGGCGTGCAACGCCTGCGCGGTTGCCGCATCGGCCGGAAAGAAAGTCTCCAGCGCCAGCTCCGACAGGGTGATGTCGACCGGCGTGCCGAAGACCGTCGTCGTCAAGATGAAGGACAGGGTCGCCTCGCCCACGCGCAGGCGCAGCGGCACCACGATGGCCGGCTCGGCTTCGACGGCCGGTGCCTGCCCCCTCCGCAGGGACGGGCTCGGCGCGTCGTAGGACAGAAGCTCGGTCAAAAGCTCCGCCAGCACCGGATCGGCCGTCGCCCTGACCTGCTGGCGCAGGCGCGCCAGAAGGTGCGAGCGCCATTCCTCCAGATTGACGATCGCCGGGGCCAGGCCGCCCGGATGCAGCGACAGCCTCAGCACATTCACGGGCGGGCGCAGCAGGTTGGGATCGGCGACGAGACTCAGCAGTGGCGCGACAGCGGCATTGGCCGCGAGCAGGATCCAGTGCCGATCGACTGCGAGCGCCGGATAAGGCTCATGGCCCTTCAGGACGAGGTCGATGGCCGATTTCGCGGCCTGTAGGCCGGGGTCCTCCAGCGAGCGCTCCAGATAGACCGGCGCGTAGCCCGCCGCGAGCAGGAGCGCGTTGCGCTCGCGCAACGGCACGCCGAGATGCTCGGCCAGCAGCAGAACCATGTCGCGGCTCGGCTGCGAGCGGCCGCTCTCGACGAAGGAAAGATGCTTCTGCGAGATCTCGGCTTCGAGCGCGAGGTCGAGCTGGCTGAGGCGGCGCAGCTGCCGCCAGTCGCGGATGAGGTGGCCGACGCTGGGCTGATGATGCCTGTTCATGAGCACAAACCTAGCCGTCGATTGGGTCCGTTCCAATTACCTCCCGCTTAATCGACCCGCCAGCCCGATCCCGTCAGCATGCCCTCCATCGACCCCGAGGCGCCTCAAGCCTCCCAGCCAATGGAGACCGACCATGTCCATGATCCAGTCCTCGCGCTTCCTGCGGAACGCTCTCGCCCTCGATGCTGCCGCCTGCGCCGCCACCGGCCTGTTGCTTGCGCTCGCTGCCGGCCCGCTTGCCGGCCCGTTCGGCTTTCCCGAAGGGTTCCTGCGCGGCGCGGGGCTCGTCCTGCTGCCTTGCGCCGCGGCGCTTGCCTGGTTCGCCAGCCGTGGAAGCCTGCCGAGGCTCGCCGTCTTCGCCGTGATCGGCATCAACCTGCTCTGGATCGCCGACAGCATCGCGATCCTGGTGGCTGGATGGTTTTCGCCGACGGGACTTGGCATCGGCTTCGTCCTGGCCCAGGCTGGCGCGGTGGCGGTGATCACCGAACTTGAGGTGATCGGCCTGAAGCGCTCGGTTCCCGGCGGTGGCGTGGCGACCGCCGGCCTCTGATCGCAGACCGTGATCGCAGTCTCTAGAGCCGTGCCGTCCGCTGCTTGGGATGGCCGGCTTTTGCGTTACCCGGCCGGCAAACCGTCACGAAATCGTCGCCTGCGCTCACTAGCCGATCAGCCTGCCAGTTTCACGCTCCAGCCGGACAGGATCGTTCCATGCGCAACCCCTTCGTTCTCGCCGCCCTTGCATCCCTGCTGCTCGGCGGCACCGCTTTGGCCGAGCCGATGTTCAACCGCATCGCGACCTTCTCGGTGCCATCGAACCTGCCGGCCGATAGGGATGCGTCCAAGAAGACCGTCGCGGAAATCATCGCCGCGAACGAGGACGGCACCCTGCTCGCCTACACCGATGGCGAGCAGAAGGCGCTGGGTCTCATCGACCTCACCACCGCCCAAGCCCCGAAGCCCGCCGGCTTCGTGCCGCTCGGCGGCGAGTCCACCTCCGTCACCATCCTCGGTGACAAGGCCTTCGTGGCAGTCGTCACCTCCGGCGACAACTACAAGGAGCCGGCCGGCCATCTCGCGACCGTTGACCTGAAGACGAAGCAGGTCGTCGCGACCTGCGATCTCGGCGGCCAGCCGGACTCCGTTACGCTCACCAAGGACAAGACCAAGATCGTCATCGCGATCGAGAACGAGCGTGACGAGAAGCTGAACAAGGGCGCCCTGCCCCAGCTGCCGGCCGGCAATGTGACGCTGATCGGCATCAAGGACGGCGCCATCGACTGCGCCTCGCGCCAGATCGTCGATATGACCGGCATCGCGGCCGTCGAGCCCACCGATCCGGAGCCGGAATTCGTCGACGTCAACCAGGACGGTCTCGCCGTCGTGACCCTGCAGGAGAACAACCACCTCGCCCTCATCGACACGAAGACGGGCAAGCTGGTGGCGCATTTCCCGGCCGGCGCGGTCGATCTGAAGGGCATCGACAAGACCCGCGACGGTCTGATCAAGCCGGTCGAGGAGCTCAAGGCCGTGGCGCGCGAGCCCGACGCCGTGCGCTGGCTCGACAACGACCGTTTCGTCACCGCCAATGAAGGCGACTGGAAGGGCGGCTCGCGCGGCTTCACGATCTTCCGCAAGGACGGCACGGTGGAATTCGATTCCGGCGCGACCGTCGATCGCCTGGCGATCCAGCTCGGCCATTATCCCGAGCGCCGCTCGGCCGCCAAGGGCAGCGAGCCCGAAGGCATCGAGGTCGGCACCTATGGCAACGACAAGCTGATCTTCCTCGGGCTGGAGCGGGCCTCGCTGGTGCTGGTCTACAAGGACGAGGGTCCGGGCAAGGCGCCACGCTATCTGCAGGCGCTGCCCGGTGGCATTGCGCCGGAAGGGCTGCTCGCCATTCCACAGCGCAACCTCTTCGTCTCCGCCTCCGAAGCCGATGTCGGCGAGAAGGGCGGGGCTCGCTCGGTCGTGACGATCTATCAGCGCAGCGAGGCTCCGGCCGCCTATCCGACAATCGCCTCCATCGACGTCGATGGCGCGCCGATCGGCTGGGGCGCCCTATCGGGCCTTGCCGCGCATGCGACGCTCGCCGGCCGGCTGCATGCCGTCACCGACAGCGCCTATACGCCCTCGCGCATCCTGGAGATCGACGCCACACAGAAGCCGGCCCGGATCGTCGGCGAAACCACGCTGACCAAGGACGGCAAGCCCGCCGCCTACGACATCGAAGCGCTTGCCAACCGTCCGGGCGGCGGCTTCTGGCTGGCCTCCGAGGGCAATCCCGAAATCAAGGACAAGCCGACGCAGAACATCCTGCTGCGGGTCTCGGCCAAGGGCGAGGTCGAGGAGGAGATTCTTCTTCCCGAAGAGCTGGCCAGGCAGGCCAGCCGTTTCGGCTTCGAGGGCGTCGCGGTCACCGGATCGGGCGCTGAGGAGACGGTCTGGCTGGCGGTCCAGCGCGAGTGGAAGGACGACCCGAAGGGGAAAGCCAAGATCCTTGCCTACAAGCCTGCGACGAAGAGCTGGGGCGCCCTGCACTACCCGCTGACCGCGCCTGCGGCCGGTGCCTGGATGGGCCTGTCGGAGCTGACCTCTCTCGGCAATGACAGCTTCGCCGTGATCGAGCGCGACAACCTCTTCGGGGCCAAGGCGGTGAAGACGCTCGCGACCTTCTCGGTCAAGGGCCTGACGCCGGCGCCGCTCGGCTCCGCGACGATCCCGACCGTCGAGAAGACGCTGCTGCGGGACCTGACCCCCGATCTGATGAAGCTCGGCGGCTATGGCCTCGACAAGGTCGAGGGCATGACTGTCGACAAAGCCGGCGATCTCTTCGTCGTCACCGACAATGACGGCGTCGACGATTCATCCGGAGAGACGCAGTTCCTGGCGCTGGGAAAGATCGCCCCTTGATAACCGGTACCAGCATCTTTCGCCGTCATTCCGGACAAGCGGAGCGGCGCCGATCCGCTGCGCCCGGAATGACGGCGTTGTTCGATGCCGGCAAAAAGCCCCGGAGGCTTGCGCATCCGGGGCAGTCGCCCGGCCGCCTCGCGGTCAGGTGGGGAGGAAGGTCAGGGAGAAAGAGGTTTACCAGCTCGCGAGCACCGAGCCCTTGAAGCGCTCGGCCACGAAAGCCTTGATCTCGGGCGAGTGATAGGCCTCGACCAGCGTCTTCACCCAGGGCTTGTCCTTGTCGGCGGCGCGCACCGCGATCAGGTTGACATAGGGCCCCTTGGGGTCCTCGCGCAGGATCGCCGAGGTCGGCTCGATCTTGGCGTCGACGGCGTAGTTTGTGTTGATCGCGGCCGCCGCCACGTCCTGCAGCGAACGCGGGGTCTGGGCCGCCTCGATCTCGATGATCTTCAGCTTCTTGGGGTTCGAGACGATGTCGGCTGGGGTGGGCTTGAAGCCGACGCCGTCCTTGAGCTTGATGATGCCCTTGTCCTGCAGCAGCAGGAGCGAACGCCCGCCATTGGTCGGGTCGTTCTGGATCGCGACCGATGCGCCGTCGGGCACCTCGGCCCAACTCTTGTACTTGGCCGAATAGATGCCAAGCGGGAAGTTCACGGTGTAGCCGACGCCGACCAGCTTGTAGCCGCGATCCTTGATCTGGTTGTCGAGATAGGGCTGGTTCTGGAAGGAATTGGCCTCCAGCTCGCCGGCGTCGAGCGCCTGATTGGGCACGACATAGTCCGAGAACTCGACGATCTTGAGGTCGATGCCCTGCTTGGCGACGATCGGCTTCAGCTTCTCCAGGATCTCGGCATGGGGGCCGGGCGAGGCGCCGATGCGAACGACCTGCGTGGTTTGGGCGAGAGCGGGGACGGCCAGGCTCAGGGCGAATACGGCGGTGGCGGCAAGCGCCGCGCGGCGGGTGAGGGTGGTCATCGGGTCGTATCCTTCGGTTGAGATATCGGGAGGTGGAATGAGGGGGTCTCTCAGGCGTGGCGCAGCCGCTTGTTGAGGCGGCGCGCCAAGCGGTCGCCGACGCTCTGGACGGTCTGGACGAGGACGATCAGCACGGCGACGACGGCGGCCATCACATCGGGCATGAAGCGCTGGTAGCCGTAGCGGATGCCGAGATCGCCCAGCCCCCCGCCGCCGACCGCGCCGACCATGGCCGAGAAACCGAGCAGGCTGACGATGGCCAGTGTCAGGCCCAGCACGATCGCCGGCAGCGCCTCGGGCACCAGCACCTTGCGCACGATCTGGAGCGGGCTTGCCCCCATCGCGCGCGCCGCCTCCACCAGCCCCTGGTCGACCTCGCGGATCGCCCCTTCGATCAGGCGGGCGATGAACGGGGTGGAGGCGACCGTCAGCGGCACGATTGCCGCATTGGTGCCGATCGAGGTGCCGGCGATCAGCCGGGTGAAGGGGATGATTGCGACGACGAGGATGATGAAGGGCGTCGAGCGCGTCGCGTTGACCAGCGTGCCGAGCACGGCGTTGAGAGCCGGCGACGCAAACAGCTCGCCGCGCTTGCTGGTGGCGAGGAAGACGCCGAGCGGCAGGCCGAGCACGCTGCCCAGCCCCGCGGCCACCGCCACCATCAGCAGCGTGTCGCCGGTGGCCTGCGCGATCAGGCGGATGATTTCAGGAGACATGGCCGACGACCTCCGCCTTGAGTGCGAGGCTCTTCAGGGCACCGAGCACGGCGGCGAGTTTTGGTTGTTCCGACGGCACCGAGACGAGCAGGCTGCCGAAGGGGCGACCGGCGATGGCGTCGATGCGCCCCGCCAGAATGTTGACGTCGATCCCGATGGTCGAGCTCAGCCGGCTGATCACCGGGGCGGTCGAATTCTCGCCCGTGAAGGTGATGCGCAGCACGGCCTGGTCGCCCGCGCGGGCCTCCTGCCGGATCTGCCCTGCGAGATAGGCCGGCACCTCGACGCCGGTCACGGCCTCGACGAAGCGGGCGGTGGTCGGATGCTTCGGGCGCGTGAACACCTCGAAGGTCTCGCCCTCCTCGACGATCCGCCCGCCCTCGATCACGGCGACGCGGTCGCAGATCTCCTTGATCACCGGAATCTCGTGGGTGATCAGCAGGATGGTGATGCCGAGATCCCGGTTCACCTGCCGCAGCAGCGCCAGGATCGACTGCGTCGTCTCGGGATCGAGCGCCGAGGTCGCCTCGTCGCAGAGCAGCACGGTCGGCTCGGTGGCGAGCGCCCGGGCGATGCCGACGCGCTGCTTCTGCCCGCCCGACAGTTCGGCGGGATAGCGCTCGCGCTTGTCGGCGAGCCCGACGAGGTCGAGCAGCTTGGCGACCCGCGCCTCGATCTGCGCCTTGTCCACGCCCGCGATCTCCAGCGGCAGCGCGACATTGTCGAAGACCGTGCGCGAGGAGAGCAGGTTGAAATGCTGGAAGATCATCCCCGTCTGGCGCCGGCGGGCGCGCCAGCCGGCCTCGGTCAGCCCGGTGACGTCCTCGCCTTCGATCAGGATGCGGCCGGCGGTGGCGCGCTCCAGCCCGTTGACGAGCCGGATCAGCGTCGATTTGCCGGCGCCGGAGCGGCCGATCACGCCGACGATCGCGCCTTGGGGCACGTCGAGGTCGATGCCGGCGAGCGCGGAGACGCCGTCCTGCCCGCTGCGGCCGGCATAGGTCTTGCCGACCTGCTCGAAGCGGATGATCGGCGGCGCGTCCGACGACAACTTGGCCAAAGGGAGTTCGATGCCGGTGTCGAAGACGCCGGGCTTTACGGGTGCGTTCATCATGCCCTCAGAATAGCGTGTGGGACGACCAGTGGTCGATGCCCAGCTGTTCCAGCGTCACGTCGCGGGTCGATTGCCGGCGTGCCTCGTCGGGTTCGCCGGAAGCCGGCACGGGCCCGGCCACGGCCGGGACGGCCTCGGCGAACCACGCCGTGAACTGCCGCCAGAGATCGACCACGATACTCATCACCGGCGCCCGTCAGGCTGCCAGCCGCGCGCCGCGACGCGGGCCGGCCAGTTGGCGCACGGCGAGTTCGGCTGCGCTTGGCGTGGCGAAGCGGTGGCCCTCCAGCGCGTGGAACGCGGCGGAAGCGGCGATGAAGGTGAAATAGCGCTCGTCGGCGCGGCGGTTGACGAGCCCGGCCTGGGTCTCGCCGATCTCGATGACATAGGCCTGCTGGCTCGGGACGGTCTGCTGGGGAGTCGATTGGACAAGGGTCATGGCTCTGCCTCTGCCGCCGGGGCGGCCTCTGATGGACATCTGATGGAGCGGGGGCGGCCGGCGTTGCGCCGACCGGCACGGGATCAGCGTCGACAGCAATCCATGGCAAGGTGTTCGTTTCGGCGAACGGGGCGGATGGTCATGTGCATTCTCCTTAAAACCGGAGCCCACGACCGCGTCGTGGCGCTTTAGCGTTTGGTGACGCGGTGCAAGCTGCTCGCTCAAATCCCCGCGGCCATCCGGCAAGCCCGATGACGACCTCAAGATGGGACGATCCATCCGCTTTGTCAATCCAATCGTTCTTTTAAAGAAACGGCTCGCGACGCGTGAACTCTCCTGTGGCCGGCGATGTGGGAGCAAAATCTTCCCCTGATACCAGCGGCCCTTGACTTCGACCTGCCGTCATTGCGAGCGCAGCGAAGCAATCCAGGAGGCGTAGAGCACGCGGCTCTGGATTGCTTCGCTGCGCTCGCAATGACGGCGCGCTGCGACAGCATGCGGCTTGACGCCGGGCCGGCCCGGAGGCATGTCGCGCTCATGCCGGCTTTCGCCCCTTGCCTCGCAGATCTGCGCCGCTCCATCCTCGGAGCCTGGCTGGGGGCGGTCTATGCACTGGCGGTGCTCGCCGCCGGCCTGCTGCCCGCGCCGGCTTTGGCGATGCCGCCCGGTTTGGACGGTATGGTTCTCTGCTCGGGCGCCACGGCGCCGGGCGACGACAGGCCGGCGCCCGCTGGCGACACGCAGCACTGCAAGGGCTGCCCGGTCAATCCGGTGGTCGCCATCCCGCCTGTCCCGGTGGCGCCGGCCTTGCACAGGTTCGCCTCGGCCCTGTCGCTTGCGCCGATCGCGCCTGCGCCGCCGTCGATCGGCGTCACCTTCGGCCTGCCGCGACCGCGCGGGCCGCCGCTCGCCTGAGCCCCGACGTTTTCTGCCTTCCTCGGGGCCTCTGGCGCACCTCTGTGCGGCGCTTGGGGTCCATCCACGGCCCGCCGAGGCGCGGCCGCTTCATCCCCGTTTCAGGATACCCTCCATGAACAAGCCCCTCCATTATATCGTCGCCGTCGCGCTGACGCTGACCAGCGCCGCCTCCTTCGCCCATGACTACAAGGCCGGCTCCCTGAAGATCGGCCACCCCTGGTCGCGGGCCACGCCGGCGGGCGCCAAGGTCGGCGGCGGCTATCTCTCGATCGAGAACACCGGAACGGAGCCCGACCGCCTCGTCTCGATCTCGGCCGCCTTCTCGGGCCGGATCGAGGTCCATGAGATGGCGACGACCGACGGCATCATGACGATGCGCCCGCTCGATGCCGGCCTCGTCATTCCCGCCGGCGGCAAGGTCGAGCTCAAACCCGGCGGCTTCCACATCATGTTCATGGATCTGCAGCAGCCGCTGAAGCAGGACGAGCGCCTGAAGGGCGTGCTGACCTTCGAGAAGGCCGGCCCGGTCGAGGTCGAGTTCAAGGTCGAGGGCATCGGCGCCAAGGGCGGCGACGGGGTGCATGCCACTCATTGAGGCCGCCGGTTTCTCCCTTCTCCCCTTGCGGGAGAAGGTGCCCGGAGGGGCGGATGAGGGGTCGCACTGCCGTCAATCGCTGAGGATACATCAACGCAGCCAGCGTCGCGCGACCCCTCATCCGTCAGCGCTTCGCGCTGCCACCTTCCCCCGCAAGGGGGGAAGGGAAGCGCGCGTCGGCCTCACACCTTGGCGCGCGGATCGCCCTTGGCAACGCGGGCCAGCAGGTAATCCACCTCCGTCTTCGCGGCGGCGCTGAGGCCCGGTCCCGGCTTGCGCTGGGCGTCGCTGCCGAGGATGCCGCGCTTCATCATCGTGTATTTGCGCACGGCCAACCCGACGCCCTGCTGCTGCTCATAGCGCAGCAGCGGCAGATGGGTGTCGAAGATGTCATGCGCCGCGTCGCGCTTGCCGGCCTTCTGCAGCGTGACGACGTCAATCAGCAGTTCGGGGAAGGCATAGCCGGTCATCGCGCCATCGGCGCCGCGCTCCATCTCGAAATCGAGGAACAGGCCGCCATTTCCGGTCAGGATCGAGATCGGACGCAAGGAACCATCGGCCTGGAATTTCCGCAGCGTCGAAATCTTCTCGAGCCCCGGCCAGTCCTCGTGCTTCAGCATCACGCAGGAGGGATTGTCGGTGACGATTTTGCGGATCACCGCCGGCGTCATCACCACCGAGAGCGTCAGCGGGTAATCCTGGATGACGAAGGGGATGTCGGTCCCGATCGCCTCGACGGCCTGGGCATAATAGCCGGTGATCTGGTCGTCGGTGCGCAAGCTCGGCGGCGGCGCGATCATCACGGCCGCAGCGCCCAGATCCATCGACTGGCGCGCCAGCGAGCGCATGGCGGCAAAGCCCGGGGCCGAGACGCCGACGATGACCGGCTTGCCCGGCATGTTCTTCACGGCCGCCTTGACGATGCCGATCGATTCCTCCGGCTCGAGCTTGGGCGCCTCGCCCATGATGCCGAGCACGGTCGTGCCGTTCGAGCCGATGCCGTCATAGAAGGCGAAGAGCTTGTCGGTCGAGGTCCAGTCGACCGTGCCGTCGGGGTTGAACGGCGTCGGTGCGATCGGGAAGACGCCGGCGGCGTCGGGGGTCAGGGTCATGGTCGTGCTTTCGGCTAATGCTTTGATCGGATTTTAGCGTGGTCACCCCCGCGCCGTCATCCCGGACGCAGCGAAGCGGAGATCCGGGATCCATTCCGGAACGGGTCAGGCATGGATCCCGGATCGGCGCCGCTTACGCGGCTTGTCCGGGATGACGCGGAGGTTCGCGAGGCTAGACGATTCTGGTGCGCACCGTGCCGACGCCGGCGATCTCGCCTTCCAGCACGTCGCCGCTGACCACGGCCGCGACGCCCTCGGGCGTACCGGTGAAAATCAGGTCGCCGGGCGCGAGTTCGACCAGGCCGGAGAGATAGGAGATCGTCTCGGGCACGTTCCAGATCTGCTTGGACAGGTCCGAGCTTTGGCGCGGCACGCTGTTGACCACGAGTTCGATCTTGCCGGCGCTGGGATGGCCGATATGGCTGGCGGGAGAGATCTCGCCGATCGGTCCCGAGAGGTCGAAGCCCTTGGCCATGTCCCAGGGCTTGCCGCTCTTCTTGGCGGCGCCCTGCAGGTCGCGGCGGGTCATGTCGAGGCCGGCGGCATAGCCGTAGACATGCGACAGCGCCTCGGCCTCGGAGATGTCCTTGCCGCCGGTGCCGATCGCCACGACCAGCTCCATCTCGTGGTGGAGGTCCTTGGTCTTGGTGGGATAGGGCATGTCGGCGCCGTTGATCAGCAGGGCGTCGGCCGGTTTCATGAAGAAGAACGGCTCCTCGCGGTCGGGATCGCCGCCCATCTCGCGGGTGTGCTCGGCATAGTTCCGGCCGACGCAGAAGACGCGCCTGACCGGGAAGAGCCCGCCCCCGGCGACCGGGACCGCCGACACGGCCGGCGGATCGATTACATATTGCGTCATGGCTTGGGCTCCCTGGCAAGTGTTCTGCGCCGTTCATGCGGGAGCCGCGCGGCCGGGGCAAGGCCCTTGCGTCAGGGTCGGGGCTGCATTGCCGGCATCGCCCGCTTGCGCCCGAAGACTTCGTTTTGCGCCGCATCATTGCAACGGTGGCGGATTGCCCCCTACAGTGTCTCCGGGCCGGCATGAGCTTGCCTGTACAGAGACCAAAAGGAACAGCACGTGAGCACGGGTACCGTGAAATGGTTCAATGAAACCAAGGGCTACGGATTCATCACGCCTGACCAGGGCGGCAGCGATGTCTTCGTGCATATCAGCGCAGTCGAGCGCTCTGGCATGCGCGGCCTGAACGAAGGTCAGAAGATCAGCTACGATCTCGAGGCCGACCGCAAGACCGGCAAGTCCTCGGCAGTCAACCTCAAGACCGCGTGAGACAATCCCCCAACGGGAGGCCGATCGGCGGCGACGCTTCCCGAGCCAATGCGAATCTCTATCGATCTATTCGGACTGAAGACGATTCCCGGCATCCCCGTCGCCAAGAGGCGGCGGTCGAAACGACTAATACCTTCGTCTCAAGATGCTTGCATCAGCTCCGGCCCGGCGCGGGCCGGAACAGCCGGCCCTTCTCGGCCACCAGCACGATCGCCAGCGCAACCAGCCCGCATAGCGAGAAGCCGAGCGTCAGCGGCACGACCGTGCCGTCGAAATGCTGGCCGATATAGAACCCCAGCAGCGCCCCGCCCACCGTGGTGACGAAGCCCTGCACCGAGGAGGCCGTGCCCGCGACATGGCCGAGCGGGTCCATCGCCAGCGCGCCGAAATTCGGCGCCATCAATCCGAAACAGAACATCGCGCCGCCCTGGAAGGCGGCAAAGCTCCACAGCGTCTCGTGGCCGGCCAGCGCGACCAGCGCGTGGGTTCCCGTCAGCGCGATGTAGCCCAGCAGCGCCGCGTGCGAGACGCGCCGCATGCCGAGCCGGCCGACGATCCGCGAATTCAGCAATGACGCCATGGCCATGAAGCCGGCGATCAGCGCGAAGATGATGGTGAAGAGCTCCGGCGCCGCGAAGACATCGACGAAAACCTGCTGGGCCGAGTTGATGAAGCCGAACAGCCCGCCGAGAACGAAGGCCATGGCCAGCATGTAGCCGACCGCGATGCGCGTCGTCAGCGTGGTGCGGAAGGCGGCAAACACGCTGTCGAACGCGATCGGCTTGCGATCCTCCTCGCGCAGCGTCTCGGGCAGTTTCAGCGCAGCCCAGAGCATCACCGAGGCGCCGAAGATGGTCAGCACGCCGAAGATCCAGCGCCAGGGCGCGACCCAGAGGATCGCCTGGCCGATCGAGGGCGCGAGGATCGGCACGGCGAGGAACACGATCATGGCCAGCGACATGACGCGCGCCATGTCACGGCCGGAATAGCAGTCGCGCACGATCGAGACGGCGAGCACGCGCGTCGCCGCCGCGCCGACGCCCTGCAGCACGCGCGCCAGCATCATCGCCTCGAAGGAACTCGACAACGACGCCGCGATGCTGGCCGCCACATAGACGGCAAGCCCGAACAGCAGCACCGGCCGCCGGCCGAAACGATCCGACAGCGTGCCGTAGACGATCTGCGAGACGCCGAAGCCGAGCAGATAGGCGGTGATGATCCATTGCCGGTCGTTGGGCTCGGCGATGCCGAGCGTCTGGCCAATCTCGGGCAGCGCCGGCAGCATCGCGTCGATGGCGAGTGCATTCGTTGCCATCAATGCCGCCATCATCGTGACGAAGGCATGGAAGCTCATGCCGTGTCGCGGCAAGGCGGGATTTCTGGTGTCGGTCATGTCGGCCTGTGCGGGCGCCGGTCGCGCAATGGCGGCTTTCGAAAGGACGGTTCCCATGATGCCCGATGTTTAGGCCCGGCAAAAACGCCGGGCAACCCAGTCTCGCTGCGGTACGTCATGCGTCAAGCGGGATGCGCGGGCAGTTCGCCGAAGTCAGCGCTGCACCCTCACGCCCGTCATTCCGGACCAGCGGCGAAGCCGCGCCGATCCGGAATCCTCGTCATGCACGACGGCGCTCCATGATGGATTCCGGGTCTCCGCTTCGCTCCGCCCGGAATGACGGTGGTGGGGAGCGAGCGGCAGCGCGCGATGCTACCCCGCCTGCTTCATCTCGGCGATCAGCGCATCGTCGATCGCGTCGGCCTTCTGCGCCGCCGGTCGAGCGCCGAGACGCCTGGCATAGGCCTCGAAGGCCGGGCGCTTCTCCATCGAGCCGAACTTCAGCCCCCACATCACCTGTGAGCCGAGATAGACATCGGCCGCGCTGAAGCTGTCGCCGAGCAGATACTCGCCCTGCGTCACCGCAAGTTCGAGCGTATCCATCACGGCGGCGAAATTGCCGTAGCCGACCATGCGGCTCTTCTCGTCGGAGACCTCGACGCCAAGCGCTCGGTTCGTCACGGCGGCCTCGACCGGACCGGCGGCGAAGAACATCCAGCGGTAGTAGGGCCCGCGCAGCCGGCTGGTCGGCGGCGGCGCAAGCCCCGCCTCGGGAAAGGCATCGGCAAGGTAGGCGCAGATCGCCGCGCATTCAGTGACGACGACGTCGCCATGCTGCAGCGTCGGCACCTTGCCCATCGGGTTCAGCCGTTGGTAGTCGCCCTTCATTGCCGGGCCGAAACCGAGGACCTCGGCGCGATAGGGCTGACCGACTTCCTCCAGCATCCAGCGGGCGATCCGGCCGCGCGACATCGGGTTGGTGTAGAGCACGAGTTCGTCGGACATCGTTCGTCTCTCCTTCTGCGACGTTTCCCAATGGCGGCGACCATAGCTGCGGGAGATGGCGCGACCATGTCAGGATCGGCAAAACTGGCGCGACGGGACCGACCTGCTATCGTTCGGCGCGAAAATCGGCTTGATGGGCTCCATGACACCTGCCTCGACAACACCTGCCTCGACGACACCTGCCTCAGCGACACCGTCCTTCCTCCAGCGCGCTGCCGCCAAGGACATGGCGAAGGACGCCGGTCCCGGCGAAGCCGGCGGCCTCGTCCAGGCGCCGGGCCGCCGCTTCGTGCTGGAGGCGACCGGGCTCGAAGCGCGCGCAGGCTTTTCCCTGCGCGACGGCGCGCTCAGCAACGACAGCCGCATCGCAGCCCATGCCCGCCTGCCGCTGGACACGCTCGGCCGCGACGGGCTGCTCGATACGGCCGGCGAACTGCCGCTTGCCATCCGCCCGCTGCCCGAGGGCGGCGCGGCGGGGCGCATTCTGCTGGTGCTGGCCCATGGCGGACAGGAACCGGATTTTCACGCCACGCTCTGGCTGCCGCCGGAGGTCTTCGCCGTCCTGACGCGGGACCTCCATGCCGGGCGGGCCGGGCGGCTCACCGTGTCGGCCACCACGAGCCTCTGGCTCGACGCGGCCGAGCGCGACGCGCCTGCCAGCCGCGCCGTCGCCTGGAAACTCGGCCGCGACGACGAGCGCGGCACCGCCCCGGCCCGCGGACTCGTCGAGCGCATCGAGTGGAGCGCCGCCCCGCCGGCCCCCGCCCCCATCGCACCGCCCGCGCCCGAAGATCCGGAGGAAACCGTCGCGGAGGCAGTCGGCCGGCTGAACTGGAGCCTGAAGCAGATCGTGCTGGTGCTGATCTTCCTGATGATCATCGCGGCGCTGAAATAGCGGTTTTGTCTCTCGCCTTGCCGAACGACGGCTGGCACCCCAGCCGCCACTTGGTCAGGCGGAGCTGGAAAAAGCGGGACGGCGAGTGGCTCCGGGGATAAGCTCGCGCGCGCCGGCAAGGAGCGTCCGGACGCGGACGCGTCAGATGTCCGGATCGTCCAGCAAGGCGAGCCGGCCGGCTGCGAGTTTTGCAAAGGCGATCGTCAGCGCCTTGCGTCTCGCGGGGCTGAGCGGATGCCGGGGCGGCTCGCGCAGCATCTCGCCGCCATAGGCATCGGCGACGATCAGGCCGACATCGCCGGGCAGAACCTCGCGCGGAAACTCCGGTGCGACCGCGAACAGGAAGCCGTCGCAATAGTCGCGGTAATCGGGCCATTTGCCATCGACACGGTAGTCCTCGATGCCGGACTTGACCTCGACGACCAGCAATTCGCCCGCCGGGGACAGCGCCACGATGTCGCCGCGACGGCCATTGGCGAAGGTCATCTCCTTGACCACGGCATAGCCGCGCTGGCGCAGATGCCGGCCGGCGCCGCGGCAGACGGCGCGGGTGATGTCGGGCCGCGTCGGCGGCGGATTGAGCAGGGAATCGGCGCTGGGCATCGCGACATGTTCACTCTTTGTGCCCGGCATGGCAAGCCCGGCAGAATTGCGCCTCGATGTGCCCACTAGGCATTTGCGCCGGCTCGATTATGGTGCCGCCGCCTTGGACGCCTTTCTTGCCCCCCTTCTGATCGCGCTCATTGCCGCCGGCAGCGCCGCGCTGCTGTGCGTCTTGCTGCGCCCGCTGCTCGTGCGCTACGCCCTGGCGCGGCCCAATGCGCGCTCCAGCCATCGCGAGCCGACGCCTCAGGGGGGTGGGATCGCCGTGCTTGCCGGTGCCTTCCTGGCATTGGGGCTGGCCGTCCTGTTCGCTCCCGTGCCGGCGCGCGAAGGGCTGTTCGTGGTGATGGCGGCGTCCGTTCTGCTGGCGGCGGTCGGCGCCTTCGACGATATCAGGCCGCTTCCAGCTTCCCTCAGGCTCATGCTGCAAGGGGCCTGCGTCTGGCTGGTACTGGCCTATGCGGCGCCCGGGCTGCGGCTGTTTCCCGAGACGATGCCGCTCTGGCTGGAACGGATGCTGGCGCTGCTCGCCGGGGTCTGGTTCGTCAACCTCGTCAATTTCATGGATGGGATCGACTGGATCACCGTCGCAGGGCTTGTGCCGCTGAGCGGGGCGCTGGCGCTGGCGGGCGCGCTCGGCCTCCTTGACCCGGCGAGCGGCTGGCTTGCGGCAGCGCTATGCGGCGGGCTGATCGGCTTTGCTCCGTTCAACCGGCCGGTGGCGCGGCTCTTTCTCGGCGATGTCGGCTCGCTGCCGCTCGGGCTGCTCGCCGCCTTTCTGCTCTATCGGCTGGCGGGAACGGATGCACTCGCGGCGGCGCTTATCCTGCCGCTCTATCATGTCACGGACGCCACGCTGACGCTGCTGCGCCGGCTGGCGCGGCGGGAACGCGTCTGGGAAGCGCATCGCAGCCATTTCTACCAGCAGGCGACCACGAACGGATTCAGCGTCGGCGAAATCGTCGGGCCGGTCGCCGGCCTGAACATCCTGCTGGTCGGGCTCGCGGCGGCGAGCATCGTCTGGAATCTGGTCTGGGTACAGGCAGCGTGCCTGCTGGCGGCCCTGCTCCTGACCGCGCTTCTGCTGCGCCGCTTCTCGCGAAAGCGTCCGCATCGTGGATGAGGCCCGTATCCTCGTGACCGGGGCGAGCGGCTTCATCGGCCCCCATGTCGTGTCCCGTCTCCTTGCCGAGGGCTATCGTTTGCGCGTGGCACAACGGCGGGCGGCGCCGGTGCAGGACGGCGTCGAGACGGTGGCGACGGGCGATCTCGCGCGGCCTATCGACTGGTCGGCGGCCCTCGACGGTGTTGATCACGTCGTCCACATGGCGGGGCTCGCCCATGCCGGGCCGGGGCTCAATGAGGATTTGTACCGACGCATCAATACGGACGCCACGCTGGAACTCGCCGATGCCGCCCGGACCGCCGGCGTTCACCGCTTCGTCAACCTGTCCTCGATCAAGGCCCTGACGGGGGCCTTCGACGGCGCTCCGCTCGACGAGACGGCGACGCCCGCGCCCGACGATGCCTATGGCCGCTCCAAGCTCGCGGCGGAGCAAGGACTGGCGGCGCACGATCTCGACTGGGTGAGCCTGCGGCCGGTGCTGGTTTATGGGCCGGGCGTAAAGGCCAATATGGCGGCGCTGCTGCGGCTGGCACGGCTGCCCCTGCCCCTGCCGCTGGGCGGGCTCGCCGCGCCGCGCTCGCTGCTGGCGGTCGAGAATCTGGCCGAGGCCGTCGTCTTCGCGCTGACTCCGGCCTGTCCGGCGCGAGCTGCCTATATCGTCGCGGATGCGGAGACGATCAGCGTCGCCGAGATGATCGCGGCGATGCGGGCGGGCGCGGGGCGCGGACCGGGGCTGATCCCGGTGCCGGCAAACTGGCTGCGAATGCTGGCACGCTTGGCCAGGAAGGACGAAGCCTTCTCAAAGCTCAGCGGCGGGCTGGTGGCGCGGCCCGATGCTCTGCTCAGGGCCGGCTGGCGACCGCCGGTCGCGACGAAAGCGGCTCTGGCGCGGATGGCCGCGCCGGCTGGCGCCGGCTGAAATCGGGAATCGCCTCGTCGAGCACGGCTTCCGCCGCCTCGCGCCGGTCCGCCTTCACGGCGCCGTCGAGCTGCGCGAGCCAGGCCTGCATCCTGGCGCGGCCGGCGAAGACGGGTTTTGCCGCCATGACGCCGTCGAGCCCGGTCTCGGCCATGGGTTCGTCATGGGCGAACAGGATCTCGTTCAGCCGCTCGCCAGGGCGGACGCCGGTGATCGCGATCTCGATGTCGAGGCCGGGCTCGAAACCGGCGAGCCGGATCATGCGCTCCGCCAGATCCATGATCCTGACCGGCTGGCCCATCTTGAGGACGTAGACGGCCGCCCGCTCGGCCTCGGGACCGTCGTCGCGGGCGTGGGAGGCAGCGGTCAGCACGAGGTCGCAGGCCTCGCGGATGGTCATGAAATAGCGGATCATCTCCGGGTCGGTGACGGTGATCGGCCCACCGCGCTCGATCTGCGCCTTGAATTTCGGCACGACCGAGCCGACCGAGCCGAGCACGTTGCCGAAGCGCACCGCCACGAGCCGCATGCCGGCGGTCGCGGCGACGAATTCGGCGTCGCGCGACTGCGCGTACATCTCGGCGAAGCGCTTGGTCGCGCCCAGCATCGAGACGGGCTCGATCGCCTTGTCGGTCGAGATCAGCACGAAGATCTTGGCGCCGGCGGCGATCGCCGCATCGGTGACGTTGACCGAGCCGAAGACGTTGGTCTTGATGCCCTCGCTCCAGTCAGCTTCCAGATAGGGAACGTGCTTCAGCGCAGCGGCATGGATGACGATGTCGGGCGCGAAGGCGGTGAAGAGGGGCGTGATGCGGGCGCGATCCCGCACATCGGCCAGCGCGCCCGAGACCGCCATGCCGTGATCGTGGATCGAGAGCAGTTCGGTGATCTGAAAGAGGGCGGGTTCTGAGCTCTCGACCACCAGCAGTTCGGCCGCTCCGAAGGCGGCGCAGCGCAGGCAGATTTCGGAGCCGATCGAGCCGCCGCCGCCGGTGACGATGACGCGCTTGCCCTTCAGAAACGCACCCAGCCGCTCACGGTCGATCCTGACGGATGGCCGGACCAGCAAGTCCTCGATCTCCAGCGGCGCAAGTTCGGTGTCGCGCGCGCCTTCGCCGAGCGTGTCGATGCGCGAGATCGGCAGAGCGAGCTTGCGGGTGCGCGCCAGCCATTTGTCGGGCTCGGCCTCGGGCTGCAGCGCACTCGCGGTCGCGACGATGCGGCGGAACGGCTCGCCCCGCTCGGCGGCGTCGAGCACGATCGTCTCGATCTCGTGCAGCAGGCCGAGCACCGGCACGCCACGGATCGACTGGCCGAGATCGTCGATGCGGGGGGTCAGGATGCCGGCCGGACGCAGCTTGCGCGTCGTGCCGGTCTCCATGGCGCGGATCGCCATCTCGACCTCGACGCCTCGGCCGAGAATCAGGGCCGGCAGCGCCGCATCGCGAACCGCGTGATGCTTGGAACGAGAGTATTTGAAGTAGCGATAGGCCAGGCGCGGCCCGCCCAGCAGCGCGGTCTGCACGAGCCAGTAGAGCGCCACCGTGATCTTGCCGAAGAAGTAGTTGCCGTAGAGCGTCGGCGCGACGATGACGTAGTCGATCACCAGCAGCGTCAGCGTCAGGATGCTGACGGAACGGACGATGTTCGACAGATCCGGCAGCGAGGCGAAGCGCCATTTCGAGCGGTAGAGCGAGAAGAGCCAGTAGACGCAGCCGGCGTAGACGACGAACAGCGGCAGAAAGCTCGGCAGAATACGCAGCCGCTCCTGGAGCTGGAAGCCCTCGAACCGGATGACGAAGACGAGCCAGATCGCCAGCGCCGTGACCAAGAGGTCATGCACGATGACGGCGAACTTCTTGCCGTTCTGCTTGGTGAATCTGGCCATTGCAGGCGGGGTATCCCGCTCCCGTGGCGGCTTGTCAACGCGCCGCGGTCAAGCCTGATGCGGCCTGCCCCCGCAGGCCGGCCAGAATGAAATCGACCATCTCCTCGGCCGTGGGGCCGGGAATCTGCTCGCACTGCGCCATCAGCAGGGGGTGGTGAAAGCGGATCATCGCCATGCGCACGCACCGGGTCGCCGTGACCGGGTCGATGCCGGGGAACTCCCCACTCACGACACCGTCCGCGACCACACCACGCAGAAGTGCGTCGAAGCGCTCGATATGGCCGAGGATCGCGTCCCAGCTCTCCTCCATCGCGGCACAGACCATCTCGTGCATACGCTGCTGGGCGCCGTAGCGCGCCTCGTTGATGCGATAGGAGGCGATCAGCATGTCGCGCAGCCGGCTCGCGGCGGAGCGTGGTTCGGCGGCGATCGCCGCCAGGGCCTGCTCGACTTCGCCCTTGTAGCGCGCCAGCACCGCCTCGTTGATCGACTTCTTGGAGTCGAAGAAACGGTAGACGTTGGCGGGGCTCATGCGCAGGGATTTGGCGATGTCTGCGACCGTCGTCTTCTGGTAGCCGATGTCCTTGAAGAACCGTTCGGCCGTGTCGACGATGCTTTGCCTCGTGTCGCGCTCTGGATGGCTCAACGCGGGTGCCCGTTCGGTTTGGCGACGACTGAAGCTTGGAAGCGATCCGTATGACGAATTTCGTCACTCGTCAACATCATGCAGGATATAGGTTTTAGGGTCGAAACTTGTCGTTCCGTTAGCCTAACGCATGGGCTGCCGGCGCTGTTCCCGCGCGAGAGCGAGCAGCGCCTCGATGTCGAGATGCCGTGCCAGATGCGCGGCCAACGCGTCCAGCGTCGCCTCGATATCGCTTTCGTAGTTCGGCATCGAGCCCGAGGTGCCGGCGAATTGGGCCAGATAAGCGGACCGGATGGCGTTCGACGTGAAAATACCATGCAGATAGCTGCCAAGAACATGGCCATCGCGGCTCGCGGCGCCTTCCGCCCGCTGGTCGACCCGAAACGGCGCCCGGACCGTGTCGGGGCCGTCGGTATGGCCGAGATGGATCTCGTAGGCGCGGCCGGTCGTCGCGCTGGCGGCATGGGCGACATCGACCTCACGGACCGTCTTGTCGCGATCGAGCGTGGTCTCGACATCGAGCAGGCCCAGTCCGGCGACCTCGCCCGCCGGCCCCTCAAGCCCGAGCGGATCGCGCACGACGCGGCCAAGCATCTGGTAGCCGCCGCAGAGACCAAGGACATGCCCGCCCCGGCGGCGGTGGGCGGCCAGGTCGATATCCCAGCCCTCGTCGCGCAGCACCGCGAGATCGCGCATCGTCGTCTTCGAACCCGGCAGGATGACGAGGCCGGCGTCGCCGGGCAGAGACTGTCCGCGCCGGACCATGACGAGATCGACCGAGGCCTCGAGCTTAAGCGGGTCGAGATCGTCGAAATTGGCGATGCCGGGCATGACCGGGACGGCGATCTTCAGCGGGGCACCGGGTTTCCGCGCAGCCGTGAGATCGAGGCCGTCCTCGGCGGGAAGACGGTTCGCCGCTGCGAACCAGGGCACGACGCCGAGACAGGGCCAGCCGGTCGCCCGGGCAATGGCCTCGACGCCGGGCGCAAACAGCGTGACGTCGCCCCGGAAGCGGTTGATCGCGAAAGCCCGGATCATGGCGCGGTCGTCCGCATCGAGCACGGCATGGGTGCCGACCAGGCTCGCGATGACGCCGCCGCGGTCGATGTCGCCGATCAGCACGGCGGGCACGCCGGCGGCGCGGGCAAAGCCGAGATTGGCGATGTCGCGGGCGCGCAGATTGGTCTCGGCCGGCGAGCCCGCCCCCTCGACGATGACGAGGTCGGCGCCCTCGCCGAGCCTTGCGAAACTTTCAAGAACCTTCGGCAGGAAATCGCCGCGCCGGGCGAAATCGCCCGAGGCGAGATGGCCGGCGACGCGGCCCTGCAGCACGATCTGGCTGCCGGTCTCGCTTTCGGGCTTCAGCAGCACCGGGTTCATGTCGACATGGGGCGTGATACGGGCCGCGCGGGCCTGCAGCGCCTGGGCGCGGCCGATCTCGCCGCCCGGCGTCGCGGCCGCGTTGTTGGACATGTTCTGAGGCTTGAAGGGCCTGACCTTCAGCCCGCGATCGGCGAAGAGCCGGCACAGCCCCGCGACGATGAGCGATTTCCCGACATTCGAGCCGGTTCCGAGGATCATCAAAGCGGGGGTGGGGGCGCGGGCCATGCAGCGCCTGCTTTAGGGCGCGTCCGCAAAGCGGGCAACAGCGGCGCCCAAAGGGTCACCGGTTCACGACGACGTCCCGCAGCGTCAAAGGGGCGAAGCCGCCGCAGGAGCCGTCGCGAACCGGCAAAAGCACTAGATCCTGACCTATGACGAATGTCAACAATCATCATTTCATATTCGATCTGGAGTGTTCCTGAAGTCCGGGATGCGTTTGAAGGCCTCGCGTGATAGAGCGGCGGCCGATCGCAACCCGAGCCATGTCCCTGCCGATGAACCCGATCTTCTCTTCCCTTCAGACGAGCGTCTTCGAGGTGATGTCGCGTCTCGCGCGTGAAACCGAAGCGATCAATCTCGGACAGGGCTTTCCCGACGATCCGGGCCCGGAAGATGTCCGGCGCAAGGCGGCCGATGCGGTGATCAACGGCTGGAACCAGTATCCGCCGATGATGGGCCTGCCCGAGCTGCGCCAGGCGACGGCCGTGCATTACCAGCACTGGCAGGGGCTCGATCTCGATCCCGACAGCGAGATCATGGTGACCTCGGGCGCGACCGAGGCGATCGCCGGCGCGCTGATGGCGCTGATTGCGCCGGGCGACGAGGTCGTGCTGTTCGAGCCGATGTACGACGCCTATGTGCCGCTGGTGCGCCGGGCCGGCGGTATACCGAAATTCGTGACGCTGACGCCGCCGCATTTCGGGCTGAGCGAGGCGGCACTGGCAAAAGCATTCTCGCCGAACACGAAGGTCGTTCTGTTCAACAACCCGCTGAACCCGACCGCGACGATCTTCAGCGACGCCGATCTCGACCTGCTCGCCTCGTTCTGCGTGAAGCATGACGCCGTCGCGATCTGCGACGAGGTCTGGGAGCACGTCGTCTTCGACGGCCGCCGCCATGTGCCGATGCTGAGCCGGCCGGGGATGCGCGAGCGCACGGTCAAGATTTCGTCGGCCGGCAAGATCTTTTCGCTGACCGGCTGGAAAGTCGGGCTGGTGATGGCCGCGCCGAACCTGATGAAGGTCCTGGCCAAGGCGCACCAGTACATCACCTTCACGACGCCACCGAACCTGCAGGCCGCCGTGGCCTACGGGCTCGGGAAAGACGACAGCTACTTCGAGGGGATGCGGGCCGATTTCCAGCGCTCGCGCGACCGCTTCGCCGATGGGCTGACAGGTCTCGGCTACAGCGTGCTGCCGAGCGTCGGCACCTATTTTCTGAATGTCGATATTGCCGCGCTTGGCGAAAGCGACGACGTCGATTTCTGCCAGCGCCTGGTGATGGAAAACGGCGTCGCGGCGATCCCGGTCAGCGCCTTCTATGCTGAGGGCGCGGTCAGGACCGTGGTGCGCTTCTGCTTCGCCAAACATGACGCGACGCTGGACGGTGCGCTGGAGCGGCTGGCGGGGCGGCGAAAGACCGGCTCGACGGTCTAACGGCTGCCCCGACCGGGTTTGTCAGGACAGCGGCCAGCCCTTGGCGGCGGAGACGGCGCGCATCACGCCGCGCAGTTCGGCCAGCCCCTTGAGACGGCCGATGACCGGATAGCCGGGATGGGTCGGCTTGCCGATGTCGTCGAGCAGTTCATGGCCATGATCCGGGCGCATCGGGATGCGCCAGTTCGCGGCGCCCGAGAGCCGACGGCGTTCCTGCTCTTCCAGCAGAACCGAGACGAGCGCGACCATGTCGGTGTCGCCGTCGAGATGGTCGGCCTCCATGAAGGAGCCGTTCGGGTCCTTGGCGACATTGCGCAGATGAGCGAAATGGATGCGGTGGGCGAAGCGCCTTGCGATGCCGGGCACGTCGTTCTTCGGCCCGGCGCCCAACGAGCCCGAGCAGAGCGTCAGCCCGTTGGCGACGCTGTCGATGGCGCCGAGCACGAAAGCGATGTCGTCTTCGCCCGAAACGATGCGAGGCAGGCCCATCAGCGAGCGTGGCGGGTCGTCGGGGTGGATGGCGAAGCGCATACCAAGTTCGTCGGCGAGCGGGATGATCTCGCGGAGGAAGCGGGCGAGGTTCTCGCGCAAGATTTCGCGCGTGACGCCGCGATAGCGGTCGAGCATACGCCGCAAGCCGGGAATGTCGTAACGGTCATAGGCGCCCGGAAGGCCGGCCATGATGTTGGCGAGCAGCTTGGCCTTGTCGGATTCCGACGCCGCCTTCGCCCAGTTGCGGGCCGCGACCAGCGTCTCTTCGGAAAACTCGGCCTCCGCGCCCGGCCGTTCCAGCATGTAGCAGTCGAAGGCGGCGAATTCGACGATGTCGAAGCGCAGCGCCGTGCCCCCGCCGGGCAGGGGATGGGCCAGCGTCGTGCGCGTCCAGTCGAGCACCGGCATGAAATTGTAGCAGATCGTCTTCACGCCGCAGGCGGCGAGATTGCGCATCGAGGTTCGGTAATTGTCGAAGAGCGCCGTCTGGTCGCCCTCATTCAGCTTGATCCGTTCATGGATCGGCAGGCTCTCCACCACGCGCCATTCGAGCCCTAGCGAGGCGTCCGCGGCGATGATCGCCTTGCGTTCCTCGATCGCGGCAATGCTCCAGACCTCACCATAGGGGATGTCGTGCAGCGAGGTGACGATGCCGCGCGCGCCCGTCTGCCGGATCTGCGGCAGTTGCACGGCGTCCTTGGGCCCAAACCAGCGCCAGGTTTCTTCCATCGTCTCTCTCCCTGCGGCGCGGTTGAAGCGTGCGCCGGCGTTTTCGGTTCAGTGGCCGCCAGCGACGAGCCGGGACTTGTCGAAGGCGTCGACATGGGCCTGAGCGATCTTCTGGATCGCGTCGAAGACGGTACGCAGATGCGCGCGCATCGCGGCCTCCGCCCCGTTTGCGTCGCCGCGACCGACGCAGGCCGCGATCGTGCGATGCTCGCTCAGGATCATGTCCGACCAGGACGGCGTCTCGAGCGAGAGGCAGCGGACGCGGTCGAGCTGCGCCTTGACCGATTCGATCATGCTCCAGACCGACGGATGCCCAGCGAGTTGCAGCAGTTGCGCATGGAACGCCTCGTCGAGCCGAAAGAAGGTTGTGCGATCACCGGCCTGCATCGCCGCCGCTTGCCGGGCCACGAGATCGTCCAGCCGGATCCTGCCTTCCGCGTCGATGTTCTGGGCTGCAAGCACGACAGTGCGGCATTCCAGCGTCTCACGAACGAACTGGCTGTCATAGACGGCGGCGAGATCGATCGGCGCAACGAAGGTGCCGACCTGCGGGACGACGACGAGGAAGCCCTCCTCGACCAGCCGCTTGAAAGCTTCGCGCACCGGCGTTCGGCTGACGCCGAACTGCAGGGCCATGCGCGCCTCCGACATGGCCGCGCCGGGCAGCAGCGCGGCACTGAGGATATCGACGCGCAAGGCACGGTGAATCTGGTCGGTGCCCTGGCGAACCGCGGAGAAGGTCATTGCGTTCTCGCTGATTAGTATACTACCATACCAATGCCGCGATCAGAGCGTCAACCGTCCGTGGACGGCAAGGCGCCAGGGAATGTGGCCGGGCTCGATGTCCGGCGCGGGTTCCCGACGAAACGGCAGACCGGGAGGACGTGACGATGATCCCGAACAGGACAGATGCAGGCGCCCGGCCGCTCGCGGCGACAGCCATGCGCGACGCCTCCCCTCAGTTCAACGCGGGCGGCTTGCGCCTGCCCTCAACCTTGTGGCTTTCATGACGATACACGCCGCCAATTTCCGCGAGCTCAAGCTCGACCGCCTCAGCCGCGACTTCGGCACGCACAACGCGCTGAAGGATGTCTCGCTAACGATCAGGAAGGGCGAGTTCATCGCTTTGCTCGGCCCCTCCGGCTGCGGCAAGTCGACGACGCTGAACCTGATCGCGGGCCTGCTGCCGGCGACCGGCGGCGGCATCTGGCTCGACGAGAAGCGCATCGACCCGCTGCGACCCGAAGAGCGCGGCTTCGGCATGGTGTTCCAGAACTACGCGCTGTTCCCGCATATGAGCGTGCGGCGGAACATCGGCTTCGGGCTGAAGATGCGCGGACTGCCCAAGGCGGAAATCGACAAGCGTGTCGACGAGGCGGTGGCGCTGGTCCGGCTGCAGAGCCAGGTCGACAAGCTGCCGGGCCAGCTCTCCGGCGGCCAGCAGCAGCGCGTCGCGATCGCGCGGGCCATCGTCGTCGAGCCGCCGCTGGTGCTGATGGACGAGCCGCTGTCAAACCTCGACGCGAAACTCCGCCTCGAAATGCGCGCCGAAATCCGACGCATCCACAACACGCTCGGCGCGACCACGATCTATGTGACGCACGACCAGGAAGAGGCCCTCTCGCTGGCCGATCGCATCGTCGTGCTGCGCGACGGCGAGGTCCGTCAGGTCGGCACGCCCGAAGATTTGTTCTCGCGGCCCGATCTGCTCGACGTCGCCGAGTTCATGGGCTTCCGCAATGTCGTGGCCGGCCGCATCGCCTCGGCGGAAGGCGGCATGGCGCAGGTGACGGCCAGTTCGGCAACGGTCAGCGGGCGCGCCCGCGGCACACTGACGCCGGGCGGCGCGGGCCATGTCGCGATCCGGCCGGAAGACCTGCACCCCGTCGCCGCCGGCGAGCCTGGGCTCAAGGCGACGGTGATCTCGACCGAGTTCCGGGGCCGCGAATTCGTCGGCTTCGCCCGGATGGATGACGGCACCGATCTGTCCTTCCTTGCCCATGACAAGCTCGATCCGGGCGCGATCGTGACGCTTGGCGCCTCGCCCGATCGCGTCCTCGTCTTCGCGGGAGCCGCAGCATGAGCGCAGCCTTCGACGATATCCCGCTGAAGCAGAGGCTCGCGGCACGCGGTCTGGACGGGCTGACGCTGCTCGTCGTGCCCGCCGTGATCTTCCTGCTGCTGCTGTTCATCTACCCGTTCCTGTACGGGCTGGTGCTGTCGTTCAATCCGAAGGCCGGCGGCGCGCTGTCGAACTACACGCGCTTCTTCTCGGATTCCTTCCTGTACGGAACGATCGCCACCACGCTCTGGCTGGCATTGCCTGTCACGCTGCTGACGCTGGTCTTCGCGGTGCCGATCGCCTTCCGCGTCAGGCTGCTGCAACACCAGCGCCTGCTGACGACGCTGCTGGTGATCCCGATCACGCTGGGCACCGTGCTCGTGGCGCAGGGGCTGTTGGCCTATCTCGGCCCGCAGGGCTGGTTCAACCGCACCCTGATGACGCTCGGGCTGATCTCGACGCCGATCAAGCTCCTGCACAATTACTGGGGCGTGATGCTCTCGTTGGTGATCACCGGCTTCCCCTTCACCTTCCTGCTGACGCTGTCCTATCTCTCGGGCATCGATCCGGCGCTGGAGAAGGCGGCTGCGACGTTGGGCGCAGGGCCGTGGGAACGGTTCAAGACCATCCTGTTTCCGCTACTGCTGCCGGGCCTGGCGATCACCTTCTGCCTCAGCTTCGTGCAGGCCTTCTCGGTCTTCCCCTCGGCGGTGCTGCTGGGCGCGCCGGCGGGTCCGACGCGGGTGATCTCGATCGCGGCCTATCAAGCGGCGTTCGAGGAATACGACTACTCGATGGCCTCGGCGGTGGCGATGATCATGGGCATGGTCCAGCTCAGCATCGTCGTACTGGTCCTGAGTTTGCGCGGGCTGCTCTATCGCGGGCCGGCCGGCGGCGGGAAGGGTTGAAGCCGATGGTCGCCGATACCCGCCTTTCGACGAAGCTTTGGGCCGCCGCCAACTGGGCGCTCATCGGCTTCTTCCTGCTCAACCTGCTCGCGATGATCGCGACGGTGATCACGAGCTCCTTCGCGACGCGCTGGCTCGGGACCTGGTTCCCGGCCGGCTGGACGACACGCTGGTACACGGCCGCGTGGTCGGAGTTCCAGCTCTCGGACGTGCTCAGCGTCACCTTCCAGATCGTGTTCCTGGTGGTGGCCCTGTCGGGCCTGATCGGCGTGCCGGCGGCCTATGCGCTGGCGCGGCGCGAGTTCCCCGGCAAGAAGCTCGTGATGCTGCTCTTCCTGCTGCCGCTTCTGGTGCCGCCAATCACCTTCGGCATCCCGCTGGCGACGGTGCTCTACAGGCTCGGCCTCGCCGGGCAGATGTCGGGCGTCGTGCTCGCCAATCTCGTGCCGACGGTGCCCTTCGTCATCCTGGTGATGATCCCCTTCATCGAGCAGATCGACACCAAGATCGAGCAGGCGGCGCGCGTCTTCGGCGCCAACACCTTCAAGCTCTTCATCCATGTGCTGCTGCCGCTGCTGATGCCCGGCATCCTCGCAGCCCTGCTGCTCGTGCTGGTTCGTACCATCGCGATGTTCGAGCTGACCTTCCTCACCGCCGGGCCGACGAGCCAGACGCTGGTGGTGGCGCTCTACTACGCCGTCTTCGCGGCCGGCGTGCGGGCGGTGCAGAGCATCGACGCGATGGCGGTGATCTACATGGCGACGACGCTGATCTGGCTCGTGATCGCCCTGCGCTTCGTCAACCCGACGCAGATCGTCGGCGGCGGAGGGCGGCGCTGACGACATAGGACTACGGCCGGCGGAAAGCCGGCCGCGACATCATCGAGGCCCCGGCGCCACCCGTTCACGGGCGGCGGAAAGAGGGTCCAACCCAGGGAGAAGACAATGGCCGATACGACATCTCATCCGACCCGCCGACACATCGTCGGCGGCGTGGCGGGGCTCGCCGCGCTGCATGCGACCGGCGCGCGCGCCCAGACCACGCCTGCGCCGGTGGCGCTGAACATCATCGACGTCGCCGGCAATCTGCAGCTGACGCAAGCCTCGATCGAAAAATTCGCCAAGGACAATCCGAAGCTGATCTCACGGCTGAACTTTTCGCGCGCGCCCTCGCCGGAGCTGCCGGCGAAGCTGAAGGCGCAGCAGCAGGCCAACCGCGTCGATATCGACCTCGTGCTGACGGGGCCCGGCGCGATGTCGGATGGCGTCCAGCAGGGGCTCTGGGTCGATGTCTGGAAGAGCTACACGTCGCAGCTGCCCAAGGCCGAGGAGGTCTATCACGAGCAGGCGCTGATGATGCAGAAGAACTTCGGCCAGAACGAAGGCGTGGCCGTGGTCTATTCGCCGTCGGGCCCGCTGTTCGAATACGCGCCCGATCGCCTCAAGACGGTGCCCAAGACGGCCGAGGAGTTCCTGGCTTACGTCAAGCAGAACCCTAAGCGCTTCACCTATGCGCGCCCGGTCAATTCCGGCCCCGGCTGGACCTTCCTGCAGGGCCTTCCCTACATCCTGAACGATTCCGACCCCTCCGACCCGATGAACGGCTGGAACAAGAGCTGGGCCTATCTCAAGGAACTCGGTACCGGGATCGACTACTATCCGGGCGGCACCACGCCGACGATGAAGGAGCTCGGCGAGGGCACGCGCGACGTCATCGTCTCGACCTTCGGCTGGGACATCAATCCCCGCGCGCTCGGCATCGTGCCGAAGGAGGCCGAGGTCTTCGTGCTCGCCAACACGCACTGGATCCCCGACACGCAGTTCATGTGCGTGCCCAAGGGTACGGACGTGGCCAAGATGCCGGCGCTGCTGGCGCTGATGTCCCACATGCTCAAGCCCGAGGCGCAGGCCGCGACCTATGACAAGGGCTATTTCTACCCAGGCCCGGCGATCAAGGGCGTGACCCTCGCCATGGCGCCGCAGGAGAGCCGCGACGTGCTCAAGGAGTACGGCCGGCCGATGTATGACGACCTGATCGCCAAGACCCCGACCCGCCCGCCGCTGACACCGGAACGTCTCGTCGCAGCCTTCCGCCGCTGGGACCAGGAGATCGGCGTCGGACACGGGGCGCCGAAGTAGAAGGAGCCGGAGCAGCATGCGCTTCGCAGCCATAGGGCTGGACCACCGCCACATCTTCCACATGGTGGGCGGTCTCATCGAAGCCGGCGCCGACTGCGCCGGCTTCGATCCGACAACCAGCGACGAGCGCGTGCTCGCAGGCTTCCGCGAGCGCTTTCCGGCGCTCGTGGCGCGCGAGCGCGAAGCGCTGCTCGACGATCCCACGATCGACCTGATCGTCTGCGCAGCCGTCCCTTGCGACCGCGCCGGGATCGCGATCGCGGCGATGCAGGCCGGCAAGGACGTTATGGTCGACAAGCCGGGCGTGACGAGTTTCGACCAGCTTGCTGCGGTCGAGGCCGCGGTCGCGGAAACCGGCCGGATCTTCTCGATCTGCTTTTCGGAACGCTTCACCGTCCCCGCCACCCTCATCGCCGGCAAGCTGATCGCGGACGGCACGATCGGCCGCGTGATCCAGACCGTGGGACTCGGCCCGCACCGGTTCAACCGCGCCATCCGGCCGGACTGGTTCTTCGACAAGGCGACCTATGGCGGCATCCTGACCGACATCGCCTCGCACCAGATCGACCAGTTCCTGCATTTCACCGGTTCGACCGAGGCGCAGATCGTCACTTCGGCGGTCGGTCACTTCGCCGACAACGACCTGCCCGATTTCGAGGATTTCGGCGAGGTCCTGCTGCGCAGCGACCGGGCCGGCGGCTATATCCGTGTTGACTGGTTCACCGCCGACGGGCTGCCGACATGGGGTGACGGCCGCCTGACGATCCTGGGCACCAAAGGCACGATCGAGCTGCGCAAATATGTCGATATCGCCGGGCGGCCGGGCACCGACCACGTCTTTCTCGTCGACCGCCACGGCACGCGCCATATCGACGCCTCGACAGAGCCGTTGACCTATTTCCGCAACCTCGTCGCCGACATCGGCTCGCGCGGCGAGAGCGCGATGCGCCAGTCCCATGTCTTTGCCGTCTGCCGTCTGGCGCTGGAGGCGCAGGCGCGCGCGGCCTGGGTGCCGCAAAAATCTCTCGGGAGTCCACAGGCATGACGCGCAGGATCGGGATCGCCATCATCGGGCTCGGGCCGGCCTCGCTGCCGCACTCGAAGAGCCTGCTCGACTTGAAGGACCGCGCCGAGGTGCGTTTCGCCGTCAGCCGTTCGCCCGAGCGTGCCGCCGCCTTCGGCCGCGAGTTTCCTTTCCCGACCACGACCGATCTCGACGCGGTGCTGGCCGACCCGACCATCGAGGCCGCGATCGTGCTGACGCCGCCCTCGAGCCATCTCGATGTGTCGCGGCGCTGTCTCCAAGCCGGCAAGCACGTGCTGGTCGAGAAGCCGCTGGAGCTGACAAGCGCGCGGGGTGCGGAACTGGTGGCGGCCGGACGCGCGAGCGGAAAGATCCTCGCCGTCGTGCTGCAGCACCGCTTCCGGCCCGCCAGCCTGAGACTGAAAACCGCGCTCGACGACGGCGAACTCGGTAGCATCGAAGCCGCGTTCCTGCACGTGCCGTGGTGGCGGCCGCAGGCCTATTACGACGAGCCCGGCCGCGGCACGCTCAAGCGCGACGGCGGCGGGGTGCTGCTGACGCAGGCGATCCATTCGCTCGACCTGTTTCGCTCGCTGGTCGGCGTCTCGAAGGTGGTCGCGGCGCAGGCGCGCACCACGGGGCTGCATCGCATGGAGACCGAGGACTACGTCTCGGCCCTGCTGGAGACCGGCAATGGCGCGCCTGCAACGCTGGTCACCACGACCGCGGCCTATCCCGGCCATCCCGAGCGCATCGAGATCACCGGCAGCAGGGGATTTGCCGCCCTGGTCGGCGGGCGTCTCGAACTCGCCTTCCTCGACGGGCGCTGGGAGGTGGTCGAGGCCGAGGGATCGACCGGCAGCGGCGCCAACATCATGGATTTCCCCCATGACGCCCACCGCGCCGTGATCGGCGATTTCCTCGACGCCATCGTCGAAGGCCGCGATCCCGTCGTCACCGGCGAGGAAGCGCTGGCCTCGCAGCATCTGGTCGATGCGATCCTGAAGGCCGCCGGCTGGCCGGCTTCGCCGAAAGCGGAAGGCTGACGCAATGGCAAGCTGGGCCTGCAGCGTCGAGCGGATCGAAAGGCGGCATTCAGGTCTTGGCCGCGATCAGCCGCTTGACCCGCACCACCTCCGCCAGCGCCAGCAGCAGATGGTAGAGCACGCGCACCGGCACCTGCGCGACGACCGACTCGCCTGCGGCGTCGATGCGGTTGGTCCAGAGCCCGGTCTTGCGATCGACGAAGCGCTCGAACATCAGCGCGAGATGCGGGTCGAGCCGCGACGCGGCTTCCGCGTCCCCCTCGAATTCGATGCGGGCCACAAGCGCCTTGAGATATTCGGTCTGCGGCCAGAGCAGCGCAGCGCCGTCGATGATAGCGCCGTCGGGGCCGATCTCGTTGACGACCGGATGCACCGTGCCTTCGCAATGATGGCGCCCGGCGAAGGCGTAGAGCGTCCGCGCCGCGTCGCGCGCCCGCGTCGTGCCGGTCAGCCCGTCGTGGTGATGCAGCAGCCAGGTCCATTCGTAATGGTGTCCCGGCTCGCGAACCTGTCCCGGCAGGCCGGCGGCCAGTCGCCAATCCTCGTCGAAGAACTCGCCGAGAGAGCCGGTGCGGTGATCGAGCATATAGGCCTGCATCAACTGGACAAGCGCCTCGGCGCGATCGAGCCAGCGCCCGTCGCCGGACGACTGCGCCAGAGCGTGGCAGGCTTCGAGCAGGTGCATATGCGGGTTCTGCCGACGCGGAAGCGCGCCGAGCGTATCCTCGGCGAAACCGCCTGCCGGATGGGCGAGATCCGTCTCGATGAAGCTCATCACCTCCTCGGCGCGATCGAGCCAGACCGGCTCGGCGCTGGCGCGGGCATGCCAGCCGAGCGCGAACAGGACGAAGGCGAGGTCGTAGAAATCGGACTTTGCGTCAACGGGCTCGCCTTCGGGCGTGCAACGGTGGCTGAAACGCCCATCGGGGCGGCGACAGCGCGTCCAGAGGAAATCCATGCCGTGGCGTGCGGCCTCCAGCGCGCCAGGGACCCCCAGAAGATGGGCGTGGCTGAACACGTAGGAGAGCCGCGCCGTCACCAGCGTGCTGCGCATCTCGCTTCGGACGACCATGCCGTCGGCCTCGACCAGATCGGGAAAACCCGGTTGCGCCGGGTCGTGAATGCGCGCCAGCCAGCCCGGCAGCAACGTACCGGTCAGCCAGGCCTCGATCGCGTCGGCTCCATATCCATCCATTCCCGCGCTCCTTGCGCCCGATCCCATTCCGCCGCTCGATCAGGAGCGGCGGCCATCGACGGCAGGTCATACCTGACCGCACCCCAGCAGTGAACGAAAAGGGAGAACACCATGTCTGAGGAATTCTCGAAGACCAGATCCGGCACCTCGCGCCGTCAATTCGTTGAGGGCGGCGTCGCTGCGCTCGCGGTCCTTCCCGTGATGAAGGCGGGTAGCGCCGCCGCGCAGGGCCTGGCCCTGCCGAAATCGCCCGTCGCGCTCAGCATCATCGATGTCGGCGGGGCGCTGGCGTTGTTGCAGAAGCCGCTCGAGAACTACCGCGACGCCAAGAAGAATCTGGTCTCGCGCATGACCTTCACCAAGGCGCCCGCCCCCGAACTGCCGGGCAAGATCAAGGCGATGCAGGAGGCCAAGCGCGTCGATATCGACCTCGTCATCGGCGGGCTCGACGCGCTCTCGGCCGGCATCGAGCAGAACCTCTGGGAGCCGCTGTTCCCGGCCCATGCCGCATCGCTGCCCGATCCGAGCAAGATCCTGCTCAAGGCGGCGCTCGACATGCACAATCTCGGCTCAGGCCAGGGCATGTGCGTGGTTTATTATCCCTCCGGCCCGCTGCTCGAATACATGCCGGCCAAGGTGGCCAAGCCGCCGACCACGACCGACGAACTGCTGGCCTGGACGAAGCAGAACCCCAACCGCTTCCTCTATGCCCGCCCGGCGAACTCCGGACCCGGACGCACCTTCATCATGGGCTTGCCCTACATCCTCGGCGACAAGGATCCCAAGGACCCGATGGGCGGCTGGGACAAGACCTGGGCCTATCTCAAGGAGCTCGGCCAGAACATCGAGTATTACCCGACCGGCACGGGCGCGACGATGAAGGAGCTCGGCGACGGCTCGCGCGACATGATCGTCTCGACCACGGGCTGGGACATCAACCCGCGCGCGCTCGGCATCGTGCCGAAGGAGGCCAAGATCCAGACGCTGAAGGGCTTCCACTGGGTTTCCGACGCGCAATACATGTTCGTGCCCAAGGGCGTCGCGCCGGAAAAGCTGGCTGTGATCCTCGACCTGATCAGCCACACCATGACGCCCGAGCAGCAGGCCTTCACCTATGACGAGGGCTATTTCTATCCGGGCCCGGCGGTGAAGGACGTCCCGCTCTCGATGGCGCCCGAAAGCAGCCAGAAGGCGATCGCCGAGTATGGCCGGCCCGAATATGCCGACCTGATCGCCAACAACCCGATCGAGACGCCGCTGACGCCCGACAAGATGGTTGCGGCCTTCCGGCGCTGGGACGAGGAAGTCGGCACCAAGCGCAAGTAAGACCCCGATCTAGAATGAATGGCGGCGCGGGAAACCGCGCCGCCTTTGCGTTCTACGACCGAGAGGCTCCGCAGTATCGACTACACCAACGGCCCTCGATTTCGAGTTGTCGTCATTGCGAGCGCAGCGAAGCAATCCAGAGGGTTGCGCGAGACGCTGGATTGCTTCGCTGCGCTCGCAATGACGGTGACGGGTCGTGCCGGTCGGATTCAGGCGCCTTTGTCTTAGCTCTCCAGCGTCACGCTCCAGACCAGCGTGCGGGTCTCGCCCGGCGCGATGTGCATCAGGCCGGGCTTGTCGGCGAATTCGCCCTGCCAGCCGAGCGGGCTTGCGGTGCCGTACCAGGGCTCGATGCAGAGGAAGGGCGCTCCGCCCGGCTTCGACCAGAGGCCGAGATCGCGATAGCCCTCCCATGCGACCGTCAGAGCGCGCAATGTCTGCCCGTCGGGACCATGCGCCATATAGCGGATCGAGCGGCTGGCGACGCCGCTGAGGATCAGCGCATCGGCCTCGAATAAAGCAGGCGAGAGCGGCAGGGCTCGGCCTTCGAGCGGCAGCCTCGTCGTTCCGTCGAGCAACCCTTGCGTCAGGGTCGACGCAGTGCCGGTCTCGGCATCCGAGAACTCGACGGCATGGCTCTCCTGCGGCAGTCCCGGGACGAGCGGCCAGTTGAAGGCTGGGTGGGCGCCGAGGCTGCAGGGCAGCATTTGATCGCCGGGATTGGCGATCACGGCCGTCACGGAGAGCGTGTTGCCGGCCGCGGCGTAGATCAGGTCGAGCGTGAAGGCGAAGGGGTAGAGCGCGCGCGTCGCGGCACTGTCGCTCAGGCGCAGATGGGCGGAGCTTTCGCCGCGCGCTACCCAGCCGAAGCGGCTGTCGCGGGCGAACCCATGCTGGGTCAGGCGATGGTCGCGGCCCTGGTGCCGAAGCGTGTCGTCGGCGAGACGCCCGACGATCGGAAACAGCACGGGGGCGTGGCGCGGCCATTGCGGGCCGGCCTGCCAGAGCCATTCCGTCCCATCGGCACTCTTGAGGCTGACCAGTTCGGCGCCCTCGGAGCTGATCGTCGCCGCCAATCCGGCCGCAGCGATGCTGTGGCGGTCCTGCAAATCCGACATCGTCATTCCTTTCGAAATACGGCGACGCGGCGATTCGTTCGGCGCCTGCGTGAAATGATGCACACGCCGCTCAGGCCTTGCCCATCGCCTCGGCCAGCCCCCCGGCAACGACCAGCTTTTTCTGCAGTTCGGCAGCAATGGCGGCATGGCCGGCCTCTCGCATCGCCGCGACGGCAGCGGCGATCTGCATCAGGGCCTGCTGGGCCAGCGTCGGGTCCTTCTGGCGCGCGGCGAGCTTCATCGAGGCCAGCCCCTGATTGGCCGAACTCGTCGCCCAGAGCTGCGGGTTCGTCTCGCGGCGACGCTCCTCGAGCGCCGAACCGAAGGCGGCGATCGCCTCCTCCAGCACCACGGGCTCGCTGTAGCGCTCGCCCATCGCCAGGAGCACGCCGCCCATCTGGTCCTGCAGCTCCGCCCAGCGCAGCGGTTCCCGGGCGCGATCGACCGAGCCGGCGACCCGATTGAAGCCATTGAAGGCGCGTTCGAGCAAGGCGAGGTCGTTCCGGCGCCCGCCGAGCGCGGCGCGGGCGCGTGAGATCGTGTACTCGGCCTGGAGCCAGCGCGCCTCGTCGCCATCGGGCTCCCACGCGGCGAGGACGGTGGCGAAGGCCGAGACAGCTTCCTCGAGCAGGCCATCGTCGTGGCGCGATTCGCCCAGAGTGACCGCCAATTGGCCGAAGCGAATCTTCAGGGCGCGCCAGAGCGCCGGCGCCCGTTCGCGCCTGAGATCTTCGAGCGCGGCGAGATAGCAGGATAAGGCCTCGTCGAGCAAAGAACCGTCTCCGGTCAGGGCGGAGAGGCCGGTCAGCGCGAGACCCAGCCGCTCCTGCACGGCGGCCCAGGCGACGGTATCGTCGAAATTGTCGAGCCCCGCGAGCAGGTTCCGGTAATGCGCGATCGCCTCCTCGAAGCCGGTCCGGTCGGCGAAATCCTCTCCGATCCGGGCGAGCGCATCGCCCTGGATCAGGGCCAGTGCGCGGCTGCGGGCGATATCGGCCGCGCCTATGATCGCCGCCGCCTCGCCATAGCGCTGGCCCGCCTCGCGATAGGCCTGCGGATTGAAGTCGAGCATGGTCGTGGCGCCGCGATCGGCGCGGGTTTCGCCGGCTGCGATACGCCGATCCGGCGGCATCGCCGCAAGATCGGTCATGCCGCCGAAAAACTGCAATTCCAGCTGAGCCAGAGCGCGATCGACATCGGGAAACTGTCCGGCCTCGAGTGCGGCGGCCGCCGGGGCTCGCTTGCCGGCGACGACGGCGTCGGTCGTGGTCTGGCGCAGACGTTCGCGCAGCGCCAGGACATCATGCGCCTTGCGTGTCAGGCGGTGCTCGAGCGTCGTCATATCCAGCTTGGCCCCGCTTTTCACGAAGCCAGATACGATGGCCAGCAGCACCGCGAGCGGCACGTCGTGACGGTCCGCGATGCGCGTGAGCAGGGCGGACATGTCATCCTGCGTCGTCACGATGCCGCCTCCCCTGCCCGGGGCCGCTCGCTGGCGGCCGATCCCGATCGTTTTCCGGCCCGGCGCAAATGCCGGCGTTACCGGGGTCGATCTGGAATCACCTAGCGGCGATCACCGCGATCTCAACCGTGAACTGCGGCGCGGCGAGCTTGGCTTCGACCGTGGCGCGAGCCGGCGTCTCGCCAGCAACGACCCATTTGTCCCAGACGCCGTTCATCTCGGCGAAGGTCGAGATGTCGGACAGCCAGATGTTGACCATCAGCAGCTTGGTCTTGTCGGTGCCGGCCTCGGCGAGCAGCCCGTCGATGATGCCGAGGATGTCGGCGGTCTGCTCGGCGACGCTCTTGCCGGCGGCCTCGCCCGCGACCTGCCCGGCGAGATAGACGGTGTCGCCGTGGACGACGGCCTTGGCCATGCGTGGACCGACCGCGATGCGCTTGATGCTCATGACTTCTGTCTCCTGAAATGGAGGCTTGCTGGTAGCCCGAGCCGTGGGCTTTCGCAAACGTTAAGGACGATCGTCAAAACAAGGCGGTCCAGCCGACCCAGAGCACGGCATAACGTGCCGCCTTGCCGATGAACACGAGCAGAACGAAGCGGCCGAGCGGATAGCCCAGCGTGCCGGCGATGAGCGTCAGCGGGTCGCCCCCGATCGGCAGCCAGGCGAAGAGCAGCGAGGGCCAGCCAAAACGCGCAAACCAGATTTGCGCTTTTTCAAGCTTGGCGGGATCCGGCCGCAGTCGAACCGGGAGGCGCTCGATGCCGCCATCCGCGATCAGCCGGCCAAGCCACCAGTTGACGACCGAGCCCGCGGTGTTGGCGATGCTCGCGACGAGGAAGAGCATGAACGGATCGACCGTCTTCGCCGCCAGAAGGCCGACGAAGACCGCCTCGGATTGCGCCGGCAGGAGCGTGGCCGCGACGAAGGCCGCGCCCGCCATGCCGGCGAGCGAGACGAACGATTCCATCAAAGCCGCCGCAGCGCGACCTGCTGGATGCGATGGCTGGCGCCCTTGGTCAGGATCAGGCTGGCGCGCTGGCGGGTCGGCAGGATGTTTTCCTGCAGATTGGGCAGGTTGATTCCGGTCCAGAGCTGCTGCGCGATCGAGAGCGCCTCGTCCTCGCCGATCTCGGCATATTTGCGAAAGAAGGAGCGGGGATCGCGGAAGGCGGTCTGGCGCAGCGTCATGAAGCGATTGACGTACCAGCGGTGAAGATCGTTCTCGTCGGCGTCAAGATAGACCGAGAAGTCGAAATAGTCGGAGACGAAGGGAATGACCGTGCCGTCCCTGGGCATCCGGCTGGGCTGCAAGACGTTGAGGCCTTCCAGGATCAGGATGTCGGGCCGTTCGACCGTGACCTCGCCGCCCGGCACCACGTCATAGACCAGATGCGAATAGACCGGCGCCGAGACTGCCTTCCGGCCGGCCTTCACATCCGACAGGAAGCGCAGGATCGCCGAGCCGTCATAGCTCTCCGGAAAGCCCTTGCGCTGCATCAGGCCGCGCCGTTCCAGCTCGGCGTTGGGCAGCAGGAAACCGTCGGTGGTGACGAGCTCGACCTTGGGCGTGTTGGGCCAGCGCGAGAGCAACGCCTTGAGCACACGCGCCGTGGTCGACTTGCCGACGGCGACCGAGCCGGCGACGCCGATGATGTAGGGCACCTTGACCTCGGCCTCGGCCATCAGGAAGCGCTGCGTCGCCTTGAACAGCCCTTGGGTGGCGGCGACATAGAGCGAGAGCAGGCGCGACAGCGGCAGGTAGATCGCGACGATCTCGTCGAGCGAAATCGGGTCGTTGATCGATTGCAGCTTGGTCAGGTCGTCGACCGACAAGGTGAGCGGCGTGTCGGCGCGCAGATGCGCCCACTCGTCGCGCGAGAAAGTTCGGTAGGGCGATCCCAGATCGGGATCGGCCGGTGCGGGGATCAGACGCTGGTCCATGGCGTGACCCGCATTCCAGGCTTCGAGGTTCAACGCAGGACTAGCCTCGGCTTCTCAACGGGGCCGCGCGGCCTTCTCCGCCAGCCCGGAGCGCGCAGTACGGGCCTCAAGCTGGCTCAAGACGTCCTGCAATGCAACATCGCGGGCCTTGAGCACGACTAACAGATGATAGAGCAGATCGGCGCTCTCGGCGATCAGTTCCTCGCGATCGCCGTTCACTGCGGCGATGACGGTCTCGACCGCCTCCTCGCCGAGCTTTTTCGCCGCGCGCTCGGGGCCGGCGGCAAGGAGCTTTGCCGTCCAGGATTCGTCAGGAGAGGCTTTTGCGCGCTCGGCGATGCGGGCTTCGAGGTCGGAGAGGGTGAAGGCGGTCATCGCTCAATCCAGCCGCATCGCCAATCCCGCAGCCGCCATATGCGCCTTGGCCTGCGGGATGGTGTAGGTGCCGAAATGGAAGATCGAGGCTGCCAGCACGGCGCTGGCATGGCCCTCGCGGACGCCCGCGACGAGATCGTCGAGATCGCCGACGCCGCCCGAGGCGATGACCGGGACGGGAACCGCATCGGCAATGGTGCAGGTCAGGCCGAGATCATAGCCAACCTTGGTGCCGTCGCGGTCCATCGAGGTGACCAGCAGTTCGCCCGCGCCCAGCGAAACCACCTCGCGGGCGAAGGCCACGGCCTCCAGCCCCGTCGGGTTGCGGCCGCCATGGGTGAAGATTTCCCAGCGTCCGGGCGAAACCTGCTTGGCATCGATGGCAACCACGACGCATTGGCTGCCGAATTTCTCAGCCGCATCCCTGACAAAGCCGCGATTGGTCACGGCGGCGGTGTTGATCGAGACCTTGTCGGCGCCCGCCAGCAGCAGCGCACGGATATCCTCGACCTTGCGTACGCCTCCGCCGACGGTGAGCGGCATGAAACAGGCCTCGGCCGTGCGGGTGACGACGTCGAACAGGATGCCGCGATCCTCATGGCTCGCCGTGATGTCGAGGAAGCAGAGTTCGTCGGCGCCGGCCGCATCATAAGCTTTTGCAGCTGCGACAGGATCGCCGGCATCGACGAGATCAAGAAATTTCACGCCCTTGACGACGCGGCCGTCCTTGACGTCGAGGCAGGGGATGATGCGGGTTTTCAGGGTCATGCGCGGGTCGATCGTGGCAGGCTGGCGGGACGGCCGTGGCCTCTCTTAGACCATTGCCGCGCTGAATCGAAATGCCCGGCGCAAGGGGTGCATTGTCGGCGGGCGCAATCCCTGCTTTGCTTAGCGCTACATCGTCTCGAATGCCTTGAGGACATCATGCCGATCCTGCCCACTCTCTTGAAGTTCAAGGCAGCGCTGCTGCGCGCCGGCGGCGCCCTCGTACTCTCGGGGCTCGGCCACGCCGCCTTCGCGCAGGCGCCGTCGACCCAGCTCGACGCGATCCAGAGCCGTGGCGTCCTGCAGATCTGCACGACGGGGGACTACAAGCCCTTCACCCTGGCCAAGGACGGCGCTTACGAGGGCATCGACATCGAGCTGGCGAAATCGCTGGCCAAGGCGATCGGCGTCGAGGCCAAATTCGTCGGCACGAAATGGTCCGATCTCCTGACCGACATGGGATCGGGCAAATGCGACGTCGCGATGGGCGGCATCTCGGTGACGCTCGACCGCCAGAAGAAGGTGTTCTTCTCTTCGCCCTATCTGGTCAACGGCAAGGCCCCGATCGTGCGCTGCGCCGACAAGGCGAAGTTCCAGACCATCGCCGACATCGACAAGCCGGAGACGCGGGTGGTGGTCAACCCGGGCGGAACCAACGAGCGCTTCGTGCGGGCGAACTTCAAGAAGGCCGACATCCGCGTCTATCCCGACAACGTCACGATCTTCGACGAGATTCTGGCCGGCCGCGCCGATCTGATGATATCGGAATCGATCGAGACCAAGGTGCAGGAGAAGGCCAAGCCCGGTCTCTGCGCCGTCAACCCGGACGAGCCGCTGCAATATGGCGAGATGGGCTACATGCTGCCGCGCGGCGACGCGACCTTCAAGGCCTTCGTCGACCAGTGGCTGCACCTGGCCAAGGCGAGCGGCGAGTTCGCGGGGATTTATGGGCAATTCGTGAAGTGAGAAGACCTGCCGAGCGCGGCGATCAGCCAAAGTCGCGCTCGGTGATCGCAGCGAGATCATAAGGGCATTCGACAGGGAATTGCTTCATGTCGAGCCCCGTCTCGTTCGCGGCGTCGAGGTGGGCGCGCTTATAGGCACGTTCGAGCGCCTCACCGAAACGCGGCTTCAAGCCGGGATTCTCGGCCAGCACATCCGTTAAGTCGAGACGCTGGTTCGTAATCGTTAGTATCCAGCTTCTGCTGCTCTTTTCGGGCTGGTAGTCCCATTTCAGCATATGCATCGTCAGCACGCGCAGCACACTGACGAGCGAATTGAATTCGGCCCGCCCCAAGGTTTCCAGCTCCTCGGCCACATTGGCGATGTCGAGTTCCGTTAGCCGCCCCTCTCGCAACAGGGCAGCCTGACGAAACGCCCAGAAATAGAAGTCCTGTTCGTACCCAGGTTCGGTTTGCAGCGGCTTTTTCAAGGTCTGCGAGTTCGCCATTCATCGACGGTAGCACGTACGCACCAAAACGTCAGCGCCCGGCCTGCGCCAGCCACTCCAACGCCGCCTTCGGCTCAATGCGTCCGTCATAAAGCGCGCGGCCGGTGATCGCGCCTTCCAGGATCGCGGCATCGGGCGCGCAGAGCCGCTCGATATCGGCCATCGAGGCCAATCCTCCCGAGGCGATGACCGGGATCGTCAGCGCGTTCGCCAGCGCGATCGTGCCGTCCCAGTTGATGCCCTGCAGCATCCCGTCGCGAGCGATGTCGGTGTAGACGATCGCGGCGACGCCGGCATCCTCGAAGCGGCGTCCCAGATCGTCGGCGGCAAGCGCCGAGGTCTCGGCCCAGCCCTCGACCGCGACAAAGCCGTCGCGCGCATCGATGCCGACCGCGACTTTTCCGGGAAAGGCCTTTGCCGCCTCGCGGACGAAGGCGGGGTCGCGCACGGCGGCCGTGCCGATGATGACGCGGGCAATGCCCTTCGACAGCCAACCCTCGACGGTCTTCATGTCGCGGATGCCGCCGCCGAGCTGCACCGGGAAGGCGACGCGGGCCAGGATCGCTTCGACGGCTGACGCATTCATCGGCTTGCCGGCAAAGGCGCCGTCGAGATCGACGACATGCAGCCATTGGAAGCCTTGGGATTCGAAGGCTGCTCCTTGCGCGGCCGGGTCGTCGTTGAAGACCGTGGCCTGGTCCATGTCGCCCTGCTTGAGGCGGACGCATTGGCCGTGTTTGAGATCGATCGCGGGAAACAGAATCACGGCGTCCAGCTCAAAAAGTTGGCGATCAACTTGAGGCCGAGCTTCTGGCTCTTCTCCGGGTGGAACTGCGTACCGGCAATGTTGTCGCGCGCGACCATCGCGGTGACCGGGCCGCCATGGTCGGTCAGCGCGATCACCTCCTCGGGACGCTGCGCCATCAGCGCATAGGAATGGACGAAATAGGCGTGCAGGCCCTGGGGCCCGGTTTCGATACCGTCGAGCAGAGCGTGCTCGAACTGTTTGTGCAGGACATTCCAGCCCATATGCGGAATCTTGAGAGCGGCATCGTCGGGCACGATCAGCGTGACGTCCCCGGGAATCCAGCCGAGGCCCTTGCTGGTCTCGTATTCGAGGCCGCGCGAGGCGAGAAGCTGCATCCCGACGCAGATGCCGAGGAACGGCCGCTGCTTTTCGCGCACGACCTCCTCGAGCGTCTCGACCATGCCGGGAACGGCATCGAGACCACGCCGGCAATCGGCGAAGGCGCCGACGCCGGGCAGCACGATCCGGTCGGCGGCGCGAACCTCGGCCGCGGCGCTGGTGACGCGGATCGTCGCGGCGATGCCCGCCTCGCTTGCCGCCCGCTCGAAGGCTTTTGCGGCGGAGTGGAGATTGCCCGAGCCGTAGTCGATGATGACGACGGACTGGCTCATCGCCCTTGTGCCTCCGGAAAGAGGCCGATGACCGGGACGGAGCCCGCGATCTGCGGACGCGCGGGAGCCGCGGCCGGCAGGCGGGGCGGGGCGGCTTCGCCGGCCAGAGCACGCTCGAAATAGCGCCGCTCGGCTTCGGCCAGGTCGCGCGCCTCGACGACATCGGCCAGCCGCCAGCCCTGGCGGGCGAGCTTTCGCGCGATCAGGTTCTGGCCCTCGAAGCCGAGGAACAGACAGATCATCCAATGCGCCAGCACCAGCGCGCCGCCGGCGAGACCCAGACTGCGCTGCGCATAGAACAGCGCGCCCCAGAGCATAGCGAAGATCAGGGTCACGAGCCAAAGCCGCTTGCCGAGCAGCCAGAGCCCGCTGAAGAGGAAGGCGCCCCAGCTGAACGTCTCCGGCAGAAGCCTCGCCTGCTCGATTTCCTCGCGCTGGCCGCCGGAGCCCGGCGGCGGGATCATCACCGTGTAGAATGCCATGGCCTGATGTCCTCAGAGCGCGCCCTTGGTCGAGGGCACGCGGCCGCCCTCGCGCGGATCGACCTCGAGCGCGACGCGCAGCGCCCGCGCCAGGCCCTTGAAGCAGCTCTCGGCGACATGGTGGGCATTGTCGCCGTAGAGCGTCTCGACATGCAGCGTGATGCCGGCATTCATCGCGAAGGCCTGGAAGAATTCGCGCACCAGTTCGGTATCGAAGCTGCCAATCTTCTCGGCCTTGAACTGCGTGCGGAAGACGAGGAAGGGCCGGCCGGAGACGTCGACGGCGACACGCGTCAGCGTCTCGTCCATCGGCAGCTGCACGTCGGCATAGCGGCGAATGCCCTTCTTGTCGCCGAGCGCCTGCTTCAACGCCTCGCCAAGCGCGATGCCGGCATCCTCGACCGAGTGATGGTCGTCGATATGGGTGTCGCCCTTGACCGTGACCGTGGTGTCGATCAGCGAATGGCGGGCGAAGAGGTCCAGCATATGGTCGAAGAACCCGACGCCGGTCGAAATCTCGGCCTTGCCGGTGCCGTCGAGCACCAGCGTCACCGCGATGTCGGTCTCGTTGGTACGGCGCTTCACTTCGCCAGAACGCATTGGAAAACCCTTCCGGAGCCTGCTGGCGCGTGCTTTAGCAGCGCATTCATGCTCACGCCACCCGGCCGATTGTCTCGCGCCGCAAAACACCTACATCTGACGCCAGACACGAAACGCCGGAACCCGATCTGATGGACAATGCCAACGCCGCCCCCCTGATGCACGCGACCACGATCCTGATGGTGCGCAAGGGCGGCAAGGTGGTGATCGGCGGTGACGGGCAGGTCTCGCTCGGCCAGACCATCATGAAGGGCAATGCGCGAAAGGTACGCAGGCTCGCCAAGGGCGCGGTGATCGCGGGCTTTGCCGGCGCCACCGCCGACGCCTTCACCCTGTTCGAGCGGCTGGAGACCAAGCTGGAGCAGTATCCGACGCAGTTGCTGCGCGCCTGCGTCGAGCTCGCCAAGGACTGGCGCACCGACCGCTATCTGCGCCGGCTCGAAGCCATGCTGCTGGTCGCCGACAAGGAGGTTTCGCTGCTGATCTCGGGCACGGGCGACGTGCTGGAGCCCGAGGCCAGCGAGCACGGCTCGGTGATGGCGATCGGATCGGGCGGTAACTACGCGCTCTCGGCTGCGCGCGCGCTGATCGATGTCGAGGCAGACCCCGAGGCGATCGTGCGCAAGGCGATGAAGATCGCCGGCGATATCTGCGTTTATACGAACCACAGCCTCGTCATCGAGACGCTGGAGGCGGCGTGACACGGCCAATACGGACATTCCAATGACTTCCTTCTCTCCCCGCGAGATCGTCTCCGAACTCGACCGCTTCATCGTCGGCCAGAACGACGCCAAGCGCGCTGTCGCCATCGCGCTGCGCAACCGCTGGCGCCGGCAGCAGCTCGAAGGGCCGCTGCGCGAGGAGGTCTCGCCGAAGAACATCCTGATGATCGGGCCGACCGGCTGCGGCAAGACCGAGATCGCGCGGCGGCTGGCCAAGCTCGCGAATGCGCCGTTCCTCAAGGTCGAGGCGACCAAGTTCACCGAGGTCGGCTATGTCGGCCGCGACGTTGAATCGATCGTGCGCGATCTCGTCGAGGTCGCGATCGCGCTCGTCCGCGAGAGCCGACGCAAGGATGTGCAGGCCAAGGCGCATGTCGCGGCGGAAGAGAGGGTGCTCGACGCTCTGGTCGGCGCGACTGCGAGCCCGGCGACACGCGATTCGTTTCGCCGCAAGCTGCGCGCCAACGAACTCGACGAGAAGGAGATCGAGGTCGAGATCGCCTCGGGCGGCGGTTCGGCCGCGCCGATGTTCGAGCTTCCGGGGATGCCCGGCGCCTCGATCGGGGCGATCAACCTCGGCGACATGTTCGGGAAAGCCTTCGGCCAAAAGGGCAAGCCCCGGCGAGTGCTGGTCAAGGACGCCTATGGCCCGCTGCTGACCGAGGAAAGCGACAAACTGATCGACCAGGAGGCGATCGTGCAGGCGGCGATCCGCGAGGTCGAGAACAACGGCATCGTCTTTCTCGACGAGATTGACAAAATATGCGCCCGCGAGGGCAAGGGCGGGGCCGATGTCTCGCGCGAGGGCGTGCAGCGCGACCTGCTACCGCTGATCGAGGGCACCACGGTCGCGACCAAACATGGCGCTGTGAAGAGCGACCACATCCTGTTCATCGCGTCGGGCGCCTTCCATGTCTCGCGGCCCTCCGATCTGCTGCCGGAACTGCAGGGGCGCCTGCCGATCCGGGTGGAATTGCAGCCGCTCGACGTCGAGGATTTCAAGCGCATCCTGACCGAGACGGAAGCCAGCCTGATCAAGCAGACCGTGGCGCTGATGGCGACCGAAGAGGTCGCGGTGACCTTCACCCCCGACGCGATCGACGCCATCGCGCGGATCGCGGTCGATGTGAATTCGACGGTCGAGAACATCGGCGCCCGGCGGCTGCAGACCGTGATCGAACGGATTCTGGACGACATCTCGTTCACGGCGCCCGACCGCTCCGGCGAGGCGGTGACGATCGATGCAGACTATGTGCAGGATCGCATCGGCGATCTCGCGAAGAACGCGGATCTGAGCCGGTTCATCCTGTAAGCGTGTCATTGGCCGCGGCGTGGCACGACCTGATGGGTGGCTGGCGGAGCGAAGGCCTTGAACGAGATCTCGGTGCCACCGTCTTCCCGCCTCGCCCGCGATTCCGCCATTGTCGGCGCGGCGACGATCCTGTCGCGGCTGCTCGGTTTCGCACGCGATGTGCTGATCGCGCGGTTGCTCGGGGCTGGGCCTGTGGCGGATGCGTTTCTGGCGGCGCTGCGCCTGCCCAATCTCGTGCGGCGCGTGCTCGGCGAGGGCGGGCTGAACGCGCCCTTCGTACCGCTCTATCTCGACGTCAAGGCGCAGCGCGGCAATGAGGCAGCGCGTGGCTTTGCCGGCGAGGCAGCGTCGTATCTCGCCCTGCTGCTGCTGGCGCTCGTGGGGCTCGGCGAGATGTTTGCGCCCTGGGTCGTGCTGGGGCTGGCCGGCGGCTTTGCCGGCGAGCCGGACACGCTGGCGCTGGCTGCGACCTATACCCGTCTGATGCTGCCCTTTCTGCTGCTGACGACGCTGGCGGCCATGCTGGCGGCGCTGCTCAATGCAGAGCGGCGTTTCGCGCTGGCTGCGCTCGCGCCGGCGCTGATGAACGCGATCCTCGTCGGCACCCTGATCGTCCTGATCGCGCGGGCGTCCGAGCCGGCCCCGGCTGCGCGCTGGCTGGCGTCGCTGGTCAGCCTGACCGGGCTGGCGCATCTCGGGCTCGTCCTGTTCGGGCTGCGCCGGATCGGCTGGCCCAAGCCCAGCCTGCGCTGGTCGCCGGAGATGACGCGTCTGGTGCGAACGGGCGGTGCGACGCTGCTGGCGGCATCCAGCGCGCAGCTCGTGCTGCTGGTGGCGACGCAGATCGCCTCGATCGAACCCGGCTCGGTCGCGGCACTGTATTATGCCGACCGCGTCTTCCAGCTGCCGCTGGGCTTCGTCGGGGTGGCGATGGGTACGGTCATGCTGTCGGAGATGGCGGCCCAGTCGATCCAGGAGCGCGACGCGGCGCTGGGCCAGGCGCTGACACTAGGGCTGGCGCTCGCCTTGCCCGCCGCGACGGCTCTGGCGGCGCTGGCCGAGCCGATCGTCTCGGTGCTGTTCGAGCATGGCCTGTTCGGGGCGCAGGATCGCCTGCGGACGGCGGCGGCGCTTGCCGCCTTCGCGCTCGGCCTGCCCTTCGCGGTGATCTCCAAGGTCTTCGGGCAGGTCTATTTCGCGAGGCAGGCGCCGCGCCTGCCGGTTCTGGCGGGGCTGCTGGCCGTGATCGTCGCCGCCGTCACCGGCTATGCCACGGCCAAGGAGGGGCGTGCCGCCGAGATGGCGGCCCTTGCCGCGAGCCTGGCTTTTGCCGCACAGGCCGCACTACTGGCCGTTGCGCTGGCGCGCGACGGGTTGTGGCGACCCGGTCTGGCGAATTTGCGCCCGATCATCGCCGTGCTCGTAGCCAGCGCCGTCATGCTGTTCGTGCTGGTCGCGGCCCAGACCGCATTGGCCGACCCGCTCGCCCCGGGGCGGCCGACCTTGTGGCGCGTGGCGGCGCTCGCCGGCCTGTGCGGCGGAGGGCTTTTGGTCTATGGCGCAGCCGGCTGGGTCCTGGGCGCGTTCGGGAGCGCGGACCGGCCCGGCCCCTTGCGCAAGCCACGGGCATGAGCCAGAAGGCCGCTCCCGTTTTTCCATGATCGTGACCGAGGGAGCGCCCGATGGCGACCTTTCACCAGCGCGTCTTCTCCGGCATGCAGCCGACCGCGACATTGCATCTCGGCAACTATCTCGGCGCGCTGACCAACTGGGTCGCGATGCAGAAGACGCATGAATGCATCTATTGCGTCGTCGATATGCACGCGATCACACAGTCGCTCGATGTCTGGGGCGGTCCGGCGGAGCTGACGCGTGCGACGCGCGAGGTGACGGCGGCCTATGTCGCCGCCGGCGTCGACCCCAAGACCAGCATCATCTTCAACCAGAGCCAGGTGCCGGGCCATGCCGAGCTCGCCTGGGTGTTCAACACCGTGGCTCGGCTCGGCTGGCTGAACCGCATGACCCAGTTCAAGGAGAAGGCCGGCAAGGACAAGGAGGCCGCCTCGGTCGGCCTCTACGACTATCCCGTGCTGATGGCGGCCGACATCCTGCTCTACAAGGCGACGCATGTGCCTGTCGGCGAGGACCAGACGCAGCATCTCGAACTGACCCGCGACATCGCCCAGAAGTTCAACAACGACTTTTCCGAATCGATCGCATCGAAGAACCTCGGCACAGGCGATCTCGGCTTCTTCCCGCTGCCGGAGGCGATGACGCAGGGTCCGGCTCCGCGCGTCATGAGCCTGCGCGACGGCACCAAGAAGATGTCGAAGTCCGACGCATCGGACAATTCGCGGATCAACCTAACCGACGACGCCGAGACCATCGCCCAGAAGATCCGCAAGGCAAAGACCGATCCGGACGCCCTGCCGTCCGAGGAAAAGGGCTTGGAAGGCCGGCCGGAAGCGGAGAATCTTGTCGGCATTTATGCTGGCTTGAGCGGCATGGCGAAGACCGATGTGCTGGTGCAGTTCGGCGGCGGGCAGTTCTCCGGCTTCAAGACGGCGCTGGTCGATCTCGCGGTCGCCAAGCTCGCGCCGATTGCCGGCGAGATGCGCCGCCTGCTGGCTGAGCCCGACCATATCGACGCGATCCTCGGCGAGGGTGCGCAGCGCGCCGCTGCGATCGCCGCTCCGATCATGGCCGAGGTGAAGGACATCGTCGGATTCGTCTCGCGGCGGTGACAACCCGCCATCGCGAGCGAAGCGATCCAGAGGGATGCGCGACGGCTCTGGATTGCTGTGTCGCTTTCGCTCCTCGCAATGACGACCAGCGTCCGGGCTTGCGCTGACGCTAGGGCGCGGTTCACCATGCACGCTCCGGCAAGCACGACGACAGGCGACAACGCATGGTGAAACGACGGCGGTCCTATGAAGCGGGCCATCGCCCCAAATTCCTCGCCGTCGTCGACGACAGCGACGAATGCGCCAAGGCCGTGCGATTCGCCGCGCGGCGTTGCGCGCGCGTCGGCGCCTCGATCGTGCTGCTCGGCGTGATCACGCCGCCCGAGCACGAGACCTGGCTCGGCGTCGGCGAGGTGATGCAGGCCGAGGCCGAGGCGGAAGCCGAGAAGCTGATCGACGAGGCCGCCGCCGCCGTGCGCGCGCTCGCCGGGCTGGAGCCCGAAAAAGTGGTGCGGACCGGCGTGAAGGCGGATGAACTTGTGAAGCTGATCGAGGCCGACGAGGACATCTCGCTCTTGGTGCTGGCGGCCAGCGCCGGCCGCGATGGCCCCGGCCCGCTGGTCAGCGCGCTGGTCGGAAAATCGGCGGCGACCTTCCCGATCCCGGTCGCGATCGTGCCCGGTCATCTGGCCGACGAGGAAATCGATTCGCTGGCGTGAGCGCTTCGCGCTGGAATGATTCCACGGCCGGGCTTATATCCAGAGCTGGAACGGCGGCCTTGACCCGCCGGTGCCCGAGGATCGTGCCATGTTCATCCAGACCGAAGCCACGCCCAACCCCGCCACGCTGAAATTCCTGCCCGGCCGCGTCGTTATGCCGGACGGCACGCTCGAATTGCGCGAGGCGGACGCCGCCCAGCGCTCACCGCTGGCCCAGCGCCTGTTTGGCGTCAACGGCGTCTCGGGTGTCTTCCTCGGCTCCGATTTCATCACCGTGACAAAATCCGACGGCGAATGGCCCCATCTCAAGCCCGCGATCCTCGGCGCCATCATGGAGCATTTCATGTCGGGCGCCCCGGTTCTCGCCAGCGGCGAGGGCGCGGACGTGATCGAGGAGGGCGAATTCTTCGCTCCCGAGGACGCCCAGACGGTCGAGACGATCAAGGATCTGCTCGAAACCCGCATTCGCCCGGCAGTGGCCGGCGACGGCGGCGACATCACCTTCCGCGGCTTCAAGGACGGCACCGTCTATCTCGCGATGAAGGGCTCCTGCTCGGGCTGCCCGTCCTCGACCGCGACGCTGAAGCACGGCATCCAGAACCTGCTGCGCCATTTCCTGCCGGATGTGCGCGAGGTCGAGGCGATCTGATTGCCGCATTGATGCGAATCCTCGCGATCGACACCGCGCTCGGCGCCTGCTCGGCCTGCGTGCTCGACGCGGGCGAGGCCGTGCCTCTCGCGATCGAGCAGACAGCGATGGATCGTGGCCATGCCGAGGCGCTGATGCCGATGATCGAGCGCGTCATGAATGCGGTCGAGGGTGGGTTTTCCTCGCTCGACCGGGTTGCCGTCACGGTCGGCCCCGGCAGCTATACCGGCCTGCGCGTCGGCATCAGCGCGGCCCGCGCCATCGCGCTGGCAGCGGGCATCCCGGCAGTGGGCGTCACCACGCTGGCGGCGACCGCGGCCCCGCTCGTCGGCCGCGAGCCCGGCCGGGTGATCGCAGCGGCGCTCGATGCGCGCCATGGCCAGGTCTGGTTCCAGGCATTGTCCTCGCAGGGCAAGCAGCTCGTTTCGATCAGGCAGGTCAACCATCGCGACGCGGCGCGCGCCATCGGCGCGGGTCCGGTCAGCCTCGTCGGGTCGGCGGCGCTCGCGGTCGCCAATGAGGCCTGGGCGATCGGGCTCGACGCGCTTGTTCTCGACGATGCGAGAGCGCCCGACGTGACCTGGGTCGCAAGGCTCGGCCTGATTGCGGACCCGGAGAGCGCGCCGCCGCGCCCGCTCTATCTCAAGGAGCCGGAGACGACGCCGCAGGACAAGGCCCGCCTGCCCCGACGCTGAACTGCCTGTGCCCACGATTTGCGATTCGGCTTTTGCCAGCCGACCTGTCTGTGCCATCAGACGCCATGAACTGGCTGCGCAGACTTCTCGAACCCGGATCGTCCGCCAGCCGGACAGCCCGTCTCGACGTGCTGCACGCACGCCATATCGCGGCGCTGCATCATCAGGGCGGATTTGCCCGCGGCTGGGAGCCGGGCGAGTGCGCCGCCCTGCTGACGGACCCTCGCGTGGTGGCAGACGGCATTTTTCCCGGCCGCACGGCCAATCCGGCAGGCTTCGTGATGTCGCGGCAGGCCGCCGACGAGGCGGAAATCCTCAGCATCGTGGTCGCGCAGACGCGGCGCGGCAACGGGCTTGGCCGCGATCTGCTCGCGGTCCATCTCGGCCGGCTCGCCGGCAGCGGGGTCGTCCATGTCTATCTCGAGGTCGAGGCTGGAAATCTCGCGGCCGAACGGCTCTACCGGCATTTCGGCTTCAGCGAAGTCGGCCGGCGCAAGGGCTACTATCTCAAGGCCGACGGCAGCCGCGGCGAGGCGGTGACGATGCGGCTCGATCTCGCGTGACAGCGGCGCGAGGCTCGTTCATGAAGCCGGCCGTGTCGACCGCCCTGCCCGCTTCACGTGCCTCATGAACGGATTCGAGATCGTATGACAGGCCTTCGCCCCGGCGCGATCATGCGGCTTGCCGTCCTGGGGCTGTGCGCGCTCCTGCTGCTGCCGATGCAGCTTCTGTCGATGCGGCTGGGGCGCGGGGCCGTCATTCCGAGGCTCTTCCACAGGATCACCTGCCGCTGTCTCGGCGTGCGCGTCCGGGTCAGGGGGACGGCGCCGGCAGCGGATGCTGGCGGGCTGATCGTCGCCAATCACGTCTCCTGGCTCGATATCGCGGTGATCGGAGCGCAGCGGCCGGTTTGCTTCGTCGCCAAGAGCGAGGTTGCCGGCTGGCCGGTGATCGGGTTCCTGGCCAGGCTGCAGCGCACCGTCTTCATCGACCGGATGCGCCGCTCCGCTACCGCCGGCACCGCAGCCGAGATGGGCGAGCGGCTGGCGGCCGGCGAGGCCGTCGTGCTGTTCGCCGAGGGGACCACGGGCGACGGCACGCGCACCCTGCCGCTGCGATCCTCGCTGCTGGGAGCCGCGCATGAGGCGCTGGGGCCACGCGAGGACGGCGACATCACGGTCCAACCGCTGGCGATCACCTATACCGGCTTCCATGGCATGGCCGGCGGACGCGACGAGCGCACGGCGCTCGCCTGGTATGGCGAGACCGAACTCGTCCCCCACCTCAGGACGCTTCTGAACACGGGCGCGATCGACGTCGAGCTCGCCTGGGGGCCGCCGATCGCGATGGGGAAGAAGACCTCGCGCAAGGAGGCGACGCGGCTCGCCGAAATCGCGATCCGCCGGGCGCGGCAGGAAGCGGTGACCGGACGGGGGTTGGATTGACCGAAGCGTCCCCACAGCCCTCATCCTGAGGAGCGCCGCAGGCGCGTCTCGAAGGATGCTCCAAAGTGTGCTTCCCGGGCGAACTGGAGCATCCTTCGAGACGCCGCTTTCGCGGCTCCTCAGGATGAGGGCTGTGGGGCAGTATCGGCAGCGAAACGATCTGGCTCGGTTGTTGCTTCACCTGCCGAAAGACGGACGCGGTTATTTCCTCCTGCCGCGAACCGGAGTAAGGAGACGGTTTGGAGACCAGACCCGCCTCGATGAAGACCGTGCACATCAAGTCCTTCGGCTGCCAGATGAACGTCTATGACGGGCAGCGAATGGCCGATATCCTGAGCCAGCAGGGCTATAAGGAGACGGCCAGCCCTGAGGGCGCGGACCTCGTCCTGCTCAACACCTGCCATATCCGCGACCGGGCGGTGCAGAAGGTCTATACGGAGCTCGGCAAGCTGCGCGAGCTTAAGATCGCGCAGAAGGCCAATGGCCAGCATACCAAGATCGTGGTGGCCGGCTGCGTCGCACAGGCCGAGGGCGCCGAGATCCAGCGCCGCCAGCCCGCCGTCGATCTCGTCGTCGGTCCCCAGGCCTATCACCGCTTGCCGGAGCTGCTCGCGCAGACGGGCCGCGTCGTCGACACCGACCTGCCGGCCGACGACAAGTTCGGCTACCTGCCGGCTCCGACGCGCAAGGCGATCGCGGCGCGCGGCATCTCCGCCTTCGTCACGGTGCAGGAAGGCTGCGACAAGTTCTGCGCCTTCTGCGTCGTGCCCTATACACGCGGCGCCGAGTTCTCGCGGCCGGTCGCGCAGATCATGGCCGAGATCGAGCGGCTTGCCGCCGCAGGCGTGCAGGACGTCACGCTGATCGGGCAGAACGTCAACGCCTATCACGGCGAGGGTCCCGATGGGACGGTTTGGGGACTGGCGCAGCTGATGGGCCGCGTCGCCGAGGTGCCCGGGATCGGGCGCATCCGCTACACCACGAGCCATCCGCGCGACATGGGCGACGATCTGATCGCGGCGCATCGCGACCTGCCGCAGCTGATGCCGTTCCTGCACCTGCCGGTCCAGGCCGGCTCCGACCGGATTCTGGCGGCGATGAACCGCAAGCACACCGCCCACGAATACCGCCGGCTGATCGACCGGGTTCGCCTAGCGCGACCCGACATCGCCCTGTCCTCGGACTTCATCGTCGGCTTCCCCGGTGAGAGCCATGCCGATTTCGAGAACACGATCGCGCTCGTCGATGAGATCGGCTTCGCTTCGAGCTATTCCTTCAAATATTCGCCGCGGCCCGGCACGCCGGCCGCTGATCTCGGGGAACAGGTTGCGCCGGAGCTGATGCATGAGCGTCTGCTGCGGCTGCAGGAGCGGATCGAGCATCACCGCCAGGCGTTCAACCATGCGATGGTGGGGCGGACCGTCGATATCCTGCTGGAGCGGGCCGGGCGCCATGCAGGGCAGCTTGCGGGAAAGACACCCTATCTGCAGGCTGTGCAGATCGAGACGCAGGCGCACCGAATCGGCGACACGGTGCGGGTGGTGATCGAGCGGGCAGGATCGAATTCGCTGTTCGGCCGCCTGGCGGAGCTGCCCGCGCCCGCAAACAAGGAGCTGGCCGCTTGAGCGAAGCCCGGTCCAGCTCCATTTCAGCCATGACTGCGAACATCCGTCATCAGGATGAAATCGGCGTGGCCGTTCATGCCGACAGACGACCCGGCGCGGCGCTTCCGTCCGGCGGGCACACCCGTAAGGGAGACGACGCTTTTGGCACAGGCTGACTCGATGACACCACGACCCGACCGAGGCCCGAGGCGCGATCTCGCGCCCGCACGCAGCGACGCTCCGCTGCGCGACGCGATGCCGGCCACCGAAGTCCTGCTGTCCTTCGACGACAACCGGCTGGCGAGCCTCGTCTTCGGCCATTACGACCAGAACCTGGCCCATATCGAGCGGCGGCTTGGCCTGGTGATCAGCCCCAACGGCAATCATGTCACGATCAAGGGACCGCGCGAAACCGCCGAACAGGCCGGGCGCGTGCTGAAGACGCTCTACACCCGCGCCAAGGCCGGTGCCTCGGTGACGCTCGGCGAGGTCGACGGCGCGATCGAGGAGAGCAACATCCAGCGCTCGCTGTTCCCGGCCGACAATGCCGGAAAGGCCTCGTTCGAGGCGGTCGTGACCCGAAAGCGCGGGCCCGTGCGTGCGCGCAACGCGGCGCAGGACGCCTATCTGCGCCAGCTCAAGCGCAATGAACTCGTGCTCGCAGAAGGCCCGGCCGGCACCGGCAAGACCTGGCTCGCAGTCGGTCATGCCGTTTCGCTGATCGAGCAGGGCGTCGTTGAACGCATGGTACTGTCGCGACCGGCGGTCGAGGCCGGCGAGCGGCTCGGTTTCCTGCCCGGAGACATGCGTGAAAAAGTCGATCCGTATCTGCGGCCGATCTACGACGCGCTGAACGACTTCATGGAGGCGCGCCATGTCGAACGCGCGCTGGCGACGGGGATGATCGAGATCGCCCCGCTCGCCTTCATGCGCGGCCGCACCCTGACCAATGCCGTCGTCCTGCTCGACGAGGCGCAGAATGCGACCTCGGTGCAGATGAAGATGTTCCTGACCCGCCTCGGCGAGGGCTCGCGCATGATCATCACCGGCGATCCGACGCAGATCGACCTGCCGCCGGGCCAGCGCTCCGGGCTGATCGAGGCGGTCAAGCTGCTCTCGGGCGTCGAGGGCGTCGGCCATGCCAAGTTCGAGGAGGGCGACGTCGTGCGCCACGACCTCGTGCGCCGCATCGTCATGGCCTATGAGGGCGCCGCCCGCCGCGAACGCGAAGAGCGGGAGGAGCGGATGCGCGCCGCCGTTCCCGAGCCGCAGGCCCCGATCGAAAGCGAGACCGAGGGATTGAAGCGGACCCTGTCGCGGGAGCGGCCGCGATGAAAGACCGACCTCCCGGGCGGCGCCAGGCCTCGCATCCCGAGGCACCGCCGCGACCGGGGACGCCATCACCGGAGCTCGCCATCGCGATCCGGATTCAGTCGCGACGCTGGCGCGACCTCGCTGATCTGCGCGAGCGCATCGACCGGGCCATCGGGGCGGGGCTTGCCGTCGCGCCCGTCGCGCCGCTGCAGGGCGCCGAAGTGAGCCTGCTGCTGACCGACGACAAGCGCATCCGCGCCGTCAACCGTGAATGGCGGGGCTTCGACAAGGCGACCAATGTGCTCTCCTTCCCGGGCGCGCCGCCGGAGCGGATCGCGACGAGCCCGGTTCTCGGCGACATTGTGCTGGCCTATGAGACCATCGCGTCCGAAGCTCTGGCCGAAGACAAGGCGATGGCCGACCATGTCAGCCATCTCGTGATCCACGGCCTGCTCCACCTGCTCGGCGAAGACCATGAGACCGGGACGCAGGCCGAGCGCATGGAAGCCCTCGAGGTCGCGGCGCTTGAACGACTCGGAATCGCCGACCCCTATGCGGATTCCGATCCGCTCACTCCAACCCCAGTGCTTTCCGCAGCATCATGAGCGACGACAGTCGATCCACCCTGACCGAAGCCCCCGGCCGCGGCCTTTCGCACTGGCTCGGGCATTTCCTCGACCGGCTCGGGCTACGCAGCGGCGGCACCATCCGCGAGGAAATCACCGAGGCGCTGGCCCAGGGCAGCGACCAGCTCGCCGATCTCAGCCCGCAGGAGCGGGCGATGCTCTCCAACGTGCTCAGCCTGCGCGAGCGACGGGTCGGCGATGTGATGGTACCGCGCGCCGACATCGTCGCGGTTCCCGCCGACGCCACGCTGAACGAGCTGCTGGCGCTGTTCCGGACGGCCGGGCATTCCCGTCTGCCGGTGTTCGACGACTCGCTCGACGACCCGCGCGGCATGATCCACATCCGCGACTTCCTCGAATTCATCGCCGGACAGGCCAAGTCCGAGACGGGACACGACGCGTCCGAAACGGTCTCGCACGACCTGTCCGCCGTCGATCTCTCGGCGACGCTGGCGACGCTGAAGATCCTGCGGCCCGTGCTCTACGTGCCGCCCTCGATGCCCGCGGTCGACCTCCTCGTCCGGATGCAGGCGACGCGGACCCATATCGCGCTGGTGATCGACGAATATGGCGGCACGGACGGGCTGGTCTCGATGGAGGATCTGGTCGAGATCGTGGTCGGCGACATCGAGGACGAGCATGACCTCGACGAGGCGCCGACGATCGCACCGGCCGGAGACGGCCGCTTCACGGCCGATGCGCGCGCGACGCTGGAAGAGCTGAAAGAGGCTACTGGAATCGACCTTTCCGACAATGAGGTCGCCGAGGATATCGACACGCTGGGCGGGCTGATCGTGACGCTGGCGGGCCGGATTCCGGCCGAGGGCGAAGTGATCGAAGGCCCGGAGGGATTGTTCTTCGAAGTGCTGGAGGCGGATGCGCGCCGGATCAAGCGCCTGCGCATCGAGCGGCGGACGGAGTCCGCCGACAACGATCCAGCGGCCGCGGAAACCGGCTGATGTCCCCGACCGCGCTGGCCGACAGGGTCATCCTCGCCTGGGGCTGGCCACGGCGCCTGATCGCGCTGCTGGCAGGCGCGAGCGGCGCGCTCGCTTTGCCGCCGCTCGACCTCTGGCCGCTGATCGTGGTGCCGATGACCGTCGCGGTCTGGCTCATCGACGGCGCCGTCGGCACGGGATGGGCCCCGCGGCTGCGAGCGGCGCTGGCCGTCGGCTGGTGGTGGGGCTTCGGCTTCTTTCTTGCCGGATTGTGGTGGCTGGGCGCGGCCTTTCTGGTCGAGGCCGACAAGTTCGCCTGGGCGATGCCGCTCGGCGTCGTCGTCCTGCCCGCCTTCCTTGCCGTGTTTCCGGCGCTCGCCTTCGGCTGCGCCCGGCTGCTTTGGCCGAACGGGGCCGGGCGCATCCTCGTGCTCGCCGTCATGCTCGCACTTAGCGAATGGCTGCGCGGCCATGTGCTGACCGGCTTTCCCTGGAACGTCTACGGCATGATGCTGGCGGGCCAGGGTTACATCGCCCAGTTCGCGTCGGTCGTCGGACTCTACGGGCTTACGATCGTCGCGATCGCGATCGGGGCCGCGCCCGCGACATTGGGCAGCGCAGAGTCCGGGGCCGGGCGCTGGCGTGCTCCCATCCTCGCGCTGGCGGTGCTGGGCGGCCTCATCGGCTACGGCTTCTGGCGGGTGCCAACGCAGCCCTCGCCAACGGTGGCGGGTGTAAAACTGCGCCTGATGCAGCCGAACCTGCCGCAGGATGCGAAGTTCAATCCGCGCAACGGCGAGGCGATCCTCAATCATTATCTCGCCCTCAGCGACCGGGCGACGAGTCCGACGACGCTGGGCGTTCAGGACGTCACGCATCTGATCTGGCCGGAATCGGCCTTCCCCTTCCTGCTCGGCCGAACGCCCGCTGCGCTCTCGCAGATCGCCGCGCTGCTGCCGCCGACCACGACGCTGATCACCGGCGCGGCCCGTGCCGGGGAAGCGCTGCCGGGCGAAAGCCGGCCGCCGATCTTCAATTCGATCCAGGTCGTCAACGACGAAGGCGTGATCGTCTCGAGCTACGACAAGGTCCATCTCGTGCCCTTCGGCGAATACCTGCCAGCCTTTCTGGAGCGCCTGATCCGCGGCGTCGGCCTGTCTGAATTCGTCTCGGTGCCGGGCGGCTTCGCGTCCGGGGGGAGGCGGAGTCCGCTCGCCATCCGCGGCCTGCCGCCGGCGGCGGCGCTGATCTGCTACGAGGTCGTCTTTCCCGGCCAGGCGATGCCGCAGGGTCCGCGCCCCGGCTTTATGCTGAACCTGACCAATGACGGCTGGTTCGGGCAGACGAGCGGTCCCTATCAGCACCTCGCACAGGCACGGCTGCGGGCGATCGAGGAAGGCCTGCCGCTGATCCGGGCTGCCAATACCGGCGTATCGGCTGTCGTCGATGCCTATGGCCGCATCATCGCGAGCCTGCCGCTCGGCACGGAGGGAGTGCTCGATGCGAGCCTGCCGAGAAGTGTTGCCGCTACGCCCTACGCGCAGTACGGGGATGCTCTTTTCGCGGTGCTCGTTGTCGGTTTTCTTGCCCTATCGCGGGTTCGGCGAAGCTGATCATCCCATCTGGAACTTTTTTCGCGGGCCGGATGGTGGTTCAGTCTGGAACTTGTTACAAATGCGTTACAAGGGATTTCCGTCAGGTCGCGGTTCCCGTTGAGGTGGTTTGATCCGAGGGCCGTCGATCCATGATGAAGAAAGTCCCGAACCCGATCGATCGCCATGTCGGCGCCCGCGTCCGGATGCGCCGGATGCTGGCGAGCATCAGCCAGGAGAAGCTGGGAGAGGCGCTCGGACTGACGTTCCAGCAGATCCAGAAGTACGAAAAGGGCTCCAACAGGATCAGCGCCAGCCGGCTGCAGCAGATTGCCAAGACGCTCGATGTGCCCGTCTCCTTCTTCTTCGACGGCGCCCCGACCGGAGACATGCCGAGCGGCGGATTCTCGGACGCCGCCTCGACCGCCTATATCTCGGACTTCCTGGCGACGAGCGAAGGCGTGCAGCTGACCAAGGCCTTCATCCGCATCAAGAGCGCCCGCGTGCGGCGACGGGTCGTCGATCTGGTCGAGGCCCTGGCCGAGGAAGACGCCGGAACCGCGTGATCTGGTGCATATTTCGTTCTTTTTGGCGAACGAAGCTCCCGATAAACGGATAGTGATGCTTGACGGCGAACGCGTCCGCTGCAAAGAGAGCGTCCGTTTTCGCTGATCGAGCGCAGCTTCGCGCCGGTCATCCGATCCGCCGCATCTGAAGGACATCGAGATCGTGTCACGCCAGAATTACCTGTTCACCAGCGAGTCCGTCGGCGAAGGCCATCCCGACAAGATCTGCGACCGGATTTCCGACGAAGTCGTCGATCTGTTCTTCAAGGAAGCCGCCAAGTCCGGCATGGACGCGGCCCAGGTGCGCGTTGCCTGCGAGACGCTGGCGACGACCAACCGCGTCGTCATCGCCGGCGAGGTCCGCACCTCGCTCGACGAGAAGGCGATGAAGAGCAAGGTCAAGTCGGCCGCGCGCAAGGCGATCAAGGCGATCGGCTACGAGCAGGACGGCTTCCACTGGAAGAAGTGCAAGATCGACGTGCTGCTGCACGCACAGTCGGCCGACATCGCCCAGGGCGTCGACGCCGCCGGCAACAAGGACGAGGGCGCGGGCGACCAGGGCATCATGTTCGGCTATGCCTGCCGCGAGACGCCCGAGCTGATGCCGGCACCGATCTACTACGCCCACAAGATCCTCGAGACGCTGGCCAAGGCCCGCCATGCCAAGGACGGCGCTGCCGCCAAGCTCGGCCCCGACGCCAAGAGCCAGGTCACGGTCAAATACGAGAACGGCAAGCCTGTCGGCGTCACGCAGATCGTGCTGTCGACCCAGCATATCGACGAGAGCCTGTCCTCGGCCGACGTCCGCAAGATCGTCGAGCCCTATATCCGCTCGACGCTTCCCGAGGGCTGGATCACCAAGGAGACCGTCTGGCACGTCAACCCGACCGGCAAATTCGTGATCGGCGGCCCCGACGGCGATGCCGGCCTGACCGGCCGCAAGATCATCGTCGACACCTATGGCGGGGCTGCGCCCCATGGCGGCGGCGCCTTCTCCGGCAAGGATCCGACCAAGGTCGATCGCTCGGCAGCTTACGCGGCGCGCTATCTCGCCAAGAACGTCGTCGCGGCCAAGCTGGCCGACCGCTGCACGATCCAGCTGTCCTATGCCATCGGCGTGGCCAAGCCGCTGTCGATCTATGTCGACCTGCACGACACCGGCAAGGTCGACGAGGCCAAGCTCGAATCCGTGCTGGGCACCGTGATGGATCTGACCCCGCGCGGCATCCGCACGCATCTCCAGCTCAACAAGCCGATCTACGCGAAATCGGCGGCCTATGGCCATTTTGGCCGCAAGGCCGGCCGCGACGGCAGCTTCTCCTGGGAGAAGACCGATCTGGTCGATGCGCTGAAGAAGGCCGTCGCCTGAACAGCGCTGCTTGGATAAACCGATCAGGCCGGAGCCAATCGCTCCGGCCTTTTTCTTTTGCTACAAAGTCCCCAACGCGCCGTCATCCCGGGCGCAGCGAAGCGGAGACCCGGGATCCATTCCTGAACCTCACAGAGAGGCGTTCTGGAATGGATCCCGGATCGGCGCCGCGTCGCGGCTTGTCCGGGATGACGGCGCGTTTCCGAAAAACATCGTCAAAGACCGCTCATGACCGACGAGTTCAATCCCGACCGCGCCTTCTTCGGGCGACGCAAGGGCAAGGCGCTGCGCGAGGGACAGGCCGCCCAGATCGACGGCGTACTGCCGCGGCTGCGCCTACCCGAGGGCGAGATCTCCGACCTCACGGCGCTGTTTCCGCAGACTGTCAGTGCCGTGAGGCTCGAAATCGGCTTCGGGGGCGGCGAGCATCTCCTGCATCGGATGCGCGAGAGCCCCGATATCGGCTTCATCGGCGTCGAGCCCTTCATCAATGGGATGGCGAAATTCCTGGCCGTGATCGAACGCGACGGCCTGACGAACATCCGGCTCTGGGACGGCGATGCGGCACTGATGCTGCCGTGCCTGCCCGCCGGCTCGCTCGACGCGATCGACCTGCTCTATCCCGATCCGTGGCCGAAACGCAGGCAGCGCAAGCGCCGTTTCGTCTCCGAGCGGACGCTGGAGCTGTTTGCCCGCGCCTTGCGGCCTGATGGTCGGCTCAGGTTCGCCAGCGATATCGACGATTATGTCGGCTGGACGCTGTCGCGGCTGCTGGCTTCGCCGGATTTCGAGTGGACGGACGAGAAGGCCGACGACTGGCGGCAGCCCTATCCCGGCTGGGTCCGCACGCGCTACGAGGCCAAGGCGGTCGCGGCGGGTCGCGTGCCGAGCTATCTCACTGCGCGGCGTCGCGCGCCCTGAGGAAGCCGAGGACGCGCTGCGCCGTGGTGGGGGTGAGATTGCGGAAACTCTGGCGCGCCTTCTCGATGGCGGGCGCCGATTTTCCGTGATCGTTGCGCAGGCCGATCAGCGCGCGCGTCGTCTCCCAGGACCAGCCCAGCCCGCGCCCGACCAGCAGCACGGCGTCGCGATCGGCTCCCAGGATGATCTGCTCCGTCGCCGGCAGGCCAAGCCGTGCCAGGATGGCGACCGCGCAGGTCGCGTGTTCCGTCGCACCGGCCGTGGCAAATTCGGCGACCTTGGCTTCGTCGAGCCGGCCGGCCTCGTTCAGGCGGTTGATCTCCAGGAGAGCGGCGCTGACCTTACCGAGATCGTCGTGCATCTGCCGGCCCTGCGCGGCGACGGCCTCAGCCCCGCGCTCGACAGCACCGTCGATGGCGCCGGCGAGACCAGGATCGATCGTCGCCGAGAGACGGCGACGCGCGGAATTCTTGGCGGCGGTCATCAGCTGTTCGGCAAGTTCGGCGGGGATGTCGCGGCGCGTCCCCAGCGTCGCCTGCAGGGCGTCGTCCTGGGCGGCGCGCATCACGAGCACGCCCATGCCATGGCGCGAGAAGCGCGCCGTCTGGTTGGCCGCGACAGCGTGGGTGACGACCCGGCCGCCACGCAGGATCAGGAAATCTGTGACGGGCTCGCCGAGATGAGGCCGCTCGGTGATGGCCAGCATGTGGTCCCGGCCCTTGGCGGCCGAGACCGCGACCAGATCCTGGTCGGTCAGGCGGGGCGAGCCGATCAGGACGGAGCGGGCGACGGCGATCTCGTCGAGGGCGAGTTGGCGGATCACGCCGCCCGGCGCATTGTCGATACTGGCGAGGCGTTCGGCCAGTTCGATCCGGGCGCGGGTCTCGATGGCGCGTGACAGCCGGCCGATCACGACGTCGAAGATGTTGACCTGATCGTCGGCCATGCCGGATGCGGTGGCGACGAACAGGTCGGTCAGCCGCGCCAGAATCTGCACGCGCTCCTCGTTGGAACCACGCACCATCGTCGATTCGAGATCACGCAGCAGCGTGTTGACCGAACTCATTCCGCAACCCCAGGCCCACTCGCACCTGACCATGCGCCCAAAGAATGACCAGCGCGTTAGCGCGATCTTCGAAAGCGGCCCGGCCGTTCGGACAAAGCCCGCCGCGCTTCGAGCTTGCATGAGGCGGCAAGCGGGATTAGACAGGCGTCCAACAGCTCTGGTACGGTGAAAGCCGATGATCAAGAGTGGGCCTGCCGGCCCGCTCTTTTTTGTTGGCGCGAGCCCTGCCGGGGAAAAGGCAGGCCGGGCATGAACGAACCGAGAGCAGCTGACCAGGATCCACGGCTCATCACCGAGAGCGGTGTCGCTGCACGCGTCGCGGCCGTCGTCGAGCCGGCGATCGCGGATCTCGGCTACAGGCTGGTGCGGGTCCGCGTCAGCGGCCAGAACGGCTGCACGGTCCAGATCATGGCCGAGAAGCCGGACGGCACCATGAATGTCGAGGGCTGCGAGGCCGTCAGCCAGGCGGTGTCGCCGGCACTCGATGTCGACGACCCGGTGCAGGTCGCCTACCATCTCGAGGTGTCGTCGCCGGGAATCGACCGGCCGCTGGTTCGGGCCGGCGATTTCGAGCGCTGGGCCGGGCATCTTGCCAAGATCGATACCGAGCAGGTCGTGGCCGGGCGCAAGCGCTTTCGCGGCATCCTGCGCGGCGTGGACGGCGGCGACGCGCTGCTGTCGCGTGACGATGCGAAGTCGGAGGAGGAGCGCGACGTCGCGATCCCGATGCGGCTGATCGCCGAGGCCCGGCTCGTGCTGACCGACGCGCTGATCACCGAATCGCTCCGGCGCGGCAAGGCGGGACTTCCGCCCGAGATGCCGCCGGTCGAAGAACTCGCCACCCCGCCCAAGGGCCGGAAGAAATCGCTGGGACCGCGTCCGGACAAGAAGCCCGGCGCTGCTCCGCAGCCTACAGAAACCGAAGAGGAGTAAGCGCCATGGTCGTCAGCGCCAACAGGCTCGAACTGCTGCAGATCGCCGATGCGGTCGCCCGCGAGAAATCGATCGACCGGCAGATCGTCGTCGATGCCATGCAGGATGCGATCGCCAAGGCGGCGCGCTCGCGCTACGGCGCCGAGACCGACGTCCATGCCGAGATCAACACCAAGACCGGCGAGCTCAGGCTGGCCCGCCATCTTCAGGTCGTCGATCTGGTCGAGAACGGCGCGATCGAGATCACGGTCGACGAGGCCAAGCGCCACAATCCTGCGGCCCAGGTCGGCGACGTGATCGCCGATCCGCTGCCGCCCTTCGATTTCGGCCGCATCGCGGCGCAGTCGGCCAAGCAGGTCATCGTGCAGAAGGTGCGCGAGGCCGAGCGCGACCGCCAATACGACGAGTACAAGGACCGCATCGGCGAGATCGTCAACGGCGCGGTCAAGCGCGTCGAATACGGCAACGTCTTCGTCGATCTCGGCCGCGGCGAGGCGATCATCCGCCGCGACGAGATGATCCCGCGCGAGACCTTCAAAGTCGGCGACCGTGCCCGCGCCTATGTCTACGACGTGCGCCGCGAGCCGCGCGGCCCGCAGATATTCCTGTCGCGCACCCATCCGCAGTTCATGGCCAAGCTGTTCGGCCAGGAAGTGCCCGAGATTTATGACGGCATCGTCGAGATCAAGGCTGTGGCCCGCGATCCCGGCTCGCGCGCCAAGATCGCCGTGATCAGCCGCGATTCCTCGATCGACCCGGTCGGCGCCTGCGTCGGCATGAGGGGTTCGCGCGTCCAGGCCGTCGTCGGCGAGCTGCAGGGCGAGAAGATCGACATCATCCCGTGGTCGCCCGATGTCGCGACCTTCGTCGTCAACGCGCTGCAGCCGGCGGAAGTCGCCAAGGTCGTGCTCGACGAGGAGGCCGACAAGATCGAGGTCGTGGTGCCCGACGAGCAGCTCTCGCTCGCCATCGGCCGTCGTGGCCAGAACGTTCGCCTCGCCTCGCAGCTCACCGGCTGGGACATCGACATCCTGACAGAGGCCGAGGAATCGGAGCGCCGCCAGAAGGAGTTCGTGACGCGCACCGACATCTTCATGAACGCGCTGAACGTCGACGAGACGGTCGGCCAGCTGCTCGCCTCGGAAGGTTTCCGGACCGTCGAGGAAGTCGCCTATGTCGAGCCGTCAGAACTCGCCTCGATCGAGGGCTTCGACGAGGACACCGCCGCTGAGATCCAGTCGCGCGCGCAGGAATATCTGGCGACCATCGAGGCCGAGTTCGACGAGAAGCGCCTTGCGCTCGGCGTCGAGGACGCATTGCGCGAAGTCGACGGCATCACCACATCCATGATGGTGGCGCTGGGCGAGAACGACGTGAAGAGCGTCGAGGATCTCGCCGGCTGTGCCACCGACGACCTCGTCGGCTGGACCGAACGCAAGGATGGCGAGACGACCCGCCATGCGGGCTATCTCGACGGCTTCGATCTCTCGCGCCAGGACGCCGAAGCCATCGTGATGGCCGCACGCGTCAAGGCCGGCTGGATCGAGGCTCCCGTCGAAGAGACAATCGACGCGGAAGCGCCGGCCGAGACGGAAGAGGCCTGAGCCGGGGCGACCGCAGGAGTGCCGGCGATGAAGGCGGCCTCGACGCGCGAAACCCGCCGGGACGGCTCGGAACGGAGCTGCGTGGTAACGCGCGCCGTTAAGGCTCCCGAGGACCTGATCCGCTTCGTGGTCGGTCCAGACGGCGTGCTGACGCCGGATCTGCGCCGCAAGCTGCCCGGACGTGGTGTCTGGACGAGCTTGAGCGCAGCCCGGGTGACTGAGGCGATCAAGCGCAAGGCGTTCGAGCGATCGCTGAAGACGAAGGTGACCGTGCCGCCCGATCTGGTGGCGATGATCGACGGGCTGATGCTGCGCGACGCGCTTCAGGCGCTGGCCATGGCGAACAAGGCGGGGCTGGTCTCGTCGGGTTTCGCCAAGGTCGAGGCCACGGTCGGCTCGGGGCGCTGCGCGGCGGTGATCGAGGCGAGCGACGGCGCCGAAGATGGGCGCCGCAAGATCGGACAGGCCTTGAGGCGGGTCGAGATCGCGCGTGAAACGGACGGGCTCAAGCCCCGGAAAGTGCCGGTCGTCGCTATTTTCGCGTCGGCCGATTTGGAATTGGCGTTGGGGCGGGCACATGTGATACATGCGGCCCTTGCTCCGGGACCGGCGGCCGAGGGTTTCCTCTCCCGCTGGCGTCGGCTCGTCCGCTATCGGACGGATGACGCAAGTCCAGACGATGCGGATGTGATGCAGCCGGAGGCTCCGGCGGATCTCGACGACACCAACGAACTGACGACCGAAGCGGCAGGACCGAAAGCGGCAGGACCGAAAGCATAATGAGCGATACCAAGACCCCGGGCGACAAGACACTGAGCGTGGCCCCCCCGAAGACCCTGACCCTGAAGCGTCCCGTCGAGCAGAGCACTGTCCGGCAGAGCTTCTCGCATGGGCGCTCGAAGCAGGTGGTCGTCGAGGTGAAGCGGCGCGTCGCCGGCCCCGAAGTCAAGGAGGCGCCGGTCGTCCGCGCGCCCCAGCCAGCTGTGCAGCAGGCAGCGCCGCGCCCGGCCGCCCCGCCGACACCTCCGGCCCCGCCGCGTCCCGCAGGCGGGATGCTGCTGCGTACTCTTTCCGAGGACGAGAAGGATGCGCGCCAGCGCGTGCTCTCGGACTCCCGCGTTCGCGAGGCTGAAGCGCGCCGCATCGCCGAGGACGAGGCGCGCCAGCGTGCAGCCGCGGTCGAACGCGACCGTCAGGAGCGTGAAGCGGCCCTTGCCCGCCAGCGCGAGGACGAGGAGCGCCGCCGCCAGGACGACGATCTCAAACGCCGGGCCGAGAGCGCCGCGCGCCAGCGCATGAACGAGGAGGCGCCGCGTCCTCCGCAGCCGCCGCGCGAGTTCACGCCCGCACCGCAATCCGAGAACAACAGCACGCCGGCGCCGGCCTATGCCCAGGCTCCGCGTCCCGCACCGTCGGGCCCGCGTCCCGATTTCGCGCCGCGTACGCCGATGCGCGACATCGGTGCACGTCCGCCCCGGCTCGATTCTCGGCCGCCGCGCCTCGATACGCCGCGTCCGCCGCGCCCGGTCGATGCGACCGCTCCGGCGGAACCGGCCATCACCCGGCCGACGCGTCAGGCTCCTTCAACGGCAGCGCCGCGCAGCCGTCCCGACGACGGCGAGGCGCGTCCCGCGTTCCGCCGTCCCGGTGGCTTTGCCGGTGGTCCGCCGCGTGGTGCACCCGTGCCCGCGCCCAAGACCCCCAAGGTCGGGGAAAAAGTTCGCGGCCGCCTGACGCTGTCGACCGCCACGGGCGGTGACGACGAGCGTACGCGTTCGGTCGCGGCCTTCCGCCGCCGCGTCCAGCGCATGACCGGGCACCGCGCCTCGGATGTCGCCAAGGAACGCGTGATGCGCGAGGTGATCATCCCCGAGACGATCACCATCCAGGAACTCGCCAACCGCATGACCGAGCGGGGCGTCGACGTCATCCGCCTGCTGATGAAGCAGGGCGCGATGCACAAGATCACCGATGTGATCGACGCCGACACCGCCCAGCTCGTCGCCGAGGAAATGGGCCACACCGTCAAGCGCGTGGCCGAATCCGACGTCGAGGAAGGCCTGTTCGACACGCCAGACACTGACGAAACGCTGGAGCCGCGTCCGGCCGTCGTGACGATCATGGGCCATGTCGACCACGGCAAGACCTCGCTGCTCGATGCGATCCGCCAGACCCATGTCGTCTCCGGCGAGGCCGGCGGCATCACCCAGCATATCGGCGCCTATCAGGTGACGACTCCGTCGGGCGCCAAGGTGACCTTCATCGACACGCCCGGCCACGCCGCCTTCACGGCGATGCGCGCCCGCGGCGCCAAGGTGACGGACGTCGTCGTGCTCGTGGTCGCGGCCGATGACGGCGTCATGCCGCAGACGATCGAGGCCATCAACCACGCCAAGGCGGCCAAGGTGCCGCTGATCGTGGCGATCAACAAGATCGACAAATCGGACGCCAATCCCGAGCGCGTGCGCTCGGAACTGCTGCAGTACGAGATCCAGGTCGAGACGCTCGGCGGCGAGACGCTGGAAATCGAGGTTTCGGCCAAGACGCGCCAGAATCTCGACAAGCTGCTCGAGGCGATCGCGCTGCAGGCCGAACTGCTCGACCTCAAGGCCGACCCTGTGCGGCCGGCCGAAGGCACCGTGATCGAGGCCAAGCTCGACCGCGGCCGCGGTCCCGTCGCCACCGTTCTGGTTCAGCGCGGCACTTTGCGCACCGGCGACATCGTCGTCGCGGGTTCCGAATGGGGCCGCGTTCGCGCCCTGATCGGGGACACCGGTGCGCAGATCAAGGAGGCCCCGCCTTCGCTGCCCGTCGAGGTGCTCGGCTTCAACGGCACGCCCGAGGCCGGCGACCGCGTCGCGGTGGTCGAGTCGGAAGCGCGTGCCCGCGAGATCACCGACTACCGCGAGCGCCAGAAGCGCGACCGCGTGGCGGCGCGCGGCGGCGCCTCGGGCGGCGGGCGCTCGCTCGCCGAGATGATGCGCGACCTCAAGGAAGGCGCCGGCCGCAAGGAGTTCCCGCTCGTCATCAAGGGCGACGTGCAGGGCTCGGTCGAGGCCATCGTGGGGACTTTGGAAAAGGTCGGCAACGAGGAGGTGCGCGCCCGCGTGCTGCAGTCGGGCGTCGGCGCGATCACCGAATCCGACATCACGCTGGCCCAGGCCTCGGGCGCGGCCGTGATCGGCTTCAACGTCCGCGCGCACAAGGAAGCGCGTGAGGCGGCAGAACGAGCCGGCGTCGAAATCCGCTATTACAACATCATCTACAACCTCGTGGACGATGTGAAAGCGGCGATGTCTGGCCTGCTGGCCCCGACTTTGCGCGAAACCATGCTCGGCAATGCCCAGATCCTGGAGATCTTCGCGGTCTCCAAGGTCGGCAAGATCGCGGGCTGCCGCGTCACCGATGGTACGATCGAGCGCGGCGCCAATGTCCGCCTGATCCGCGACAACGTCGTCGTCCACGAGGGCAAGCTCGCCCAGCTCAAGCGCTTCAAGGACGACGCCAAGGAAGTGGTGGCGGGCCAGGAGTGCGGCATGTCCTTCGAGAACTACCAGGACATGCGCGCCGGCGACGTGATCGAGTGCTACCGCGTCGAGGAGATCAAGCGCACGCTGTAAGGCGAACCGCTTTTGCAACAAGCGCGTCATGGCCGGGCTTGACCCGGCCATCCCGTCGTGAACAGAGCGCCGCCCAGGCGCCTTATCCTTCAAGAGATGGTCGGGTCAGGCCCGACCATGACGTTTGATCCGGTCCGATCCCGGAGAACGAGAACCATGGCAAAATCAGCAAAACCATCCGGCTCTGCGCAGCGTCAGTTGCGTATCGGCGAGGTCATCCGTCACGCGCTCGCCGAACTGCTCGCGCGCGGCGACATTCATGACGAAGTGCTGGCCAAGCATGTCATCACCGTGCCCGAAGTCCGACTCTCGACGGACCTCAAGCTCGCCACCTGCTTCGTGATGCCGTTGGGTGGCGGCGATGTGAAGCCCGTGCTGAAGGCGCTGAACGACCACAAGCGCTATATCCGCGGCGAGATCGCCCATCGCGTGAACCTGAAATATGCGCCCGATATCCGCTTCCTGCAGGATGAGAGCTTTGCCGAGGCCGAGCGCGTCGATGCGCTGCTCTATTCCGACAAGGTGCGCCGCGACATTCTCAAGCAGCCGCTGCGGATCGGACAGGATGAGGGAACGCAGCAGGCGGAACCTGACGATGAGTGAGGTCACCGATACCGAGGACGCCGCTCCGGAAATCCTAGAAGGCGGCCGCAGCTTCGCGCCGCGACCCAAGAAGCGCGACGTCCATGGCTGGGTGGTCCTGGACAAGCCGGTCGGCATGACCTCGACCCATGCCGTCGCGGTGGTCAAGCGGGTCTTTTCCGCCAAGAAGGCAGGCCATGCCGGCACGCTCGATCCGCTAGCGTCAGGCCTGCTGCCGATCGCGCTCGGCGAGGCGACCAAGACCGTTCCCTTCGTGATGGATGGGCGCAAGGCCTATGAGTTCACCGTGGCCTGGGGCAGCCAGACCGACACCGACGATACCGAAGGCAAGGTCATCGCCTCGTCGGATGCGCGTCCGGAGATCGACTCGATCACAGCCCTGCTGCCGCGCTTCACCGGGACGATCAGCCAGGTCCCGCCGAAATATTCGGCGATCAAGATCGCAGGCGAACGTGCCTACGATCTTGCCCGCGACGGCGAGGATGTCGTGCTGGAGGCCAGACCCGTCGAGATCGATGCCCTGCGCGTCGTCAGCCATGAAGGCGAGCGCACCACCTTCGAGGCCGAATGCGGCAAGGGCACGTATGTCCGGGCGATCGCACGCGATCTCGGGCTGGCGCTGGGCTGCCTCGGGCATGTCGCGCATCTGCGACGGACGCGCGTGGGGCCGTTCAGCGTGGCAGACGCCGCCACAGTCGAGATGCTGCGCGACGAGCCGGACGGGCCCGCCAGGGCGCTGCGGCCGGTCGCCACCGCGCTCAGCCTGATTCCCGAGATCGCGGTGCACCGCGATGCGGCCCTGCGGCTGAAACGCGGTCAGAGCGTGCTCCTGCGCGGGCGCGACGCTCCGGTGGAATCGCAGGCCGTCTATGCGACATCCGGTGGCGTGCTGATCGCGACCGGCTCGATCGACCAGGGCGAATTCGTGCCGCACAGGGTATTTAACCTGTAGCTGCAGCGTGAATCTTGCTGCAGAGCGGCAAGGTTTAAACACAATCGCAAGCCTTTCGACCATATCGTTAATGGATACCGCGCCTGTTCAGGCTGCGGATTCCGCGACGGGGGCTTGCGTGGTGAAGCTATTTTCAACGATGTCGATCAAGACGATGCTTGCCGGCATGATCGGCATCATGGGCCTCGTCGTTGCAGGCCTGAGCGGTCAGCAGATGTGGACATCCTACTGGCAGCGCGATGCGGCCATGCAGGCCGCCAGCCTTTCGACGCTGAACAAGGACCTGTTCGAGGCGCTCGTCGCCGCGCGCTATGAGCGCTCCTCGCTGCAGACCTCGGTCATCCAGCCGCCAGAGACCAACCAGACCTCGGTCAAGACCTATATGGAGCGTCGCAAGGAAGTCGACGACGCCATGACCGATGCCCAGCCGGCGCTGGACAAGGCGTCGGCCGCGACCATGAAAGCTGCCGCCGGGACTCTCCGGAGCGCTTACGCGGATTACCGCAAACTGCGCGAGCAGGTCGACGCCGAGGCCAGGATCGCTCCGGCCAACCGCGAGAAAGGCCTGTCGGCAAAGGTCCAGACTGTGGGCGAGGCCTATCTCCAATCGCTCGAGGGCGCATCAGCCACGGTCGAGAACGAGATTCGCGCCATCAATCCGAATCTGTCGGAACTCGTGATTATCCGCGCGCTGGCGTGGTCGGTTCGCGCCGTGACGGGCACAAGCGCCGCGATGGTGAGCACGACACTGGCCCAGAACCGCGCCTTCGACGCCCGGGAGAGCCGCGCCGTGGTCATCGCGGATGCTCGCGGCAGCTTTTCCTGGGATTCGATGCGCGCCATCGCCGAGGCCCCGCAAGTGGCGCCGGAGATCAAGGCTGCCGTCGCCAAAGCCAACAGCACGTTCTTCGGCGGCCCCTTCAAGGAGATGAGGGACAGCCTCGTCCAGAAAATGACGACGGCCCCGGCCGAGATGAGCACCGAGAAATGGCGGGAGGTCGTGGTCCCAGCCCTCGATACCATCGGCGATGTCGCCAGCGCGGCGATCACCGTGCTCAATCGCCGCGCCTCCGCCGATGCCGAGGCCGCGTCCTGGACGCTCGGTAAATATTCCGTGCTGTTCGTCGGCGCTCTCCTGCTGACCGCCTTCGGCTACGGGCTGATACGGTCGCGTGTGACGACGCCGATCGCGCATATGACCAAGGTCATGAAGTCCATGGCCGACGGCGATCTGTCCGTTGCCGTTCCTTATGGAGAGCGGCAAGACGAGATCGGCGCGATGGCCGGTGCCCTGACCGTCTTCATGGAAAACGGATTGCGCGTCCGTGCGCTGGAGGATCAGGAGCGCACGGCTTCGGCGGCGCGTCTGGCGCGGGCGCAGTCGATGGAGGCGGTGGTTTCCGATGTCGGCGAGGTGGTCGCGGCTGCGGCCGCGGGCGATTTCTCGGCGCGGCTGCAGATCGACCACGCCGATGAGCAGATGCAGAAGCTGGTCTCCGGCATCAACGAGATCAACGCGGTGGTCGATTCGGCCACATCCGAGTTCGCCCTGGCCTTGCAGGCTGTGGCCGGCGGCGATCTGACGAGCCGGATCGAGACGGGCTACCTCGGCAAGTTCGCCGAGCTGAAGGGCGCGATCAACGAGACGGTCGACCGGCTGTCGACGACGGTGCGCACGATCCAGACGACCTCCTCGGATGTCGGTCTGGCCGCACGCGAGATCAACATGGGCGCCGACGATCTGTCGAAGCGCACCGAGGAGCAGGCCTCGAGCCTGGAGGAGACGGCCGCCACGACCGAGGAACTCGCGGCCTCGGTGAAGGCCTCGGCGCAAGGGGCGCGCCAGGCGGCGACGATCGCCGACGAGGCGATGCAGGCGGCGCAGTCGGGCGGCGCGATCGCGACTGAAGCCGTGGCGGCGATGGCGCGCATCGAGACCGCCTCGCAGAAGATCTCCGACATCATCCGGGTGATCGACGACATCGCCTTCCAGACCAATCTGCTGGCGCTGAACGCGGCGGTCGAGGCCGCGCGTGCCGGCGACGCCGGCAAGGGTTTTGCGGTCGTGGCCTCCGAGGTGCGCACGCTGGCGCAGCGCTCGTCCTCGGCGGCCAAGGACATCTCCGGACTGATCTCGTCCTCCAACGAGGAGGTCACCGGCGGCGTCAAGCTCGTGCGCCAGGCCGGCGAGCAACTGGCCCGCATCCTCGAGGCCTCGCGCAAGGTCGCCTCGACCATCGCCGAGATCTCGACGGCCTCGGCCGAGCAGGCCAACGGCATCGACGAGATGAGCCAGGCGGTGGCCCATCTCGACGAGATGACGCAGCAGAACGCGGCACTCGCGGAACAGAGCGCGGCCTCGGCGGGCTCGCTCACCGGCAAGATCGGCCAGCTCAACGACCTCGTCGCGGCGTTCAGGACCGGCCAGGACGCGCCCGGCCGAAGCACCAGCCCAGCCGGCGAGCCCGAACGCCTGCGCAAGCTCGCAGAGGCCGCCTTTGCCCAACCCAGGACTGCTGCCCCGGCAAGAGCCGCAGCCCCCGCCCGGCCCGCTCCCGCAGCATCGCCCGCCCGCAAGGCCGCCGCAGGCGGACGCGCCAGCGATGCGGGATGGGAGGAGTTCTGAGACGCGGGCGAAATGATCTGAGTAACAACGGCTTCCTGTTTGTCGTCCAGGGGCCGTCATTCCGGGCGTAGCGCAGCGGAGGCCCGGAATCCATGCCTGGACCTCCAGGGCCAGCGTTCCGGCATGGATTCCGGATCGGCGCCGCTAAAGCGGCTTGTCCGGAATGACAGAACCTTGGCGTGAAAGAGTTATTTCAAGCTCTGCGGGACAGCGACTCAGTCAGGCTCCGATCATCTCGACGGCGGAGGCGTTGCGCAGACGCGCAGCGTCCCGCAGCGGCGGGGCGCCGAACAGCCGGCGATACTCCCGGCTGAACTGGGAGGGGCTCTCATAGCCCACCCTGAAGCCGGCCGAGGCCGCATCAAGCGCGGCGCTGAGGATCAGTCGGCGGGCCTCCTGCAGCCTGAGCTGCTTCTGGTATTGCAGCGGGCTCATCATGGTGACCGCCTTGAAATGCTGATGCAGCGCTGACGGGCTCATGCTGGCCACCTCGGCCAGCGTCTCGATGCTGAAGCCCTTGTCGTAATTGCGCTTGATCCAGCCGATGGCGCGGTTGACCTGCTGCAGCCGGCTTTCGGCGGTGGCGATCTGGCGCAACCTCGCCGCCTGTTCGCCGAGCATCAGGCGATAGAGGATTTCCCGCTCGGCCAGAGGCGCCAGAACCGCGATGTCGCGCGGCGTCTCCAGCAGGCGGACCAGCCTCAGCGTGGCGTCGAGCAGTTCGGGTGCAATCGGATTCAGGGCAAGGCCCGGCCCCGTTCCAGCTGCTGTGGCGGCGTGGTCCGGCGAGTCCAGCATCAGCGCGGCAAGCAGCACCGGGTCGAGATCGAGCCGGACGCAGAGATAGGGTTCATCTGGCGTCGCCTCGATCACCTGCCCGACGACCGGGAGATCGACCGAGACGACGAGATAGCGCGAGCGGTCGTAGATATAGACCTGGTCGCCGAGCATGACCTGCTTGCGGCCCTGAACGAGGATGCACAGGGCCGGTTCGTGCAGCGCGTGCAGGGGTTCCGTCGGTCGGCCGAGGCGGACCAGCGACAGACGCGGGATCGCGGTCTGGTGAATGCCATCCGTGGGCGCCAGACGCATGATCAGGGCGGCCAGTTCATCGATCGCCTGCATTGCCGAGCTCCGTGGTCCTGATGGCGACCCGGATTCGAGCGGGTCGGGCTGGATTTTCATATAATGAATTCCCAGCCCGAAGCGAGCTCGAAACCGATCTTCTGGAGGATCAGGCAATCCTTGCGGCTTATCGGTCTACCGCCGGGACCCGCCGATGCGGCATTACGCTTTCCACACCGGCCACCACCGGCAACAGGGAGATCGAACCATGCCATTCAGCCAGGTTCTTCAGGCGCTCAGCACATTTTCGGCCAGCATCGTGCCCGCAGCCAGGCCGCCGCGTCCGCTCGAGATCGATTTCGACATGGCCGATGCGGCCAGCCCGTTCGAGCGGGCCGCGATCGGGACGTGGGTTACCGAAGACGGTGCGATCCATCTCCACCTGCAGCCCGACGGCCGCTACGACAAGGCCAAGAGCGCCACGCCCGCGCGCTATCGCGGTCGCTACGAAGTCGACCGCTCGAAGCTTTATTTCGAGGACGATAGCGGTCTTGTCGCGCTCGGCCGGATGGGCCGGGGCACGCTCGAAATCGGCGAAAAGCGCTTCCGCAAGGCGGCCTGAGCGGCTGCCGGTCAGTAGCCGACGGTGAAGCGCTTGCGGCTATGGGCCGGCTTTTCGAGTTCATCGACGAGAGCGATCGCATAGTCCTCGGTCGAGATCGCGCTTTTGCCGGCGGCATCGACCAGCAGCTGGTCGAGACCGAGCCGGAACTTGCCGGTGCGCTCGCCGGGCTGGATCAGCGCCGAGGGGGAGAGGAAGGTCCAGTCGAGCGCGGTTTCCTGCTTCAGCAGATCGAGGAAGACGCCGCCCTTCCTGGCCTCGTCGAGATAGATCGCAGGAAACTCCGGCGTGTCGACCAGCTTGACGCCGGGCGCGACCTCGAGACTACCGGCGCCGCCGACCACAAGGTAGCGCGCCACGCCCGACTGCTTCACCGCCGCGATCAGCGTTGGACCATCGCTCGCCATGTAATGCACGGCGCTGATCACGGCCTGATGGCCGGCCAGGAGGGCGGCGAGGCCGTCCTTGTCGAAGACATCGCCCTTCGCCGCCTTGACGCCCGGAAGGGCCGGCACCTTCTCGGGGTTGCGGACGATGGCGGTGACTTCGTGGCCGCGCGAGACGAGTTCGGAGAGCAGCCGCGAGCCGATATGACCGGTGGCGCCGATGAGTGCGATCTTCATGACAGGGTCCTTTTTGTGTGGTAACTCTTGGATACCAACATCCCAACGGAACCTACATGGCTTGCCTGTGCCGCCGCGTAAAGAAGGCACTTTCGCGAGACATGGTCACCTTCTGGAAACCGCCATGCTGATGCGCCCGGATCCCTTTCGATCGCAATGCCCGACGCGGCTGGTGCTCGACCGCATCGGCGACAAATGGGCGGTCCTCATCCTGATCCTGCTGGAACGCGAAACGCTGCGCTTCAACGAGCTGCGCCGCCGTATCGAAAACATCTCGCAGAAGATGCTGTCGCAGACGCTCAGAAGCCTGGAGCGGGATGGGCTGGTCCGGCGCAAGGCGTTTGCAACCGTGCCGGTGACGGTGGAATATTCCCTGACCGAACTCGGCCGAACGCTGGCCGCGACCGTCGATACGCTGCGGCTCTGGGCGGAGACGCATATCGAGGCGGTCGAGACTGCCCAGCAGCGCTACGACCGTGGCGTGCCCTCCGCTGCGGACACGCCCGACAAGGCTCCGTCACGCTAGCGTTTCGCCGGGTTTCGTGTATATCCGGCCACAACCGGCCTTAAAGCCGGCTGCGCAGCCTCTCCTCGATGAGAGCGCCTGCGGGCTTCGGACCCTGCTGGACGACATCCCGGCCTGGCCCGCCAGATCAACACCCAACCGAAGGATCATCCGATGTCGATCACTGCCGAGCGCAAGACCGCGCTCATGAAAGAACACGCCACCACGCTGAACGACACCGGCTCGCCGGAAGTCCAGGTCGCGATCCTGACGGAGCGCATCAACAACCTGACCGGCCACTTCAAGTCGCATGTCAAGGACAACCATTCGCGTCGCGGCCTGCTCAAGATGGTCTCGCAGCGCCGTTCGCTGCTCGACTATCTCAAGGGCAAGAGCGAGCAGCGCTATCGGACCCTGATCGAGAAGCTCGGCATCCGCCGCTGATCGAGACCTGACAGCCTTGCTGCCCGGTGCGATCTCGCTCCGGGCGGTCTTCCACGACGGGGACGGCCGCAATGGTGCGGCGACACGCCCCGATCCAGCGCGGTAGCCGCATGGGGCGGACTGCCGCATGACCCTCCGGGCGTCTCCGACGTCCATGGCAGGATCGCCGAGCGCCCGGGCGCGGACTTCCCCTCCCCGAGCGTTCCGCCGTCTTGCCCATGGGCTTGGTGACACCGGACGGGTCGCATCCGATCCGAAAGAAAATCAATGTTCGATGTACAGACCGAAGAACTGATGTGGGGCGGGCGCAAGCTCGTGCTCGAAACCGGCAAGATCGCCCGCCAGGCCGACGCCGCCGTGCTCGCGACCTATGGCGAGACCGTGGTGCTCGCGACCGTGGTCTCCGCCAAGACGCCCAAGGCCGGGATCGACTTCTTCCCGCTGACCGTGAACTACCAGGAAAAGACCTTCGCCGCCGGCCGCATTCCCGGCGGCTATTTCAAGCGTGAAGGCCGCCCGACCGAGAAGGAGACGCTGGTCTCGCGCCTGATCGACCGGCCGATCCGCCCGCTTTTCGTCGAGGGCTACCGCAACGAGACGCAGGTCGTCTGCACCGTGCTGCAGCATGACCTCGAGAACGACCCCGACATCGTCGCGATGGTCGCAACTTCCGCTGCGCTCACCCTGTCGGGCGTGCCCTTCATGGGTCCGATCGGCGCCGCCCGCGTCGGCTATTTCGACGGCGCCTACAAGCTCAACCCGCTGGTCGACGAGATCAAGGAATCGCAGCTCGACCTCGTCGTCGCCGGCACGCCCGACGCCGTGCTGATGGTGGAGTCGGAGGCCAAGCAGCTCTCCGAGGAGATCATGCTGGGTGCCGTGATGTTCGGCCACAAGCACTTCCAGCCGGTGATCGACGCGATCATCCGCCTGGCCGAGAAGGCCGCCAAGGAGCCGCGCGACTATACGCCGGCCGACAACTCCGTCGTGCTCGACGCGGTTCTCAAGCTGGTCGACAAGGATATCCGCGCCGCCTACCAGATCCGGACCAAGGCCGAGCGCTACAAGGCACTGGATGCCGCCAAGGCCAAGGTCGCTTCGCTGATCGCGGAGACGCCGGACGGCAAGACGACCTTCACAAAGGAGCAGGTCGGCGGCCAGTTCAAGGAGGCGCAGGCCAAGGTCGTGCGCTGGATGATCCTGGACGACAGCGTCCGCATCGACGGCCGCGACCTCAAGACGGTCCGCAAGATCGTCGCCGAGGCCGGCATCCTGCCGCGCACCCACGGCTCGGCCCTGTTCACCCGCGGCGAGACCCAGGCGCTGGTCGTGACCACACTGGGCACCGGCGACGACGAGCAGTATATCGACTCGCTGGAGGGCACCTACAAGGAGACCTTCCTGCTGCACTACAACTTCCCTCCCTATTCGGTGGGTGAAGCCGGCCGCATGGGTTCGCCCGGCCGCCGCGAAATCGGCCATGGCAAGCTCGCCTGGCGGGCGATCCGGCCGATGCTGCCGGCGAAGTCGGAGTTCCCCTACACCATCCGCGTCGTTTCGGAGATCACCGAGTCGAACGGCTCCTCCTCGATGGCCACCGTCTGCGGCACCTCGCTTGCCCTGATGGATGCCGGCGTGCCGCTGAAGGCGCCGGTTGCGGGCATCGCCATGGGCCTGATCCTGGAAGGCGAGCGCTTCGCGGTGCTCTCCGACATCCTGGGTGACGAGGACCATCTCGGCGACATGGACTTCAAGGTCGCCGGAACCGCCGAGGGCATCACCTCGCTGCAGATGGACATCAAGATCGCCGGCATCACCGAGGAGATCATGAAGGTCGCCCTCGACCAGGCCAAGGGCGGTCGCGACTACATCCTCGACGAGATGAACAAGTCGCTCTCGACCTCGCGCGGTCAGCTCGGGGAGTATGCCCCGCGCATCGAGACGATGAAGATCCCGGTCGACAAGATCCGCGAAGTCATCGGTTCGGGCGGCAAGGTGATCCGCGAGATCGTCGAGAAGACCGGCGCCAAGGTCAATATCGAGGATGACGGCACGATCAAGATCGCCTCGGCCGACGGCAAGTCGATCGAAGCCGCGATCAAGTGGATCAAGTCGATCGTCTCGGAAGCCGAGCCGGGCATGATCTATGACGGCACGATCGTGAAGATCATGGAGTTCGGCGCCTTCGTGAACTTCTTCGGCGCCAAGGACGGCCTCGTCCACATCTCCGAACTCGCCGCCGCCCGGGTCCAGAAGGTCTCGGACGTCGTCAAGGAAGGCGATAAGGTCAAGGTCAAGTTCCTCGGCCAGGACGAGCGCGGCAAGATCCGCCTCTCGATGAAGGTCGTCGACCAGGAGACCGGCGAAGACCTGACCGAGAAGCTCAAGGCCCAGCGCGACGCCGAGAAGACCCGCGAGAAGCAGTCGGCCGAGTGAGGCTTCGCGGTTTCACGTGAATCAGGACGCCCCCGCATCGCGAGATGTGGGGGCGTTTTTTTTGGTGTGTCCGTTGCCAGCGCCGTCATCCCGGACGCAGCGAAGCGCCGATCCGGGATGACGGTGAGGATACAGAAGTCAGCGGACAACGACGGACCAAAGCTGACGCCGATATATGGAGCCAATTCCCATGTCCCACGCAATCACCTCCCTCGACGCCCTTGCCGCGCTCTATCCGAATCCTCCCGCGATCGCCTCCATCGCCAAGGAGATCGATCATGTCGACGAAAACTACGGTCCGCTGATCGAGGCTTCGCCCTTCATGCTGCTGGCGACGAGCGGTCCGGAGGGGCTGGATTGTTCGCCGCGCGGGGATAAGCCCGGCTTCGTCAGAATCCGGGACGCCAAAACGCTGCTGATTCCCGACCGAAGAGGCAATAACCGACTGGATTCGTTGAAGAATATCCTGTCCGATCCGGGAGTCGGAATGCTCTTCCTGATCCCCGGATACGGCGAGACCCTGCGCGTCAACGGAACGGCGACGCTATCTGACGACCCTGAGTTGTGTGCGTCATTCGAGATGGCCGGAAAGCTGCCGGCCTGCGTCATCGTCGTCCATGTCGAGCGCGTCTACTTTCAGTGCTCGCGCGCCGTGGTGCGGGCCGACCTCTGGAACCCGGCGACGCATGTCGCCAGGGGCGCAGTGCCGAGCGCGGGCGCGATCCTGCGCAACATCACGGCGAAGAACGACGCGGTCGAGACGTTTGACGGGGAGGCCTATGACAAGGCCTTGCCAGAACGGGTGAAGGCGACGCTGTATTGAGAGGCGCTGGAAGAACCCCTCTCCTGTAAGGAGAGGGGCAGGGGTGAGGTGACGGACGTTTCGAGATTGGCCTCGACAGACGCGCGGACAGGTTTTCGTTACGCTGGTTGACGGGCCGACCCCTCACCCTGCCCTCTCCCTCCGGGAGAGGGTTCCCCGCGCCAGACTTCCCGGCCGATCACAGCAGCCCTTCGTTCCCCGCCAGCACCCGCAGGCTCACGTCCGGCCTCGCGCCGACATGGCTGATGATCTCGGCCGCCGCCAACGCGCCCAGTCTCAGCGAATCGCGGACCTCGCGGCCCGAGGTCAGGCCGAAGAGGAAGCCGGCGGCGAAGAGGTCGCCGGCGCCCGTCGCATCGACGACGCGGTCTACCGGGAAGACCGGCTCCTCGACGATGCCGTCGGGCGTCACGGCGAGCGCGCCGTTCTCGGAGCGCGTCACGACCGCAAGGATGTTTTCGGCCCGCAGCGCCGACAATGCGTCGTCGAAGGATGCGGCGTGGTAGAGGCTCTTCAGCTCGTGCTCGTTGGCGAAGACGATATCGACCATGCGGTTGCGGATCAGGCCGACGAATTCGTCACGATAGCGATCGACGCAGAACGAGTCCGACAGCGTGATCGCGACCTTGCCGCCCGCCTTGTGGGCGATCTCTGAGGCCTTGCGGAAGGCGTCCTTGGCCGCCGGCGGATCCCAGAGATAGCCTTCGAGATAGATGATGTCGGCGTTTTCGACCGCCTTGGCATCGACATCGGCGACGGTGAGCCCCTGGCAGGCACCGAGATAGGTGTTCATCGTACGCTCGCCATCGGGCGTGACGATGATGAAGGAGCGTGCCGTGGCGGGGCCTTCGGTCGCGAAGGCCGTGTCGAAGGACACGCCGAGCGAGGTCAGGTCATGACGGTAGAGCTTGCCGAGTTCGTCGGCCTTGACCTTGCCGATGAAGGCGCCCCTGCCGCCGAAGGAGGCGAGGCCGGCGATGGTGTTGGCGGCCGAACCGCCGGAGATGACCTTGCCCGGCCCCATGGCGGCATAGAGCGCCTCGGCCCGCTCTTCGTCGATCAGGGCCATGGCGCCCTTGGTCAGGCCGTGCTTCGCCAGAAAATCCTCTTCCGCCGAGGCAATGACGTCGACGATAGCGTTGCCGAGGGCGAGGACGTCGATACGCGAGCTGGTCATGGGTGCGGTGATCCGTGTTCTTGGCTGAAGATGGCTGGCGGCGCGTGTTGCATCCTGCCGTTGCGGGGTCAAGCGGGCTGGTCGGCAGCGCTGCGCCTAGCAGCGGCCTCATCGAGGATGGAAGCGAGGCGGAGCAGGTCTTCGGGCTCGAGTTCCGCGATCTCGCGGGCGAGCCGGTTGGCGAGCAGGGTCGCCTCCGGCTCGAGCCCGGCGGTATCGACCGTGACGCGCGGATGGGAGAGGTCGGCCAGACGGACAAGCTCGTCGGCCTCGTCCCAGATCACGCCGAGCACATGGATGACGCCCTGGATCAGGGTAAAGGTCGGGCGGCCGCGTTTGCCGTGTTCGAGTGCCGAAAGATAGGCCGGGGTGACGCCGAGTTCGCCCGCCATCTGCGCCAGGGTGACGCCACGCTGGGCCCTGAGACTGCGGACGCGCTCGCCGAAGGGGGTCACAGGTTGGGCTCGCGGCTGCGGCGAAGTCTGACATAGAGCGCGCCCGAGCCACCATGGCGCTGTTCGGCCTCCTCGAAGCCGACGACGAGCAGGCGCAGATCGGCCAGCCTAAGCCAATGCGGCACCATGCGGCGCAATACGCCGCGCTCTTCACCGAACAGGGCATCGCCGGCAGCGCCCTTGCCGGTGACGACCAAGGCGAGCTTGACCCCGCGCGACTGCTCGCGGCGCAGGAACGAACGCAAGGCGTAATGGGCTTCGTCCTGGCGCATCCCGTGCAGATCGATGACGGCCTCGACCGATTGCTGGCCACGGCGCAGCTGGGTGCGCAGCCGGCGTTCCAGCGGGGCGAGCGGCGGAGGCGCGGGCTTCGAGAGAGTCTGCTTCTGCGGGAGCGCCGGCGCGTGCGTTGCGGGCTCCGGAGTGGCCGTAACGGGCAGTTGCGGCGCCGGCGCCGGTTCGACAGGCTTTCGTCCCGGCAGCGGCCTGACCGAGCGGGCGACCTCGCGCCAGAGCGCGATATCGGCCGGCGTCAATGTCTTGCCCCGGCGCGAGCGCATCTCAGCGCGGCCAGAGCACGATGAAATCGAAGGGTTGGCGGATCAGCCCGGCGCGATGGCCCGCTGCCGCACCGGAACCGACGAAGAGATCGACACGCGCCGGCCCCAGGATCGCTGAGCCGGTGTCCTGCGCGATCGTCAACCGGGCCAGCCGTTCCGTGCCGCCCTGGCCGTTCGGCAGCGTGGCGTCGATCCAGGCCGGCAGGCCATATGGCCAGACGGTCCGGTCGATGGCGATGCTGCGCAAGGGCGTCAGCGGCAGCCCCGCGCCACCGATCGGCCCCGATTCGGGCGGCAGGTCGTCGCGACGGGCGAAGAAGACGAAGGAGCGGTTGAGCCGGATCAGGTCACGAGCGAATGCGGTATCGGCCTTTAGCCGGGCGATCAGCCGGTCCATGGTCATTTCGGCGGGCGGGATCGCCTCGCGCTCGCTGAGCACGCGGCCGAGCGAGGTATAGGCATGGCCGTTGCGGCCCGAATAGACCAGCCGCGTGACCTTGCCGTCGGGTAGCCGGATGCGGCCCGAACCCTGCACCTGCAGGACGAAACGATCAACCGGATCGCGCATCCAGAAGATTTCCAAGCCCTTGCCATCGAGCGCCCCGGTTTCGATGGCAGCGCGATCTGGGAAGACTTCAAGGCCCTTGCCGGTGGTCCGTGCGGCCGAGAGAGCGGGATCGAGACCCGGCCAGTCGTCTCCCGGCATCCTGGTCACGAGATCGGAGGGGCGGCCGTAGAGCGGCGTCGGAAAGGCATCCGAGCGTGTCAGCGAGCCCTCGAATTCAGGCTCGAAATAGCCGGTCATGAAACCGGTCTCGCTGTCGGCCGGCCGAATTCGCCAGAAGGAGAAATTATGCTCGAAGAAGCGACGAGCCTCGTCGCGACCGATCGCCGATGCCGGCTGGAGACGCCCGGCTTCGGTGCAGACCCGCTGCAGTGCATCGGGCGAGGCCACTGCGGCCCGCAGTGGCGGGTCGGCCATACAGCCGCGCGCGAAGATGTCGAACGCCGCCTTGTGGTCGTCTTCAAGCCAGCCCGAAATGGCATCAGGCGCCAGCGCTTGTGCGCGGGCGCCCTTCGAAAGCGGGGGCGATTGGGCGAGGCTCGTCGTCATGCCCGAAATGCCCGCCGAGAGAAGGAGCGCCAGCGCGACACCGGCGCGGCCGATCACGCGGCGGATTCGGTGGCGACCAGCAGCCAGTTCGGATCGCGGCTGCCGAGCTGGCGCGAGAAGGTCCAGATGTCGTTGACCTCGGAGACCGCCTCGGCACTGCCATCGACGACCGCGCCCTGCGCGTCGCGCGTCACGCTGATCAGCTGCGAGAAGAAGGCGATGGTGACCTGACCGGTCTTGCCCTTGACATCGACGGCGGTGATCTCGGCCTTGTCGATCGAAACGAAATTGGACTCCGCCTTCTCGCCGCGCTTCTCGCGGTCGGTGATGGCCTGCTCGAAGCCCTCATAAACCTCCTTGGCGAGCAGACCCTTCAGCGCCTTGCGATCGCCGCGGGCAAAGGCCGTGACGATGGTCTCGTAGGCCGCCTTGGCGCCACCGAGAAAGGCGCGCGGATCGAAGGACGGCTCCTGCTGGATGACGGCCTCGATTCCCGCGATGATCGGCGAATCCGGAGGGGCGATGTCCTTCCAGCGCTCGGCGGGAGGCGCGGCCGGAGCGACGGGCTCGCTCGCTGCACCGGGCAGGCGCACGACATTGTCGCGGCGGGTTTCGGCGGGCGCGGACTGGTCGGGACGAAGCGGCGGCGTCTCGCGGCGGGAGAACGGATCGGCCGGCGGTTTTTCGCTACCGGTCTTCTGCCCCAGCACGGAGCGCAGCTTCCAGGCGACGAAAACGGCCAGCGCGAGGAAGACCAGGGTCGTCATGTCGAAGGAATTTTGCATCGAACGCTGTTCCGAGGCTCCAGAGACCGTTTTGTATCAAGCCCGTAGCGGCAGCGGCGGGCGGTTGGAGCCGATATGGTGATCAAGGCTCGTAACATCCACCCCCGCGCTTGTGAAGGCGGCTTCTTGTGCCGGAAAGTCGTCCATGTTAGCCGACGCCCGCGTGGCGCCAGTAGAGCGGTGCGCAGTTCCTCAAGACGCCGGATGGCGCGGAACTTCCCGAGACAGCCTGCCAAACTCATGATGGGACCGATGGCCAACGAATTTCCCAACGGCAACGGCACGGGCGCTGCGGACGCGGCCCCGAGCATGAGCGCCCTGATCCAGTACACCAAGGATTTCTCCTTCGAGAACCCGAAGGCCCCGCGCGCACTCGGCCAGCAATCGCAGCAGGGGCCGCAGATGTCGCTGCAGGTCAATGTCTCGACCGTGGTGCTCGGCGATACCGACTACGAGACCGTGCTGCGGCTCGAGGGCAAGGCGGAGCTCGACAACGACACGCTGTTCGCCTTCGACCTCAGCTATGCCGGCGTGTTCCGCCTCGTGAACGTGCCGCAGGAGCATATCCACCCTGTGCTGGTGATCGACTGCGCGCGGCTGCTCTTCCCGTTCGCGCGCCAGATCATCGCCGATGCGGTGCAGGGCGGCGGCTTCCCGCCGTTCTATGTGCCGACGATCGACTTCGCGCAGCTCTATCAGCAGCGTGTTCAGGAATTGCAGGGCGAGGGCGCGCCGAACGCCTGAGGCTTCGCGCTTTACGGTGACTGTCACAAAAGGGCCCATCCGGGCCCTTTTTCGTTTTCGGCGCACACCGCCACCCCTTGCCGCCCGCCGAGTGAGCCTCCATGTCGCGATGCAATCGGCCGTCGTCCATAAGGGCTCCTGCCGTTTCGTCGCATGTGGAGGACAGATGGATTACCTGATGACGCTTGCCGCCGACCCTGCCGTATGGGCAGCACTCGGGGCACTGATCGCCATGGAGGTCGTCCTCGGTATCGACAACCTGATCTTCATCTCGATCCTGACCAACAAGCTCCCTGAGGAGCAGCGGGCCCGTGGCCGCAAGATCGGCATCGGTCTCGCACTGATCCTGCGGCTCGGCCTGCTCTCGACGGTGGCGATCATCGTGCAGCTCACCGAGCCGATCTTCTCCCTGTTCGGCAAGGCGTTCTCCTGGCGCGACCTGATCCTGATCGCCGGCGGTCTGTTCCTGGTCTGGAAGGCGACGAAGGAAATCCATCACAAGGTCGATGCCGATCATGGGCCCGACGTCTTCGACGGGGGCAAGGCCGCGGCCGTGACCTTCGGCGGCGTGATCGTGCAGATCCTGATCCTCGACCTCGTCTTCTCGATCGACAGCATCATCACGGCGGTGGGCATGACGGATCATATCCCGGTCATGGTCATTGCAGTCGTCTTCGCGGTGCTCGTGATGCTGCTGGCGGCCGATCCGCTGGCGACGTTCATCGAGAAGAACCCGACCATCGTGATGTTGGCGCTGGGCTTCCTGCTGATGATCGGCGGCACGCTGATCGGCGAGGGCTTCGGCGCGCATGTGCCCAAGGGCTACATCTACGCGGCGATGGCATTTTCCGCGGCGATCGAGGCGCTGAACATGCTGTCGCGGCGCGGCACGAAGAAGGGCTGAGATTGCCAGATGCTCCGCAGTCATTCCGGGCGCAGCAAAGCGGAGACCCGGAATCCATGCCTGATCCTCTCAAGACCAGCCTTCCGGCATGGGTTCCGGATCGGCGCCGCTGACGCGGCTTGTCCAGAATGACGGCTGGAATTCCCGTTATCTCAACTCTCGTCGGCGATGCCGAGATAGCCGTTCCAGAGCGGCGCCTTCAGCGTGCGGATGAAGGTCTCATGCGCGGCGATCGTCGCCGCGTCGAGGCGATGCGGCAGCGGGCGGAGGCGTTGCGGACGGTCGATCACGGCGCCGGCGGAACCGATCTGCCCGCTCGCGGCATTGGCAACGCCCAGGCCCAGCGAGGTCTGCTTGCCGCCGATCAGCTCGATATATACTTCGGCAAGGATCTCGGCATCGAGCAGCGCGCCGTGCTTGGTGCGGCGCGTGTTGTCGATGCCGTAGCGCGAGCAGAGCGCATCGAGGCTGTTCGAGGCGCCAGGATGCTTGCGGCGGGCCATGCCGAGCGTATCGACGACGCGGCTCTGATCGATCGGCCCGCGGCCAACCCGCTTCAGCTCCATGTTGAGAAAGCCGACGTCGAAGGCGGCGTTGTGGATCACCAGCCGTGCATCCTCGACGAAGCCGATGAATTCATCGGCGACGGCAGCGAAGACGGGCTGCGGCGCAAGGAAGGCATCGGACAGGCCGTGGACCTTGAAGGCGCCCTCCGACATCGGCCGCTCGGGATTGATGTAGCGGTGGAAACTGCGGCCCGTCGGGCAATGATTCAGCAGCTCGACGCAACCGATCTCGACGATGCGGTCGCCGCCATTGGCTTCGACGCCGGTGGTCTCGGTGTCGAGGACGATCTCACGCATGGGCGGCGCTTTCCGAAGACTGCTGGCGGCCGGGACGGCCGGCGAGTGCGCTCAGGATAGACCCGACCTGCCGGCGCGCCGCCATCAGGCCGCCACCTGAGTCCACAAGGAAATGGGCGCGGCGACGCTTTTCGGCATCGGGCATCTGGCGGGCCAGGATCGCCTCGAATTTCTCTACTGTCATTTCAGGGCGTGCGAGCACCCGTTCGCGCTGGACGGCGGCCGGAGCGGTGACGACGAGCACGGCATCGCAGCGAGTCTCGCCGCCGGTTTCGAGCAGTAACGGCACATCGAGAACGGCAAGTGCTGCGCCGGCCAGGCGGCAGTCCGCCAGGAAGGTCTGCTCCTCTTCGCGCACCAGCGGATGGATGATCGCTTCAAGGGCGTGCAGGGCCTCAGGCTTTCCGAGCACGGCGGCCGAGAGTGTGGCCCGGTCGATGGCGCCATCACGGACGACACCGGGAAAGACCGCCGCAATCGGAGCGACCGCCCTGCCACGATAGAGCCCATGGACCGCGGCATCGGCATCGTGAAGCGGCACGCCACAGGCTCGGAACATCGCCGAGGTGGTGGATTTGCCCATACCGATCGAGCCGGTCAGTCCGAGGAGAAAGGTCATGGCCTGGTCGTCGTCGCCCTTTTGCCGAATCAGGCCCCGACGATATCCACTTCGAGCCGCGCCCGCAGCGCCGGGGTGACCTCGGGCACGACGCCGAACCAGCGAGCGAAGCCGGGGACGGCCTGATGGAGCAGCATCCCGAGACCATCGACGGCGATGGCGCCACGCCTCTCCGCCTCAACCAGAAGGTCCGTCTTGAGTGGGACATAGACGATGTCGTCGACGATGGTGCCCGGGCGCAGTGTCGCAAGGTCAAGACCGAGCGGCGGCTGGCCCTTCATGCCGAGCGAGGTCGTGTTGACGATCAGGTCGGCTTCACCGACCAGAGCGCTGCGGGCCGACCAGTCCATGGCCTGCAACGGCGCGCCGAAAGCGGCGACCAGTTCGGCGGCGCGAGCCGGGTTTCGGTTGACGACGGCGATGCGGTCCAGACCCCTGCTCTTTAGGGCGTAGACGACAGCGCGCGCGGCACCGCCGGCGCCGATGACGAGCGCGGTCCGCACATGATCAAGCCAGCCCGGCGTTGTGGCATCGAGATGCCCGAGAAAGCCGGCGGCATCCGTGTTGTCGCCGCAAAGCCGGCCGCCCTCGCGCCAGAGCGTGTTCACGGCGCCGATGGCACGCGCCGCCTCGCTGACCTCATCAATCAGCGCTTCGGCCGCCTGCTTGTGCGGGACGGTGACGTTGCCGCCGACGAATTCGCCTGCCCGAAGACGAGTGATGAAGGCCGGCAGGTCGGCGGGTGCGACATCGATACGCTCATAGGACCCGTCGAGGCCATGGTCGGCCAGCCAGGTGCCGTGGATCAGGGGTGACCGGGAATGGGCGATAGGGTGCCCGATGACGAAGCAGCGACGTGTCATAGATCAGGTGTCCGGTCAGCGCAGGAGCAGGTCGTGGTCACGCAAAGCCGCGAGCACGGCAAAGAGCGGCATCCCCATGATGGTGAAATGATCACCCTCAACCGAGTCGAAGAGCTGGGAGCCAAGCTCTTCCATGCGGTAGGCACCGACACTGCCGAGGATGCTCTGGTCCAGAGAGGCGAGATAATGCGCGATGAAGGCCGGCGTCAGGGTTCGTACCGTGAGATGCGCGGTGACGGACCCTTCCGCGAGAATCGCGCCGTCGCGCACGAGCGCAAAGGCCGAATGGAGTTCATGCCTCTGCCCGCTCAGCATCGTCAGCCGGGCCTCTGCTTCGACGAGATCGGCCGCCTTGTGCAGCGTCTGCTCTCCGCAGGTCAGGATCTGGTCGGAGCCCAGGACGATGCGATCGGGGAGGCGGATGCTGACGGCCAATGCCTTGGCGACAGCGAGTGCCGAGGCGACAGCCTGCGGGGTTGCGCCTTCCGCGATGAGCGGCGCCTCGACTTCGCGTTCGTCGACGCCGGACGGCATCGTCTCAACTGGAATGCCGACGGCCATTAGCATGTCGCGCCGCGCGGAGCTGCCGGAAGCGAGGACGAGCGGCGCCGGCGCGAGCCAGAACGACGACCCGGTCATGTCGCGATGAATTGCAGACGATGATCACGCAGCAGATCGAGGATCGCGGCGGCGGTTTCCTCGATCGAGCGGCGGGTCACATCGATGACGGGCCAGCCCTTGCGGGCGCAAAGCCGGCGCGACTGCGCGACCTCGTCAGCGACCATGGCCGGATCGACATAGGGCGTCTCGTCATCGGCCTTGAGCGAGAGCAGCCGGTTCTGGCGGATCTGGACGATGCGGTCGGGGCTGGCGACGAGGCCGACGATCAGGGGTTTGCGGAGCCGTTCCAGCTCGGCGGGCAGGGGGACGTTGGGGACGAGGGGGATATTGGCGGTCTTGACGCCACGATTGGCGAGATAGATCGAGGTCGGCGTCTTCGAGGTGCGGCTGATGCCGACCAGGATGACGTCGGCGCTTTCAAGATCGCCGCCGAGCTGGCCGTCATCATGCAGCAGGGTGTAGTTCATCGCATCGATGCGGCGGAAATAATCGGCGTTGAGGACGTGCTGCGCGCCGGGCTTCGGAGCCGAGGCCTGGCCAAGATAGGACTGGAACAGCGACAGCACCGGCTGCAGCACCGAGAGGCAGGGGCACCCAAGCTCCTTGCAGAAATCCTCCAGACGCTTGGACCATTCCGGCTCGACCAGCGTGTAGAGCACGACTCCGGGCGAGGTCTCGATTTCGGCGAGCACACGGGCGAGCTGCGCCTCCGAACGGACGAGCGGGTAGACATGCTCGATCGCCGAGACGGTCTCGTACTGGGCGGCGGCGGCCCGGCTCACTGCGATCAGCGTTTCACCGGTCGCGTCGGAGACGAGGTGCAGATGGAAATAATTGCGCGCCACGACCGCTCCCAGGTTCGGCAAGATCCTGCCACCTCTAGCGCGGCGCCCGGGCAAAGCAAATTGCGACGCGGCAACCATGTTCGCCCTCTGTCGTCGATCGCCTGCAGCAGGCGGTAAAGATATCCGCCAGGCTGGGGAGGAATGTGGACAACCGGACCTTTTGGAAGGGCCGGTCCGGCGCTCTGTATAAGTCGGGGTATCGATCAACAGGCTGGAGGCTGTGCGCCGGAAACGGGGATGTTTCACGTGAATCATTTTGGCGGGTCATGCGCCGGCTCGGATTCGGATTGGTTAAGAAACTCTTAACGGTTGGATTGGCCTTGGTCGTATCGCCGCACCGGCACGTCCTGGCCTGTGGACTGGTTGTGGACGATCTTGTGCCGCGCTATGTGCCCCCCTCCAAGAGTCAAAAAAGAAGATTCTCTCTCTAGGATTCTTATTTGATTCAAGAAGGCCTTGAGAGCGGAGTGGCTATGGCAACGCGTGACGTACCGCTCTTCCTGCGTGCGCTGTCGGGTGAAGTCCTGCCGAAGCCGCCGATCTGGCTGATGCGGCAGGCTGGCCGATATCTGCCCGAATATCGCGAACTCAGGGCCAAGGCCGGCAGTTTCCTCGATCTCTGCTACAATCCTGAACGCGCCGCCGAGGTGACCCTGCAACCGATCAGGCGCTTCGGCTTCGATGCGGCGATCCTGTTTTCTGACATCCTCGTCATTCCGCACGCGTTGGGACAAAAGCTCTGGTTCGTCGAGGGTGAAGGTCCGCGGCTCGAACCTGTCGCCGATGAGGCGCGACTGAATGCGATCCATACCGAAGCCGATGAGGCGGTGCTGGCGCCGGTCATCGAGACCGTCCGCCGTGTCAAAGCTGCCCTGCCCAAGGAGACGGCCCTGATCGGCTTCTGCGGGGCGCCCTGGACCGTGGCGACCTATATGGTCGCTGGTCGAGGCACGCCCGATCAGGGGCCGGCCAAGGCGCTGTTTACCAGGGAACCGGAGCTGTTTGCGAGGCTCATCGACAGAATCGTCGTGGCGTCGACGGACTATCTCTGCGCCCAGATCGAGGCCGGTGTGGATGCGGTGCAAATCTTCGACAGCTGGGCGGGGTCGCTCGGACCGGTCGATTTTGATCGCTGGTGCATTGCGCCGACGAAACGCATCGTCGATGCGGTACGCGCGCGGCATCCCTCAGCCCGGATCATCGGGTTTCCACGAGGGGCGGGCCGGCTGATCCCGGCCTATGTCAAGGCGACGGGCGTCGATGCTTCGGGGCTGGAGACTGCGATCGATCGCGATTTCGCGCGCAACGAGATCCAGTCGCTGGTGCCGGTGCAGGGTCATCTCGATCCGCTGGTGCTGCGGGCGGGCGGTCCCGAGCTGGAGGCCGAGGTCGCTGCGATCCGCGCCGCCTTCGGCAGCGGGCCCTTTGTTTTCAATCTCGGCCACGGCATCTTGCCGGACACGCCGATCGCGCATGTCGAGCGTCTGCTCGCGGCGGTGCGAGCCTGACGAGGACCGATACGATGTATGAATGGATCAAGGCCTTCCATGTCATGGCGGTCATCGCCTGGATGGCGGGGATGCTCTATCTGCCCCGGCTGATGGTCTACCATACGGAGGCGCAGACCGGCTCGATCCAGTCCGAGACCTTCAAGATCATGGAACGGCGGCTGCTCAAGGGCATCATCAACCCGGCGATGATCGTGACCTGGGTGCTGGGTCTCTACCTCGCCTGGTCGGCCTTCGGCTTCAAGGGCGGCTGGCTGCACGGCAAGATTCTGCTGGTCTTCCTCCTCTCGGGCATCCACGGCTATCTCGCCGGACGGGTGCGTGCCTTCGCGGAGGATCGCAACGACAAATCGGCGCGCTTCTACCGGATCCTCAACGAGGTTCCGGCCGTGCTGATGGCGGCGATCGTGATCCTGGTCATCGTCAAACCGTTCTGAACGAGCGGGTTGAGATTCCCGCTTGAGCAGGCGGGCGATTCCGGCTATCAGGCAGGACGCTTCTCCAGCGTTCTCCCTGTTGCCGATGGTTCGTGAGCCGACTGCCGTTGCAGACGCTCGTGGCGCGCAACGTCCACGCCGGTCCGTTCTGGACTGTCGTTTTTCCTTTCACGTCCTGGTCCCGGCCGATCGCGCAGGGACATTTACGATGCGGGTGTCCCATGCGGGAAATCAAGCTCCAAGACCTCAAGGTCAAATCTCCGACCGAACTCCTGACCTTTTCCGAGGGGCTCGAGGTCGAGAACGCCAGCACGATGCGCAAGCAGGAGCTGATGTTCGCGATCCTGAAGCAACTCGCGGCGAAGGAGACGGAGATCCTCGGCGAGGGCGTCGTCGAGGTGCTTCCCGACGGCTTCGGCTTCCTACGCTCGCCCGATTCAAATTATCTGCCCGGTCCCGACGACATTTATGTCTCGCCGACCCAGATCCGGAAATTCGGTCTGCGCACCGGCGATACGGTCGAGGGGCCGATCCGGGGACCGAAGGATGGCGAGCGCTATTTCGCGCTGCTCAAGGTCAACACGATCAATTTCGAAGACCCTGAGAAGATCAAGCACAAAATCAATTTTGACAATCTGACGCCGCTTTATCCCGACGAGCGCCTGCGCATGGAAGTGCAGGATCCGACGAAGAAGGATTTTTCGGCCCGCGTCATCGACATCGTCTCGCCAATCGGCAAGGGCCAGCGCGCCTTGATCGTCGCGCCGCCGCGCACCGGCAAGACCGTGCTGCTGCAGAACATCGCGCAGTCGATCACGACCAACCATCCGGAATGCTATCTGATCGTGCTGCTGATCGACGAGCGGCCGGAAGAGGTCACCGACATGCAGCGCTCGGTGAAGGGCGAGGTCGTGTCCTCGACCTTCGACGAGCCGGCGACGCGCCACGTCCAGGTGGCGGAGATGGTGATCGAGAAGGCCAAACGCCTGGTCGAGCATGGCCGCGACGTCGTGATCCTGCTCGATTCGATCACGCGTCTCGGACGTGCGTACAACACCGTCGTGCCGTCATCCGGCAAGGTGCTGACAGGCGGCGTCGACGCCAACGCCCTGCAGCGGCCGAAGCGCTTCTTCGGCGCGGCCCGCAACATCGAGGAGGGCGGGTCGCTGACGATCGTGGCGACCGCGCTGATCGACACCGGCTCGCGCATGGACGAGGTGATCTTCGAGGAGTTCAAGGGCACCGGCAATTCGGAAATCATCCTGGACCGCAAGGTCTCGGACAAGCGCATCTTCCCGGCGATCGACATCCTCAAATCCGGCACCCGCAAGGAAGAGCTCATCACGCCGAAGGATGTGCTGGCCAAGACCTATGTGCTGCGCCGCATCCTGAATCCGATGGGGCCGCAGGACGCCATAGAATTCCTGATGGACAAGCTGCGCCAGACCAAACAGAACTCCGACTTCTTCGACTCGATGAACACCTAAGGCGTTTCGCGTCTCAGCGCGCGGAAGCCACGGCCTCAGCCAATCGATTCGGATCCGTTACGGGCGGCAGGCAGCGGCCGTGCAGGCAGATGAAGGCCGCGCCGGTTCCGGCATGACGGGCCATCGCGGCCGCCGGGTGGTCGGCCGGTACAGAGGCCGGATCGGGACAATCGAGCAGCATCGTCGCCGTGTAAGGCAGCCGGCGGGCCGCTTGGTGAAGGGCCTCGCGTTCGGGCCCGACCAGCACGATCTCGACGCCATGGCGCGCCAGATCATAGGCGTTCAGAATCGAGCCATGCGCCGTGGGTGAGCGGGCTGCTGCCGCCAGGGCGCGCGCCAACGTGTCGTCTGCCCTATCGGTGTCGGCAGCCTCCCCCGTCTTCGCGGCGATGCGAAGCAGGTTCGCGGCTTGAATGCCGTTGGCGTTGGGAACGGCATCGTCATGCGTCGGTCGAGGTAGGACCGGCAAGCTGTTGTTTTCAAGCCGAGTCATACCGAGCAGTTTGGTCTCGTCGCTGCGGTAGTGCTGCTCCAGATGGGCGGACCAGCGCTTCGCGTCGTCGAGGTAGTGCTTCGCGAAGCTGGCATCGTGCATGGCCAGGGCCGCGTCGATCATCGCGGCATGATCGAGCGCAAAGCCCGGACGGATCACGCGACCGGCGCGATAGGAATGGGCCAAGCCTTCGCCATCGGCCATCGATTCGGAAACGAAATGGTAGGCGTTTTCAGCCAGCGCAAGCCAGTCCGGGCGTTCGAGAAGACCCGCCGCCCGGGCCAGCGCCGCGATCATCAGCCCGTTCCAGTCGGCCAGTATCTTGTCGTCGCGGCCGGGTGGGATACGCGAGGACCGCAGCGTCAGAAGCTTGGCTCGTAAACCGGCAAGAGCGACCTCTGTGTCTTTGTCGGGATCGGGCGTCTCCAGGCGGTTGAGGATCGTCACCTCTTCCCAGTTGCCATGGGGCGTAACGTCGTAATGGGTCGCCAGCAGCTTGAACTCGTCGGGTGCCAGTACCCTTCCGAGTTCCGCCGCGGTCCAGACATAGAATTTGCCTTCCACCCCTTCGGAATCGGCATCGAGGCTCGCGGCGAAAGCGGCCTCCGGAAGCAGCATGTCGCGTTCCAGCCAGGCGACGATGCCCTCGGCGGCCGCGCGTGCGATGGGCGAGCCGCTGCGCGCGGCTTCGAGTGCATAGAGTCCGAGCAGCTGAGCGTTGTCGTAGAGCATCTTCTCGAAATGCGGCACGAGCCAGCGCTCGTCGACCGAATAGCGCGCGAAGCCGCCGCCGAGATGGTCATGGATGCCGCCGCGCGCGATTTGCTCGAGGGTGTTCGTCGCGGGGGTCAGCATCGTTTCGCTGCGCGTTCGCGTGCCATGCCGCCAGAGAAGCTCGATCAGGCCAGGATTGGGAAATTTCGGTGCGCCGCGCAGGCCGCCATGACGGCTGTCGAAGGCATTGGCGATCTGGCCCGCCAGAGAGTCGAGATCCGGCTCGCCGGCCGCTGTGGCCGGCGCCTCGCTTTGCCGCAGCGCCTCACCGATCGCGGCCGCGTTGCGAGCGATGCGATCCGGATCCTGGCTATGGGTCGCCGCGATCTGGCGCAGGACCGAGACAAAGGAGGGGCGGCCGTAACGCGGCTCGGGCGGGAAATACGTGCCGCCCCAGAAGGGCTCGCGATCTCCGGTAAGAAACATCGTCAGCGGCCAGCCGCCCTGCTCGCCGAGGCTGTGCAGGGCGCTCATATAGACATGGTCGATATCGGGCCGCTCCTCGCGATCGACCTTGATGTTCACGAAAAGCTCGTTCATGACCGCGGCCGTCGCGGGATTCTCGAAGCTTTCATGTGCCATGACATGGCACCAGTGGCAGGCAGCATAACCGACCGAGAGCAGCACCGGCCTGCGGCTGCTCTTTGCCTCTTCGAAGGCTGCATCGCTCCATTCCCACCAATCGACCGGATTGTCGCGATGCTGCAAGAGATAAGGGCTGGCGGCTTCGGACAGGCGGTTCATCGGCTGGAGCCTTGCAGGTGGCGGCATGAATAAGCTCACCTCATACAAGACGATTGTGGCGGTATCGTCCGGCAGCGGACGCGCCGGCGTCGCGGTACTGCGACTGTCGGGACCCGGCGTTCGATTCGCTCTCGAAACATTTGCCGGAGTTATTCCCGAGCCGCGAAAGGCGGTACTGCGGCGGCTGCGGGACGGGCAGGGCGAGACCATCGACACCGCCCTCGTCCTGTTCTTTCCGGCTCCCGCGAGTTTCACCGGCGAAGATGTCGCCGAGTTCCATGTTCATGGTTCCCGCGCAGTGCTCGCCAGAATGCTCGCTGCTTTGACGGCCCTTCCTGGTTTCGCACTCGCGGAACCCGGTGAGTTCACGCGTCGGGCGTTTGAGGCCGGCAAGCTCGACCTGGCAGCCGTCGAAGGTCTTGCCGACCTGATCGATTCGGAAACGGAATGGCAGCGACGGCAGGCGTTGCGCCAGATGGAAGGCGCTCTGGGCGCCAGCGTCGAGGATTGGCGCTTGCGGCTAATCGGAGCGATGGCGCTGCTGGAGGCGGAGATCGATTTTTCCGACGAGGGCGATGTCGGGAGCCACATCGTCGACGATGCCCGAGCGATGCTCGCGGCCATCCTCGCCGATCTGCGTGCCGCTCTTGGCAGCTTCGCGATGGGCGAGCGTGTGCGGGAGGGCTTCGTCGTCGTGCTCGCAGGGCCGCCAAATTCCGGAAAGTCCAGCCTTCTCAATGCGTTGGCACGGCGCGATGTCGCGATCGTATCGGCCATACCCGGTACGACCAGGGACGCGATCGAGGTCCGCCTCGATCTGAAGGGGCTGCCCGTGACCCTCATCGATACGGCAGGCGTTCGCGAAAGTACCGATCCGGTCGAATCGGAAGGGGTACGGCGGTCGCTGGCGTTGATCGCCCGAGCTGATCTCGTACTCAGCCTGCGCGCAATCGATTCGGAGCCGAACTCAATCGCTGCCGATGATCGAACCATGGCCATCGCTACCAAGTCCGACCTGGCGGGAACCGTATTTCCAAATGAGATGGCCCTTTCGGTTTGGTCAGGCCAGGGCATCGACGACCTTCTCGCGGCGATTGCAGAGCGGCTGATCGGCGAAGCCTCTTCGGAGCCCGCACTCCTGACGCGCGAGCGGCATCGACAGGCCGTGCGGGAAGCTATCGTCGCTTTGGAGCGCGCAGTCGCGGGTGAGAGTGCCCAGATCGAGCTGCTGGCCGAGGACGTCCGGGTCGCGGTCGGAGCGCTGGAGCGGTTGGTCGGGCGGATCGATGTCGAGGATGTGCTGGACCAATTGTTCAACGGGTTCTGCATCGGGAAATAACGGCGGCAGCTTCACAAGAGGGCAGTTTTCAATGGCCTTGGACAGGCTCCGTGTGCGAATTCGTTGACCCACCGCCTCGCTTTCGCTAGCGAAAGCAATGCAGAATTCTTCCGATAGAAGCCGATACGACGTCATCGTCGTGGGCGGAGGCCATGCCGGTGTCGAGGCGGCATCGGCTGCGGCGCGCATCGGCGCGCGCACGGCGCTGGTAACGCATCGTCGCGAGACGATCGGGGTGATGTCGTGCAACCCGGCCATCGGCGGATTGGGCAAGGGTCATCTCGTTCGGGAGATCGATGCGCTCGACGGGGTAATGGCGCGCGCCGCCGACCGGGCCGGCATACAATTCCGGATGCTGAACCGCCGCAAAGGGCCGGCCGTGCGCGGTCCGCGCGCGCAGGCCGACCGCAAGCTCTATCGGCAGGCCGTGCAGGAGCTGCTGGCCGAGCCGGACACTCTCGACATCATCGACGGCGAGGTTTTCGATCTGTCCGTTGAAGCCGGTCAGGTCGATGGCGTCATTTTGGCCGATGGACGTCGATTCGTATCCGGAACGGTCGTTTTGACGACCGGAACCTTTCTGCGCGGGCTGATCCATATCGGTGAGACCAAGACGCCGGCCGGGCGTGTGGGCGAAGCGCCGTCGCTAGGACTGTCGGCAACGCTGGAGCGGCATGGCTTTCCGCTCGGCCGCCTCAAGACCGGCACGCCGCCTCGGCTGGATGGGCGGACGATCGATTGGGCGTCCCTCGAGATGCAGGCGGGAGACGATCCGCCGGAGCCGTTCTCGGCGCTGACCGATCGCATCACGACGCCACAGATCTCCTGCGGCATCACGCGCACCACGGTCGCGACGCATGACCTGATCCGGGCCAATCTTCACCGCGCACCGATGTTTTCGGGCCAGATCGAGGGACGCGGTCCGCGTTATTGCCCGTCGATCGAGGACAAGGTCGGCCGCTTCGGCGATCGCGAGGGGCATCAGATCTTTCTTGAGCCCGAAGGGCTAGACGATCCGACCGTGTACCCCAACGGGATTTCGACTTCCCTTCCGGAGGATGTCCAGCTCGGGATGCTCAAGACGATCCCAGGTCTGGAGCAGGCGACGATGCTGCGGCCGGGCTATGCGATCGAGTATGATTTCGTCGATCCTCGCGCCTTGCAGAACACGCTCGAAAGCCGCGCAATCCGTGGGCTTTTCCTTGCGGGTCAGATCAACGGTACGACCGGCTACGAGGAGGCGGGTGCTCAGGGCCTGCTGGCCGGACTGAATGCGGCGCGACGAGCGAGTGGGGCTGAGCCTGCCGTCCTCGAACGGACGTCTTCCTATATCGGCGTCATGGTCGACGATCTCGTCACCCGTGGTGTTACGGAGCCGTATCGAATGTTCACCTCGCGGGCCGAATTCCGCCTGTCGCTGCGAGTTGACAATGCCGATGAGCGGCTGACGGCTATGGGGCTGGCGCTTGGTCTCGTCGGAGCCCGCAGAAAACTGAGCTTCGAGACCAGCACTACCCAGGTGGCGCGCCTGCGCGCTTTGCTGACGAGCTTAACTCTGACTCCGCAGCAGGCGGACGGCGCCGGTCTTCAGCTCAATCGCGACGGCCTGAAGCGTAGTGCCTTCCAGCTTCTCTCCTACCCGGATATCGGCTTGGAAGCGTTGGCGCGCATCTGGCCCGAACTCGGATCCTTCGCCCCGGCCATTGCCGCACGCGTTACCGCCGACGCGACCTATTCGGTCTACCTGGAACGGCAATCCGCCGAGATCCGGGCTTATCAGCGTGATCAGGCGCTGATCATGCCGGATCCTCTCGATCTCCAGGGCATTTCCGGCCTGTCGAACGAGTTGAAAGCAAAGCTGGCCGAGCATCGACCGGGCAATCTAGCGCAGGCGTCTCGGATCGAGGGAATGACTCCGGCGGCGCTGACGCTGCTGGCAGCGCATGCGCGCCGCGACCGCCGGCCCACCGCCGTTCCGGCGATTTGACGTGGGTGTTGAAAAGACAGACCGGGCCAGCGCATTGGCCTTGACACCTGTTTCACGTGAAACAGAGGAGCGCCTGGCACTACTGGTGTCGGAGCTGTTGCGATGGCAGACAGCGAAGAACCTCGTCTCCTCCGCAACGCTTGGCGATGTCTGGACCCGCCATATCGCTGACTCACTTCAGATTCACGCTCTGGCTCCCGATGCGACCCGCTGGCTCGATCTGGGCTCGGGGGGGGGCTTCCCCGGTCTTGTGATCGGGATATGTCTGATGGAGAAGGCCGGCGGGCATATCGATCTCGTCGAGAGCAATGGTCGAAAATGCGCCTTTCTGCGCCATGCGGCGCGGATCACCGGCGCTCCGGTCACCGTTCATGCGGCGCGCATCGAGAATGTGATCGGCGACTTCGTCGGCAAAGTCGATGTCGTCACGGCGCGTGCACTGGCGCCACTGCCGCAACTTTTGGAGTGGTGCAAAGACCTGTTGAGAACCGGTGCGTTGGGACTCTTTCCCAAGGGACAACATCTAGATGCCGAATTGACCGACGCCTCTAAATATTGGAAGATTCACGCCTCAACGGTTCCTTCCGTGACAGACAGCGCCGCCCGAATCCTGATGGTGAGGGGGGCCGAGAAGCAGGCCGATTCATGACCGATATGACCCCGATCCTGCTACCGCGCCGCCCGCGTGTGCTCGCTTTGGCAAATCAGAAGGGGGGCGTCGGCAAGACGACAACGGCGATCAACCTCGGCACGGCCCTGGCCGCGATCGGCGAAAAGGTGCTGATCGTCGATCTCGATCCCCAGGGAAATGCGTCGACCGGGCTTGGCGTCGACCGCCGCAGCCGCAAATCGTCGACCTATGATGTGCTTTGCGGCGATGTCGGACTCGGTCAAGCGTTGCAGGAGACGGCGGTGCCTGGCCTGTTCCTGGCGCCCTCGACGCTGGATCTGCTCGGCGTCGAGCTGGAGATCGCCGGCGCCAAGGACCGGGCGCATCGGCTGAAGAAGGCGATCGACGAGCTGGTCTACGACCAGCGCTGCTCCGACCTGACCTATATCCTGATCGACTGCCCGCCCTCGCTCAGCCTGATCACGATCAATGCGATGACGGCGGCCGATGCCGTGCTCGTGCCGCTGCAATGTGAGTTCTTCGCGCTCGAAGGCCTGAGCCAGCTGCTCAAGACCGTCGAGCAGGTGCGCAACGGGCTCAATCCCCGGTTGATCATCCAGGGCGTCGTGCTGACGATGTACGACCCGCGCAACAACCTGTCCGGCCAGGTCATGGCTGATGTCCGGGATTTCCTGGGCGACAAGGTCTACGACACCGTGATCCCGCGCAATGTCCGGGTCTCTGAGGCGCCGTCCTATGGCAAGCCGGTTCTGCTCTACGATCTGCGCTGCTCGGGATCGCAGGCCTATCTGAAGCTGGCATCCGAAGTGATCAAGCGCGAACGCGCTCTGCGCGCCGCCGCCTGAAACCGTTCGGACCGAGGATTGACGAGGATGACGATGGCCGAAGAACAGGGGCGTTCACGCCTGGGCCGTGGCTTGGCGGCCTTGATTGGCGATGTCGGCGAGGAAATGGGTGCGATCGACCGGGCGCGCGGCCAAAGGCGTGTGCCGGTCGAATTCCTGCGTCCGAGCGCGCGCAATCCGCGCCGCCATTTCGCCGAGGGTGACTTGGAGGACCTGACCGCGTCGATCCGCGAGCGGGGCATCCTGCAGCCGATGATCGTGCGTTCGATCACGGGCATGATCGACGCCTATGAGATCATCGCCGGCGAGCGGCGCTGGCGGGCCGCGCAAAGGGCGGGCCTGCACGACGTTCCCGTGATCCTGGTCGAGGCCGACGATCGCGAGGCGCTCGAGATCGCCATCGTCGAGAACGTCCAGCGTACTGATCTCAACGCGATCGAGGAGGCTGCCGGTTATGAGCGGCTGATCTCGGAGTTTGACTACACCCAGAACGATCTTGCCAAGATCATCGGCAAGAGCCGTAGCCACATCGCCAACACGCTGCGACTGTCGAAACTGCCGGAGTCGGTGCGGCAGATGGTCAGCGAGGGAACCGTATCCGCCGGCCATGCTCGCGCCTTGATATCAGTTCCGGAACCGGAACGGATGGCGAAGAAGATCGTCGATGAGGGTCTTAGTGTTCGCGATATCGAGCGTCTCGTGCAGACCGAGGTCAGGGGCGAGAGCAAGAGCGTTCCGGGCAAGCCCAGGCTCGACAAGGATCCCGACACGCGCGCCGTCGAGAAGGCTCTGGAAGAGGCGCTCGGCCTTTCCGTCTCGATCCAGCATCGCCCTAATGGCGGTGGCGAGATGAAGATCGGCTACAAGACGCTCGATCAACTCGAAGCCTTATGCCGGCGGCTGAAGGCCTGAAATCAGTCGCGCGCTGCGCTACGCGCCAGCCTTGCCATGGTCCAGAGGGCCCTTGCCGCTGCGGCTTTTCCGAGCTCGCCGTCCCGCCGGACGGCGAGGGTTGCCGCCCCTAGCACGCCGATCGCCTCCGTCAGCTTCGATTCCGTCCAGGCGGTGAGGGCGGCTTCCATCGCCGGAATGCGCGGATATGGCAGGCGCATCGTCGCGACGACGTCCTTGGCACTTCGTCCTCCGGTCATGCCCTGGCGCGCCTTCAGGAGGCTCAGCGCCTGGCGCAGGACCGCGCCGAGCATCACGCCGGCGTCGAGGCCTTCGCCTGCAAGTCTGGAATAGGCGAGGTCGAGCGCAGGCAGCTTGCCGGCAAAGACGGCCTCGACGAGCGCCGCCTGCTCGCGCTGGGCGGTGTCGCCGACGACAGCCTCGACATGAGCCTCCGTGATCGCCGGATCGGCCCCGGCGTAAAGCAGCAGCTTCTCGATCTCGCGGCGCGATGTCTGGCGGTCGCCGCCGAGCAGCCCGGCGAGCTGGTCGCGAGAGGCGCGGTCGATGGTCTTGCCCGCCGCGCGGGTCATTTCGTCGATGATCGTGGAGAGGTCGCGGGCTCCATCGCCGTAGCAGGGCACGGCGAGCGCGGTCTTTGCCCGCTCGCAGGCCACCCGCAGTGGATTGCTGCGCTGGAGGTCGCCGGCCTCGACGATAACGATGGCGTCCTTTGAGGGCGTCGTCAGCAGCGGTTCGATCGCTGGTAGCAGCATCTTCGAGGTCGGCGAGACCCGGATCGCGCGGCGGCCGCCGAAGAGCCCGATGGTGTTGGCCTCATCGACGAGCTTGAGCGGGTCAGCGGCGCAATCGTCGCCATTCATGCGGACGAGCTGGAAGGCATCGTCGGCGTCGTCGACATGGGCGCGTGCGAGCGCCTTCGCTCGTTCAGAGACCAGACCGGCATCGGGTCCGTAGATCAGCACGAGCCGCAAGGCAGGGTCGAGCCGGGTAAGCGCCCGGTCGGCTTCATGGGCCTTGATGGCGACCATGCGCGGCCCTCCGGCTCAGCCGGCAGTCAGATCGGCAGCGAGCTGGCCGCGTATCAGTGTCGCAAGGCTTTTCGCGGCGCGGATCTGGGCATCGCGCGCGGCGCGGACCGTGGAGAAACGCTGCTGCGAGCGCTCATAGGGCGAGCGGACGGTGTTCGTGCCTGAGGCGACGACCTCGCCGGAGCCGATCCGCTTGACCGACCATACGGCCTTGGCAACGAGAACCGCGGAATCAGCGCGGCCGTTCGTATAATCGACAGTCAACACCTCGAGCGATTCGGTGATGGCTGCCTCCAGCACAAGGCGCTTGGGGCCACTCGGCTCGCCGCCGCCATCGAGCTCGAAGACGAGTTCGTTGCGGAGATAGTGGCCGCTCAGCCCCTTCATCTCGCCGATCTCGACATCGCGAAGGGCGCTCTTAACGCTGCCGCCGATGGTGCTGGTCGTACCTTCGGCATAGAGCGGCCGCAGGCAGCCGCCGCTGAGTGCAGCCGCGCCGAGCGCGATCGCCAGCATAAAGCGGCGGGTCGGGGCTTCAGACGACGACATTCACAATTCTCCCGGGCACCACGATGATCTTCCGGATCGGCCGGCCTTCGAGTGCCCTGATGACGGCCTCGTTGGCACGGGCGATCGCTTCGACCGCCATTGTATCGGCATCGGCGGCCACGGTCACCTCCGCGCGCTTTTTGCCGTTGATCTGGATCGGCAGGACAAGGCTATCGTCGCGCAGCAGGCTGTCTTCGGCATCGGGCCAGGCGGCCTCGCCGACCAACCCGTTTTGGCCGAGAACCTGCCAGCAGGATTCCGCCAGATGCGGCATCATCGGCGCGACGAGCTGCGTCGCGATCGTCGCCGATTCGTGAAGCGCGAAGGCGATGTCGGGTTCGATCGCGGCGTTTTCGGCCGCGGCGTCGAGGGTTTTCCCGATGGCGTTGGTCAGCGTGTAGATGTGGGCGACGCAGCGGTTGAAGCCGAGGCGCTCAATATCGGCGCCGACAGCGTTCAAGGCCCGGTGGCTCGCCTTGCGCAGCACGAGGGCAGCTTCTCCAAATTCGGCGGGCCGGGCGGCCTGATTGCCGGTACGCTCTGCGATCTCGCCGATCAGGCGCCAGAGGCGCTGCACGAAGCGGGCGGCCCCCTGAACGCCTTCGTCCGTCCAGATCACGTCGCGCTCGGGCGGTGAATCCGACAGCATGAACCAGCGCGCGGTGTCGGCGCCGTAGGAGCCGATGATGTCGTCGGGATCGACGACGTTCTTCTTCGACTTCGACATCTTCTCGATCGCGCCGATCTCGATCGGCGCGCCGCCGTCGACATGGAAACCCTTGCGATCGCCGCCCATGCCCTCGATGCGGACATCGCCGGGCTCGACCCAGGTGCCGTCGGCGGCCTTATAGGTCTCGTGGACGACCATGCCTTGCGTGAACATGCCCTCGAAAGGCTCGTCGAGTCCGGCATGGCCGGTGGCCTTCATGGCGCGCGTGAAGAAGCGCGAATAGAGCAGGTGCAGGATCGCGTGCTCGACGCCGCCGATATACTGGTCGACCGGCAGGAAGCGATCGACGACGGCACGATCGGTCGGGCTGTCCGTCCGCCACGGGTCGGTGAAGCGGGCGAAATACCAGGACGAATCGACGAAGGTGTCCATCGTGTCGGTTTCGCGCCGGGCGTCCTTGCCGCATTGCGGGCAGGCGACGTGCTTCCAGCTCGGATGATGATCGAGCGGATTGCCCGGCTTCTCGAAGGAGACGTCGTCGGGCAGCTTTACGGGCAGGTCGGCATCCGGGACGGACACCGTGCCGCAATCGGCGCAATGGATCACGGGGATCGGGCAGCCCCAATAGCGCTGCCGCGAGACCCCCCAGTCGCGCAGGCGGAAATTCACCTTTCGCGCCGCGACGGGGGCATTGCCGCGCAACTCGGCTTCGAGCTGGCGCGCGACCGCTTCCTTCGCGTCGGGAATGGTCATGCCGTCGAGGAAGCGCGAATTGATCATGCGGCCGTCATCGACATAGGCCGTGTCGGTGATGACGAAGCTCGCCGGGTCCTGACCTTCTGGTGCCACGACAGGCGTGTTGCCGAGGCCGTATTTGTTGACGAAATCCAGGTCGCGCTGGTCATGGGCAGGGCAGCCGAAGATCGCGCCGGTGCCGTATTCCATCAGGATGAAGTTCGCGACATAGACCGGCAGGGTCCATGACGGATCGAGCGGATGCACGGCGCGGATGCCAGTGTCGAAGCCGAGTTTTTCGGCCTTGTCGATCGCTTCCTGGGCGGTGCCGGTGCGCTTGCAGTCCTCGATGAAGCTCTGCAGTGCCGGGTTGTTCGCGGCTGCGGCCTTGGCCAGCGGATGGTCGGGCGCGACCGCCATGAATTTCGCGCCGAACAGCGTGTCCGGCCTTGTGGTGTAGATTTCGAGTTCGTTCAGGCCGAACGCATTCGATTCGAGAGCGAAACGAATCAGCAGGCCCTCGGAACGACCGATCCAGTTCTTCTGCATCAGCCGTACCTTGTCGGGCCAGCGGTTCAGGCCCTCGAGCGCGTCATGCAGGTCCTGGGCGTAGTCGGTGATCCTGAAGAACCACTGCGTCAGCTCGCGGATTTCGACGGGCGCGCCAGAGCGCCAGCCCTTGCCGTCAATGACCTGCTCATTGGCGAGCACGGTCTCGTCGACCGGGTCCCAGTTGACCTTGGCGGTCTTGCGATCGACCAGCCCGGCCTTCAGGAAATCGAGGAAGAGCTTCTGCTGGTGCTTGTAGTAGCCCGGGTCGCAGGTCGCGAGCTCGCGGCTCCAGTCGAGCGACAGGCCCATGGACTGCAACTGCGTCCGCATCGTCGCGATATTGGCGTAGGTCCATTCGCGCGGATGGACCTTGTTGGCCTTGGCGGCGTTCTCGGCGGGCAAACCGAAGGCGTCCCACCCCATCGGGTGCAGGACAGCGAAGCCCTTGGCGCGCTTGTAGCGCGCCACGACATCGCCCATCGCATAATTGCGGACATGGCCCATATGGATGCGTCCCGACGGGTAGGGGAACATCTCGAGGACGTAATAGGTCGGGCGCGGATCGTCGTTGCGGGTCTCGAAGAGCTTGCGCTCCTGCCAGACACGGCGCCATTTCGGCTCGGATTCCTTGGGATTGTAGCGTTCGACGGCCATGAGAGCATGCAATTGTTGCGTGAGCGAAGTGAGCCGGACTAGGACACGATTGCGCGCGCGGGGTCAACGCCGCCCGCGAGCCGGAAAGGGCCTGCGATGAGCGAGACGGTTACGCGGCTGGACACAGTCAAGGCCGCGATCGAGCGGATGACGCGGGATTTCGAGCGTGAGCCCGGTTCGGTCACGCTGATCGCCGTTTCCAAGACCATGCCGGCCGAGGCCATCCTGCCGGCGCTGGAGGCAGGGCAGCGGGTCTTCGGGGAGAACTACGTCCAGGAGGCCAAGGCCAAGTGGCCGGCGCTGCGCGAGCGTTTCCCCGATGCGCAGGTGCACATGATCGGGCCGCTGCAATCCAACAAGGCGCGCGAGGCTGTCGAGCTGTTCGATGCGATCCATTCGCTCGATCGCGAGAGCCTCGCCAAGGAGATCGCGCGCGAAATCGCCAAAGCGGGGAAAGCGCCGACGCTGTACGTCCAGGTCAACACCGGCGACGAGCCGCAGAAGGGCGGGGTTTCACCCTCCGAGATCGACGCATTTCTGGAGACCTGCCGCGTGCATCATGGGCTCGTGATCGAGGGCCTGATGTGCATTCCGCCGGCCGACGATCCGCCTTCGCCGCATTTCGCACTGCTGGCTAAGATCGCCGCACGCCACGGTCTGAGCGGCCTATCGATGGGCATGAGTGCGGATTACGAGGCGGCGATCCAGCTCGGCGCAACCCACGTCCGCGTCGGCAGTGCGATCTTCGGCGCACGGGGCTGACGCTGCGCGTCAGGCGGCAATCTGGTTGGAAGCGTTGTCGGCTGCGGCCATGACGACCTGGTTCCGGCCCGCGGACTTGGCCGTATAGAGCGCGGCATCGGCCCGTGCGATCACGTCCTCGATATCGCGGTCGCCCTCGCGCGCCATAGCTGCGCCGATGCTGATCGTGATCGAGAGCTGTGCCAGTCCCTGGCTCACGATAGTGTTCTGGACCTGCTCGCGGATGCGGTTGGCCAGAAGTTTCGCGCCTGCGCCGTCGGTTTCCCGCAGCAGGACGACGAACTCTTCGCCGCCGATGCGCGCGACCTTGTCGGTCAGGCGGATCTGGCCGGCGATGATCTTGCCGACCGCCCGGATGACCTCGTCGCCGGCGGCATGGCCGAAGGTGTCGTTGACCCGCTTGAAGTGGTCGATGTCGAACATCAGGATTCCGAGATCGCGACGATAACGCTTGTAGTAGTTCATCGCGTCTTCGGCGAAGGGCAGGAAGGCGCGCCGGTTGAACAGCCCGGTGAGCGGGTCCGAATCGGCCAATGCCCGCAAAGTGTGGATGTCGGAGCCGAGGCGACGGGTCTTCTCGTCTGCGGCCTTGGCCTGGAGTTCGGCCCTGAGCTCGACCTCCCTGATGGTGTCCTGCGCCTCGCGCGCGCTTCGTTCCGCAGTGCCGAGGCGGCGCAGCAGCGAACGCAAGGCGGCCGACAATTGCAGGATGTCGCGCGAACCATGCTGGCGCTGGATATTGTTGGCTGCGGGATCACGCCCGATCAGGTCAATAGCGCTGCCCAGCCGGGTCAGCGGCCGCGTTACCGTGCCCGCGAGCAGCCAGGCCAGCGCCGCTCCGGCGGCAGCCGTGAGCAGACCGACCAGGCCGATCACCATCGTCAGGGCGTTGGCGGGTCCAAGCGCCACGTCGACGGGCCTGCGCGCCGCCACGATCCAGCCGAGGCCGGGGTAGTCGCCCTGCCCCTTGGTCGCGACGAGCGCGGTCAGCATCGGGCGCTCGCCGCTGCGATCGTCAAAGGTCGTTCCGTTTCCGTCGCGGGAGCGGGTCAGGTGTTCCGGTGCGAATGTTGCAGCGTTCGCCGGGCCGAGCAGGACGTTGCCGTCCCGGCCCAGCACCCAGATGTCGGTTTCGAGATCGGGGCTGTGCTTGAACAGGATATTGGCGCGGACGTCGCTGGCCCAGTTCCAGCTCAGATGGGCGCCGAGCACGCCGAGCTTAGCGCCGTTCTGGGCAGTGACGGGCATGGCGACATCGACGAATCGGAACGGCGCCGCGTCGGGGCTGCGCCGCAGCAGCGCGTCGAGCAGCTTTGCATCGTGAACGTCCTCGACGGCCGGCCCCTTCATCCCGTTGGCGAACCAGGGACGCTGAGCGACGGAGGCACCTTCGAGCATACCGCGCGTGGCGGCGCGCACCGTGCCGTCAGGGGTCGCAAAGCCAAGCCAGGCATAGTCCGGCAAGGTCGATTGCAACTGTCCAAGTACGCCGCGGATCTTCGCGGGGTCGCTCTGCCAGATACCGCGCAGTGGTTCGAGATCGACGATGTTGCGAATCTCGCGATAGCGTTCGAACATGTTCTGGTCGAGGCTGTCGGCCATGGTGCGCGCCATCGTCGCCAGTTCGAGATTGGCGTCGCGGACCGCTTCCCTGCGCGCGAGCAAGGCAGCACCGATCGTCACCATCGCGACCGTCGCGGCGCAAAGCAGGCCGGTCATGACGGCCGTCTGCTGCCTGACGGTCAGGCGGTCGGCCAGACGGGTGGACCAATAGCTGCTGAACATGGAAACTCCGGCGATCACATCGCGGAAGCTCGGTCATGAAGGCAAAACTGAGGTTAATCCCGCCCAAGGAAGTCCTTGCATGGTTCACATGGCCTGAATGGAACGGCTTGGATGCGCCGTTCAGACGATCCTCATCACGCAGGCGCGCGCCAGCCGCGGCAGCAGCTTGGCGAAGACATGGCCTTCGACCGCGACGCAGCCCGCTGTCGGCGTAAAGCCGGGTCTCGCGAGATGCCAGAAGATGGCGCTGCCGCGGCCCCGGATCACCGGGGCATCGTTCCAGCCGAGTTCGACGATGACATCGTAGAGATGGTCGGCCCGCTGCAGCCGCTCCTCAGCCTCGCCGGGTGGCCTGTCGATCAGGCGGTTGTAGCGGCGGTCGCCGGCGTCGTCGCACCAGGCGTCGCGGGAGGCGATAGCGCGCACCGGCAGCAGTGTCGGGGGGCGGCGGAGGCGGTCTCTACGATAAAGCACGCTGCGCAGCTTCAACGCCGCGCGTGGCGTGCCCCCGTCGCCCTCGCGCTTCTGCGCACGAATGCCGCCGCGACCCAGGGCGCAGGGGAAGACGGACCGGCCAGCGACCAGGAAACCACGGCTGCGGTTCGCGACCGAGGCGAAGACGCGCAGCGTCGTCAGGCCGGATCGCGTCGGTGCGCGTCCGGAGGTGATCGGACTCTCACGTTTTCTCACGGTAATTCCATCTCGCGTGACTTGCGGTCGTGATTCAGCGGGCTCATGGTAAAGCCATTGCAACCTGCCGATCGATTTTCCATGTCCGCCGTCCATCATATCCTGCTCGTCGACGACGACCAGATGCTGCGCGACGCGCTTGCCGAGCAATTGGCGCTCTATGACGAGTTCAAGCTCTCGGCGGCGGGCACTGCGACCGCGGCGGTGAAGCTGGTCCAGGCCGAGCGGATCGATCTCGCCGTGATGGATGTCGGGCTGCCCGACATGGACGGGCGCGAAGCGGTCAAGATGATGCGCAAGAACGGCTTCAAGAGCCCCGTCATCATGCTGACCGGCCAAGGCTCCGATGCCGACACGGTGCTCGGGCTAGAGGCCGGCGCCAACGACTATGTCGTCAAACCATTCAAGTTCGCCGTGCTGCTGGCGCGGATCCGTGCGCATCTGAGGCAGCACGAGGCCAGCGAGGATGCGGTTTTCCAGGTCGGCCCCTACACCTTCCATCCGGGCTCGAAGCTGCTGGTCAGCGAGAAGGGTTCCAAGACCAAGTTGACGGAGAAGGAAACGGCGATCCTGCGCTTCCTCTACCGCGCCGGGCGCAAGCCGATCGCGCGCGAGATTCTGCTTCAGGAGGTCTGGGGCTATAACTCGCAGGTGACCACGCATACGCTCGAGACGCATATCTACCGGCTGCGGCAGAAGATCGAACCCGATCCGGCCCATGCGCGGCTGCTCGTGACGGATGCGGGCGGCTACCGCCTCAATCCGTAAAGCCCCGACGTGGCGCTCGACGACGACATCGCGATCCTGGCCCGGCAGCCGCTGCTGGGCCTGATGGATCGGGACGCGCTGCGGCTCCTCGCCTTCGCGGCGGAAAGCCGGATCATGCGGGCTGGCGACATCCTGTTCCGGCGCGGAGAGGCCTCGGACGGGGCCTTGCTGGTGATCTCGGGGGCGGTGGCCCTGACCAGCGAGGATGACGGACGCAAGGCCGACGAGGTCGTCGGTCCCGGGTCGCTTCTGGGCGAACTCGCGCTTTTCACCTCGGTCGAGCGGCCGGTCACGGCGATCGCGCGTGAGCCGACGCAGGTGATGCGGCTGTCGCGCAGCGTGATGCGCCGGGTTCTGGGCGAATCGCCGGGCTCGGCAGAGGCGATTGCGGCCGCCGTCAGCGAGAGGCTGCGCCAGTTCGCAGAAGAACTTGCGCCGGTCCGCGATGCTCTGGACGCGCTCGACCGCGGCTGAGGCGGATTTCAGAGTTCGAGCGTGACCGTCACCGGAACGTGGTCGGATGGACGTTCCCAGCCGCGTGCCTCACGAAGAAAAGCAAGATCGCGCAAGGCGGGTTTGAGGCCGTCCGAGAGCCAGATGTGGTCGAGCCGGCGGCCGCGGTTCGAGGCCTCCCAATCGGCGGCGCGATAGCTCCACCAGCTGTAGAGCTTTTCGGGTTCGGGCCTGAGCGTGCGCGCCGCATCGGTCCAGCCGAGCTCGGTGCGCAGCCTTTCCAGTGTCGTGGTCTCGATCGGGGTGTGGCTGACGACGTCGAGCAGCTGCTTGTGGCTCCAGACGTCGTGCTCATAAGGCGCGATGTTGAGGTCGCCGAGCAGGATGCTGGGCCGGTCCGTCGGCCTTTTGGCGATGCCCCAGGCGCCGACCTCGTCGAGAAAGGCGAGCTTGTGGGCAAATTTGATGTTCTTTTCGGGATCGGGAATGTCGCCGCCGGCCGGGATATAAAAATTATGGATCGCGATGCCGGCTGCGGCACCTGCGCCCTTGTCGAGCACGGCCGTCATGTGGCGGGCATCGTTCCTGCCGCACATCGACATGGCGTCGCGCTCGCTGAAGGGCAGCTTCGACAGGATCGCGACGCCGTTATAGCCCTTCTGGCCGATGAAGGCCTGATGGACATAGCCGAGCTTCTCGAAGGCCTTTGCGGGAAACTGCTCGTCGGGCGTCTTGGTCTCCTGCAGGCACAGGATGTCGGGCTGATAGCGGGTCAGGAATTCCCCCACCATGCCGATGCGAAGCCTGACGGAGTTGATGTTCCAGCTGGTGACAGTGAGTTGCACGCGCATTTTCCGGGTCAAAGAACGGCCGGAAACTGGTTCGTGGCGCGGCGAAAAGCAAGCGTTATGGCGACGCCATAGCCCTCATCCTTCGAGACGCCGCTAACGCGGTTCCTCGAGATGAGGGCTGTGCGGAGCCGAGACAGCAGCCTTAAAGAACCCGCTCGTAGTTGATCACAAAGTTCTTCGGGTCGGGCCGGCGCTGGGTGTCGAGATTGTAGAGGGAGACGCTGGTCTCGTAGCCCTGGGGGTCGATGACGACCCATTGCCGCAGCTCATTGGAGGTGAGGTCGTAGTTCAGCGTGATCTTGGAGGTGCCGCCCAGTGTCGAGCGGTCCTCGATCTTGACCGAGAGGATATCGCCCTTGGTGCTGGTGCCGGTGACGATGGAATCGCGGGCGAGGTCCATGCGTTCCTTAACCAGGAACTTCAGCGGCGTCTGGCCGATCGAATAGAGATCCTGCGTCGCCAGTTTCCTGTCGCGGATCGCGACGGAGGTTCCGTCGGCGATGACCTCCATGGTCACGGGAGGGCGGTATTCGAAACGCATCTTGCCCGGGCGCTGGATGTAGAGCTTGCCTTCGAAGCGGCGTCCGTCGGCGGCGAACTGGATGAAATCGGCCTGAAGATTCGCAAAGCCGTTGAAATAGGCGTTCAGCATCTCGACCGCGTCCTGCTGCGACAGCGGCCCGCTTGCTCGCGCCGCGGGTTTGGCCGGAGCCGTGGCGACGCGGACAGGCGCAGGCTCGGCCGATGCGGTGAGAACGGGCGCGGCAGTGGCGGTGGTCGCGGTGCGGGGGAGCCCGAGATTCTGCGGCCGCGCGGGCGGCAATGGCGTGGCGCGCGGCGGTTTGGGAGCGATTGCTGCCGGCGCAGCCGGCTGAAGCTGCAAGGGCTGGGCATGAAGCCCGCCGAGCGACGCTGCCAGGCCGAGGGCGACAAGCGCGCCGATCGAGGCCTGCATCGGGAGTTTGCGTGTCATGAGCAGAACGCTCCAATGGTTTCGGCCAAGACGGCCGGGATCGTCGCACCTTTGCGCGTCGTTGGCACGTTTTCGATCGGACAACGCGTCGGATCCTCGTCAGGTTGCAGCAGCGTCATGGCAATTTGACGGCTGCCGAGACGGTTTCGTCGATCGCACTGACGCGGCTCAGTCCTCGTCCTCGCGGGCGCGGCCGGTCTCGACGAGGATTTCGCGCTTGCCGGCGTGGTTGGCGGGGCCGACGATGCCCTCGGTCTCCATCCGCTCCATGATCGAGGCGGCGCGGTTGTAGCCGATCTGGAGGCGGCGCTGGATGTAGGAGGTCGAGGCCTTCTTGTCGCGCAGCACGACGGCCACTGCCTGGTCGTAGGGGTCCTCGCTCTCGGCCTGGCCCATGGCGCTCTTGTCGAAGACGGCGCCGTCCTCGCCTTCTTCGGCAGCAGGCTCCTCCTCGGAGGTGACGGCGTCAAGATATTGCGGGCGCCCTTGCGTCTTGAGATGGGCGACGACCTTCTCGACCTCGGCGTCGGAGACGAAGGGGCCGTGGACGCGGGTGATGCGGCCGCCGCCGGCCATGTAGAGCATATCGCCCTGGCCGAGCAGCTGCTCGGCGCCCTGCTCGCCCAGGATGGTGCGCGAATCGATCTTGGAAGTGACCTGAAAGGAGATTCGGGTCGGGAAGTTGGCCTTGATCGTGCCGGTGATGACGTCGACCGAGGGACGCTGCGTCGCCAGCACGACGTGAATGCCGGCCGCGCGGGCCATCTGGGCAAGCCGCTGGATGGTGCCCTCGATCTCCTTGCCAGCGACCATCATCAGGTCGGCCATCTCGTCGACGATGACGACGATAAAGGGCAAGGCCTCGAGGTCCATCGCCTCTTCTTCGTAAATCGCCTCGCCGGAATGCCTGTCGAACCCGGTCTGCACGGTGCGGGTAATGACTTCGCCTGCGGCCTTCGCCTCGCCGACGCGGGCATTGAAGCCGTCGATGTTGCGGACACCGACCTTCGACATCTTCTTGTAGCGCTCCTCCATCTCGCGCACGGCCCATTTCAGCGCAACGACCGCCTTCTTCGGGTCGGTGACGACGGGCGTCAGCAGATGGGGAATGCCGTCATAGACGGAAAGTTCGAGCATCTTCGGATCGACCATGATCAGCCGGCACTCTTCGGGCTTCAGCCGGTAGAGCAGCGACAGGATCATGGTGTTGATCGCGACCGACTTGCCCGAGCCGGTGGTGCCGGCGACGAGCAGATGCGGCATCTTGGCGAGATCGACGATGACCGGCTCGCCGCCGATGGTCTTGCCGAGGCCGAGCGCCAATTTGTGCTTCGAACTCTCGAAATCCTGGCTCGCCAGCAGTTCGCGCAGATAGACCGTCTCGCGCTTGGCGTTGGGGAGCTCGATGCCGATCGCGTTTTTGCCCGGGATCACCGCGACGCGGGCGGAGATCGCGCTCATCGAGCGGGCGATGTCGTCGGCCAGCGAAATCACGCGGGAGGATTTGGTGCCCGGAGCGGGCTCGAGCTCGTAGAGCGTCACGACGGGGCCGGGGCGGACCTGCGTGATCTCGCCGCGCACGCCGAAATCCTCCAGCACGCCTTCGAGCAGCGTGGCGTTCTGCTCCAGCGCATCGGTCGAGATCGCGTTGGCGGGCAGCTTCTTCGGCTCGCCGAGATAGGTCAGTGGCGGCAGCTCGAACTGGTCGCGGTCGAGCAGCGAGGGCTGCGCCTCACGCTGGATGCGCTTGCCGGGCTTCGGCGAGACCGGCGGGGCGGTCACGCGCGGGGCGTTCAGGTCGCGGAGATCCTGCGGCTCGTCGTCGTCCTGGTCGAAGGCCTCGCCCACAGGCGCGCGCGCGCCGGGCAGGGGTTCCGGTGCAAAGACGGGCGGCGCGGGCCGGGCCGGGCCGTCGCCGAACTGCGGTTCGCGGCGGACGCGCCCGATCGAAGGCGCCGATGGGACCGGGCCAAGGCCGGTGCTGGCCAAAGGCTCCGGAGGGCGGGGCATACGGCGCATGACCATGCTTTTCAGCGCCATGGCGCCATGGGCCAACCAGCCGATCAGGATTACCGAAAGGCCGGGCTCGTCGTCGCGGCGATCCTCGTTGTCCGACCAGGATTCGTCCTTGTCCTCCACCTCGGCAATCGGATCCTCGTCGGCGACGAAGCCGAAGCCCGCTGCGGCGGTAATCGAAAGGATTGCGATGCCGGCATAAAGGAAGCCGACAAGGCCACCGAGCGCATTGCCGGCTATGCCAACCAGGTTGCGAGTGCCCAGCAACAGCCCGTCGCCGATGACGCCACCCATGCCGGTGGGCAGGGGCCAGCGCGGCGTGGCCGGCAGCGCGCTGGCGACGGCTGCGGTCGCCGCGATCCCGACGACCCAGAGGCCGAGCTTGAGCGCGCCGCGGTCGAAGACATGAAGCCGCGCCAGCCGCAGCGACCAGATCAGCGGCGGAAACAGCATGGCGACGACGCCGAGCCCGAGCAGCTGCATGGCGAGGTCCGCTACCATGGCGCCGGGCTGGCCGAGCCAGTTGCCGACGGCACCGCCCGTGGCGTTGCTGAGGCTGGGATCATCGACCGACCAGGTGGCGAGCGACAGGGCGATCGCGGTGGTCAGTGCGAGCAGGCCGAGTCCCGTCATTTCGGCGGCCCGGCGCGACAGGAACTCCCGCACCGGATCGGGCAGGCGGTCCATCAGCGAAGCGGAACGTCTTATCGTGCGCATAAGGGGCTGGCCGTCTCTCGGGAAAACGCCGGCCGCGTCGTTTCCGGCCTCTCCGGTCACGTTAGGAAGCGCAGGTTAAGACCCGCTTAACCTTGGCCGGCGCGGAGCCCTTTGCTGCAGGATCGACGCAAAGAAAAACCCCGGCGGTTTCCCGCCGGGGTCGAATGTTTCACATGAAACGCTTCTCAAAAGTCAGAGCATGATGTCGTCCGAAAACCGGTTCGCACTTTTCGGCATCATGTCCGATATCAGGCGTGGTAGGCGCGCTCGCCATGTTCGGCGATATCGAGGCCTTCGCGCTCGGCGTCGGGAGCGACGCGCAGGCCGACGATGACATCGACGATCTTGTAGAGGATCAGCGAGCCGACGCCGCTGAACACCAGCGTGAACAGAACGGCCTTGGCCTGCGCCATGAAGGCCGCAGCGAACTCGTAGGTTCCGACCGCCAGCTCGCCCGGCTTCGAAGCGTAATCCGGGATGCCGGCGCCGCCGAGATCGACATTGACCAAGATGCCGGTGGCTAGCGCGCCGAGGATGCCGCCGATGCAGTGGATGCCGAAGACGTCGAGCGAGTCGTCATAGCCGAGCGCGTTCTTGACGGTCGAGCAGAAGACGAAGCAGACGACGCCGGCGATGAGGCCGAGCACGATGCAGCCCATCGGACCGGCGAAGCCGGCCGCAGGGGTGACCGCGACGAGACCCGCGACCGCGCCGGAGACCATGCCGAGCATCGAGGGCTTGCCCTTGACCGCCCATTCGATGAAGAGCCAGCCGACCGCCGCCGCCGCCGTGGCGACGAAGGTGTTGATCATGGCGAGAGCCGCCGTGCCGTTGGCCTCCAGGTTGGAGCCGGCGTTGAAGCCGAACCAGCCGACCCAGAGCAGGGCGCCGCCGATCAGGGTCATCGTCAGCGAATGGGGAGCCATCAACTCCTTGCCGTAGCCGATGCGCTTGCCGAGCAGAATGCAGCCGACGAGGCCTGCGATACCGGCATTGATATGCACGACGGTGCCGCCGGCGAAGTCGAGCGCACCCCATTTGAAGAGCATACCGGCATCGGCGTTGACCGCATCGAGCGCCGCCTGGGCAGCCGCCTTGCCGTCGGCAGGAGCTTCGGCGAGAGCCTTGGCGGCATTGCCGACGAGGTCAGGACCGCCCCAGTACCAAACCATGTGGGCCATCGGGAAGTAGATGAAGGTGACCCAGAGCACGCTGAACAGCAGCAGCGCCGAGAACTTCATGCGCTCGGCGAAGGCGCCGACGATGAGGGCCGGCGTGATGCAGGCGAAGGTCATCTGGAAGCAGACATAGACATATTCCGGGATGACGACGCCGTTGGAGAAGGTCGCCGCGACCGTGGTCGCATCGACGCCCTTCAGGAAGGCCTTGGAGAAGCCGCCGACATAGTCGTTGAGGCCGCCGCCATTGGTGAAGGCGAGCGAATAGCCGAAGAAGACCCAGAGCAGGGAGACGATGCAGACGATGGCGAAGACCTGCGTCAACACCGAGAGCATGTTCTTGCTGCGGACGAGGCCGCCATAGAACAGGGCCAGCCCCGGAATGGTCATGAGCAGGACCAGCACGGTCGAGCTCATCATGAAGGCGACGTCGCCCTTGTTGGGAACGGGCGCGGCGGGCGCGGGGGTCTGCGCAAGCGCGGTACCGGCGGCGGCGAGCGCCACTCCGACAAGTCCGGCCCGGCTGAGGGTCTTGAAGTCCATCTTGGGAAACTCCTGAAAAGATCGAGGGCTCAGAGGGCGTCGCTGTCGGTCTCGCCGGTGCGGATTCGCACGGCCTTCTCGATCGACGAGACGAAGATCTTGCCGTCACCGATCTGGCCGGTGCGGGCGGCCGCGGTGATCGCCTCGATCACCTTGCCGACGAGTTCGTCCGAGACGGCGACCTCGATCTTGATCTTCGGGAGAAAGCTCACGGCGTATTCGGCGCCACGGTAAATCTCGGTGTGGCCCTTCTGTCGGCCATAGCCCTTCACTTCCGTCACGGTCAGGCCGTGTACGCCGATGGCGGTGAGCCCGTCGCGCACCTCCTCCAGCTTGAACGGCTTGATGATAGCCATCACGATCTTCATTGCAGGGTTTTCCCCGTTACGCCGCCCGGAAGTCAGCCCCGGCGATCTTGTTGCGCCTCGCGCACCTGCCGGCAGCCGGCGCACGTCGTTCAGTCGTAATTCAAGCAGCGTGCCAACCGCCGCAGTGCACTATGGGCGGCTGACGCGCGAAAATAAGGGCAAGCGCGTGCACGCGCGGCACAATTTGCGCACGTAATAAGCAAATGTCTAATTATTAGGCTGTTCGGCGGGCGGAGCCTAAGCCAGATCGGGCCTTGGCCGAATCAGCCCTTCCTGCGCCACAGACGCAACGAGCCGGCCCTGTCGATCGAAGACGAGTCCGCGCGAAAAGCCCCGCGCGCCGGATGTCGAGGGGCTGTCCTGCGAATAGAGCAGCCACTCGTCGGCGCGAAAAGGCCGGTGGAACCACAGGGCATGGTCGAGACTCGCGCCCTGGATGCGCTTGTCGAATACGGTGGTGCCATGGGCGATCAGGCTTGAATCGAGCAGCATGAGATCGGAGGCATAGGCCAGCACGCTCTGGTGGATCGCCGGTTCGTCAGGCAGGCGCTCCATGGCCTTGATCCAGACGTTGAATTTCGGCTCCATCTTGCCGCCGGTGACATAGCGCTCGAGTTCGACCGGCCTGATCTCGATCGGGCGCTCGCGCTGGTAATAGGCGCGTACCGCCTCGGGCATATGCGGCAGGACGCTACGCTTCATCTCCTCGCGATCGGGGAGATCCTCGGGCATCGGCACGTCGGGCATCGGCATCTGGTGTTCGTAGCCCTCCTCGGCGACCTGGAAGGAGGCGGACATCGCGAAGATCGCCTCGCCTTTCTGGATCGCGAGAATGCGCCGCGTGGTGAAGGAGCGGCCGTCGCGCAGGCGGTCGACTTCGTAGACGATCGGGATCGTGGGGTCGCCCGGCAGCAGGAAATAGGCGTGCAGCGAATGCGGCTGGCGGTCCTCGACGGTCTTGCAGGCGGCATAGAGCGCCTGGCCGATGACCTGGCCACCGAAAACGCGCTGCCAGCCGACTTCGGGACTGCGACCCCGGAACAGGTTGCGCTCGAGCGGCTCGAGGTCGAGGATCGACATCAGGGAGTCGCTGATCTGGGACATGCTCGGCGGGCTCTTGCTTGGCGTTCGAGCAGGCTGGCCTGCCTGCGTCGGTAGGGTTAGGTACGAAGACTTGCCGGCTGCATCAGCAACGACGGGTTGCGCGGCGTCAAGCCGCGTATCGGGCGATGCGGCCGTCGGCCGGGAGCAGGACATGACAGCCCAAGAGCTATCCGCGCGGGATCGCATCATCATCGCCGGTGGCGGTATTGCCGGGCTTTCGCTGGCACTGGCGCTCAAACAAGCGCTTGGCGAGGCGTTTTCCGTGATTCTGGCCGATCCCAGCCTGGCGAAGCCGCCTGCCGAGGACCGTGCCTATGCCGTGGCCGCCGCCGCCCAGGCTATGCTGCAGGCACTGGACGTCTGGCCGGCGATCGCTTCGACCGCCCAGCCCATGACCGAGATGGTGGTGACCGACAGCCGCAATCCCGATGTGGTGCGGCCCGCCTTCCTGACCTTCGACGGCGAGGTCGAGCCCGGGCGGCCTTTCGCCCATATGGTCGAGAGCGCGACCTTGCTGGCGGTGCTACTGGAGCGCTGCAAGGTGTCCGGCGTGGAGCTTCGGCCCGAAGGCGTCAGGCGCTTCCTCAATGAGGAGGGCGCGATCACGGCGGTGTTCGCCGGCGGCGAGCGGCTCGATGCCGCCTTGCTGGTCGCAGCCGACGGCGCCCGCTCTAAGCTGCGCGAGATGGCCGGCATCGGCTGGGTCGGCTGGGCCTATAACCAGATGGGGCTTGTCGCGACGCTGAGCCATGAGCGGCCCCATGGCGGGCGCGCCGTCGAGCATTTCCTGCCGTCGGGACCCTTCGCTATCCTGCCGCTGAGCGATGGCGGGCGGCTCGGCCACCGCTCGTCGATCGTCTGGACCGAACGGGCGGAGAACGTGCCCGCGCTGCAATCGCTGGACGATATCGACATGCTGCTGGAGATCGAGCGCCGGTTCGGACCGGAGCTGGGTGAGCTGGCGCTGGAGAGCCCGGTCAGAGCGTTTCCGCTCGGCTTTGGCGTGGCACGCCGTTTCGTCGGTGACCGGCTGGCCCTGCTCGGCGACGCGGCCCATGTCATCCATCCGATCGCGGGCCAGGGCCTCAATCTCGGCCTGAAGGACGTGGCGGCCCTGGCCGAAACGATCGTCGATGCCGCGCGGCTCGGGCTCGATGTCGGCGAGGCCGAGGTGCTCGAAGGCTATGAGCGGGCGCGGCGCTTCGACACGGTTGCGATGGGAGCAGTGACGGACGGCTTGAACCGGCTGTTCTCCAACGATTTGACGCCGGTCCGGCTGGCACGCGATCTGGGGCTCGGCCTCGTCGACCGGCTGCCGGGGCTGAAGCGCTTCTTCATCCGCGAGGCGGCCGGGATCGCGGGCGCGCCGCCGCGATTGCTGCGGGGCGAGGCGTTGTGATCCCTTCTCCCCTTGCGGGAGAAGGTGGCCCGAAGGGCCGGATGAGGGGTCGCGCAGCCGTCTGCAGGTCGGTGCCGAGCTCGCGATGAGGGGAGCCCGACCCCTCACCCCAACCCTCTCCCGCAAGGGGAGAGGGGGCAGGTCGGCGCCGCTTCAGCCGATACTCTACCCCTCCAGCTGCCTTGCCTCTTCCGGCAGCATGATCGGAATGCCGTCGCGGATCGGATAAGCGAGCTTTGCGGCGCGGCTGATCAATTCCTGCTTGCCGGCATCGTATTCCAGCGTGGTCTTGGTCACGGGACAGACCAGGATCTCCAGCAGCTTAGGGTCGATGCGGCTTTTCGTCGGTTCTGCGTCGGTCATGGCGTTCCTCGTCTAGGACTTGCGCGGCAGATCGGCCAGCATACCCGCCGCGACCATCAGCTTGGGCAGGGACAAGCCCGAAAGGGCGATGGCCTGGACGGTGCTGCGGATGCGCTCGGCTTCCGTGCTGCGTTCGGCGAGCCAGCTGTCGAGCGTGCCGCTGCCGCCCCCGCCGGCAGCGATCTCCTGCGTCAGCCCGGCATGGGCATCGACCAGGGTTTCGACGGCGCGGTCGCGGGCAAGGCGCTCGTAATCGTCGGTTGCCGGCACGGCTGCCGCCGAGCCTGCGAGGCTCGACAGCCCGAAGACCGAATCGACTCCGAAATGGATCCGCGCAACCTCCGCGATCGGCCGCCCGCTGCGTCCGGCGATATCGACGATGTCGGTCGCCTGCGCCAGGGCCGGCAGGCTGGCGACGCGCGTCGCGAGCGCTTCCGGCACGCCTTCAGAGACAAGCACCGCGATTCGCGCCGTGCGGGTCTGGGCCGCGGCCTCGGGCAGGAGAGCGTCGAGCTCGGTCGCGAGTTCGGCCACACCCTTGGCGTAATGCGCGACCGTCTGCTCGATCGCGCCGGGCTTTGCCACGCCCCGGCGCAGGAACCAGCTCATCCTGTCAGTGACCAGGGCCTGGGCCGCGCCATAGAGGCCGATCTGGGTCTTGCCGGGGATTTTCGCGTCGAGCGCGTCGATCGACGTGTTTAGAGCGAGGAGGTCGAAGGAATCGCGTGCGATGGCATAGGCCGCGGCGATGGCAGGGGCCTCGGCGCGGGTCTGGTCGGCGAGCGTCGTGACGATGGCGGGGCCGCCGCGGTTGACGATGGCGTTGGCGAGCTGCGTCGCGACGATTTCGCGGCGAAGCTTGTGGCCGGCGATCTCGGGGCCGTAGCCGTCGCGGAGGGCTTTCGGGAAATACCTGATCAGTTCGCTGTTCAGATAGAGGTCGTCCGGAACGGGCGATTCGAGCAGCGCATCGTGCAAGGCGAGCTTGGCATAGGCCAGCAGGACGGCAAGCTCGGGCCGTGTCAGGCCCTCGCCGCGCTTTTCGCGCTCGGCGATGATCGCATCGCTCGGCAGATACTCGACCGAACGGTCGAGCCGGCCCCCGGTCTCGAGCGACTGCATCAGGCGGCGCAGGCCCGGCGTCGCGGCCAGCCCTTGCGCCTCCGTCAACGAGAGCGCCAGCGTCTGCAGATAGTTGTTGCGCAGGACGAGCAGGCCGACCTCGTCGGTCATCTCCGCCAGCAAGGCGTTGCGGTCGTCTTCGGCCAGGCGGCCGTCCTTGACCGGCGCGGCCAGCGCGATCTTGATGTTGACCTCGACGTCGGAGGTGTTGACGCCGGCCGAGTTGTCGATCGCGTCGGTGTTGAGCTTCACGCCCTTGCGCGCCGCCTCGATGCGGCCGCGTTGGGTCGCGCCGAGATTGGCGCCCTCGCCGATGACCCGCGTCCTCAGATCGCTGCCGGTGATGCGGATCGCGTCGTTGGCGCGGTCGCCGACCTGGGCATCGCTCTCGTCCGTGGCGCGGATATAGGTGCCGATGCCGCCGAACCAGAGCAGGTCGACCCGGGCCTTCAGGATGGCGGTCATCAGTTCCGGCGGGGTGACCTCGGCTTTCGGCAGATCGAGCAGCGCCTGCATCTGGGGCGATAGCGGGATGCTCTTGGCCTGCCGCGAGAACACGCCGCCGCCGGGCGAGATCAGCGACTTGTCGTAGTCCTGCCAGGACGAGCGAGGCAGATCGAACAGGCGCTGGCGCTCGGCCAGCGTCCGTGAAGGATCGGGCTCGGGGTCGAGAAAGATGTCGCGATGGTCGAAGGCGGCGATCAGCTTGATCGCCGGGGAGAGCAGCATCCCGTTGCCGAAGACATCACCCGACATGTCGCCGACGCCGGCCACGGTGAAGGGCGTCGTCTGGATGTCGATATCGACCTCGCGGAAATGGCGCTTCACCGCCTCCCAGGCGCCGCGCGCTGTGATGCCCATCTTCTTGTGGTCGTAGCCCTGAGACCCGCCGGAGGCGAAGGCGTCGCCGAGCCAGTGGCCCTTTTCCAGCGAGAGCGCGTTGGCAGTGTCCGAGAAGGTCGCGGTGCCCTTGTCGGCGGCGACGACGAGATAGGGATCGTCGCCGTCATGACGCACCGTGTCGGCCGGCGGAATCACGGTCTCGCCGTCGAGATTGTCGGTGAGTTCGAGCAGGGTGCGCACGAAGATGCGGTAGCTCTCTGTGCCCTCGGCGAGCCAGGCCGCGCGGTCCGTGGCCGGTGGCAGCTGCTTGGGGACGAAGCCGCCCTTGGCGCCGACCGGTACGATGACGGCGTTCTTGACCTGCTGGGCCTTGACGAGGCCGAGCACCTCGGTGCGGAAATCCTGCGGCCGGTCCGACCAGCGTAGCCCGCCGCGCGCGACCTTGCCGAAACGCAGATGGATGCCCTCGACGCGGGGCGAATAGACGAAGATCTCGTAGAGCGGACGCGGCAGCGGCAGCGAATCGACCTTCGCGCATTCGTATTTGATCGAGATCGTGCCGCGCGGATGGCCATCGGGGCCGATCTGGAAGAAATTGGTCCGCAGGGCCGCATCGATCAGATTGACGAGACGGCGCAGGATACGGTCCTCGTCGAGGCTGGTGACGGCGTCGAGCGCGGTCTCGATGCGCTCGCGCTCGGCCGAGATCCTCGATTCGCGATCGCCAGCTTCGATCCGGGGATCGAATTTGGCGAGGAAGAGGGCCACGATGCCCGATGCGATGCCGGCATGGCTCGTCAGCGCATCTGCGATGTAGCCCTGGGCATAGGGCGCGCCAATCTGCCGGAGATAGCGGCCGAGCGAGCGCAGCAGCGCGGCTTCGCGCCAGGCAAGTCCCGCCACCAGCACGAGCTGGTCGAAGCGGTCGGATTCGGCAAGACCCCGGAACTGCGCCATCAGCGCGGCCTCGATGATGGGATCGAGGCGTTCGATGTCGATGCCGCCGTCGTCGGCGCGCTCCAGCGTCATGTCGTGCAGCCAAACGCGTATCGGATCGGATGCCTCGCCAGCGCCCGAGGCCGGCTGCGGCGTCATGTCGAAGGTGCGTTCATTGACGACACGGAAGCCCATGTTCTCCAGCACCGGGACGCGGGCCGAGAGCGAAACCGGTTTCCCGCGCGAAAACACCTTGAGGTTGGCGCGCGTCGCCGCGTCGCCCTCGCGACGGTAGAGATTGACCGCGCGTGGCCGCTCGCCCGAGAGCTTCTGCAGCATGTCGATGTCGATGAGCGCATCCGCAGGCGAAAAGCGCTCGCGATAGGCGGCACCGAAGGCCTCGGCGAAGCGCTCGGCCAGCGCGCGTGCCTTCGGACCGGCCTTTCTCTCGTCGAGCACCTCCTTGAGCCCATCGGGCCAGGTCCGCACGATCGCGGCGATGCCGGCTTCGAGGGTCGCCTGGTCGATCCGCGGGGTTTTGCCCTCATCGCGGCCGATGATGTAGTGCGTGCGGGCGAGCGGGCCTTCGGGATAGGCCGGGTAGGCCGCCGAAAGCCTGCCCCGATAGATCTCCGCCAAAAACTCGCCGACGCGGCGGCGGACCTGGGTATCGTAGCGATCCTTGGGAATGAAAACGAGAACCGAAACGAAGCGGTCGAATTCGTCGACGCGGGCGAGGGCGCGAATGCGCGGGCGCTCGGTGAGCTGAAGGATGTCGACGGCGAAGCGCTCCAGCGTCTCGGCGTCGATCTGGAAGAGCTCGTCGCGCGGATAGGCGTCGAGCACATTGAGCAAAGCGCGGCCGGAATAGCTCGCGGCGTCGAAACCGGTGCTCCTGGCGACGCGGGCGACCTTGAGGCGCAGATAGGGGATGGCGCGGGCGCTGCCGGTATAGGCGTTCGATGTCAGGAGGCCGACGATGCGCAGCTCGCCGTCGAGGCGACCATCGGGGGTGAACAGCTTGACGCCGACATAGTCGAGATGGACGCGCCGGTGCACACGGCTCTTGACGTTGGCCTTGGTGATGATCAGCGCCAGCGGCTTGGCTAGGAAGGCCCGGATCTCGGGCGTCGTCACCACCATCTCACGGTTCTTGCGCAGCACCCGGACGGTCGGGTCGCGCAGAATCCCCAGGCCTGAGCCGTCGATCGGATCGGCTGCCGCATCGCCGCCGGGAAACCGGTAGGCGCGCATGCCCAGGAGTGTGAAATTGTCGCCGGCAATCCATTCGAGGAAGTTCAGCGCTTCGGCGACCTCGTCTTCCGGCAGCGGCGGCGGGTTGGCGCGATAGGCCTGGATCACTTCTGTGATGCGGCCGCGCATGGCCGCCCAGTCCTCGACCGCCAGTCCGACATCGGCATAGACCAGCTCCAGCCCGACCTTCAGGCGCTCCCGCGCCTCGATCGTGTCGATGCGGTCGAGATGGATGTGGATCAGGCTCTCGCGCCGCGTGCCCTCGGGCGCGCGGCCAACGGCCTCCCCGGCCAGCGAGAGGAAACGACCGTCGGCGTCGCGGGCAACGGCCAGGATGGGGTGGGCGACGAGCCGGGGTTCGAAACCCTGTTCGCTGAGCTCGGCCAGGGTCGAATCGAGCAGGAACGGCTTGTTGTCGTTGACGATCTCGAGGATCGTGACCTGGCGCTCGCGCTCGCCGATGCTGAAGGCCTCATCGCGGAACCGGAGCCTGATCTCATCGTGCGGGCGCGGTTCGACGAGCAGCCCATAGGCATAGGCCGCAGCCCGGGCCAGCATATCGGCCGGCGGCGCCACCAGATCCTCCGCCGCGGCGCGGCCAAAAAGCAGGCGCGGGAAATCGGCGGGCATGGCGGGATGGTCCTGCGCGGCGCAGGCCTCGATAGCCGCGACGGCCGCTGCCGTCGCATTCGTCAACCGCTTCGCCATTCGTCCCACCCCTGTTATTTTGCCGCAGCGATGACATAGCCCGCGCGGCTGTTCAACTTTTGTCGAGACCCGGCTTCCGCCGACGCAGGATAGACCCATTTCAGGCCGCTTTTGAAGTTCCCGTAGCCCCGACAATCAGGATTCGCAGCATGGCGACAAAGCATGACAAACCGAAGGTGAGCGAGACTCCCTCGCCCCAGGATGTCGATCAGGCCGCCATGGCGCTGGAACTGGCGCAGGGGCAGTTATCGGCGGAAAACCGGGCCTATTTCGACAAATGCCTGGAGAAGCTCGGCTTCGTGCCGAATGTGCTGGTGTCATATGCGCATGACGACGCCAAGCTTTCGGCCTTCGCGGCCTTCTACAACGATCTGATGCTGGCGCCGTCGGGGCTGTCGAAGCTGGAGCGCGAAATGATCGCGGTCGCGGTGTCGGCCGTGAACCGCTGCTATTACTGCCTTACGGCGCATGGCGCGGCGGTGAGGCAGCTTTCGGGCGATCCGATTCTGGGGGAGCTGATGGTGATGAACTACCGTGCCGCGAAACTCTCGCCCCGGCATCGCGCCATGCTCGATTTTGCCGTCAAGCTGACCGAGACGCCGCATCTCGTGGAGGAGGCGGACCGTGCCGTCCTGCGCGCCGCAGGGTTCGGGGAACGCGACATTTGGGATGTCGCCGCGGTCGCCTCGTTCTTCAACATGTCGAACCGAATGGCGTCGGCGGTCGATATGCGGCCGAATGCGGAATACCATGGGCTGGGACGGTAAACTGCTGGCCACCAAAGAAAACGGCCAGCGCGGGCGCCGGCCGTAAGGTAGCCTCGACATCGATTGGCCCGGCCCGCCAAGACTCCGGGGGGCTGGGGGGCTGACAAATCCGGAGACCAGCAAAGCCGGGCCGTCGAGGCAACGATCAGGAGTTGAGCGGGGCAACACGGCCATGGCTGGGCGCGTTCGGGGCGAAAATGCGGCGCATCTGACGAAGCCGTGATCGGTACGGATGCCTTGCCAGCGCAACATCGCGGGAGCATCATCGTCACGTTATGCGCGAGGTTACGACCCGCCAGCAGGAGGCGAGATGAGCGAAAGCGAAACGCCGCAATCGCCGGCGACCGGCGGTGTCGTCGCCTTCCCGGGTGCAGCCAGACCTTCAGCCGTCACGTTCGATCGGCGCGAACTCGGCGAATTGCTGAACCTTTATGGGCGGATGGTCGCGGCCGGCGAATGGCGCGACTATGCGATCGACTTCCTGAAGGACAAGGCGCAGTTCTCAGTCTATCGGCGCTCCTCCGAAGTGCCGCTCTACCGGATCGTCAAGGATCCGGCACTGGCCAAGCGGCAGGGTGCCTATTCCGTGGTGGCGGCGACGGGCCTCGTGCTCAAGCGGGGTACGGAGCTGTCGCGGGTGCTGCGCGTGCTCGACAAGCGGCTGAGCGTGGTGAGCTAGGTATTGCACTCATAAGTTGTGCATAATCGGATTTTGCCGCTGACTGGCGGTTCGGTCGATGCCATCTTGCTTTTCGGGCGGGGTGACATCAACATGAGGCAGTTTCGCGCAGCGGCCACGGCTTTGATCGGCGTGCCTTTGGCAGGGTGCGCCATGCATCCGTTGCCGGAAGACTACTCCCGGTACAAGACGACGGACATTGTGCGGCAGGTGCGCTGCGAGGCGAAGGCCGCGCTCCGTTCGCAACTCATCAAATTTCTTTCACTCGACGACCAGACCAAACGGGCGAAAGACGTCGGGCTGAAATATAGCGACAATACGAACGAGATCGATCCAGCGGACTACGCCAAGCTCGACAAGGCCGCAAAAGAGGGTGTGGACGAGTACCGCAAAGCGGCCATCGCCTATGATTTCGAACTGGAGGCGATCGAGAACAACAAGTACGGGGCCGGCCTCGATCTGCTGAACCCTCTGGCTGGCGGAACGATCAATGCCGCCATTCGTGTCGGCAGCGATTTCCAGCGCAAGAACACACGCAATTTCACGATGACCGACAGCTTCCAGGACCTGCTGTTCAACGCGGACCTGCAATGCGGCAAGCCAGATCTCAGGTTCCGCCCGGCCTATCCGGTGACAGGAACGATCGGCCTTGGGGAGGTCTTCGACACCTTCGTCTCGCTCAACGAGTTCGGCAAGCTGCAACCGGGGGACAAGCAGAAGGCGCCCTATCTGAGCGATACGCTCTTCTTTCAAACCAAAATCTACGGCTCCGTCAGCCCGACGCTCGAGTTGCTCCCCGCCGGGCAGCGCTGGCAGACGATCGGCTCGCCGACAAACACAATCGGCGCCGACCGCACCGACAATCACAAGGTTACCATCACACTGACGGTCGATTCGACGCCGCCGGAGGCTCCAGCAGGGCGTGGCCGCACGGCACGCAGCGGCAAGGCCGTTCAGACCTCGCCGATCCAGCCCCTTTCGGTGCCGCCGGGTTCGACCCGCTTCAGGACAAATGCGGAGATCAACGCCGCAGAAGAAGCCAAGAATCAAAGTTTCCGGCAAATCCTGAAGGATAACAACCGGCTCTATCTGCCGCGGTAACCGTCGGGCGGGGCCCTGTCGCCCTCCCCCAATTCCTTCTGCATCAGCATCTGGTCGAGCCAGCGGCCGTGCTTGTAGCCGACCTTTTCGGCGATGCCGATCAGGCGGAAGCCGGCGCGCTCGTGCAGGCGGCGCGAGGCGCCGGTGCCGTCGCCGATCACCGCGATCATCTGACGGAAGCCGCGCTCGGCGCAGGCCCGCATCAGGGCGGCGAGCAAGGCGCTTCCGATACCGAGGCCCTGCGCGTCGGGCGCGATGTAGATCGAGTTCTCGACGGTCGCGCGATAGGCCGGGCGCGGGCGGTAGGCGCCGGCATAGGCATAGCCGAGCAGAATGCCGTCGCGCTCGGCTGCGAGCCAGGGATAGCCGCCGGCCAGGATAGCCTCATGACGGCGCAGCATCTCGCTTTCGTCCGGAGGATCGAGTTCCCAGGAGGCGGTGCCGTGCAGGACGGCGTGAGCGTAGATTGCCGTGATGGCGGGGATGTCGGCCGGCCCGGCCGGGCGGATCGAGAGCGTCGTCATTGGCGCGATGATGCCGGGTCGATCGCTTAAAAGAAAAGCCCCGGCCTTGCGGCCGGGGCTCGCTTTCCCCGCATGGCGGGGAAAGTTTTGATCACTCCTGCTTGCTGCCGAACAGCGAGAGCAGCATCTGGAACATGTTGATGAAGTTCAGGTAGAGCGACAGCGCGCCGTTCACCGAGAGCTTCGCGGCCGATTCCGCATCCATGTCCGAGTAGAGATACATCTCCTTCAGGCGCTGGGTGTCCCAAGCGGTCAGGCCGGCGAAGACCAGCACGCCGATCGCCGAGATGGCGAAGGACAGGGCGCTTGAGGCCAGGAAGATGTTCACGATCGAGGCGATCATCAGGCCGATCAGGCCCATGATCAGGAACGAGCCCATCGCCGACAGCGACTTCTTCGTGGTGTAGCCGTAGAGGCTGAGCGCACCGAAGGTCGCGGCCGTGATGAAGAACACCTTGGTGATCGATTCACCCGTGTAGACCACGAAGATCGACGACAGCGAGACGCCCATCACCGCCGCGAAGGCGAAGAACATGGCGCGCGCCGCCGAGGAGCTCATGCTCTCGGCCTTGAACGAGAAGAAGAAGATGAAGGCGAGCGGAGCCAGCATCACGACCCATTTCAGCGGGCTGAGATAGAGAGCCTGGCCGAGCGGCGTCAGAGCCGTGACCTTGCCGGTCGACGAAACGCCGGCGATCGCCAGCATCGAGATGCCGATGGCGGCGAGGCCGGTGATGGCCAGACCGATCGACATGTTGTTGTAGACGCCGAGCATGAACGAGCGCAGGCCCTGATCCATCTCGACGGCGCTGGTCTGCTGTGCGCGGCCGGCACCCCAGACTGGAGCATTGCGGTCGAAGTTGCTCATAAAAAGAGTTCCCCTGACGTTGAAAACGAGGCGTTATCGCCTTCGCGACAGCCACCATCGCGCACAATCGTGGCGATGGTGGGGAATATGAGGGGGATCGAACCGGCTTACAAGGGGCGGCAGGACGCGCGGCATGGTTAAGGCCGACAGTTCCATAGAAACGCTGCCCGTCGATCATGCAAAGCCGGGGTCCGGCCATGTCTATCGACAGGCTAGTTCAGGCGGTCGTCATAGATTACGCAGGTGAGATGCCGGTGCTTTCGCCAGTATTTTCAGCGTTCCAGCGAGCCCGAACAGTACGGTCACGGCGATCGCTGCAGTCGCGGCCAGCAAGGCGCCGGTCGGATCACTGACGAAATCTATGCGCATCACTTGAGTGACGACGCCCCAACCGGCCAAAGCGCCTGCGACAACGCCGAACAATGCCGCGACCAGCCCGATCCCGGCATACTCAAGGGCGTACGACGAAAGTATAAAGCGCCGGGTTGCGCCGAGCGTCTTCAGGATCATCGCGTCATAGAGCCGCGCCCGCTGCCCGGCGGCGAGCGCCCCGCCGAGCACGAGCAGGCTGGCCGCGATGGCGAGACCCGATGCGCCGCGGATGGCAGTGGCGAGCTGCGCGACGATCGTGTTGACCGCTTCCAGCGCATCCTTGACCCGGACAGCCGTCACCGAGGGGAATTCGAGCGCGAGCCGGCGCAGCAGCATGGCGTCGTCGGCGACCGGCCGGTCGGCAGCGGGCGTCACCGTAGCGAGGTTGGTGTGGGGGGCGCCGGCGAAGGTGTTCGGCGAGAACAGCATGACGAAATTGATGCCGAGCGAGCGCCATTCGACCGCGCGCAGATTGGCGATGCGGGCTGTGATGTTGCGGCCGAGGACGTTGACGGTCAGCGTGTCGCCGACCTTGAGGCCGAGGCCGGCTGCGATCGGTGCGTCGAAGGAAACCAGCGGCTCACCGCGATAATCGGCCGGCCACCATTCACCGGCGGCGAGTTTCGAGCCCTCGGGGATAGTCTCGCTATAGGTGATGCCGCGGTCGCCATCGAGCACCCAGGCGGCCTGCTCGGTCGCCTTGACGTCCTCGGCCCTCACGCCGTTCAGGCTGACGATGCGCCCGCGCATCATCGGGACGCGTTCCAGCACGGCGCCCGGCCGCTGTTCGGCAACGAAGGCGTCGAAGCGGGCCGATTCGGCGTTTGGAATGTCGAGAAAAAAGAAGCTCGGGGCCTTTTGCGGCAGCGCCTGGGTCAGTTGCCGGGTGATGCTGACATCGATGAAGGCGAGCGCCGAAAGGAGTGCAACCCCCAAGCCCAACGAGAGCACGAGCGAGGGCGTCAGCGCGCCGGGGCGGTGGCTGTTGGCGAGCGCCATGCGCAGCGAGGGATTGCGTGGCCGGGGCGTGATGCGAGCCAGCGCCATCAGGCCTGTCGAGACGCCCCGCAGCAGCAGGAAGACGCCGGTCATGACGCCGATATAGATTAGCGCGATGCGCCGCTCATAGGCGAAACCGACCGCGACGCCGACGAGGCCGGCCAACGCGAGCGCGCAGATCACCAGATAGATCGCGCGCGGGCGGCTCTGGTCGGGCGAAATCTGGTCGCGGAACAGGGCCGAGACCGGCACGTCATGGGCGCGGCCGAGCGGCAGGATCGCGAAGACGAGCGCGGTCAGGAGGCCGTAGAGCGCCGCGATCGCCAGTTCGCCCGGCGCCAGCGTCGGCTCGAAAGGCAGCGGCAGGATGCCCGACAGCACGTAGCCGAGCGCGAAGGGAGCGGCCGCGCCGAGCACGAGGCCGATCGCGGTGCCGAAGGCTGCGACCAGCATGACCTCGGTCAAATGGATCGCGACGACGCGTCCGCCGGTGGCGCCGATCGCCTTCATGGTAGCGAAATCGAGCTTCTTTGCCTCGACGAAGCGGCGCACGGCGTTGGCGACGCCGACGCCGCCGACCAGGAGCGCGGTCAGGCCGACCAGCGTCAGGAACTGGGTGAACCGTTCGAGATTGCGCTGGAAGCCGGGATTGGCGTTAGCGCGGGAGCGGATCTCCCAGCCGGCATCGCGTTGCTGCGTTCCCGCTGAGGCGATCAGGGCGTCGAGCGCAGCGTCGTTTGAGGCGGTGGCCGGCAGGATGACACGGTAGGTCCAGCGCACGAGGCTGCCAGGCTGAAGCAGACCGGTGGCGCGCAGCGCCTCCTGCGGCATCAGCAGGCGCGGGCCGAAGCCGACGCCGGCTGCGATCTTGTCGGGTTCGGAGACGAGATTGGCGCGCAGCTGGACCTTGGCTGCGCCGACGCTGATGGTGTCGCCGACCTGGAGGCCGAGACGGCCGAAGAGGACGGGGTCTGCCACCGCGCCGAACACACCGTCGCGCTGCGCCAGCAGTTCGGACAGGGGCGCTGGCTGGTCGGTGGTGACGGTGCCGATGCTCGGATAACTCGCATCGACCGCCTTGATCTCGACAAGGGCCGCGCCTTTCTCGCCGGCATTGGCCATGCCACGCATGGTCGCGATCGTGGAGACCGCGCCACGACCGCCGAGGAAGGCGAGTTCGGCCGGGCTTGCCTCGCGATGGATCAGGCTGAAGGCGGCGTCGCCGCCGAGGATGCGACTGCCTTCGCGGGCGAGGCCCTCGGTCAGGCCGCGCGAGGCCGAGGCGACGGCGGCGATCGCCATGACGCCGAGCGCCAGGCAGGCGATGAAGACGCCGAAGCCGCGCAAGCCGCCGCGCAAATCGCGCCAGGCAAGCCTGAGCGCCAGCGCGGCGCCTGACATTCCTGAGGGCGGGCGGGCAGACGGAGATGCGGCAGGCTTGACGGTCGCGTGCATGGTCAGGCCACCGCCAGATCGGCGTCGGCCTCGATGCGTCCGGCGCGCAGGCGCACGGTGCGGTCGCAGAGCGCGGCGAGCGCGAGATCATGGGTGACGAGCACCAGCGTCGCGCCACGCTCGCGCCGCAGCGCGAAGATCAGATCGACGATCGAGCGGCCTGTGCCCTCGTCGAGATTGCCGGTCGGCTCGTCGGCGACGAGGATGGCCGGGTCGGGCGCGACGGCGCGCGCAATGGCGACGCGCTGCTGCTCGCCGCCCGAAAGCTGGGCGGGATAATGGTCCATGCGGTCGCCAAGGCCGACATTGCGCAGCTCGGCTTCGGCGCGGGCGAAGGCATCCTCGCCGCCGGCGAGCTCCAGCGGCAAGGCAACGTTCTCGCGCGCCGTCATGGTCGGGACCAGATGGAAAGACTGGAAGACGATGCCGATGCGCTTGCCGCGAAAGAGCGCCAGACCATCCTCGTCGAGTTGGCCGAGATCCTGTCCAGCGACCCGGACGAGACCGGAATCGGGGCGCTCGAGGCCCGCCATGGTCATCAGCAAGGTCGACTTGCCTGAGCCCGAGGGACCGACCAGCCCGGTCGCCTCGCCGGAGGCCAGCGACAAAGAAACGCCCTTGAGGATATGGACGCGGGCTGCTGCACGCCCCAGACTAAGGTGGACATCCTGCAATTCGATCGCCGGCAATTCTGCTGCCGAGGCTCGCCGTTCGCTCATCACCCAATGATCCTGACTTCGAAATCCATCTTCCACTCCGCTCGCACCGCATCGCGGCTCAAGCGGGGCGAAATCGCGTCGCGCCCCGTTCGGGGGCGATATGGGCGCGCATCCGCGTTTGTCCAAATGCTGGGCGTGGCTTTCCTGCTCTGTTTCACGCTGTTTGCGGATGCCGCCATGGCCCAGATACCACCGACACGCCCGCTGAAACTGGTCGCGCTCGGCGACAGCCTGTCGGCCGGCTACAATCTGCCGGGCAATGCCGCCTTCCCGGCCGTTCTCGAGCAAGCGCTGCGCCAGAAAGGCGTCTCTGTCGAGATCGTGAATGCCGGCGTCTCGGGCGATACGGCGCAGGGCGGTCTGGAGCGGCTCGACTGGTCGGTGCCCGACGGCACCGACGGCGTGATCCTTGAACTTGGCGCGAACGATGCGCTGCGCGGGATCGATCCCGCCGCGACCGAGAAGACGCTGGATACGATCGTTGCACGGCTGAAGGCGCGCGGCATTCCGGTACTGCTGGCGGGAATGTATGCGCCGCGCAATCTCGGCCCGGAATATTTCCAGCGCTTCGACGGGCTGTTTCCGAGGCTTGCCGAAAAGCACAAGCTGATGCTTTACCCGTTCTTTCTGGAGGGCATCGCGGGCGACCGCGCGTTGAACCAGGCCGATCTGCTCCACCCCACCGCCGAGGGCGTCCGCGTCATCGTCCGGAACATCCTGCCCACGGTCGAGCGCTTTATCGCGGCGCTGCCCGCCAAATCCTAGAACGTGGCCGTCCGGCCCAATTCGTTTCCCCCACAGCCGCTGACTAGCCATTTCTCTGGAGTGCATTGCCATGGACTATCGCCGTCTCGGACGCACCGACCTCAAGGTCTCGGTGATTTGCCTGGGCACCATGACCTGGGGCCAGCAGAACACGGAAGCCGAGGGCCATGAGCAGATGGACTACGCGCTCGACCAGGGTATCAATTTCTTCGACACGGCCGAGATGTACTCGATCCCGCCCAAGGCGGAGACTCAAGGCTCGACCGAGCGGATCATCGGCAGCTGGTTCAAGGCCAGGGGCAATCGCGACAAGGTCATCCTGGCCTCCAAGATCCTGGGGCGCGGCACCAGCGACTGGCTGCGCGACGACAAGGGCCCGACGCGCGTCAATCGCGCCCAGATCTTCGAGGCCGTCGACAAGAGCCTGAAGCGGCTCCAGACCGATTATATCGACCTGTACCAGATCCATTTTCCGGAGCGGCCGATGCCCTGGGGGTCGAACCCGACCCGCTTCAGCAAGGCAGCCTTCGAGCGCCCGGCCGACGAGACGCCGATCGCCCAACAGCTGGACGCCTTCGCCGAGTTGGTGAAGGCCGGCAAGATCCGGCATCTCGGGCTTTCCAACGAGAGCGCCTGGGGCACGATGAGCTTCCTGCGCGATTCGGAGGGGCGCGGCGGGCCGCGCGTCCAGTCGATCCAGAACGCCTATAATCTGCTGAACCGCACCTTCGAGACGGCTTTGGCCGAAATCGCGCTGCGCGAAGATGTCGGGCTGCTAGCCTATTCGCCTCTAGCGCAGGGCTTCCTCACCGGCAAATATCTGGATGGCGCCAAGCCCGTAGGGGCGCGCACGACCCTGTTCGACCGGGGCCAGCGCTACCAGGTGGCGGGCGCCGAGGCTGCGATCAAGCGCTACATCGCGATCGCCCGGGAGGCGGGTCTCGATCCGGCGCAGATGGCGCTGGCCTTCGTGAATTCACGCGCGTTCGTCACCTCCAACATCATCGGCGCGACGACGATGGCGCAGCTCAGGACCGACATCGCCTCGGCCAATGTCACATTGTCGGCCGATGTCGAGGCGAAGATCGACGCGGTCCACCAGGAGGTAGGCAATCCCTGCCCGTGACGACGGGTTGTGATTGAAGCCCTCCTGTGGACGAATGGCTGCCCTGCCTGGCGGCCGTCTCGCCAGAGTCACAAAAACTTGGCACTGATTCGGACATGCCGAGGCTGTTCACAGCTCTTGAGATTCCCGCCGAGGTCGCCACGGCGCTAACGCTGCATCGTGGCGGCCTGAGCGGCGCCCGCTGGATCGATCCGGCCGATTATCACATCACCTTGCGCTTCCTCGGCGACGTCGATCGGCGGATGGCCAACGATGTCGACAGTTTTCTCGGCGATCTGCAGTCCTACCCCTTCGAGGTGACGCTGGACGGGCTCGGCAGTTTCGGCGGCGACAAGCCGCGCGCCGTGTTCGCCCGGGTCCAGCCGAGCGCGAAGCTGACCGAGCTGCAGGGCGATCTCGAGCGCTTGCTGCGGCGGCTCGGTTTGCCGGCCGAGGGCCGCAAATTCGTGCCGCATGTCACGCTCGCGCGGCTGCGCGATACGTCGCCGGTCGAGCTGGCGCATTATTTCGGGCAGCACGCGATCGTGCGGCCGATCAGCTTCACGGCGCGGCGCTTCACGCTGATGTCGTCGCGCGATTCGGTCGGTGGCGGCCCCTATGTCATGGAAGCCGCCTATCCGCTGGGGCCGGCCTATCCCAACCGTCTGCACCGGACGAATTTCCAGCGGAGATGACGATGCCCAAGCGCCTCAGCCCCGACGCCCGCAACGAAGCGCTGGTGACGCTGACCGGCTGGAAGCTCGTGGAGGGCCGCGAGGCGATCGGCAAGCGCTTCGTCTTCCGCGATTTCAGCGAGGCGTTCGGCTGGATGACGCGGGTGGCGATGCTGGCCGAGACGATGGGCCATCATCCGGAATGGGCGAACGTCTACAGGACGGTCGACGTGACGCTGGCGACGCATGATGCCGGCGGGCTGACGGAGCTCGACGTGCGGCTTGCGCGGGCGATGGATGCGATCGCCGCCTAAGGATCGGGCGACCAGCCGCAGGCCCGCAGGGCGGCCAGCATGTGCGGCGGCGGCGGTGCCTCGACATGGATCGGCGCGCGCTTGCGATAGAGCGGGATGGTGATGGAGCGGGCATGGAGCTGCAGCCCCGGTCCGCCGTCGCGCGGGGCGGTGCCGTAGATCTCGTCGCCGAGCATCGGCCAGCCCGAAGCAGCGCAATGCACGCGCAGCTGATGCGTACGGCCGGTCAGCGGCTCCAGAGCGAGCCAGGCAAGCGGGCCGGCTTCCCCGTCGCCGCGGCCAAGCACTCGGTATCGCGTCTGCGAAGGCAGGCCCTGCAGATCGACCTTCATCCACCAGCCGCGATCGGGCGATTTCTTCGCGAGCGGCAGGTCGATCAACCCGGTTTCGTCGGCGGGGCCGCCCTCGACGACCGCCCAATAGGTCTTGTCGATGCGGCCGTCGCGGAACATCTGGTTGAGTTCGGCCATGGCACGCGGGTGGCGGCCGAGAACGAGGCAGCCCGAGGTGTCCTTGTCGAGGCGATGGGCGGCCTCGGGCCGGCGCGGCAGGCCGAAGCGCAGGGCGTCGAGATGGTCGGTGAGCACGGGGATGACCCTATGCCGCGATTGCGGGCCGCGATGGGCGGGCAGGCCAGCGGGCTTGTCGATGACCAGCATCATCGCGTCGCGATAGAGCAGCGGAACGGGGAGTTCCGCGTCCTGCAGTTCTCGTTCCTGCTGTTCCTGCGAAAATGCTGGTTGATCGCGGCTCGTCATGGCATTGCGCTAGCGAAGGCCGGGCGGACGCGCAACCCAAGGGCTGCGACCGCGAGGCGACGGGACAGGCGATGAGCGAGACGCAACCGAAGAAACGCGGCTTCCTTTCGAAGCTTTTCGGGTTCGAGGACGACCTGCCGAAGGCGGCCGAGCCGCAGACCGCGCCCGAGGCCCTGCCGCAGCCCGAAGCCGAAGCGGCGCTTGCTCCCGATTTGCCGGCGGGCGAGAGCGCGCCGCCGCCGATCGCCATGCCGGAACCGGCGCCGCTGCCCGCGCCCCCGGTGATGGCGCCGCCCGCGATCGCCGAACCGCAGCCGAAGCGAAGCTGGTGGCGGCGGCTGACGGAGGGGCTGTCGCGGACCTCCTCGGCGCTGACGACCGGAATCACGGACCTCTTCACCAAGCGCAAGCTCGATGCCGGCACGCTGGAGGATCTCGAGGACATCCTGATCCAGGCGGATCTGGGCCTGGCGACCTCGGCTCGCATCGCCAAGGCGGTCGGCGAAGGCCGTTACGACAAGCAGATCGATCCCGCCGAGGTGAAGGCGATCCTGGCGCGCGAGGTCGAGGCGATCCTGACGCCGGTGGCGCTACCACTCTCGATCGACGCCACGAAAAAGCCGTTCGTGATCCTGATGGTCGGCGTCAACGGCTCGGGCAAGACGACGACGATCGGCAAGCTCGCCGCGAAATTCAGGGCCGAGGGCAAATCGGTGATGTTGGCCGCCGGAGACACCTTCCGCGCCGCCGCGATCGAACAGCTCAAGGTCTGGGGTGAGCGCACCGGCGCGGAGGTCGTCTCCGGCCAGCAGGGCGCCGATGCCTCGGGGCTGGCCTTCGAGGCGCTGCAGAAGGCGCGCGCCGCCGGCACGGATGTGCTGCTGGTCGATACGGCCGGGCGGCTGCAGAACAAGACGGGGCTGATGGACGAACTCGCCAAGGTTGTCCGGGTGATCCGGAAGCTCGATCCGGAGGCGCCTCATGCGGCGCTGCTCGTGCTCGACGCCACCGTCGGGCAGAACGCGCTGGCCCAGGTCGAGGTGTTCCAGCAGACGGCAGGCGTCAGCGGGCTCGTCATGACGAAACTCGACGGCACGGCGCGCGGCGGCATTCTGGTGGCGCTGGCGGCCAGATTCGGTCTGCCGGTGCATTTCATCGGCGTCGGCGAGAGCGTCGAGGATCTGGAGCCGTTCTCGGCGCGCGAGTTCGCGCGCGCGGTAGCGGGATTGGGAGAAGCGGCGTGACGAGCGACAACGGAGCCGACACCGCCGAGGCGGTCACGGAACGGGCGGCGGGCCGGCGCAACGTCCATCCGCTGCTCAAGCTCGCGCTCGAATTCGGGCCGCTGGCGATCTTCTTCTTCGCCAACTCCTATGGCGACCGGCTGTTCGGCGTGGCGCCGGACCGGCGCATCTTCGTGGCGACGGGCATCTTCATGGTCGCCTCGCTGGCGGCGTTGGCCCTGTCGCGCATCCTGATGGGCTATCTGCCGCGCATGGCGATCGTCAACGCCGTCGTCGTCAGCGTTTTCGGAGGGCTGACGATCGCGCTCGACGACGCCTTCTTCATCAAGGTCAAGCCGACGATCGTGAATGGGCTGTTCGGCTGCGTGCTGCTGGGAGGCCTGTTCTTCGGGCGCTCGCTGCTGGCGCTGGTGCTGGAGACGGTGCTGCAGCTCGACGAGGAGGGCTGGCGCAAGCTGACCTTCCGCTGGGGCCTGTTCTTCTTCGTGCTGGCAGGCTTGAACGAAATCGTCTGGCGCACCCAGACCCAGGATTTCTGGGTCGCCTTCAAGGTCTGGGGCGTGATGCCGCTGACCATGGCCTTCGCGCTGGCGCAGACGCCGCTGATCCTGAAGCACGAGATCAAGGCGAAGGCGGCTGAGTAGACTGCCGCGTGGGCCTCGCGATGCGCCTGTCATGCCGCAGGCGCATCGCGGAACCCTCGTTTGCGGCGCGCCTGACCGCTTGCGACCCGCCGGCATCCGTTCTCTGCTGACGCCACTCAGGCAGTCCAATCACAGAGACCTGAGACGGAGGTCACACCCATGCCGTCACTACGTCTGCTATCCCTGTCGTTGCTCTTCGCGGCCGGAAGTTCCGCCGCCGTCTGGGCGCAAGCCGCCCCGGTCCAGCAACCAGCGCCTCAACCCGGTTTTGCCGCCGAGCAGGCCGCCGCCAATGCCGCCGCTGGGCCGCGTAAGACGCCGCCGCGCAGCTTTCCGGTACCGACCGACGAGGTCAGTCCGGAGATGCAGAAGCTCATCGCCGGCCCCTTCCCGCCGCATATGGATGCGGCGCCCAAGAGTGCGGCCGAATGGAAGGAACTGATCGACCGGCGCGCCAAGCTCGCGGTCGCTGCGATTCCAGCGATGAAGGAGAAGCTCAAGGTCGATGTCCAGCCGGCGGTGATCGGCGGCGTCAAGGCGTTCATCGTCACGCCCAAGGTCATGCCGCGCGCCAATCGCAACCGGCTGCTCGTTCATGTCCATGGCGGCGGCTATGTCTTCGGCCCCGGCGAGGCGGCGCTGCCGGAAGCGATTTTGCTTGCCGGTTTCGGCGGCTACAAGGTGATCTCGGTCGATTACCGCATGCCGCCCGACGCGCCCTATCCCGCGGCCATGGACGATGCGATGGCCGTGTGGAAGGCGGCCGTCAAAATGGCCAAGCCGCGCAACATGGCGATCTTCGGAACCTCGACCGGCGGCGCCATGACGCTTGCCATGGTGCTTCGGGCCAAAAGCGAGAAGCTGCCGCTGCCGGCTGCGATCGCGCCGGGCACGCCCTGGTCGGACATCGCCAGGATCGGCGACACCTACGCCACCAACGAATGGGTCGACAATGTGCTGGTGACTTGGGACGGCTGGCTTGGCCGCGCTGCTCTGCTTTACGCCAATGGCCGCGACCTGAAGGATCCGCAGCTTTCGCCGATCTATGGCGATTTTCACGGCTTTCCGCCGACGATCCTGACCTCGGGCACGCGCGACCTGTTCCTTTCGAACACGGTCAGGACGCATCGCAAGCTGCGCCGGGCCGGCGTCGTGGCCGATCTCAACGTCTATGAGGGCCAGAGCCACGCCCAATACGGCTTCGACATGAACGCGCCCGAGACCAAAGAAGCGTTCACCGACATCGCCCGCTTCTTCGACCGCCATCTCGGGCGCCGATAGGTACGCATCCGAATGGGCGGTGCTGCCGCCAGGGCGGCACGTCGAAAGGAGGCCTCGCGCCGCTTTATTTCGGCGCGAGCCTTATCGCGCCGTCGAGCCTTATCGCCGTTCCGTTGAGCATGTCGTTGCCGATGATGCTCTCGACCAAAGCGGCGTATTCGGACGGCTTGCCGAGCCGCGACGGATGCGGGATCGAGGCTCCAAGCGAGGCGCGCGATTCCTCGGGCAGGCCGTCGAACATCGGCGTTTCGAACAGGCCGGGCATGATCGTCATGATGCGGATGCCGATCTGGGCGAGATCGCGCGCGATCGGCAGCGTCATGCCGACGATGCCGGCTTTCGAGGCGGAATAGGCGGCTTGGCCGATCTGGCCGTCCTGCGCGGCGATGGAGGCGGTGCAGATGAAGACGCCGCGGCTGCCATCGGGCGTAATCGGCTCGAGCGCGGCCAGCGCGACCGCCGATTTCGCGATCATGCGGAAGGTGCCCGTCAGGTTGATGGCGATGGCCTTTTCGAACATCGCGGTGTCGTGCGCGACGAGTTCGCCGGTCTCGCGCTTCTTCGAGACGATCCGGCGGCCCGGCGCGATGCCGGCACAGTTGACGACGATGCGGGCGACGCCATGGGCAGCGCGTGCCTCGACCAGGGCGGCATCGACGGACGCTTCGCTGGTGACGTCGCAGGAGACGAAGAGCGCCCCGGTGTCGGCTGCAACCGCTTGGCCGCGCTCGGCATTCATGTCGAACAGCGCGACGCGCACGCCATGATCCGTAAGCATCCGGGCGGTCGCCTCGCCGAGGCCGGACGCGCCGCCGGTGACGATGGCGGCAATGGAGGGATCGAGTTTCATGAGCGCGTCCCGTTCGCGTTGAGCGTTCGGACAGCGTTTAACGGCGCCGCGAGTGTGCTCCAAGCGGGATTGTTGACGTCTCCCTTGTGCAGCGTTTCGGTCGGGGCCACATCTTTTGACATTCACATCTCGCTTCCGAGCCTGGATGATCCGGCGGGTTGGCGCAGATGTGCGAGGAGACAGGGATGAGCGAGGGCTTTCGTTCGCAGTTCACGGCCGACGAGATGGCGGAGATTCGCAAGAGCCTGCGGGACGAGGCGCGCTTCGGCTCGGATTTCATCAGCGTCCTCAGGCGCGTGGCCAAGCGCATTCCGTTCTCGGAGGATCTGCTGGCGGCGTGGATCTGCGCGCGCGATCCGGCGACGCCGCGCCGCGTCCGGTTCACCTTGCTGGCGGCGCTCGGTTATTTTGTGCTGCCGATCGACGCCATTCCCGACATCCTGCCATTCCTGGGCTTCACCGACGATGCGGCGGTAATCGCGGCTGCGATCGCGGCGGTGGCGGGTTCGATCACGCCGGAGCATCGCGAGAAGGCTAAGGCCGCGCTGGCGCAGCTTTGAGGATTCGAGGTCTCGACTCGGCAACACCACGTCATCCCGGACGCAGCGAAGCGGAGATCCGGGATCCATCATCAAGCACCATCCATGCCCTAAGATGGATCCCGGATCGGCGCGGCTTCGCCGCTTGTCCGGAATGACGACGGGTGTTGGATAGGTGGCGTGTTCGAGAGCGAAGCGCTCCAGCCTCACAGCGTCAGGACGATTTTGCCCTTGGCCTTGCGGTCGCCGATCAGGGCGTAGCCCTCGGTCCAGCGCTCCAGCGGGATCGTGGCGTGGACGTGGGCGCGGATCTGTCCGGCCGCTGCCCATGCGAGCAGGCGCTCCATGTTGGCCCGGTGCGCGGCTGGGTCGCGCGTGACGAAATCGCCCCAGAACACGCCGCGCAGGTCGCAGCCCTTGAGCAGCAGCAGATTGAGCGGGATTTTCGGGATCGTGCCGCCGGCGAAGCCGACCACGAGATAGCGTCCCTCCCAGGCCATGGCGCGCAGCGCGGGCTCCGCGAGATCGCCGCCGACCGTGTCGTAGAGCACGTCGACGCCGCGGCCGTCGGTCAGCCGGCGCAACCCTGTCTTCACGTCTTCGGCGACGTAGTCGAGCCCGGCCTGCGCGCCATGCTCGCGGGCGAGCGCGAGCTTGTCGGGCGAGGAGGCGCAGGCGATGACATGAGCGCCGAGCAGCGCGCCGATCTCCACGGCGGCGAGGCCTGCGCCGCCCGCGGCCCCCAGGATCGCCAGCGTCTCGCCGGGTTTGACGTGGCCGCGCTGGATCAGGCCGTGCATCGCGGTGCCATAGGTCACGAACAGCCCGGCGGCCTGTGCATCGTCTAGCGTCTCGGGCACACGCACGATCGCGTCCGTCGAAACGACGACCTTTTCGCGGGCGGCGCCATATCCTGTCCAGGCGGCGACGCGCTCGCCGATCCGCCAGCCGGTGACGCCTTCGCCGATCGCTGCAATCTCTCCCGCGCATTCGGCGCAGGGCGAGAAGGGCAGTGCCGGCTTGGTCTGGTAGCGATTCTCGATGATCAGCGTGTCGAAGAAGTTCAATGCCGCGGCCCTGACCGCGATGACGATCTCGCCGGGGCCGGGCTGGGGTTCGGGCAGATCACGGATCACCAACATCGCGGCTGGGCCATGGCTCTCGCAGAGAAGTGCCTTCATCGTCCCGTTACCCGTCGCGACCGAGTGCCTCAGGCTTTCCCGGCCGGACTGTGCCATGGCGAATAGCCGAACGAAACAGCCCCGCGAGGGGCGCGGGCGTTCGCATTTTCGCCAGGATCGTGACACTCTATGCGGCTCGCCTTCCGCCATCGCGCCCACTGAATGGGTGGTAAAGGCAGTGTTAAGATTTTTAATGACTGATGGCGGTCCATGAATATCTCTTACTTCCACTTCGGCGTCCTCGCCTCGCCCCGCCCGACATTCATCCTCGCCATCCTGGCAGGATGCTTGGGGCTCTCGCCGATGGCCGCCCAGGCGCAGCGTGCGCGCCCGGCCGCGCCGGCAGCAACGCCCGCGGCGACAGGTCAGGCCCAGGCGATGCTGCTCGAGACCGCCGGCAAATGGCAGGCGTTTTCCTCGCAGCAGGGCCGCACCAAGGTCTGCTACGCTCTGTCAAAGGCCGAGGCGCGGATACCGACCAATCTCAAGGATGTGGAGGGTATGCTCTTCATCTCCAGCCGCCCGACCGAGGGTGTGCGCAACGAGATCAGCTTCGTGATGAATTTCGACCTCAAAGAAGATGTCGAGCATCATGCGATCATCGGAACCGAGCGTTTCGCGATGGTCGCGAAGGGCCAGAACATGTGGCTGAAGAACCCGGCCGAGGAGCCCCGGATGCTTGACGCCCTGCGCAAGGGTGCCGGGCTCGAGGTTAAGGGCACCTCCAAGCGCGGCAATCCGACCAGCGACAAATACTCGCTTACGGGCATAAGCCAGGTGGTGAAGCGCGCCGAGGACGCCTGCAAGTAGCCTTCGTGGAATCCAGGAGCGCGGCCGTCTGACGTGAGGCCCTGCGCTTCCGGTCTCGCGGACCGATTTCGCGGCTGAGCGTTCTCATGCTATGAGCCGCTCCAATTCGGGCCGATGATCGCCCGACCCGAGCCAGAGTTCCGATGACCCTATCCGTCCTTGAACCTGCCGCGCCAGCGGCCGAACCCGTTTTGCAGCGCCTCTCGCTGGTCGGGCGCACGCGCGCAGGCCTCGGTGAGGCGCTGGCCGAGATCGGAATCCCCGAGAAGGAGCGGCGCATGCGCGTCGGCCAGCTCTGGAACTGGATCTATCATTACGGCGTGCGCGATTTTTCCGCGATGACGACGATCGGCAAGGGATTGCGCGCGGCGCTCTCCGAGCGCTTCACGCTCGATCTGCCGGAGGTGACCGCCGAGCAGATCTCGACCGACGGCACCCGCAAATGGCTGATCCGGATGGCCTCGACCGGCCCGCGCGACCGCGGGGCCGAGATCGAATGCGTCTACATCCCCGAGGTCGATCGCGGCACGCTCTGCGTCTCCAGCCAGGTCGGCTGCACGCTTACCTGCACCTTCTGCCACACCGGCACGCAGCGCCTCGTGCGCAATCTGACGACCGAAGAGATCGTCGCGCAGTTGATGGTGGCGCGCGACCGGCTCGGCGATTTTCCCAACCGGAGCACGCCGGGCGGCGCCTTCGTGCCCAGGGATGGCGGGCGCTTCGTCTCCAACATCGTCTTCATGGGCATGGGCGAGCCGCTCTACAATTTCGACGGCGTGCGCGATGCCATCGACGTGATCTCCGACAATGAGGGGTTGTCGCTCGGGCGCCGCCGCATCACCGTCTCGACCTCGGGCGTGGTGCCGCAGATCGAGCCGCTCGGCGCGCAGATGAACACGATGCTGGCGATTTCGCTGCACGCGGTGCGCGATGAGCTGCGCAACGAACTCGTGCCGCTGAACAAGAAATATCCGATTGCCGAGCTGATGGAGGCCTGCCGGACCTATCCCGGCGTGTCGAACGCGAAGCGGATCACCTTCGAATACGTCATGCTCAAGGGCGTGAACGATTCCGACGCCGAAGCGCGCGATCTGGTGCGTCTGCTCAAGGGCATTCCGGCCAAGATCAACCTGATCCCGTTCAATCCCTGGCCGGGCACACGCTATGAATGCTCCGATTGGGACCGGATCGAGCGGTTTTCCGACATCGTCTTCCGGGCGGGCTATGCCTCGCCGGTGCGCACCCCGCGTGGGCGCGACATCCTTGCCGCCTGCGGGCAGCTCAAGAGCGAGACGGAAAAGCTTTCGGCCCGGGCCCGGCTGATGCTCGACCAGGACGAGGCGGCCGCCGCTTCGCTCGCCGGCTGAACCCATGCTGCGCTGGCTGCTGCTGATCCCGTTCGCCCTGCTCGTCGCCATGGGCGCGGGCCTGTTTGCCATGATGATCGCCAGCGTGGTCTCGCCCGAGATCGCGCTGCTGATCGGCGGCGGCTTCGAGCGGCTGATGGAGGCGTTGTTCGGGCTGGCCGATGCCGGCGTCGATCCAGGCCCGGCCGCGGCTGCGGCGCTTGGGCTGATCGGCCGGCTGGGGCTTGCGATCATCGTTGCGCCGGTCGTGCTGGTGGCGGTGTTCAGCGAGCTCTTCCGGATCCGCAGCGGCCTGATCCAGAGCGGGCTGACCGGGCTTCTGGCGACGGCGCTGCCGCTCGCCATGCTGCGGCTGTCGCGCGCGCCGAGCGAGGCCGAGACGCGGGTGATCGGGGCGCTGTTTCTGGTCGGGGCGGCGACGGGGTTCGCGTACTGGGTGATCGCGGGGCGTGGGGCTGGCGGGGAGCGGCGAAGCGAAAATGCGGCGCATCGGTCATGACGTCAGCCGCGAGATCGATTATCTTGCATAATGATGACACGCGATGAAATCATGACGCAGCTTCGATCCGTGGAGCCGGCGCTCCGGGCGCAAGGCGTTGCCGCACTATACCTCTTTGGATCTTATGCTCGCGATGAGGCGAGATCCGACAGCGACATCGACATCCTCGTCGATTTTCAAGCGGAACGCGGTGTCGGGCTGACCGAATACATGGCGCCCTATCACGTTCTGGAGCGCACCTTTCCCGGAATCGAGATAGGCTACGGCACGCGCGACAATCTCGTGTCGCACTACAAGCCCTATATCGAAGCGAGCGCATTGCGCGTCTTCTGATGCAATCAGGCAAGCTTCCGCAGGTTCGCCTCAGGCATATCATCGAGAGCATCGATGGGATTATCGACGCAACGACCGGCGTCAGCGGGCGCGAAATCGCCGAAAGCTTCGTTCTGATGCGAGCGCTCGAGCGCGCGATCCAAATCATTTCCGAAGCAGCCAAGGAGCTGCCGGCCGAAATGAGAGCTTTAGAGCCCTCGGTGCCTTGGACTGATGTGATCGGGATCGGCAATGTGCTGCGGCATGAATATCATCGCGTGCGAGAAGAGACGCTGTTAGCGATTCTCACTGACGAACTTCCTGTTCTGAGGCTTGCCGCCGTACGGTTGTTGGCTGGCATCGAGTCGCAACCGCGATAACTCAATCTCCGATCGCCACGCCCTCCCGTCGCCCATCCGCGCCACCCACGAACCCCTCAGGCGTCTTGACGATCGCCTGGATACCCGAGGTCATCTCGACCAGACGGACCTCGTGGCCCTTCGCTTCCAGCGCAGCTTTCCAGGGCTCGGCTTCGGTGCCCTTCTCCAGTTCGGTCGGGCCGTTGCGGCTGCCGAAATTGGCGAGGTCGACGGCGGCTTGCGGGTCCATCTTCCAGTCGAGCAGCGCGACCAGCGTCTTGGCGACATAGCCGATGATCTGGCTGCCGCCGGGGGAACCGACAACGGCGTAGAGCCGGCCGAAGGCGTCGAAGACCAGCGTCGGCGCCATCGAAGAGCGCGGGCGCTTGCCGCCCTCCACGCGATTGGCGACGGGCTTGCCGTCCTCCTCGGGTGCGAAGGAGAAATCGGTCAGCTCATTGTTGAGCAGGAAGCCACCTTTTGTCATGATCCGGGCGCCGAAGCCGTCCTCGATCGTCGTCGTCATCGAGACGGCGTTGCCGTCCGAATCGACCACGGAGATGTGGCTGGTGCCGTTCTCGACGCCGTCGGAGGGCGCGAGCAACTGGGCCCGCTTGTTGGGGGGATCGCCGGCTTTGGCGCGGCCCATCGATCTGTCGGGACTGACGAGGCCGGCGCGCGAGCCGACATAGCCGCGGTCGATGAGGCCCGAGACAGGGACATTGAGGAAGGCCGGATCGGCGAGATAGAGCGCGCGATCGGCGAAGGCGAGGCGGCCGGCCTCGCTGAACCAGTGCACGGCTTCCGCGCCTGCGCCGATTCGCGCCATATTCTGCGGTTCCAGAACGCCGAGCATCTGCTGCACGGCGATGGCGCCCGAACTCGGCGGGCCCATGCCGCAGATGCGCCAGACACGATAGGCACCGCAGACCGGCTCGCGCTCCTCGACCCGGTAAGCGGCGAGATCGGCCAGCGTCATGTCGCCGGGATTGCTCTTGTGGCCCGTGACCGAGGCGACGATGTCCTGCGCGATCGGGCCGGAATAGAAGGCATCTGCGCCGTTTTCGGCGATGGTGCGCAGGGTGGCGGCGAAGGCCGGGTTCTTAAGGACCGTGCCGACGGGTTTGGGCTTGCCGCCGGGGTCGTAGAAATAGGCAGCCGCGAGCGGATCGGCGCTGAGGTTTCTTTCGCCCGCGAGCAGGCCGTTCAGTCGCGGGGAGATGGCAAAGCCCTCCTCGGCCAGCGCGATCGCCGGCGCGACCAGCTGACGCCATGGCAGCCTGCCCCATCGCCTGTGCGCCTCTTCCATCAGCTTCAGCGTGCCGGGCACGCCGACGGAGCGGCCGCCGATCACGGCGTCGTAGAATTTCATCGGCTTGCCGTCGGCACCGATGAAGCGTGTCGGCGTCGCGGCTGCCGGCGCGGTCTCGCGGCCGTCGAGGGTCTGGACGCTCTTCTTCGCCTCGTCCCAGTGCACCAGGAAGGCACCGCCGCCGATGCCCGAACTCTGCGGTTCGACGAGGTTGAGCACCAGCTGGATCGCAATGGCGGCATCGACGGCGCTGCCGCCGGCACGCAGGATGTCGCGCCCCGCGCTCGCAGCGAGAGGGTTGGCGGCGGCGGCCATGTGGCGCTGGGCCTGACCGGCCGTTTTTGTGATTCGCCCGGTCGCGGCCTCTGGGGCCGGGGCCAGCGTCTGGGCGTTCGCCGCGGCGGCGAGCAGCGCAAGGACGGCTGCGAATGGGAGGCGCGTTGCAATCCGTGGACTGCGCGGGATTGCCGGTGTCATGATTGCCTTCTTCCCTCGCCGATCGAGACCAGATCGATACAGTAATGCCAGATCGGGCCGGCAGGCCATGACGCTGCTTTGGGTCGCGCACCTTGGAGCTGCGACCGTGCAAGGCTAAGGTTGTGGTCGATGCCTGTTCGGGACGTCGCCAAGGGGTTTTTGCATGTCGCTTTCCTTTTCCGTTGCCGCGCGTCGCGGTTTTGCCCTGTTGGCGATTGCCTTCATGGGGCTCGCGCTCGCCGGGTGCGGCGTCAACAACGTCCCGACGCTGGAGGAAGCGGCCAAGGCACGCTGGAGCGAGGTGCAGAACCAGTATCAGCGTCGGGCCGACCTGATTCCCAATCTGGTCGAGACGGTGAAAGGGTTCGCGGCGCAGGAGCGCGATGTGCTGACCGCCGTGGTCGAGGCCCGCGCCAAGGCGAGCCAGGTCAAGGTCGATGCCTCGACCATCACCGATCCGGCGAAGTTCAAGGAATATCAGGACGCGCAGAACCAGCTGACCGGTGCGCTCGGGCGGCTGCTCGTCACGGTCGAGCGTTATCCCGAGCTGAAGTCGAACCAAAACTTCCTGGCGCTGCAATCGCAGCTGGAGGGCACCGAGAACCGGGTCACGGTGGCGCGGCGCGACTACATCCAGGCCGTCCAGGCATTCAACACCGAAATCCGAACCTTTCCCGGCGTGATCTGGGCGCGGTTGTTCTGGGGCGCCAAGGCGATGGAGACGTTTGCCGCGACGGAGGGTGCCGAGCGGCCGCCGGCGGTGAAGTTCTGACGGCGGACTGCGAGGCGAGGTATGTCCGCTACCAATCGAAGCCGGACTGGGGTTCTGCGTCGCGTTGCCGCGCTTCTCCTGCTGTTGCTCTGGTGCGGCTTCGCCGCCGCCGATCCGTCTTATCCGCCACTGACCGACCGGATCGTCGATGGCGCCAACCTCATCGCGCCCGAGGCCCGGCCGCGGATCGCGGGCAAGCTCAAGGCGCATGAGGACAAGACCGGCGACCAGCTGGTGGTCGCGACCGTGCCGTCGCTGCAGGGGCTTGGCATCGAGGATTTCGCCAACGGCCTGTTCCGGTTCTGGAAGCTCGGCGAAAAGGCGCGCAATAACGGCGTGCTACTGCTGGTCGCACCCAATGAGCGCAAGGTCCGGATCGAGGTTGGCTACGGGCTGGAGGGCGCGCTGACTGATGCGCTGACGAAAGTCATCATCACCACGGCGGTGGCGCCTAAGTTCAAGACCGGCGACTTCGCCGGGGGCATCGAGGGCGGGGTCGATGCGATCCTGACGATCCTGTCTGGCGATGCCGAGGAGTGGCAGCGCCGCGCCGTGGTGCGCAATGACGAGATGTCGTCGAGCGATCTCATGGTCGTGCTCTTCGTGGCGGCGATCTTCCTCTTCATCCTGATTCGCGCCTTCCGGAATGCAAACGGTTCGGACGGCAGGCAGCATCGCACGCGCAACGGCCGTTGGATCGTGCTGCCGACGGGTTCGTCGTCCTCGGGCTGGGGTGGCGGCTCGTCGGGCGGCTGGGGCTCGGGATCGGGTGGCGGCGGCTTTTCCGGCGGCGGCGGGTCGTCGGGCGGTGGCGGCGCTTCGGGAGACTGGTGATGGATTCTGACGACAGGGATGCGGTCGCCGAGGCGGTCGCGCAGGCCGAGCGCTCGACATCGGGCGAGATCGTCGTGGTGATCGACCGGGCGGCGGGCAGCTATCGCAGCGTGCCGCTGGTGATGGCCCTGACACTGGCCCTCTTCGTGCCCTGGCCGCTTCTGGCGATGACGGCGACCAGCGCGCCGCGCATCTTCCTGATCCAGCTCGTCTGCGCTTCGATCCTGATCGCCGTGCTGCTCTGGTACGGGCGCGGCGGACGCTTCGTGCCGGGCTTCGTCAAGCGCAGGCGCGCCCATGACGTGGCACTGCGCGAGTTCACGGCGCGGGGCCTGACGCACACGCGCGGCCGCACCGGCGTGCTGCTCTATGTCGCCCTGCAGGAGCGTTATGCCGAGGTCGTTGCCGATAGCGGCATTGACGGGAAGATCGACAAGGAGGTTTGGCGCGGCATCGTCGCACCGCTGCTCGATGCGGCGCGTCAGGACCGGCTGCGCGAGGGGCTGATCGAGGCCGTCGGGGCTGTCGGGCGCGTATTGGCGCAGCATGCGCCGCCGGCGACGGACGATGTCGATGAACTGCCCAACAAGGTCGTGCTGCTGTAGGCGATCAGTGCGCGGCGCGTGCCGCTCCCAGGATCGCACCCGGCATCATGCCATATTTGCCGGCCTGCTCCGCCTGGACGACCACGACATAGCTGTCGGCGTTGGCGGCACGGGTCGTGGTGAGCGGAACGCTTAGGGTCGTCTCCTTGCCGTCCCAGTCGCCGACGCGGACCAAGCCGCGCACGACATTGGCATAGGAGACAGTGCGGCCCTCATTTTCGCCGCGGCCGATCGGCACCGTGACGATCCGCGTGATCGGCAAAACCCAGATTCCCGCCGGCTTGTCGCCGACAGCGACGCTGCCAGAGAGCCCGATGCGCAGGGCGTCATCCGTTTCCGCCAGCGCGATCGTCGCAGTAAGCGTCGTCTGGCGCAGACCGGGCTCGATGCCGGAGCGATCAGAGCCGACGAAATGGCCGGCGCCGTTGATCACGGCCTGCGGCGTGTAGACCTGCCCGTCGCCACGGGCCTTGGCATAGAATTTCTGGCGCTTGGTGAAGGCATCCTGGCCGAGCGTGTCCTTCCAGCCGAGATAGTCCCAATAGGTCACCGGCAGGGTCAAAGCGAGGATGCCCGGATCCTTTGCAAGCTCGCCGAACAGGGCATCGGCCGGCGGGCAGGACGAGCAGCCCTGGCTGGTGAAAAGCTCGACGACCGCCTTCGGCTGCACCACCGGAGCCTGGGCATGCGCCGCGGAGCCGCCCCAGAGCAGGGCGGCACATGATGCGAGGAGCAGGCCGGAACGGGTGATCATCTCTTCAATCCGATGAGGCAGAGCGAGACACTAGAATGCATGGCGTTACCAAAGCGCCCAACGGCCCTCACTTGGAAATCACGTTGACTTGAAAAGCGGCGTTTGCGGGATGGTCCGGGCGAAATCGTCCAGCGCTGCCGGCTTGATCAGGTTGGGCCGCCAGCGCCGGTGCATCCAGAGCCATTGTTCGGGGTGTTCGCGGACCCAGCCTTCGACCACTGCCGTCATCATCGCCATGGCGCCCTGCACGTCGATCTCGCCGGCCGCATCGCGCGGCAGGTCGAGCGGCGGCGTCAGTTCCAGGCGGAAGCGCAGATCCGGCAGGCGGATGACGCGGACACCATGGACAGGACATTCGAAGCGCCGCGCGAACTTACCCAGGATGGGGTTGGTTAGCGCCGGCCGCCCCATGAAGGGCACGACCACGCCGCGGGTAAAATGCTGGTCGATCAGCATGCCGAGATGCCCACCTCGCTCCAACACCCCCTGCATGGCGAAAGCGGCACCCTGCTTGGCCGCCGCCAGCCCGCCCATGGCGCCGGAACGGATTTCGTGGACGACGCTGGCGATGGCCGGATCGTTGGGGGCGCGGAACACGGCCGTGGTGTCGAGATCGTAGGCTGCGGCGCAGATCGCAGGTAGTTCCCAATTGGCGAGATGGGCCGAGAAGATCAGGCCCGGTTTCTCGTCGTCCTTCAGGGCAACGAAATGCTCGATGCCTGTGACCTCGACGCGGGAGGGCGCATCGGGGTTGAGATAGTCGTAGTCGAACAGCGTCCGCAGATGAGCGTATTCGGCGGCGGTGCGGCCGAGATTCTCCCAAGCGCCGCGGGCGATGCGGCGCACCTCCGGCTCGGGCATGTCGGGAAAGGCGGCCCGGATATTAGCCAGCGCGACGCGGTTGACCGGGATGACCGGGCTCGCGCTGCGCAGGAGCCAGCCGCCGAGATCGCTGGCCCGTTGCGGGCCGAGCCAGCGCAGGAAGCCGAACAGAGCCCGGATCAGGCCGATCATCACCGCGGCGCCGGCGCGCGCGGCGATTGCTTGCAAGCGTCTCAAGGTCGGCCCGGTTCTCTCTTGCCCGGCACGGAGCCTTGCGGGCACAAGCGGGCGACTTGCGGCAGGAAAGCCGCCTCGTCAAGCTTTGGCGGCGCGCGAGGCTCGTTCAGAAGGTGACGACGACCTTGCCGAAGACCTTGCGGCCTTCAAGCCGCGCGAGGCCTTTCTCGAAATCTTCGAGCGGAAACACCGAATCGATCACCGGCTTCATGCCGCCGGCCATCTTTTCCAGCGATTGCGCGATGTTCTCAATGCGGCAGCCGAAGGAGCCGGTGATGCGGTATTGCTGCTGGAAAAGCTGCATCAGGTTCATCGTGGTCGAGGCACCCGAGGTCGCGCCGCAGGTGACGAGTCGACCGCCGCGCTTGAGGCAAAGCAGCGAGCCGTTCCAGGTGTCGGCGCCGACATGCTCGAAGACGACGTCGACGCCCTTGCGCTTGGTCATCTGGCGGACCTCGCCCTCGAAGCGCTCGGTCTTGTAGTTGACGACGAAATCGGCACCGAGCGCCTTGGCCTTGGCGCCCTTTTCGTCGTCGCCCACGGTGGTGTAGACCGTGCAGCCGATCGCCTTGGCCATCAGGATCGCGGCCGTGCCGATGCCGGAGCCGCCGGCATGGATGAGGATCGATTCGCCGGGTTCGAGCTTCGCATTGTCGAAGAGCATGTGCTGCACGGTGCCGAAGCCGATCGGCGCGCAGGCGGCATCCTCGAAGGAGACGCCATCCGGGGCCTTGATCACGAGTCGCGCGGATTTGTTGAGCAATTCGCGGGCGAAACCATCGATATGGAAGCCCATGATGCCGGCGACGTTCTCGCAGAGATTGTCGCGGCCCTCCAAGCAGGCCTTGCAATGGCCGCAGGTCTCGGCGCCATAGGCGGTTACGGTGTCGCCGACCTTGAGGTTGGTGACGCCCTCGCCGACGCAGACGATCTCGCCGGCGGCCTCGACGCCGGCCGCCTGTGGCATCTTGCGCTTGGCGAAGGCCATGCCCCGAAAGCCCCAGATGTCGAGATAGTTCAGCCCGATCGCACGGATGCGGATCTGGACCTCGCCGGCGGCGGGCGGCGGCGGCGGCTCGATCTCCTCGAGACGGAGATCGCGGTCGCCATGAAGCTGGAGGGAACGCATGAGAGTTCAGGCTTTCAGAGGTCGTCCGGCCAAAGCCTAGACGTATGGATCACGGCAAGGATTTCGACGCGACCATCGCTGACACGGTAGGGAAGAATATAAGGGGTGCCGGCTACGATAAGTTCACGGCTTTCATCAACACGGCCAAGCCGGCCCTTATGCGGGTGTTCTCCAAGCAGTCTGCCTGCCGACCGCAGGCGGCGCACCTGGTCCAATGCGGTCGCGGCACCGAACGCGCTCAGATAATCGGCGATTTCATCAAGTTCGGCTCGAGCCCGCGCGGTCCATATGCCCTTCATCGGCCAGCGTCGATCAATGCTTGAAGCTTGACCTCGATAGCATCCAGCTCTTCTTCCGTCGCGAACTCACCGCGATCGGCTTGAGCGATGCCTTCCTTGATGCGTGCGATCTGCCAAGCGTTGAGTTCGACATAATTCTCGATCGCCTTGGCGGCGATCCAGCTGCGCGAGCGATCCATGTCGGCGGCCAATGCATCGAGCTTGGCCAGCTTTTCGTCGTCGAGGCGAATGGTGAAGGCTGCGGTCATGACCAAATCCTCTGGTGGTTCACCCCGGTTCGGAGCGAACCTAGCATAGGCCGTGCGCGCGGTCGATCTTAGCGATGCACGCCGAGCTGCGCCGTGACGCCGCCATCGATCGGGATGACGGTACCGGTAATGTAGGCGGCTGGTTCGCTCATCAGGAAGGCGGCGAGGCCTGCGACCTCCTCAGGCTTTGCGAAGCGGCCGGCCGGGATTTGGGCCTGCATCTTGTCGCGATAGGCGGCGTAAGGGGCCATCATGTCGGTATCGACGAAGCCGGGCGCGATGACGTTGACCGTGACGCCGCGCTTGCCGGTCTCGACCGCGAGCGTCTTGGCGTAGGAGATCAGTGCGCCCTTAGAGGCGGCATAGGCCGCGTTGCCCGGGTTGCCGCGCAGGGCGGCGACCGAGCCGATCGCGACGATGCGCCCGGTGCGGGCTCGGATCATGTTGCGCATCAGGCTTTTGGCGATGCGGGTAAAGGCCCAGAAATTGACCTGCATCGCCGCTTCCGCCTTGTCCTGGACCATCATGGCGGCGAGCGAATCATAGGGCTGTCCCGCGTTGTGAACGAGCCCGAAATAGCTTTCCGTTTCGCGCTCCTCGCAGAAGTCATCGAGAGCTGCCTTGTCGGAAAGATCGAGCGGAAGCGGGACGATGCTCCGGTCGGGATGGTCTGATCCGATCGCCGCCGCCAGCGCCAGCGCCTGCTCGGCCGAGGAGCGATAGGTGAAATCGACATCGTGGCCGGCCGCGGCCAGCGCGCGGACGATCGCGGCGCCGACGCCCTTGGCGCCGCCGGTGACGAGGACCCGGGTCACGCGCGGCGTTCCAAGACCTGGGGCCCTGCCGTCAGTACGAGGCTGGTGTTCTGGCCGCCGAAGCCGAAGGAGTTCGAGATCACGGTTTGCACCTTGGCGTCGCGTGCCGTGTTGGGCACGACGTCGAGCGCGATGGCGGGGTCGGGGTTCACATAGTTGATCGTCGGCGGCAGGCGGCCGTTGGCGATGGTCATGAACGAGATCACCGCCTCGACGGCGCCGGCCGCCGTCAGCGTATGGCCGATCATCGACTTGTTGGACGAGATCGGCAGGCTTGCCATGCGCTCGCCGAAGACGGCGGTGCAGCTCATCGCCTCCATCTTGTCGTTCTCGGGCGTCGAGGTGCCGTGCGCGTTGATGTAATCGACATCGTCGGGCGCTAGACCCGCATCGGCGAGCGCATCCTGCATGGCGAGGATGGCTGGCTTGCCGTCGGGACTCGACCTGGTGCGGTGAAAGCCGTCGCCACGCTCGCCGCAACCGGCGACGATGCCGAGGATCGTCGCGCCCCGCGCCAGTGCATGGTCGTAATCTTCCAGCACCAGCGCGCCGGCGCCTTCACCCATGACGAAGCCGTCGCGGTCCTTCGAGAACGGCTTTGCGGCAGCTTCGGGCGGATCGTTCCGGGTCGAGAGCGCCGAGAGCAGCGAGAAGCGGATCAGAGCCTCGGCATGGACCGAGCCATCGGTGCCGATGCAGAGAGCGGCCTCAGTGTCGCCCCGGCGGATCGCCTCGACGCCCATCTGGATCGCCGTCGCGCCCGAGGAGCAGGCGGTCGAGAGCGAAATCGGCGAGCCTTTGGTACCGAACCTGTCGGCGATGTGGTCGGCGACGGCGCCGAACAGGAAGAGTTCGTGCATCGGCTTGTGCTTCAGCGTTGCCGCTTCGCGCAGCAGGCCGTCATAGTCGACGTCGCCTTCGATCGCCTGCGCCAGCTCCTGCTTCTGCGGCCATTCCATCTCGACGGGAGGCACCGCCATGAAGAGTTCGCCCGGAAAATCGCCCGGCTGGCCAAGGCCGCTCTGGCTTACGGCCTCGTCGGCCGCCAGCGTCGCGAGTTTTTCGGACAGTTCCGGCGCGCTGAAGCTGCCGTCGAACAGGAAATCGACCGTGCCGGCGATGGTGGTACGCAGGCCCTCGATCGGGAAGCGTTCGATGCGATGGATGCCGGATCTGCCTTCGGTCAGCGCTTGCCAGTTGGCGTCCTTGCCCTGGCCGAGCGAGGTGACGATCCCCATGCCGGTTACGGCGACGATGGGCCGGCCTCTGGCGTCGCGATGCTCTGTGCTCATCGTATGACCCTCACGCTTTCGTCAGGCGCGCCGCGCCTTCGCCGCGCCAATGACCGGCGCCGGTGACGATCGCCTCGCTTGCCTGCTCGTTCGCGATTGCGGCGGCGGCAAGCGCCACCGAGACGGGGAAGGCAGCTTCCAGTGCGTGGCCGACAAGATCGCCCGTGGCGACGCGTTTCGCCAGCGGCAGGGCGGCAGCGATCGCCGAGGCCTCCTCGGTAGTTATGCCGGCGGCTCCGGTCGCGGCCGAAAGCGCGAGCGCACCGGGAGCAATGGGTCCCAAGCCTGCAATCAAGCCGCGAAGCGCCGATTCGACCGTGCCGGTCGCGCGCTTGCTGCGCGCTGCCGCGACCTGATCGAGGCGGGCATGGATCGTGGCGCCGCGCGCTGAGGCGCGTTCGGCCGATTCCAGAACGAGGAAGGCGGAGGCGCTGCCGGTAATCATGCCGGGCACATCGTCGCGGGCGAATACCGGTGCAAATTCGCCCTTGCGCAAAAAGCCGCCGAGTTCGAGCAGCAGCAGCATGTCGCGCCGCTCGGCATTATAGGAACCGCCGACCAGCATGATATCGGCCTGACCGGAGGCGATGCGGGCATGGGCGGTGCGGATCGCATCGACGCCGGCCTGCTCCTCGCCCATGAAGGTGCGCGAGGCGCCGGTGACGCCATGGACGATGGCGATGTTGCCGGCAAGCAGGTTCGAGAGCTGGGCCAGGAAGAGCGTGGGCCTGAGGTCGCCCATCAGCCGCTCGTTCAGGAACGCGCCGGGCTGGTTGGCACCGCGCAGGCCGCTGAGAATGGCGCCGTCGACGGCGTGGTCACGCTCGCCGCCGCCGGCGGCGACGATGACCTGAAGCTGGCTCTTGGCCTCGACATCGTCCTTGATCCCAGCCGAATCGAGCGCGAGACCGGCGGTGTAGACGCCGAGTCGCTGCCAGGGCTCCATCTGGCGCTGATCGGATTTCTTCGGGATCTGGCGGTCGAGTTCGAGGGGTTTGAGCGGGTGCAGCGGATAGGGCGCGAAGCTCGCGACATCGACGACCGGCGCCGCCCCTGATGCCAGTGCCTGCGCATGGGTCTCGATGCCCTCGCCGAGGCTGGAGGCGAGGCCGATTCCCGTGATGACGATGTCGCGCTTCATGGTCGGGCCTGTTCCGGCACGAGGCCGATCGCCTTGATGCGGGCTTCCATCAGGGTCCGCATGTCGGCGGGGAAGGGCATCAGGCGGAAGCGCAGCTGCGCATCGCAGATCGGCTTTCCGGCGATGGTGATGGCGGCCTTGGTCGCGGCATAGCCCGAGCCCTCGATCACCAGCTCCGCGATGACGTCAAGAACGGCGTCGGGCTCGACGAAGGTGCGGAAGCGCGCCTTGTCGACCGTCATCAGGAAGGGCATCTGGGTCAGCCCGTTGAGGCCGAGCAGGAGATAGCCGGAGGCCTGCGCCATGGTCTCGGTCAGCAGGACGCCCGGCACGAGCGGGTGGCCGGGAAAATGGCCTTCGAAGACGGGGCTCGCTGTGGCTCCCGGAACGGTCGAGCGCGTGACGATACGCTTCTCAGCGGGCACGAACGCCACGACCTCGTCGATCATGTCGAAATATTCGAGGCGCATGAGTGTCCGTTCATCGGTGGCGGCGGAAAGCCGGGCGGACCGGTCGCCGGCTATGCTTTACCGGGTCACGAAGTCCGGCTCAAGCGAACGACGAATTCTCCTGCCGTCATTGCGAGCGTAAGCGAAGCAATCCAGAGGGGGGCGTCGAGCATTTCCCTCTGGATTGCTTCGCTTACGCTCGCAATGACGAAGAGGTCGATGAAAGCCCTCAGGCCTTCTTGGCCGCGACGAGGTCGTCGATGCGCTGGCACAGGTTCTCCAGCACGAAATACTGCTCGGCCGGGGCCTTGCCCTCGTTCACTTCCTGCGTCCATTGCTCCAGCGGCAATTTGATGCCGAAGGCCTTGTCGACGGCGAAGGCGATGTCGAGGAAGGCGAGCGAATCGATGCCGAGGTCGTCGATGGCGTGGCTTTGCGGCGTGATCTTCTCACGCGGAATATCGCAGGTCTCCGAAATGATTCCGGCGACCGTCTCGAAAGTGGCGGACATGCGGGTGCTCCCGTCTTGATGATGGAGGCGGACGACATCCGGGCGCGGGTGTTAGCCCTGCGCCTGCCCCAAGCCCCCCGCCAAGGATGACTGTGACGCCCCCTTACACCGGGGGACGGGAGAGGACAACTGTCGGGGCTTCCCTTCCCCCCTTGCGGGGGAAGGTGGCAGCGCGAAGCGCTGACGGATAAGGGGTGGCGCTCCCTTTGCGTTCCAGGACCTATCGGACAGGGCGGCGCGACCCCTCACCCCAACCTCTCCCGCAAGGGGAGAGGGGGTGCGTCAGCGCTCAGGCCGCGATGCCGCGCAGGACGTAGTGCAGGATGCCGGCGTTCCTGAAGTAGTCGATCTCGTCCAGCGTATCGATGCGGCAGAGGATCGGGACGTTCTTCACCGTGCCGTCGGCATAGGTGATCTCGGCTTCGAGCATCTGGCGCGGCTTTACCGTGGCGAGCCCCTTGATCGAGACGGTCTCGTCGCCCTTCAGATCGAGCGAGGCCCAGCTCGTGCCCTCGACGAAGGTGAAGGGGACGACGCCCATGCCGACCAGGTTCGAGCGGTGGATGCGCTCGAAGCTCTGCGCGATCACGGCCTTGACGCCGAGCAGGTTGGTGCCCTTCGCGGCCCAGTCGCGCGAGGAGCCGTTGCCGTATTCGACACCGGCGAAGACGACCAGCGGGACCTTCTCAGCCTGGTAGCGCATCGAGGCGTCGTAGATCGGCAGCTCTTCCTTGCTCGGATAATGGATGGTGTAGCCACCCTCGCGGCCGTTCGGCCCCATCATGTGGTTGCGGATGCGGATATTGGCGAAGGTGCCGCGCATCATCACCTCGTGATTGCCGCGCCGCGTGCCGTACTGGTTGAAGTCGGCGACCGCGACGCCATGCTCCGAGAGATAGGCGCCGGCGGGCGAGGCCGCCTTGATCGAACCGGCCGGGGAGATGTGGTCGGTCGTGATCTTGTCGCCGAACAGGCCCAGAATCCGGGCGCCCTTGATGTCGGTGACCGGCGTCGGCGTCTTGCTGATGCCCTGGAAATAGGGCGGGTTCTGGACGTAGGTCGAGGCGTCCTCCCAGGCGTAGGTCTGGCTTTCGGGGGTCTTCACCGCCTGCCAGTGCGCGTCGCCCTTGAAGACGTCGGCATATTTCGCCTCGAAGATGGCGCGGGTGACGTTCTTGGCGATGAAGCTCTGGATCTCCTTGTTGGAGGGCCAGACGTCCTTGAGGAAGACGGGCTGGCCGTCCGAGCCGATGCCGAGCGGCTCGGTGGTCAGGTCCATCTGTACCGAGCCTGCCAGCGCATAGGCGACGACCAGCGGTGGCGAGGCGAGATAGTTCGCCTGCACGTCGGGCGAGACGCGGCCCTCGAAGTTGCGGTTGCCGGAGATCACGGCACCGGCGATCAGGCCCTGATCGTTGATCGCTTTCGAGATCGGCGCCGGCAGCGGGCCGGAATTGCCGATGCAGGTCGTGCAGCCGAAGCCGACCAGATTGAAGCCGAGCGCATCGAGATCGGTCTGAAGTCCCGATTTGGAGAGGTACTCGGCGACGACCTGCGAGCCCGGCGCCAGCGAGGTCTTGACCCAGGGCTTGACCTTCAGACCCTTGGCGACGGCGTTGCGGGCGAGCAGGCCCGCCGCCATCAGCACCGAGGGGTTGGAGGTGTTGGTGCAGGAGGTGATGGCGGCGATGACGACGTCGCCATGGCCGAGATCGAAGGACTGGCCTTCGACCGGCACACGGCGCGCAATCTCGCCGCCCTTCTTGTATTCGGTGTCCATCGCCGCCTTGAAGCCCTTGGCGACGCCGTTCAAATCGATGCGGCCTTCGGGGCGCTTGGGGCCGGCCATCGAGGGCTGGACGGTCGAGAGGTCGAGCTCCAGCGTGTCGGTGAAGACCGGGTCGGCGGTCTCGATCGTGGCAAACAGGCCTTGAGCCTTGCTGTAGGCCTCGACCAAGGCGATCCGATCTGTGCTGCGGCCGGTCGTGGTGAGATATTCCAGCGTCTCGGCGTCGACCGGGAAGAAGCCGCAGGTGGCGCCGTATTCCGGGCCCATATTGGCGATGGTGGCGCGGTCGGCCAGCGTCAGATTGTAGAGGCCCGGGCCGAAGAACTCGACGAACTTGCCGACGACGCCCTTCTTGCGCAGCATCTGGGTGACGGTCAGCACGAGGTCGGTGGCGGTGATGCCTTCCTTCAGCGCGCCGGTCAGCTTGAAGCCGATGACCTCGGGCAGCAGCATCGACTGCGGCTGGCCGAGCATGGCAGCCTCGGCCTCGATGCCGCCGACGCCCCAGCCGAGCACGGCCAGGCCATTGACCATGGTGGTGTGCGAATCGGTGCCGACGACGGTGTCGGGATAGGCGACCTCGACCTCGACGCCGTCGATGGTCTCCTTACGGGTCCAGACGGTCTGGGCGAGGTATTCGAGATTGACCTGGTGGCAGATGCCGGTCCCGGGCGGGACGACGCGGAAATTGTCGAAGGCGCCCTGGCCCCATTTCAGGAACTTGTAGCGCTCCTGGTTGCGCTCGTATTCGAGTTCGACGTTCTGCGCGAGCGCCTTGGGCGTGCCGAACTCGTCGACGATGACCGAATGGTCGATGACCAGATCGACCGGCACGAGCGGGTTGATCTTGGCCGGGTCGCCGCCCAGCGCCACGACGCCGTCGCGCATTGCCGCGAGGTCGACGACGGCGGGGACGCCGGTGAAGTCCTGCATCAGTACGCGGGCGGGGCGGAAGCCGATTTCCTTGCCGGCGGTGCCCTTGTCGGTCAGCCAGGCGACGAAGCCCTCGATGTCGGCCTTGTAGACCGAGCGGCCATCCTCGAAGCGCAGCAGGTTCTCCAGCAGAACTTTCATCGAGAAGGGCAGTTTCGAGATGCCCGCCAGGCCATTCTGTTCGGCGAGCGGCAGGGAGTAATACTCATAGGATTTGGCGCCGACGGTGAGTGTCTGGCGGCATTTGAAAGAGTCGAGCGAAGCCATGCGGGCTGATCCTGATCAAGGGGTTGCGGTCACGACCCGTCTCGCCTTGCAGCGATGAGCGAATCGAAGGCCTATTGCGCATGACGCGCGCGCCGCCCCGGGAGTGCCCGAGCCCCGCGCCGGATCGGCGTGCGGCGTAGCCACGGGTTCTATAGATCAATTCCAAGAAGCCCGCTACAGGATCGACGCGCGTATCGGGAAGATGATTGACGTTCGGGAAGACGTAGCCAGCCTTGACGCCATTTTCGTTCCCAGAACTGGTTCTGACCGTCGAGGGGCTGGCCTGCCGACGTGGCGGCCGGCTCGGTTTTGAAAATTTGAATCTGAGCCTTGGCAATGGCGGGGCGATCGCGCTGACCGGCCGCAACGGTGCCGGAAAATCCAGCCTGATCGCCATGTTGTGCGGGCGGCTTCGGCCCGAAGCGGGCCGCATCACGATCGATGGTGCTGACGACGTACCCTTGTCGGAACTCAGTCATCTCGTCGGCCATCGCGACGGACTGAAAACGGCGCTGACGGCGCAGGAAAATCTCGGTTTCGCTCAGGCGCTGCTGGGGGAGGCGGCGCTGACGCCGGCCGATGCTCTGGCCGCTGTCGGCTTGCCGCATGTGGCCGCGCTGCCGGCCGGCTATCTCTCGGCCGGGCAGCGGCGGCGCGTCGCGCTGGCGCGGCTTTTGGTCACGCGGCGGCCGTTCTGGCTGCTCGACGAGCCGATGTCGGCGCTGGATGCCGCCTCGCAGGCGATGCTGGTCGGGCTGATGCGAGTCCATCTTGCCCAAGGCGGCGCGATCCTGGCCGCGACGCATGGTCCGCTTGGGCTCGACGATGCGCGCGAGGTCAGGATCGGACCATGAGCCGGGCCTTCCTCGCCATCCTGAAGCGCGATCTGACGCTTGCGGCCCGCGCCGGGGGCGGCGGAGAGCTTGCGCTCGTGTTCTTCCTGACGATCGTCGTGCTGGTGCCGTTCGCGCTGGGGCCGGATCTGAACCTGCTCTCGCGCATAGGCCCCGCGATCCTCTGGCTGGGCGCGCTGCTTTCAATGCTGATCGGGCTCGATCGGCTGTTTCAGGGCGACGAGGAGGATGGTTCGCTCGACCTGATCAGAGGCTCGGCGCTGCCGCTCGAACTCGCCGTGGTCGCCAAGGCGCTGGCGTATTGGCTGACGACGGGGCTGCCGCTGGCGCTGGCGGCGCCGTTGCTCGGCCTTCTGGTTGCGCTGCCGGGCGAGGCGATGCTTCCGGTCGCGGCCACGCTGCTGGTCGGCACGCCCGCGCTGAGCTTCATCGGCGCGGCAGGCGCTGCGCTGACGGCGGGTCTGCGGCGCGGCGGACTAATCCTGCCAGTGCTGGTCGCGCCATTGACGATTCCGGTGCTGATCTTCGGGGTTTCGTCTGCCAACAGCGCTGTCGGCGGGACGATTCCGTTCCTAACGCCGTTTCTGATCATGTGCGCGCTGTCGCTGGCCGCGATCGTAATCGGGACGATCGCGGCTGCGGCTGCGCTGCGGCAGGCCGAATAGGCTGCGACGATGCAAGCGCCGTCCGTGCATTGTCGAGAGAGAGCCCGATTGCTACATCCTGAACGCCTGATGACGATTTCACGAGAAAAGGCCGCAAAGCCTCGCCGATGGCTAGCCTGATCGACCTTGCAAACCCGACGCGCTTCATGCGCCTGTCAGGTCTGCTCCTGCCCTGGCTGGCGGGCGCGGCACTGCTGCTACTCGCGGTGGGCTTCTATCTCGCCTGGTTCGTCGTGCCTGCCGACTATCAGCAGGGCGAGACGATCCGGATCATGTTCGTGCACGTGCCCGCCGCGTGGCTGGCGCTGATGTTCTACACGATGATGGCGGTGTCGGCGCTGGGTACGCTGGTCTGGCGCCATCCCCTCGCTGATGTCGCGCAGAAGGCGGCGGCGCCGATCGGAGCGTGCTTCGCGCTGATCTGCCTGCTGACCGGTGCGTTCTGGGGCAAGCCGATGTGGGGCACCTACTGGGTCTGGGATGCCCGGCTGACCTCGGTCCTGGTGCTGTTGCTGATCTATCTCGGCATCATCGCGCTCCGGCGTGCGCTCGACGAGCCCTCGCGGGCCGGCCGGCCGGTTGCGATCCTGACGCTGGTCGGCTTCGTCAACGTGCCGATCATCAAGTTCTCGGTCGATTGGTGGAATACGCTGCATCAGCCCGCCTCGGTCTTCCGGGCGGGTGGGCCGACCATCCACCCGAGCATGCTCTGGCCGCTGCTGATTTTGGCGACGGGCTTCACGCTGCTGGCACTGGCGCTGCATCTCGTCGCGATGCGGGCCGAGATCATGCGTCGGCGCGTGCGGACGCTGACGATTCTGGAGGCCGAGCGGCTCGACCGGCTGGCGCTGCAGGGCGTGCTAGCATGAGTGAAGTTCAATCATGAGTGATCTTGGACCCCATGCCGGCTTCATCCTCGCTTCGTATGGTGCGGTCTTCGTGGTACTCGGCGGGCTGATCGCCGGCATCCTGCTCGACCACCGGGCGCAAGCGCGGGCGCTGGACGCCCTGGAACGGCGTGGCGCCGGGCGCCGCTCCGGCAGGGCGGCCCCATGAGCGAGGTCGAAATCGCTCCGCGTCAGCGTTCGCCGCTGATTTTTCTGGTACCTCTGATCCTCTTCGGCGCGCTGTCGCTGGTTTTTGTGGCGGGGCTATTTTCGGGCAATGCCAGCAAGGTGCCCTCGGCCCTGATCGACAAGCCCGCCCCGCCGATCACGCTTGCACCGCTCGAAGGGCTGCAGCGCAGCGGCCAGCCGGTGCCGAGCTTCGCCATGGCCGATCTGGCCAAGGGCCGCGCCACCATCGTCAACGTTTTCGCGAGCTGGTGCGCGCCCTGCCGGGTCGAGCATCCGTTTCTGGTGGCGATGGCGGAATCGCCGGCTGTGAAGCAGGGCAAGGTCGCCGTCGTCGGCATGAACTACAAGGACGAGGCCGAGAATGCGCGGCGTTTCCTCGGTGCGCTGGGCAATCCTTATTCCGCGGTCGGCGTCGATCGTGGCGGACGCGCCGCGATCGAGTGGGGCGTCTATGGCGTGCCGGAGACGTTTCTCATCGGTCCCGACGGGCGGATCCTGGAAAAGCATGTCGGGCCCCTCGACGCCGAAACGGCGGGGCGCTTGCTGTCGCGGGCGGTGGCGGGACGGTAAGCTCGTATGGACGAGTGGTAACACGGGTTGTCATTCCGGGCGGAGCGAAGCGGAGACCCGGAATCCATTATAGGGCGCTGGCGGTGCTCTATAATGGATTCCGGATCGGCGCGGCTTCGCCGCTTGTCCGGAATGACAACGCGGGTGTGCAACGCAGTCGCGTTTACGCCGCCTTCTTCCCGCCCATCAGGCTCTCGAACATCGCCCGCCCGTCGGTCCCGCCGGTCAGCGAATCGATCAGGTTCTCCGGGTGGGGCATCAGGCCGAGCACGTTCAGGCCGGGCGAATAGATGCCGGCGATATTGTTCAGCGAGCCGTTGGGGTTGCCGGCCGGAGTGACCTTGCCGTCCGCGTCGGCATAGCGGAAAGCCACCAGACCATCGCCTTCGAGCCGCGCCAGCGTCTCGTCGTCGGCGATGTAGTTGCCTTCGCCATGGGCGATGCAGACATCGATGACCTGCCCCTTGGCATAGGCACTCGCATAGGGCGTGTCGTTGCGCTCGACGACGAGATTCTGGCGCTTGCAGACGAATTTCAGGTCGGCGTTGCGCCGCAGGATGCCGGGCAGCAGTCCGGCCTCGCAGACGATCTGGAAGCCGTTGCAGATGCCCAGCACATAGCCGCCACGAGCGGCGTGGGCCCGAGTCGCATCCATGATGTTGGCGCGCGCCGCGATGGCGCCGGTGCGCAGGTAGTCGCCATAGGAGAAGCCGCCCGGCAGGACGACGAGGTCGGTGCCGGCGGGCAAGTCGGTGTCGGCGTGCCAGACATGGGAAACGCTGGCCCCGGCCTGCTTCAGCGCCTTGGTGACGTCGCCTTCGCGATTGGAGCCGGGAAAGGTGATGACGGCGGCTTTCACGGCATCAGCCCTCGATCTCGACGCGGTAATTCTCGATCACGGTGTTGGCGAGCAGCTTTTCGCAGGCCGTCTTCAGCGCCGCCTCAGCTGCCGGCTTGTCGGAGCCCGTCAGCTCGATATCGAAGATCTTGCCCTGGCGGACGGAGCCGACACCGTCGATGCCGAGCGATTTCAGCGCGCCTTCGATCGCCTTGCCCTGCGGATCGAGCACGCCGGTCTTCAGGGTGACGGTGACGCGGGCTTTCATTGCGGCTCTCCAAGGGCTTGATCGGCGTGGCTTAACGGCGAATCGGAGACGGCTCAACCTTTTCGCGTGCTTTCACGCGAATCAGCGGCTGCGCCAGGTCGCGCCGACATCGCGGCGGGCAGCGTCGGGATCGGGGCTGACGGCGAGCGCGACGACGAGGGCCCCGGCCTCGCGGGCCGAGAGGATCGCGGTCGCGGCGCGCTTGCCATTCGCGTCGCGGGCCCGAATCTCGACGAGCACGCCGGCGACGCCATCGTCTGAGAAGCGCGACACGGTCGTCCTGCTCTTCGGCGGCGACGGTTTGGCTTTGGCCTTCTTGCGGGTCTCGTCTATCGGTGGCGGCTTGGCGAAGCTCCGGGCGAGGCTGGCCGGGTCCTTCCGGAGCAGTCCCTCCAGCGCGTCGGCCTCGCCTCCTTCCAGTGTGATCAGAGCGGCGAAACCCTGGCGCAGGCAGGTTTCGCGCGGGCAGAAGACCATCGCCTTGGCGGCGATGCCGTCATTCAGCACCCAGTCGCCGATCGGCAGCGGTTGCCAGCCGCGATCAGCTGGAAGCTCTGTGATGATCTGGCCATAGTCGTGACCGCAGCCAGCGATGAGCGAGAGGCCTAGCAGCAGCGCCACGACGCAAAAACGGGAGCGCGAACGCTCCCGTTTCAAAGCTGTCGATTCCGGGGGAGGCAGGCTCACGGCACCCGGCGACGTTACTGGACCAGCCGTGGTCCGGCCGGTCCGGCCTTTTCGTTCTCGCCGAGAATGCCGAGGCGGCGGGCGACTTCGGTATAGGCTTCGATCAGCCCGCCCATGTCGCGGCGGAACCGGTCCTTGTCCATCTTGTCCTTCGACTTGATGTCCCAGAGCCGGCAGGAATCGGGGCTGATCTCGTCGGCGACGACGATGCGCATCATCTCGCCTTCCCAGAGGCGGCCGCACTCGATCTTGAAGTCGACGAGACGGATGCCCGCGCCCAGGAACAGGCCGGAGAGGAAGTCGTTGACACGGATGGCCAGCGCCATGATGTCGTCGATCTCCTGCGGCGTCGCCCAGCCGAAGGCGGTGATGTGCTCCTCGGAGACCATCGGGTCGTTCAGCGCGTCGTTCTTGTAATAGAACTCGATGATCGAGCGCGGCAGCTGCGTGCCTTCCTCCAGCCCGAGGCGGGTGGAGAGCGAGCCGGCGGCGACGTTGCGCACCACGATCTCGAGCGGAATGATCTCGACCTCGCGGATCAGCTGCTCGCGCATGTTCAGCCGGCGGATGAAATGCGTGGGAACGCCGATGTCGTTGAGGTTCGAGAATATGTGCTCGGAGATGCGGTTGTTCAGGACCCCCTTGCCATCGATCACTTCATGCTTCTTGGCGTTGAAGGCGGTGGCGTCGTCCTTGAAATGCTGGATCAGCGTACCGGGCTCTGGCCCTTCATAGAGGACTTTCGCCTTGCCTTCGTAGATGCGACGGCGGCGATTCATGGGGATGTACCGTGGCTTGAGGAAATCCAAAGGTCGGCCTTTCTCTGGACGCGGGCTGCCCCGCGGCGGGATCTTGGCCCTGGTCGTGCGGCATTTGCGATGTGCCGATGCGGAATGACCCGAATCGGCCCGAGCGCGAAGCCGGTTGGCGCGATGCGACGGCCGCCGAGAGGCGAACTTCGCGCCCGCTATATGGCGCTTCTGCACCGCAAACGCAACAAATCCGCTGTGGAAGCCTGTCGTGATGGTTACGCCAATAGCGGCCGGACGCGCATTCCGGACTGGCCCTGCCGGGCGCCTCATCCTATATGGCGCAGATCGGCACCATTCCGAGCCCCTGATGGGGCCATACTTCCCGAGAGGATTTGATCCGCATGTCGACTTTCGATCAGCGCAAGGATGCTTTCGAGAACAAGTTCGCCCATGACGAGGAACTGCGCTTCAAGGCGACGGCCCGGCGCAACAAGCTGCTCGGGCTGTGGGCTGCCGAGAAGCTCGGCAAGAGCGGGCCGGATGCGGATGCGTATGCCAAATCGGTCGTGGTGGCCGATTTCGAGGAAGCGGGCGACGAGGATGTCGTGCGCAAGGTCAAGACGGATTTCGCAGCGGGCAGCGTCGAGGTTGGCGATGCCGAAATCCGCAGGGTCATGACCGAGCTGCTGATCCGGGCGGCCGAGGAAATACAGGCCGGGCGCTGAAGGCGTCCTGGAACGCAGGTCGTGTTTGAAACGGGCGCATGGGCGCCCGTTTGCTTTTCGGGGGCTCTCCGGTCCAACCTGACGCACCCGCCATGTCCAAGAGCGGGCCCACAAACCGGATGAACGCGCCATGGCCAAACCGACCGTCCTGTCCTCTCTCGCCGACCGTCTCGCCAAGGGCGACACGGTCGTCTCGGCGTGGTGCGGCATCGCGTCTCCGAGCATTGCCGGAATTCTGGCGCAGGAGGACTTCGATGCCGTCACCCTGGACATGCAGCACGGGCCGATCACGCTGGGCGAGGTCATCCGGGCCATCCCGCTGATCAATGCGGCCGGCAAGCCGGCGCTGGCGCGTATTGCGGTCGGTGAGTTCCAGAACGTGTCGCGCCTGTTCGATGCCGGTGCCTCGGGCGTGATCGCGCCGATGATCAACACCATGGCCGATGCGAAGGCCTTCGCGGCCTATTCGAAATATCCGCCGATGGGCGAGCGCAGCTGGGGCAGCTATGGCGGCCTGGGCGCCTCCGGACTCGACCAGAACGGCTATCTCAAGGAAGCGAACCGCTTCTCGCTGTCCTTCGCGATGATCGAGACCCGCGAGGCGATGGCGATCCTCGACGATATCCTGGCGCTGGACGGCATCGACGCCGTCTTCGTCGGTCCCTCCGATTTGTCGATCGCGCTGTCGGGCGGCGCACGCGTCGATTCGGGCGCCAAGGAGGTCGACGAGGCGATCGCGCATATCGTGACGCGGGCGGCGGCGGTGAACAAGCCGGTTGCGGTCTATGCCCAGAGCGCCGAACGGGCAAAAGCCTTCCTGGCGATGGGTGCCAGGATGGTGACGCTGATGAGCGACACCGCCTTTTTGAGGACGGCAGCGCAGACGGCGCTGAAGCTCACCCGGAGTTAATCGTCAGGCGTTGACGCCCTCGCGTGCCTTGATCGCGGCGTAGTAGGCCCAGAGCAGGCGGGCGGCAACGCCACGCCAGGGCCGCCATGCCTCCGCGAGCGCCAGCAACTCGGCGGCCTTTGGCTTGGCGGCGAGGCCGAAGGCCTGCCTTGCAGCCTCCTGTATGGCGAGGTCGCCCGCGGCGAAGGCGTCGCGGTGACCGAGGCAGAACAGCAGGTAGATGTCTGCGGTCCAGGGTCCGATGCCGGAGATCGCCGTCATCTTGGCATGGACGGCGTCGGCCGGGGCATCGGCCAGCGTGTCGAGATCGAGGGCGCCGTTTAGGAGAGCGGTCGCCAGTGCCTGCAGGGTGCGCTGCTTGGGGCGCGACAGCCCCGAGAGGCGCATATCGTCGTCGCTTGCGGCCAGGATGCGCTCCGGTGTCAGCGGATCGAACACGGTTGCAACCCTCGCCCAGACGGCGCGCGCGCTCGCTACCGACAATTGCTGCGCGACGATGATCGCCGCCAGGCCCTCGAAACCGTCCGCGCGGCGGCGCAGCGGCGGCAGGCCGACGCGATCGATGATGGCAGCCCAATGAGGATGGAGCGCAAGCAGCGCCGCCATGCCTTCCTTGAGATCGGCGTCGCAGGTGATCAGGGTCATGGCACGTCTCTATCGCGGGGCATGGTCATCGTTCGTCAGCAGGGGTTCGGGCCTTGGCGGCCGGCGGCCGAGACCATAAACAGGCGACTATGGCAGCGTCCTCTCCCGATGGTGGCAAACCGGTCTTACGCTTTGCGCCAAGCCCTAATGGGCGGCTGCATCTGGGGCACGCACTCTCGGCGCTGACCAATCAGTGCTTCACCGCGAAGCATGGCGGCCGGCTGCTGCTGCGGATCGAGGATATCGACAAAGAGCGCTGCCGGCCGGAGTTCGAGCAGGCGATCCATGACAATCTCGCCTGGCTCGGAATCCGCTTCGACGGAGCGCTCCGGCGGCAATCCGAGCATTTTTCCGATTATGCGGAAGCGGTGGCACGCTTGCGGGCGAGGGGGCTGGTCTATCCCTGCTTCTGTTCACGGCAAGAGGTAAAGCGCGCCGTTACGGCCCGCGAGGCGCAATCGGGGCAGCCCTGGCCCGCCGATCCGGACGGCGCGCCGCTTTACCCGGGCACCTGCCGCGATCTCGACGAAGACGATGCCAGGCGACGGGTAGCGGCAGGGGGAGCGCATGTGCTGCGGCTCGCAATGGACCGGGCGCTTGCCGCCACCGGAGAAGCGCCCGGCTATGTCGTGTTTGACGAAGACGGGCAGCAACGAACCGTCATCGCCGACCCGGCGCGCTGGGGCGACGTCGTGCTGGCGCGCAAGGATGTTCCGACGAGCTATCATCTCTCCGTCGTCGTCGACGACGCCCTGCAGGGCGTCAGTCACGTCGTGCGGGGGCGTGATCTGGAGGCCGCGACCGATATCCATGTCGTGCTTCAGCGTCTGCTCGGCCTGCCGACGCCGCTCTATCATTTCCATCCGCTGCTGTTGAACGAAGGCGGAGACAAGCTCGCCAAGAGTCGCGGTTCGGAAAGCCTCGCCGATCTGAGGGCGCGTGGTGTGACCGCAGCCGAGATCAGGAAGCGACTTGGATTTGCATGACGGGTAGCGGCCTCAGCCGACGCCGAGCCAAGTCAGCCAGGCAGCGGTGGTGAAAAGCGAGAGCATGGTCGAGAGCGCGATCGCACTCGATGCATCGGCGATACCCTGCCGGTAGCGCTCGGCGAAGAGATAGGCGTTGATCCCGCATGGGCAGGCGGCGAAGAGCACGGCGACGCCCGACCAATGCGGGGGCATGTCGAAGACGCGTGTCGCCAGCACATAGACGATCAGCGGGTGGAGGCCGAGCTTCAGCACGCTGAGGATCAGAGGCAGGCCGAGGCCCGAGGCGAGCCCGTAGCGGCGCATGGCGATGCCGAGACTGATCAGGGCGCAGGGTACGGCGGCTCCGGCCAAAAGATCGACCAGCGTCCATATCGGCTGCGGGACGAGGCCGATGACCGGCCGCACGGCCATGGCAAGCAGGATGCCCACAATGATGGGATGGGTGAAGAGGCGCTTCACCAGCATGGCGAAGGATGCGGACCGGCCTTCGGCGAGAATGGTCGCGGCCGTCATGGTGACGGGCAGATGCACCGCCAGCAGCAGTCCGAGCGGCACGGCGCCGGCTTCGCCATAAGCCTTCAGGATCATCGGGATGCCGACGAAGACGGTGTTCGACTGGGCCGCGGCGAAGCCCGAGACCACGAGTTCGGGGCCCTTGCGGGCGAATATCCGATGCGCGACCAGCATCGCCAGGGCCCAGACCACCGTAAGGCCGGCGAAATAGGCGATCCAGTAGCCCCAGGGCTGGGCGGCGGGGATGTCGGCTTTCGCCAACGTCCTGAACAGCAGGCAAGGCACCGCCAGCACGAAGACGAAGTCGGACAGGCCCTCGCCGGTCGTCTCGCGCAGCAGCCTGGTCCAGCGCGCGGCATAGCCGATCGCGATCAGGCCGAAGACCGGAAAGACGATGAGAAGGGAGGCGAGCATGGGCCTGAACTCGCGGCGCTGGAAGGGTGGTTACAAGCCCCCTGCGCCGTCGCCCTGCCGCGAGTCAAGCGCCGGGCGCTCGATGACACGTGCCGGCCGTCATCGTCATGCGCTCAGCGCAACTGCGCGAGCGCCCCTCCGGCACGTACATTGAGCTCCTGGATGGTATCGCGCTGGCGCTTGAACTCGGCGAGCGTACGGCCCTCAAGCTCGCGGCCACGCGGCACGCGGATCTTCATCGGGTTGACGAAGTTGTCGTTGACCTTGACCTCGTAATGCAGATGCGGACCGGTCGAGAGGCCGGTCGAGCCGAGATAGCCGATGACCTGACCCTGCCGCACCTTGGCGCCCGGCACGATGCCGTTGGCGAAATTGGACTGGTGCGAATAGGTCGTGACATAGCCGTTGGCGTGCTGGATCTCGGTGTGCTTGCCGTAGCCCGAGGACCAGCCCGCACTGATCACGGTGCCGTTGCCGGCCGCCAGGATCGGAGTGCCGATGCGATTGGCCCAGTCTACGCCGGTATGCATCTTGGAATAGCGCATGATCGGGTGGTAGCGCATACCAAAGCCCGAGCGCATCTCGCCATCGGCGATCGGCTTGCGCAGCAGGAATTTCTTCAGCGACTTTCCTTCCTCGTCGAAATATTCGATCAGCCCGTCCTCGGGCGCCTGGTAGCGGAAGACGCGGCGGGTCTCGCCTCCGATCGTCAATGCAGCCGACAGAATCTCGCCGCGCTCGCCTTCGTCGTCCTCGGTGAAGACGATCTCGAGATTGTCTCCGGTCCGGACGCGCTGCTGGAAGTCGAGGTCGTAGGAGAAGATGCGCACGAGTTCGTCGATCATCGGACGCGGCACCTCGTGGCGCAGGCCGGTCTCGTAGAGGCTCTCGTACAGCCGCGCGCCGGTGCCTTCCTCGTCGTCCTCCTCCTCGTCGTCGCTTTGCGCGGGTTTGCGCTGAGGCCGCATCGGGCCGGCGACCTCCTGCTTCTGCAGCGAGACGGGAACGAAGACGCCCTTGTCGTTGATCGCAACCGTCGATTCGGGCTGGCCGTTTGCGAGGAGGGAGACGCGCACGATCTGGCGGGGATCGCCGGGCTGCGGGCCCGGCGCGAACAAGGCCTGCAAAACCTGGCCGTCGGGCAAGGCGGTGACGCGAACCCGACCGCTGAAGGCCTGGATCATGCCGCGGATCTGGTCCGGGCTGGCGCCGGCGGCACGCATCACCTGCTCGAAATTCTCGCCGCGCTTGGTCATCAGGAGCTTGTCCTCGACGAGCGGCTCACGCGAGGCGGCGATCGGGGTCTTGAGCGCGTTGGTGACGTT